>JAOAKH010000009.1 GCA_026413755.1 Acidilobaceae archaeon | reverse complement strand
CCTCTCCACCACCCTGCTGCCCTCGTCAGTCCCCCTTGCGTATGCTATAGCATCTATCTCGTCGAAGAATATGACTGCGGGCGCGTACTGCCTTGCCTTCTTGAATATGTCCCTGATCAGCTTCTCGCTCTCCCCCACCCACTTGCTCATGACCTCAGGACCCCTCACTGCTATGAAGTTAGCACCACTCTCCGTAGCCACTGCCTTGGCCAGCAGAGTCTTGCCCGTCCCAGGCGGCCCGAAGAGAAGGACGCCCTTTGGAGGCCTTATGCCGGCCTTTACGTAGACCTCCGGGAACTTCATGGGCCTCTCGACCATATCTATTAGCTCTCTCTTCACCTCCTCTAGCCCACCTATGTCGCTCCATCTCACGTCAGGGATCTCTATCTGCACCTCCCTCAGCCCGCTGGGCGTTATTTCCTTGTAGACCTCCATGAAGTCGCTCATCTTTACTACTATCTTCTCGAGCACCTCGGACGGTATGCTCCTCTGGCTCAGGTCTATCTCAGGCAGGTACCTCCTCAGCGCCTGCATGGCCGCCTCCCTGGCCAGCGCAGCTAGGTCCGCTCCTGTGTAGCCCTTCGTTATCTCCGCGAGCTTCTCGAGGTCCACGTCGTCGGCCAGCGGCATGTGCCTGGTGTGGATCTGGAGTATCTCCAACCTCCCCTGCTTGTCTGGCATGGGGACTTCTATCTCTCTATCGAACCTGCCAGGCCTCCTGAGCGCAGGATCTACTGCGTCGGGCCTGTTTGTGGCTCCTATCACTATGACCTTGCCCCTCTCCTTAAGCCCGTCCATCAGCGTTAGCAGCTGCGCCACAACCCTCTTCTCCACCTCGCCCGTCACCTCCTCCCTCTTGGGGGCTATGGCGTCTATCTCGTCGAAGAAGATGATGGAGGGCGCGTTCTCCTCGGCCTCCTTGAATATCTCCCTAAGCTTCTGCTCGCTCTCCCCGTAGAACTTGCTCATGATCTCGGGGCCGTTAACTGCAATGAAGTGCGCGTCTACCTCGTTAGCTACAGCCTTTGCCAGCAGGGTCTTGCCGGTGCCAGGAGGGCCGTACAGCAGGATCCCCTTCGGCGGCTCTATGCCTAGCCTCCTGAAGAGCTCTGGGTACCTGAGCGGAAGCTCCACGAGCTCTCTTACCTTAGCTATCACATGTGATAGCCCGCCTATGTCCTCGTAGGTGACCTTTGGCATAGAGGAGACAGAGGTGGGCTTGTCGAGCACGTCTACTAGAGTGTTTTCAGTTATTATCACTGCCCCTCTAGGCCTAGCGTCAACCACCTGCAGCTGGAGGGCCTGGCCTATGACCTGCACTATGAGGGTATCTCCCTCCATTACTGGCGTCCCTATGAGCCTCTTCTTCACGTGCCTCTTCAGGGACTCGTCACTACCTATTTGCGTGGCAGGGGCAAGGATCACTCTCCTTGCATACTGAGGGTTACTCTTCCTAACCACCACTCTGTCGCCTATGTTCACGCTTGCGTCCTTTCTCAGGTAGCCGTCCATCCGGATCACGTCGAGCCCAGCGTCCTCCGGGAGGGCTGGCCACACTATTGCAACTGTCTTCTTCTTGCCCTCTATCTCTACCACATCCCCTGAGTCTACGCCCAGATACTTCATTATGTCCAGGTCTATCCTAACACGCTTCTTCCCGGAGTCCTTGGGCTTTGCCTCTGCTACTCTCAGCGTTACCTCTCTCCTCTCCCTTGCAGACAAGGCCTCTGCCCCTTTCAGAGGGCTTTGTTAGAAGTTTATAAGGCTCATATTGGGCGCCTACACCTGCCCTTCCTTGAGGAAACGTACGAAGAGGCCATAGCCTCCAGGGGCTCGAGGGGGTTGCGGAGGATAGCAGCAATGGATCTCCCTCCCGCCCTGACCTCTAGGAAGCCCAGCTTCCTCAACCTCTTTATCACGTTCATAGCAGATCTCCTCGTGAGGCACATCTCCTCCCTAAGCAGGGAAACGAGGTCCTCCAGGTTTGCCTCCCCCTCCCCGAACTTCTTGTACATGATTATCGAGGCCGCAAGCTCCCTCTTGCTAAGCCTCAACCCCCTCCTCACCCCTGGAGCACGAGGAGACAAGGGGGGCTATGTACTCCGTCCTCCTGTGCCCCTCCCCCGAGAGCAGGAGAGATATGTACCACTTGAGCTTGAGGACTGCAGGCCTGCCGGCGACGACCGCTATGGCTCCCGCCTTCTCCCCCTCTACTATCTCATGAAGGCCCGAGGAGCCGTTCACGAAGAGGGCTACGGGGTCCCTGTGGTCGATCGCCACAACGACGCCCTCCGCCCTCACAGCCCTCCCCTCTGCCCTCTTGTAGCTGGGCTCGCGCTCCCCGACCTTACAGCCGTCCACCCACGCGGTCCTGAGCACCTCGTAATATGAGCCCACGGGGGGCCTCTCGTGAGATATTATGCTCCCCACGCCTACCGCGAGAAGAATGCCTGGCTTAACGTAAACTAGAGAGGGCGCAGTTACGAGCACTGCCCTCTGAGATATAGCCCACTCCTTCAGCTCCCTCAACTCCTCGTAGCTGAGCCTCAGCACGTGTAGGCTCTCCACTACCTTTTGTCCTCCCTCAACCCTAGGCATAGGTCCCTGGGGTATGGAGAGAGGAAGCTTTAAGGAATGGGGGACATATGGAGGCGGTGCAGGGCTTGAAGCTGTATGAGTTTGAGGCCAAAGAGATCCTGAGAAGACATGGGGTAGAAGTGCCGCCGGGCGTGGTTATAGCCAAGGGCGAGGACGCGAGGTCAAAGCTGGAGTCAGCGCGCTTGGAGCCGCCGCTGGTGGTCAAGAGCCAGGTGCTGGTGGCGGGGAGGGGCAAGGCGGGCGGCATAAGGTTAGCAGGCAGCCTAGAGGAGGCAGCAAAGCTCGTGGAGCTGCTCTTCGAGCACCCCATCAAGGGCCTGAAGCCAGCATACGTGTTAGTAGAGAAGGCCGTGAAGCACGAGGCGGAGCTCTACGCCTCCATAACCTTAGACAGGAGCGAGAGGAGGCCTGTCATCCTGGCAAGCAAATACGGGGGGGTGGACATAGAGGAGATAGCGAGGGAGAGGCCGGAGAGCATAGTGAGGCTCTCTGTGGACCTCTACGCAGGCCTGAGGCCTTACGAGGCGAGGGCCGTGGCGAGGAGCATAGGGCTATCAGGAGGGGCCCTTAACAGCTTCTCCTCTCTGCTCCTCTCGCTGTACGAGGTCTTCACGAAGTACGACGCAGATCTGGTGGAGGTCAACCCGCTCACCATAGTGGACGAGAAGGCGGTGGCGCTGGACGCCAGGATAATAGTCGACGACAACGCCTCATACAAGCATCCCGAGCTCGCCGTGGAGAGGCTCGAGGGAGGGGAGGTGAGCCTCTGGGAGCTGAAGGGGAAGAAGGCGGGCCTGGCTTTCGTGGAGCTAGAGGGGAGCGTGGGCATAATAGGCAATGGGGCAGGGCTGACCATGACCACCATGGACCTGGTCTATGAGTTCGGCGGCGCTCCAGCCAACTTCCTCGACATAGGAGGGGGAGCCAGCGCCGAGAGGGTGAAGAAGGCCGTGCTGCTCCTCCTAGAGTATCCCAAAGCTAAGACTGTCTTCATAAACATCTTCGGCGGCATAACGAGGGGCGACGAGGTGGCTAGGGGGATAGTGGAGGCAATAAGGGAACACGGGGGACTAAGCAAGAAGATCTTCGTGAGGCTCTCAGGTACGAGGGAAGAGGAGGGAAGGAGGATACTGGAGGAGGCAGGGATAAATGTGTTCAGCGACCCGCGGGAGGCTGCGTTGGCAGCCGTGAGGGAGGCGAGCTGAGATGGCCATACTGGTTAACAGGAATACAAGGGTAGCGGTGCAGGGCATAACCGGCAGGGAGGGCTCCTTCCACGCTAAGCTCATGCTAGAGTACGGCACTAAGGTAGTGGCAGGCGTAACGCCCGGCAAGGGCGGCTCTGAGGTCCACGGAGTTCCCGTTTACGACTCCATGAAGGAGGCGGTGAGGGAGAGGGGCGCCAATGCCTCAATAGTGTTCGTGCCAGCCCGCTTTGCGGCAGACGCGATATATGAAGCTGTGGACTCGGGCATAGGGCTCGTCGTGGTGATCACAGAAGGCATACCTGTGCACGAGACCATGAGGGTTGTGAACTACGCCAGGAGCAAGGGGGTCACGATAGTCGGGCCCAACTGCCCTGGCGTCATAACGCCAGGGGAGGCAAAGGTGGGCATAATGCCAGGTCACGTGTTCTCCAGAGGGCCCGTGGGGGTCATATCGCGGAGCGGGACTTTGACTTACGAGGTAAGCTATGCGCTGACAAGGGAGGGCATAGGACAGTCCACCGTCATTGGCATCGGAGGAGACCCCATAGTGGGCCTCACTTTCACGGAAGCCATGGAGCTCTTTGAGAAGGACGAGGAAACCAAGGCGGTGGTGCTGCTGGGGGAGATAGGAGGGGACATGGAGGAGAGGGCTGCGAAGATGGTAATGGAGGGCAGGTTCACTAAGCCGGTCGTGGCCTTCGTCGCCGGGAGGACAGCCCCGCCGGGCAAGAGGATGGGGCACGCGGGAGCCATAATAATGATGGGCATGGGAGACTACAGTAGCAAGGTAAAGGCACTGGAGAAGGCTGGCATACCAGTAGCCAGAACCCCCTTCGACATACCTAGGCTGGTGAGCAGGGTTCTCTAACAAGCTTTTAAACTCAAGAGGCGAGGCAAGGGGGGAGGAGACATGTCGAGGGCAGTGGCTGCTAGGAAGATAGACATATACGACAACGTGAAACCGCCAACGTGTAGCTCTGGCAAACTCATAAACCCAGCGGAGAGGGCTGTCTCGTTCTTCTGCCCCAACTGTGGGGTCTTCCTCATATGGAGGTGTGAGAAGGAGAGAATTAGAGGTGCTCCTTATAGGTGCCCTAACTGCGGCTTCGAGGGCCCGTGAGGTGAGGTATGTTGGCTAGGGTAGTCGTGGCCGTAAGGGTCTTCCCCTCGGGCGTAGAAATAGACCGGAACGAGCTGCTAGAGAAGATCAGGTCCAGCCTCCCGACGAACTACATGTTGGTGGGGAGCAGCGAGATACCGATAGCGTTCGGCTACAACGCTCTCAGGATACTCGTCACCATGCCGGAGGAGACCGAGGGAGGGACTGACGAGCTGGAGAGCGTGTTGAGGGGAGTGGAAGGGGTAGACGAGGTAGAAGTGGAGTTCGTGCATAGAATATAGGTATATTATATGTTTTGCTGCTCACCTTTTTACATAGAGGGAACCCTGTGTGATAGTTGCAGAGGGTCTCACCAAGTTTTACGGGGAGAGAGTAGGGATAGTGGACATAGACTTCTCTGTCAGGAAGGGCGAAGCCTTCGCGTACTTAGGTCCTAACGGCGCGGGGAAAACCACGACCGTGAGGCTTCTAATGGGGTTCATGAGGCCCACGAGAGGGAGGGCTATAGTCATGGGCGTGGACTCAAGAGACGATAGGAAGATGGCCAGGGTGAGGGAGGAGATAGGCTATCTGGCAGAGGACTTCTCGTTCCCGAGGGGCCTGAAGGGTAAAGAGATCCTAGGGTACTACTCCAGGATAAGGGGAGGGGCGGGGAGGGCTGAGGAGATCCTAGAGCTCTTCCCCCTTGACCTGAACAAGAAAGTGGAGGAGTACTCGAAGGGCATGAGACAGATGTTAGCCCTAGCCCTGGCCCTCTCTCATGACCCGGACCTTCTCATATTAGATGAGCCCACTACAGGGCTAGATCCCCTCATGAGGGACAGGCTGCTTAACTTCCTGAGGGAGGAGGTAAGAAGGGGCAAGACCGTCTTCTTCTCCTCTCACGTCCTGAGCGAGGTGCAGAGGGTAGCTGACAGGATCTGCCTCATAAAGGAGGGGAGAATCGTGGCGCTAGAGGACCTCCCCTCCCTCCTCTCGAAGCTGGGAAAGCTGGTGAAGGTTAGGCTAAAGGAGCCTTTGGACGTCAGGAGGCTGGAGGGAGTGGCCAGAGTTCTCTCTCAGGAGGGGAGGGAGGTGGTCCTGGCGGCGGACCGCTACTCAGAGCTCTTGGCGCTCTTGGCAGAGCACGGCGTGGAGGACGTGGAGATAAGGAACATGACGCTTGAAGAGGTCTTCATGCACATATACAAAAGGTGATAGCGTTGCTGAACTACGCTAGGTTCGACTTCAGGCTCAGGAGGAGGGCACTGCTAGGCTGGTCCCTGGTCCTGTCAGTCATCATAGCCCTCACAGTCTGGTCCTGGGGCGAAGAGGAGGAGCTCCAGAGGCTGTACGAGGAGCTCTTCAAGCAGTTCCCAGAGGAGCTCATGAAGCTCTTCGGCAAGGGCGTTCCTGAGGTGCTGGGCGCCGAGGCGTTCTACGTCCTGAACTACTTTGCCTGGATTTACATAGTGATCTTGGGCGCATACCTAGCTTTCGTGGGAGCTGGCGCAGTAGTGGACGACCTGCTAGAAAGGACAGGTCCCCTTAATCTCTCCCTCCCCCTCTCTCGCAGAGATCTCCTGCTAGCTAGGTTCCTCTCCATAGCCGTCCTCGTCCTCGGCCTCACTGTGGCTTCGCTGCTAGCCACATTCCTCTTTGCTGCCCTCATGGGAGTGGAGGAGCTCATCGGGCGCAACATAGTCCTCCTTCACCTCCACGCCATACCTTACCTTCTCCTCTGCGTCTCCGTGGGCATGCTCTTGGGGACGGTCCTACCGCCTGCCCTCGCGAAGCCCGTCTCGGCGGGCCTCGTGGTGTTGGACTATGTGATGGACACCATGAGCATGGGGACTGCCCTAGAGCCCCTCGGCTACCTGACGGCCTCTAGGTACTTCCCTGCGCTAGAGATAGCAACTAAGGGAACGGTTTCTGCTCTAGACTTGGGCGTTCTATCTGCCCTAGTCGCGATAGCACTGTTCCTGGCTATGTTGATATATGAGGGGAAGGACATGCCAATATAGCCGCAACTCTCTTAACTCTATTTAACGGCGTTTAGTGGGAGGACGTATGTCTCTAAGGATAGGTAGGAGGCCGAGGGTAGAGAGGGGCGAGAAATACGATCTAGTGATAGTTGGAGGAGGACCCGCAGGCCTCTCTGCGGCAGTGTACGCAGCGAGGCTCCTACTGAAGACGGTGGTCCTCAGCATAGATGTAGGAGGGCAGCTGAACTGGACTGAGTGGATAGACGACTACCCTGGCTTCACGAAGATCAAGGCTTCGGAGCTCATCAACAAGTTCAGGGAGCATGCAGAGAGCTCAGGGGTGAAGGTGGTGACGGGCGTGGAGGTAATTGACGTGAAGAGGGAAGGAGACCTGTTCAAGATAGCGGGCAGGGGGGGCACTGAGGTCTATGCAAAGACAGTGATCCTGGCAGTGGGAAGCAGGAGGAGGAAGCTGGGCGTCCCAGGAGAGGACAAGTTCCAGGGGAGAGGGGTTAGTTATTGTAGTGTCTGCGACGCCCCGCTCTTCAAGGGGAAGAGCGCAGTAGCAGTCGTGGGAGGAGGAGATGCCGCCCTCGAGGGAGCCATTATGCTTAGCGGGTACGTGGGCAAGGTGTATCTGATCCACAGGAGGGATTCGTTCAGAGCAAAGCCCGCCCTCGTAGAGGATGCGAAGAGGAGGACAAACATCGAGTTCGTCCTGAACAGCGTGGTGACTGAGATATTGGGGGAGGAGGAGGTGAAGGCGGTGAAAGTGAAGGGACCTAAAGGGGAAGCGGTGGTCGAGGTGGACGGCGTGTTTGTCGAGATAGGCCAGGAGCCCCCCACGGAGCTCTTCAGGAGGATAGGCGTGGAGACGGACGAACAGGGCTATGTAAAGGTGGGTGAGTGGATGGAGACCAGCATACCTGGCATGTTCGCCGCCGGAGATGCGACCAGCCTCTGGAGGGGCTTCAGGCAGGTGGTTACCGCTGCAGCCATGGGGGCTGTGGCTGCCTACAGCGCATATCAATACCTCCTAGAGAGAGGCCTACTGGGGGAGGGGAAGTGAGGGGCAAGGGGCTCATAAGGCACGACATGCCGGAGAAGTGGATGCCTCTAGTTGAGAGGCTAGCCAGACAGAAGTACCACTTTGTGGGCAGGCACACGGTGGTTAAGAAGTGCTACTGGACCCACATGGCCATGATGGAGAAAAGGCACTGCTATAAGTGTAAGTTCTACGGCATAGAGAGCCACAGGGACATCCAGATGAGCCCCGCCGCCTTCTGGTGCTGGAACGCATGTATGCACTGCTGGAGGATAAGGCCTCAGGACGTAGGCGTAGATCTCGACGAGACGAAGCTACCCTTCTACGACGACCCTAAGGAGCTCGTGGATGGCCTCATAAGGGAGCACAGGAGGCTCATGAGCGGCTACAAGGGGATGCCAGGAATAGATCCTAAGATGGTTGAGGAGGCCATGAACCCTGCCCACGTCACCATGAGCCTTACGGGAGAGCCTACGCTGTACCCGCTCCTTGGGGACCTCATTAAGGAGATACACAGGAGGGGCATGACCACCTTCGTGGTCACCAGGGGCGTTAGGCCGGACGTATTGGCGCACCTGGACGAGGAGCCAAGCCAGCTCTACGTCAGTCTGGAGGCCTGGGACAAGAGGAGCTACGATTACTTCACGAGGCCCCTAGTGCCGAGGGCTTGGGAGCTCACGCTGAAGACTCTGGAGCTACTGCCGAGCTTCACCAGCCCAACGGCCATAAGGATAACCCTCGTGAGGGGGTTCAATGACACGGAAGAGGCCCTCGGGGGCTTCGCCAAGCTCATTGACCTTGCAAGGCCTACTTATGTGGAGATAAAGTCATATATGTGGCTCGGCACAAGCAGGTTCAGGCTCTCTAGGGAAGATCAGGCCACCTTCGATTACGTAAAGAAGGTCGGCGAGAGGCTCTCAGAGCTGACGGGGTACCCGCTGATAGGGGAGAGCAGGGTGAGCAGGGTAGTGCTGCTGAGCTCGATCCCAGAGCCCATAAGGCTGGGCAAGGGATGTCCGGAGGGCCTAAAGATGAAAGAGGCTATAGGCCCCGGCGAGTACGACGTGGAGCTCTTCCCCTAAAAGCCCTCGCAGGCCCTCTCAGCTAGGGTCTTCATGAGCTACCTGAGGACGTTCGTTGCCGTAGACGTAGAGGATCCCCTACTGCTCTCTGCGCTGGAGAGAGTCAAGAGCTCCCTCCTCTCTAGCGGCGCTCAGGTGAAGCTCGTAGAGCAGCACAATATGCACTTCACGCTGCGCTTCATAGGGGAGATACCTCAGGCCCTTGCGCTCGAGATCTCTAGGGCGCTCTCTGCGCTGCAGTTCCAGAGGTTTTCCGTGGAGGTGAGGGGGCTAGGGGCCTTCCCTAACACATTCGACCCAAGGGTAATCTGGGCAGGCGTGGGGAGGGGGGCAGAGGAGATGGCCTCCCTGAGGGAGCAAGTGGAGAGGATCCTGAGGTCAAAGGGGGTACCGCCGGAGAGGGAGAAGTTCGTGCCGCACCTAACGCTTGCCAGGATGAAGGGGAGGGCCACGCCCGTCCTGATCAAGTTGCTCCAGGAGCTCTCCGACTACGAGTTCGGAGTAATGGTGGTAGAAAGCGTGAGGCTAAAGAGGAGCACCCTTACGCCCAGGGGGCCCATATACGAGACATTAGCAGAGGTCAAGGCGAGATGAGCTGTGAGAGGGGGGAGGTGGAAGAGAAGGCCTTAGAGATGCTGAGGCCCACAGGTTTGCAGCTCAAGCTGTTGAGCTCTCTATACACTGGGCTGAAGAGGAGGCTCAGGGACTGCATAGAAGCCCAAGGCCTCAGCGCTCAGGTAGAGCTGGAGGGGAGCTTTGCGAAGGGGACTATACTCAGGGGGAAGTGGGAGATAGATGTCTTCGTGCTCTTCGACATGCCGGAGCAGTGGGTAAAGGAGAGGAGCCTACAGGTCATAACGAGGTGCCTCGAGCCCCTTCCCTTCTTTGTGAAGTACGCGGAGCACCCATACGTCACGGTGAGCCTCATGGGCATGGAGGCAGAAGTGGTGCCGGCGACGAGAGGGGAAACCCCTAGCAGGCTCGGCGTGGGCAGGACGCCTTTCCACACCAAATACGTTGCAGCAAAGGTGATGGAGAAGCCTTGCATAGCAGACGAAGTCAGGCTCTTGAAGTCCTTCATGGAAGCCGTAGGGGTTTACGGAGCAGAGGTGGGCGGCTTTTCCGGCTATCTGGCTGAACTCTTGGTCATTCGTTACGGCAGCTTCAGGAAAGTGCTCGAGGCGTCGCTCAGTTGGAGGCCTCAGGTGTACATAGACGTAGAGGGGACGGGGGAGGAGAGGTCGCTGAGGGAGAAGTACAGGGACTCGCCCATGATAGTAGTAGATCCTGTGGACCCCCAGAGGAACGCCGCTGCCTCTGTGACGCTGCAGAAGCTCTCTGCTTTCATCGTAGCGGCAGGCTACTACCTCTCTAACCCTTCGGCGGGGCTACTCGTTCCGCAGCGAAGGGCCCCGCGGAGGCTGGGACCCGCACTGATCATAGTTTGTGAGGGCAGATACGAGGAGGTGCCGAAGGAGAACGTCATGGGCATGTTGAGGAGGGCGCTGGGGGCTACGGCCTCCCTTCTAGAGCAGAGGGGGTTCAGGACCTCGTGGAAGGCCTTCTGGTCGGACTTCTCCTCGAGGGCACTCCTCCTCGTGGGCCTCGAGGCCATCTCCTTGCCCGAGCTGGAGGTGAGGAGGGGGCCGGCGCCGTGGGAAAGCGTTAGGGGGTCGCTGGACTTCGTGACCAAGAGAGCCCTAGAGGAGGGCTTTGCCTGGGTGGAGGAGGACGGCTACCTGGGCGGCCTGAGGAGAAGGAAGGCCACGAGGGCCGCTGAGATAGTCAGGGCGGAGGAGGTGGCCAGGACGATCAGGGCAGAGAGGTGTTATGTGGAGGAGTGCGAGGAGGGGCTAAGGTGTGCAGAGGAGAGGGGCGCCAGGCCTTGGGCTCTCACAGGTTCGCCCTGGTTCCCTCTCACGGACACGAGCTGAGCTCTCCCCAGGCCTACTTAGCCCTGTGCTACCCGAGGCCTGAGGGGTGCTCGCAGAGGATATCTAGGCTATATGCGCTTGGAGTTGAGAGGATCCTGAGCCTAGGCCGCTCAGAGCTACCGCTGGTAGGCCTGAGGGTGTTCGGGAAAGGGCACGCGAGCGTGGTAGTGGCTGCCCTCCTAGAGGGTAGGGTAGTCGCGGTGAAGTCCAGGAGGGGCGACAGCAAGAGGGCCAGCCTGGCAAGGGAAGGGGAGGTGCTAGAACTAGCTAGCAGGGCCGGCGCGGCTCCCAGACCTATATACTGGGACGACGAGCTGATCGTCATGGAAGCCGTGCTGGGGCCGGAGCTGCGGGAGTTGAGCGAGAGGGAGCTGGCGGACTGGGCCCTCCTGGAGGCGCTGGGGGCGGCGAGGGCTTTAGATGCGGTAAATGTGGAGCACCTGGAGATAAACAGGCCTTGGAGGAACGTGATATACACCGGAGCCCACAGGAGAGCGAAGGCCTTGATAGTAGACTACGAGTCGTCCAGCGAAGGCTGTTCAAACGTCCCCTCCCTCCTAGGGGGCCTCCTGTCGAGGCTAAGGGTGAGAGTGGGGAAGGAGCTCAAGGAGCTCCTGAGAGAATATAAGGCAGGCTGCTCCCAGAGGGTCTTCAAAGATCTGGAGAGAGTTATTTTAACCGAGCTAAGGGCCCTGCAGCGGTGAGAAGGTTGATCACAGTCTACGTTCACCCCTCCTGCTACTCCAGCTACCTCCTCCTCAAGGCCTTGGGTAAGAAGCTCTCCGGCGTGGAGTTCAAGGCGCTGAGGACTCCCCAGGCCTCCCTCTCCAGGGGCATAGTGAGCGTTCCCTGGGTGGAGGTAGGCGGGGTGCCGGCTGCCGCAGACCCAGTAGAGGCAGAGGAGGTAGAGCAGATGGCGCTGGGGTCCTATAGCCCCAGGCCGGAGCCCGAGCAGGCCTTCCTCAAGGCTCTCCTGGGAAGCTCCTTTGCCTCCTCGCTCTCCCTCCTCCACGGCGATGTGTTCCCTGCGATCTCAGAAGCTCTCGTGAGCGCAGCGATAAGGGCCCCCTACAGCGGCCTCCCTGTGAGGGAAGTGGCTCAGTCTCTGAGGAGGTCCTCGAAGGCCCTGTATGAGGCGGTGGAGGATAAGTTGGCGAGGGCTGTCAGCATGACGTATGTGAGGGAGCTATACTGGGCCGGCAGCGCCGAGGTGAAGGTGGACAGGGCGGCTTTCTCTTCTTGGCTGCTCGCAAAGGCAAGCATAGGCAGGGCAGGGCTCCCGCTAGATCCGCGGGAGAAGAACGAGAAGGGGATAGACATTGCGCTGAGCTTGCTGGAGTCGGAGAAGGAGAAGATGATGGAGAGGGTGAGGAGGGAGCAGAGCACGATATATGGGGACCGGGAGTATTTGGAGCTAGTAATGAGTATAGATCAGATTTAATACCATTCTTTAACAGCGTTAAAAGGAGCCGAAATGGCGTTAGAGGTCAAAGGCCTGAGCGTCAGGGTCAGGGACAAAGTGGTCCTGAAAGGGGTCAGCCTGAGCGTTAGGTACGGCACTGTGCACGCGGTCATGGGCCCTAACGGTAGCGGCAAGTCCTCGCTTGCATACACTATCATGGGCAGAGAGGGCTATGAGGTCATGGAGGGCGACATACTGCTAGACGGTGAGAGCATCCTCGGCCTCGAGACCCACGAGAGAGCCCTGAGGGGCATATACCTCGCTATGCAGGACCCGCCAGCACTGCCGGGCGTGAGGTTTGGTACGCTTGTCGTTGCTGCCAGCAACAAGAGGCTTGGCGAGGCTGAGCTCACCAGGGTAAAGGACCCCTCCGTGATAAGGTCCATGAGGGCTCTAGCCTCGGAGCTGGGCCTCGCGCCGGAGTTGTTGCAAAGAGAGGTGAACGTGGGCTTCAGCGGCGGCGAGAGGAAGAGGAGCGAGCTCCTGCAGGCAGCCCTGCTTAAGCCGAAGGTGGTGATCTTGGATGAGCCGGACTCCGGACTCGACGTGGATGGGATAAAGAAGGTGGCGGAGTACATAAGGCGCTTCAGGGAGGAGGGCAGGGCGGTGATGCTCATAACGCACTACGCTAGGCTCCTGAAACACGTAGTCCCTGACGAGGTGACTGTGCTGATTGGGGGAGAGGTGGTGGCGAGGGGAGGAGCAGAGCTAGCCTTCGCGATAGAGGAGAAAGGGTACGCGATTGCTAAGGAGTGGGGCATGAAGTGACAGTCCATATGACTCATTATAGCCTTCTATTAACGGCGTTAAAAGAGGTGAGGTAGATGGGGAAGCCGGTGGAGCTGAGGGAGGAGATATTTAGGAGCACTGAGGCCGCAGTGGAGCTTTTGGGCCACGAGAGGCCCTACAGGAGCGAAATTGAGATAAGGGGCAAGATATCGTCCAGTGCGATAGAGGAGATAAGTAGGATAAAGGGAGAACCGGAGTGGATGAAGAGGCTCAGGCTCAGGAGCCTCGAGTTCTTCTACAAGCTTCCCATGCCAAAGTGGGTCAAGGGGATAGAGAGCATAGACCTGGACGAGCTCGTGATCTACTCCAAGCCAGAGGCGCAGCTGGTGAGCAGCTGGGATGAGCTGCCGAAAGAGCTGAGGGACTACTACGACAAGCTGGGACTACCTGAGTTAGAGAAGAAGCTGCTCGCAGGGCTAACCACTATCTATGACAGCGAGACCGTCTATGCAAAGGTCAAAAAGCACTTGAGCGAGAAGGGGGTCATAGTCATGCCGCTGGAGGAGGCAGTGAAAAAGTACCCCGACCTGGTGAAGGAGTACTTCATGAAGGTGTTCCCCTATACCGAACACAAGTTCTCCGCCCTTCACGGGGCTCTGTGGAGCGGAGGGGTTTTCATATACGTCCCAAAGGGGGTGAAAATAGCGGAGCCCATAGAGTCCTTCTTCCTGATAGGCAGGTCCGCTGAGGGCCAGTTTGAGCACTCCCTTATAGTGGCGGACGAGGGCGCGGAGATCACTTGGATAGAGGGCTGCAGCGCGCCGAGGCTCAGCAGGTTTAGCTTCCATGACGGCATGGTAGAGGCATATGCTCACAAGGGGGCTAAGGTGAAGATAGTCACAGTACAGAATTGGAGCAGAGACGTCGTGAACTTGAACAACAAGAGGGGAATAGCCGAGGAGAACGCAAGGGTGGACTGGGTGGAGGGGAGCATAGGGAGCAAGATAACTTACACCTACCCGAGCACGGTCCTAAAGGGAGACAACAGCGCCACGAGGAACACAGTGATCCAGCTCGCGAAGGGGCCTGTCATAAAGGACACGGGGAGCAAGGCAATACATGTGGGGAGGAACACCAAGAGCAAGATAATAAACAAGTCAGTGAGCGCGGATGGCGGCATAAACACTTACAGGGGGATCATAAGGATACTCAAGGGTGCCAAGGAGGCCACCTCTAACGTGGAGTGCGAGGCAATGATATTCGACAGCAAGAGCAAGGCCTATACCTACCCGCACAATCAGGTGGACGAGCCCACGGCCACCGTAAGCCATGAGGCCAGGACCGGTAGGCTAAGCGAGGCGCAGCTGTTCTACATGCAGAGCAGGGGCATAGAAGAGGACGAGGCCAAGAGCCTCATAGTGCTCGGCTTCCTTGACGAGATAATGGTGGACCTGCCTTTCGAGTATGCGCAGGTACTAGCCAAGGTCATACAGCTTGAGTTCAAGAAACTAGGGGGCTACGGCTAAATGAGGCAGAAGTACTTGGAGCTCTTCCGCTCTCTGCCCTTCCAACACGTAGCTGATACGCCTACAGTAAGACATTACACGGACTGGAGGGTCTTTGAGGAGAGGTTGGGACTGCCCCACTCTGAGACGGAGCTGGAGGTCCCACCACAGCTCTCCCACATACGGCCTCACGTAAGGCTGGGGCTGGGAGCCTCTTACGTTACAAGGGAGGGGGTAAAGGTCTTCGGAGAGCCCATAGAGCCCATGAGCACGATAGAGGTAGCAGACAAGATGACCGCTTACCACGCTGCCAGCTGGAGGGCCGGAGCTCACTTAGAGCTCGAGGGGGAGTTCGGGAACTTGTATGTGATCAGTCTGGGCGGGGAGGCGTACATGGGTCATCACCTCACCCTGAAGGTGAGAGGGGGCGCCTCTGGGAACGTATACTTCTTAGACGTGCTGCCTGACGGAAGGAACCTCAAGACGTTCTTCATAGAAGGAGCTGTGGAGGAGAAGGCAAGCGTGGGCATTCACCTCCTCTCGCTACACTCTCCGGGAAGCGCGGCCTTCACCCTCGGGAAGTTCCTCATATACGACGGCGCAGAGGTCACCTCCAGGAGCCTTGTGGTAGGAGGCAAAATGAGCAGGGTGCAGCTTGACTACGTTGTCAAGGGCGAGGGGGCCAAGCTGAAGGCGTTTGCTAGCTCCGCAGGGAGGAGCGGCACTAAGACCGACTTCGTGCTGAACTCCTACAACGTGGGGGCTTATAGCGAGGTGATCGTTGCGGGGAGAGGGGCAGCACTGGACAAGGGCTACCTCTCCCTGCGTGGTTCGGCGATAGTCGAAGAGAGCGCTAGGCAGGCTTCCTCTGAGATAGAGCTCCAGGTGATCATGTTAGGGGAGGAGGCGAGAGGCTTCGCAGTCCCGGTGCTGGAGATTCACTCCGGCGAGGTAGCAAAGGGGAACCACTCAGCCGGCATATCTCACGTAGCCGCAGAGCACCTCTTCTACTTAAGTTCAAGGGGTCTCAGCAGGAAGGAGGCGGAAAGACTCATGGTCTCTGGCATATTGGGCTTCTCCGGGCTAGCGGAGGAGCTTAACCTAGATCCTCTGGAGCTCTTATAAGGGGGCGTGCTCTACATGTAAAGACATTAATTTATTAAGCTAAATTCGTCTTTTGTAGAGGGGAGGGGGCCATGAGCGAGCTCCTGAAGAAGGTCAATATCAGTATAGAGGAAATACCCGGCCTGGGCACTTTCGTCGTGGTGCCTAAAGGGTTGGAGCAGGTCATAGTAGACACAACTAGCATAAGCGGCGTGGACCCGAAGGGGGAGAACACGCTCTACAGGGGGTATACTATAGAGGACCTAGGGATGAACGCGGACTTCTACGAGGCAGCATATCTCATCTCCTACGGAGCTCTGCCTACCGAGGAGGAGTACAAGGAGTACAGGAAGAAAATAGACTACTGGAGGACCAGGGTCCCAGAGAAGCTTTTCGACGCGCTTAAGATCTTGCCCCAGACACATCCCATGTACTACGGCGCGTATGGCGTTACGCTGCTAGGCCAGATATACGCGCCGGAGTGGAGGATAGACAAGGACACGCTGTACGATCACCAGATCAGACTCATAGCTCAGCTCCCTGTCATATTTGCTGCCGCCTACAACCTAGCCCATCATGGTACGTACTTAAGGCCCGATGGCGAGTTGAGCCACGCTCATGACGTGCTGAGGATGATAACGATGAGGGAGCCCAGCGAGCTGGAGGTAAGGGCCTTTGAGTCCTCGTTAGTTCTCTACATGGACCACGGCTTCAACGCCTCTACCTTCACTGTCAGGGTCGTGGGGAGCACGCTAAGCGATATGTATAGCGCCGTGGCGGCAGGCATAGCTGCCCTCAAGGGGCCTTTGCATGGAGGTGCCAACGAGGAGGCCATGAAGATGTTCCTCGAGGTGAAGAAGATAGCGAGCGAGAAGGGGGTGCCCATGGAGGAGCTCATAGTGGAGTACATAAAGGACAAGCTGGCTAAAAAGGAGAGGATCATGGGTTTCGGCCATAGGATCTACAAGATAAAGGACCCAAGGACGGATGTAGCTATAGAGTTCGTGAGAAAGCTCAAGGACGGAGAGACCTGGTACAAGGTGCTGAAGAACGCAGAGAGGGTCATGTGGGAGGTGAAGAAGATACCCTCCAACATAGATCTGTACACAGCCATCCTCTACTACCAGCTCGGCATACCTATACCCATGTACACCCCTGTGTTCGCCTCGAGCAGGGTGGTGGGCTGGACTTCCCACTACATAGAGCAGGTGCTCAACAACAAGCTCATTAGGCCTGTGGAGAAGTACATAGGGCCTTCAGGCCTCAAGTATCAGCCTATGTCTCATAGGAGGAAATAATTCCCAAACTTTTATTATAGTTGTACACACTAATGGCAGTGCTCAATATGTCGAGCGCCGCGCCCGGGTTCCAACCCCTGGGCCTCCAGAGCCCGTCTAACCACTCAAGAGCAGCCTCCGTCCCCAGCCTCTCTGCTAGCGCCAAGGCCTCTCTGGCTTCCCCCTTTGCCCTCTTGTAGGCGCTGTATCCATACTTGCTAGCTATAAGCGTGTCCCCGTGTTCAGAGAGGAGGATCAAAAGGGCCCTCAGAGCTCTCAGCCTAAGAGGCCCCTCTTCTCTGAGGGCAGAGAGGACCTCAAGCGTTAGCGGGTAGCCCTCTAGGAGCTCCCTGTGGACCATGTCCCAGGAGGAGGCCTTAAGGGCCTCTGCAAGGGACTTAGGGTAACCAGAGCCCACAGAGGGGGCAGGGCCTACGTATCTACCCAAGTGGGACGGCCTGAAGGCCTCCAGCAGCATGTAGTACTCCCTCCCTCCGTCCTCTCCCAAGACTTTCTGTTGGGCTCTGTAAGCTAGCTCCACCGGCACGGCGCGCCCTTCGCCTAGGGAGGAGGCGAGGGCTATGTGGAGGAGGGCTGAGCCTATGGCTACGTTCGTCCTGAATCCGGCAGAGATCAGGAGCTCCCTGTACCTCCTGAGCCCCGAGGCTATGGAGCGCTTCACGCAGGCCTCCATCATAGAGAGTTCTATTAGAGACGCATTCTCTATGAAGTCGTAGAAGTCCTTGTCCCTGTGTGGGGCAAGGGGCGTCACGGCGCCGGGCTTCGGGTGTAGAGAGGGCTCGTAGTATAAGCCCAGGGAGAGGGCCGGCACCAGCGCGCAGTCCTCCACATCCCCCTACCTGTGCCTCCACTTTTCTGCCGCTTTTTAGCCTTAGCAGATCTACGTGGGGGAGATGCTTTGCTCTCCGAGCTAGAGAAGCTAGAAAGGTTCCTCAAGATAAAACCTCTATACTTCGACCTGGAGTCAAAGGAGTTCGTGTGGCTCGACACTAGGCTCCTCCCCTTCGAGGAAGTGTACAGAAGGACCAAGGACTATAGGAGGGTCGCGGAGGCAATAAAGAACATGGAGATTAGGGGGGCGCCGGCGATAGGCGTCTCAGCTGCCTTCGGCCTGGCGCTCGCTGCCCAAGAGAGCAGGGCAAGGGACGCGGAGGGGGTCTTGAGGGATCTGGAAGAGGCCAGGAAGCTCCTGGCTGCCACCAGGCCCACTGCATACAACTTGTTCTGGGCACTAGAGAGGGTCATGAAGAGGGCGAGGGGGGAGGCGGCTTCTGGCGATCCCGGCAGGGTAGCCGAGGGGGTCCTGGAGGAGGCACTAAAGATCTACGTCGAGGACGTGAAGACCAACGTGGAGATAGGCAGGGCGGGCTCAAAGCTTCTAGAGGACGGCGCTAGGGTGCTTACCCACTGTAACACAGGAGCTCTAGCCACGGCAGGCTTTGGGACTGCGCTAGGGGTGATAAGGTATGCCTGGTATGAGGGGAAAATGGTTGAGGTTATAACTACGGAAACTAGGCCCGTGCTACAGGGAGCCAGGCTAAACGTCTGGGAGCTGAAGAAGGAGGGCATACCCTTCAAACTTATAGTAGACAGCGCTGTAGCCTTTGTCATGAAGAGGGGAATGGCGGACATGGCAATGGTGGGGGCTGATAGGATAGTGCTCACAGGGCATGCGGCGAACAAGATAGGCACGCTCCAGGTGGCTCTAGCGGCCAACTATGCGGAGAAACCTTTTTACGTGGTCGCGCCTACCAGCACCATACAGAGGTCGTGGGATCCAGGGGCAATAGTGATAGAGGAGAGGGGTAGGGAGGAGGTGATCACCGTGATGGGCAGGGCAGAGATAACGCTGAGGGATGTGGAAGTATATAACCCCTCCTTCGACGTCACCCCTCCGGAGCTCATAACTGCTATAGTTACGGAGAAGGGGATAGCGAAAAAGCCGTTCTCAGAGAGCCTCCCAAAGATGCTCTAGAGCAGCGAGAGGAACCCTCTAATGACCTCCACTGAGGCCTTGGCCTCTTCCCTACCATGGATCAGGGAGGGTAGGAAGTGAGGCATCTTCTCAGACATGTATAAGATCCCGTTTAGCCGAGAGTACAGGTGGAGCGCCAGCTCTGCCTTCCTGCTCCACCTCAACTCATATGCTTCCCTCACGTTCCTAGGCCTCACGCGGGTAAAGTGAACCCCCACCATGGTCCCCGTCCCCGTCGCCCAGCAGGCTCCGTCTTTCTCCTCGCACGCCTCCTCTATCTCCCTCTTTGCCTGCTCCCAGAGCTCGTTGGCCCTCTCGTACAAACCCCTGTTGTCGCTAAGGTACTTCACAATAGTCATTCCGGCCTTCATGGAGACGGGGTTGCCAGTGAACGTACCCCCGTGGAAAGGTCTGGAGCGAGGGTCTGTGTATTTCAGGACGTCCAGCATCTCCATTATCTCCCTCTTCCCACCGAAGGCACCCGCTCCCGCATAGCCTCCGCCCACTATCTTCCCCAGGACCACCACGTCGGCCTCTACGTTGAAGTACTCTTGAGCCCCCCCAGGCGAGAGCCTGAAGCCTGTGATCACCTCGTCGAAGACGAGGAGGGAGCCATACTTCTCTGTAAGCTCCCTTAGTCCCCTCAGGTAGCCCTCCACGGGCTCTATGCAGCCGCCGGCCCCGAGCACGGGCTCCACTATAACGGCCGCTACGGGGTACCTCCTGAGGGCCTCCTCCATAGCCTGTAGGTCGTTAAACGGCACGCTTATGGTGTACTTTATGGCCTCCTCGGGCAGGCCTGCAGACTCTGGGCCTGTGAAGGGAGGACTGACGCCCGTGTGGAGCGCATCGTAACCGCCGTGCCACCCCCCTTCTATTTTCACCAGGTACTTCCTCCCCGTAAAGGCCCTTACTAGTCTCACAGCATACATGTTTGCCTCCGTGCCGCTGTTCGTAAACCTCACCATCTCCAGGTTAGGCACCACTCTTGAAAGGAGCTCTGCGTACTCCACAGCGTACGGGTTCTCGAAGCCCAGGTGAGTGCCTATGCGGGAAGCCTCTGCGGCCGCCTCAGTTACTATGTCTGGGGAGTGCCCCAAGATGTGGGTCCCGTGGCCCATCCAAAGATCTACGTACTCGTTCCCGTCGACGTCCCACACTCTGGAGCCCTTGGCCCTCTCCACATAGAGCGGGTATGGAGCGAAGAGCCTTGTGTGGTAAGTAACGCCCGCGGGCAACACCTTCCTGGCCCTCTCGAAGAGGGCCCTGCTCCTCCTAGTCCTCTCTTCGTATTTGGGTAGGAGCTCTTTCAAGAGGGCCTCTAGCTTTTCATCTGAAATCAAGGCCCTCTCCCCAGACCGTGAGCTCGGAGGATAAATAAAGGGCCTTCGGCATGAGCCCCAACCTCCTCATGGACTCTGCTGCCTCTGCAGCACAGCTCTCTAGGTTACACGTACAGGAGAACAGGTGAGTGGGGCTGGCCCTGTCGCTGGAACCAAAGCCGGTATACGAGGCCCTGAGGCAGGGGGACCTGAGGAGCTCTCGGGCCAGGCGCTCCTCCAAGTCCTGCGGGGACTCTGCGTAGAGAGCCAGGAGGGGCCTAGAGCACGAAAGGGAGGTGATGTAGTCTATGTGCCAGCGCAGCCTCTTCTCCTTCGACAAGTGCCTGGAGAGTCTAGCCATAATGCCGCCGGGCCCCCTCGCGCTCCCTAAGTACAAGTAAGTGCCTCCAAAGCGGAGGAGGCCTAGGGAGCCCACCCTTACCTCAGAGTCGCAAACGTGAAAGAGGAGCACGTATGCTCCTTTCAGAGCCCCTTCAACTCCTCGCGTAGTCTCATGGGCTCATTCATAAATATCCTCTTGTCCATGACGTCCACCTTCTTTACCGCCGGCTTGAACTCCATTCTGCTCAATATGTGTTTCTCAAGGTCTACCCCGGGCGCGACCTCTATGAGCTCGAGCCCCTCCTCTGTGAGCCTGAAGACGGCCCTCTCTGTCACATATAGCACCTTCTGGCCTCTCCTGATCCCCTCCCTACCGCTCCAGATCACCTTATAGACCCTCTTCACGAACTTCGTTATGTTACCGTCCCTCTCTATTTTTATCTCCCCATCTCTTATGATTATTTCCTTGCTGCCCGCAGTGAACTCGCCGGCAAAAATGAGCCTAGGAGCTCCGTCGGCTATGACAGGGAACCCTCCGGGTCCGGGAACGCGGCCTGGGAGCATAGACGGGTTAACGCTGCCCTCCTCGTCAACCTGGAGAAAGCCGAGAGAGGCAGCGTCTATTATGCCGCCCTCGTAGAGGCTGAACTGGTCTGGCATGGAGAGTATGGCAAAAGGCCCCCTCGCTGCCCCAAAGTCCGGGCCGTGGAGTGAGACCCCTCCCCAAGGTCCAGACTCTACGGTAGAGTATATGTAATTTGAGAGCCCCTCTTCTGCGATGAGATCTGAGACCTCTGCAGGTATTCCTATGCCCAGGTTTATTATTATAGGTCTCCCCTCCTCCTTCACTACGTTTACCAGCTCCAGCAGAACCCTCCTCGCCACGACCTTCCTCACGTCCAGAGGCTTGGGCTCGCGGGGAGCCCAGGGCGGAGGTATGATTCTTCCGCTGATCGTTGGGTCGTAGTCTATACTTGCCGTTTGTTTGTGGTACTCGCGGGGGGCTACGACTATGTAGTCTATCAGCGGCCCCGGGATCACCACGTACTGAGGCCTAAGGCTGCCAAAGAGAGCAAGCCTGAGGACCTGGGCTATGGCCACTCCCTTGTTCGGCAGGGCCTTTGTTGCCTGTACTATGTTGAGGGCTGTACCATACACTGCCTCATCCTCCATGGTGAGGTTGCCTATTTCGTCTGCAGTGCTCCCCCTCACTAAGGCTACGTTGGGCTTAGGAGCCCTGTAGAGCAGGTACCTCTCGTCTCCCACATACACTATCTCTACTACGGCGGTCCTCCTCTTGCGCGCCAGCTCGTTAAGCGCTCCTCCCTCCCTTCTCGGGTCGAATATGCTGCCGAGCCCTACCTTCGTGAGCACCCCTGGCCTCCCACTGCCCACCTCTCTGAACCAGTAGGAAACTATACCAAGCCCCCAGGAGTACGCCTCTATCATGTTCTCCAAGATCATCTTCTGGAGGGCTTCGCTGAAGCCGTAGAAAGGAAAGAGGAGCCCTCGGATGAAGCCAAAGTCTCCCGTGTTGAGCATGTCCCTCGCAATACGGTCGATACCTCTCCCCGGCGCTCCGGGGAATGCCTCTGCTATGAGGAAGAGGTCCCTCGGGTGCCCTGTCTTTTTGTACTTGTCGTAGAGCTTCAGCAGGAGGTACTCTGGCAGCACGGCCACGTTAAAGCCTGAAATGGCCACTACAGAGCCGTCCTTTATGCTTGCCAAGGCCTCGTCTACGTCGACTACCTTGTTCATTTGTGGCCTCCCCTACTCTGCCAGCGGCGCCACATATATTACCATTACTTCCTCTCCGGCTATAGCAAAGCTCATCCTTAAGGGTCTCTCAGTTGCGTAAGCCAGCCTAATCTCCTCTGCCGCAGAGGCGGGCCTGGAGGCTATCTCCAGGGAGGACCTGGAGTAGGAGGCCTCTGCTGGCCCCTCTACCCTCAGGTCTAAAAGCGGATCTCCCCTTCTGAGGATCCACGTGTACTCCTTCTCCTCTCCCCTCGCGATCACCCTCACTTCTTCATTTTCTGCCTTGAACGTGACGCTGTCGCTCACGAGCTTTATGTCTCCTAGCAGGAGCCCGAAGTCCTCTGAGCTCATGACGAACTCCACTTCCGGCTTCAGCCTTATGTCTTTGAACCTCTCCTCCCTGAGACTTGAGGAGAGGGAGAAACGCCTCTCTATCCCCTTGTCCCTGTTTAGGAGCGCGGCCTCGAGGAGCTCCCCTTTGCTCTCCAGCAACAGCGCGTCCCCTCTTATCGCCCTCCTTGCTATCCTGTCCAGCTCCTCCGAAGAGATCGCCATCGTTACCTCCGACTCCACCTCGAAGTCGGAGAAGGCATGAGAGGGAAGGCGAACGAAGGCCATAGCTGTCTTGTCTGGGCTCATCACCCAGAACCTAACGCTGTCCCTGCTCACCTCTAGGTATACCTCATCGTGTAGCCTTGAGATTGCGTGCGTTAGGTACTTAAACTTCTCTGCCTTGTCGTACAGAAGCCTCACGCTCCTCGCCCCGAAAAACACGACATTAGAGGTTTATAACGGAGTAGGGGGGTTTATAGGGGAGCCTATTTCTTTAGCCTAGCTATGAGGGCTGGCAGTACCTTGTAGAGGTCCCCAACGATGCCGTAATCGGCGTACTTGAATATGGGGGCGCTCTTGTCCTTGTTTATAGCTACTATTACTTTAGCATCTGAAACCCCTGCCATGTGCTGGGGGGCACCACTGACGCCCACCGCTATGTATAGCTTAGGCGCTATCCTCTTGCCGCTTATGCCTATCCACACGTCTTCCGGCAGCCACTTAAGGTCTGTGGCTATGGGCCTCGTGGCCCCCACCTGTCCTCCCAGTGCCCTAGCCAGCTCGAAGGCTAGCTTCAGATCCTCCTTGCTCCTGAAGCCCCTTCCCACGCCTACCACTACCTGCGCGTCCTCTATTCTGATCCCTGAGAACTCCTTTGGCCTCCTCTCCAGCAGCCTCACGCTGCTCTCCGCGCCCAGCTCCACTATCTCCCCCTTACCCCCCTTCTCTGAGGGCGCAAACGCCTTCTGCTTCAAGAGCATAACCGCAGGCTTCGGGACCTTTGCCTTCATGATAACCCTCTCGCTCATGAAGCCTCTGGAGTACACCACGTAGTCCCCTGCGTCTTCTAGCTGAGTTACCTCAGAAGCCAGCGGCAGGTCGTAGAGCCCTGCGAGGAGCGCGAGGCCGTCCCTTGAGTTCTTCGTAGAGGGCCCCAGTATTAGCTGAGGCCTCAGCTCTTCGTAGAGCTTCTTCGCGGCAGCCAGCAAGGCCTCCGGCCTATCGCTCCTTAGCCTGTATACTATGTGCCCGTACTCTGCGACCTCCTCTGCCCTCTCAGCAGAGTGCTGGAAAGCGAGGATCGCCGGCTCCCCGAAGGGCCTCGCGGCATTCAGGAGCTCCCCGACGTCTTCGGGGGCCTGAGAGACTACCAACACCGACTTCACTTCAGCACCCCCTCCTTTTCCAGGAGCTCTAGGAGCTTCTCTACAGCTCTCTCTACATTAGCCTCTTCTATTACTACTTGCTTCCTAGTGGTGGTCACTACCTTCATCTCCACTATGCTCCTCCTCGGTTTGCTCACGCCGAGCTCTTTGGCGCTCAGCCCATGGAGGGGCTTCTTCGAGGCCATCCTTATCTGGATCAGCGTGGGGGGCCTAGGCTCGTTGATGCTCTGGGTAACGCTGATCACGGCAGGCAGCGAGACTTCCAGCACCTCGTAGTACTCCTCCACGTCCCTCTCTACTACTACCCTGCCCTCCTTGACTTCCAATATCTTGTTCACATGGCCCACAAAGGAGTATCCCAGCTTTGCGGCCACCCTAGCTGGGACCTGCGACGTGGACTCGTCAACGCTAGCCTCCCCTGCTAACACTATCGCAGGCCTTAGCCCTTTTGCCTTCACGAGGGCCGCTATTGCATTGGCCACTACGACCTGATCTGTGGGCAAAATCTCGTCGTCTTCCACAAGGTAAGCCTCGTCGGCGACCTTGGCCAAGGCCTCCTGGACAGCCAGCCTCACGTCCTTGTCCCTAGCTTTCACGGGCCCCCAGCTAAGGACGGAAATGGCATATACCTTCCCGCCGAGGACGGCCTTTAGCCTGGAGGCCTCCTCCAACGCGTTCCTATCTATGTCAGAGATCTTCAAGGGCGTGTAGTCCACATCGAACTTCCCCTCGGCGGCTTGCCTCACGATCTCGGGGTTCAAGGAGGCCTTGACGAGCACCACTATGTCTTTCATTTCCTTGCGCCTCGTCATATACGTAAAGCTTTACTTAAAAAAAGTGAGCAGTAGGGGGCAGAGGCTGAGGGCAGCTGTCATAGGAGGAGGCTTCGCAGGCCTGATCTTCTCTCTTAAACTGCTGAAGGCGGGAGTAAGCGTGACGCTCTACGAAGAGCACGGGAGGGTCGGCTACCCTCCTCACTGCACTGGCATAGTGTCTGAGAGGGTCATGCAAATAGTGGGGAGGCCCGCTTGGGAGAGCGCCGTGAGCTCTTACGAGGGCCTCAGGCTGGTAGGCGGCGGGCGCTCGCTTTGGGTGGACGTGAAGGGGAGGATATACAAGCTCGAGAGGACCAGGCTAGAGGAGCTCATGCTGGAAGAGGCGTTCTCCCTGGGCCTCAGGTTTGAAGGGAGGAGAGTTACTAGCATATCTCGAGAGGGGAGGGTGGAGGCGGGGAGCTCTTCCGGAAAATTTGATATAGTAGTCCTAGCAGAGGGCTACGGCGGCTCCCTGAGGAAGGACCTTTCCATAGGCTTCTCCGGAGCGCCCCTACGCGGGATCAACGCGGAGTACAGCAACCATCTCGGCCTGAAGGAGATCCAGGTGATCTTCGACGAGAAGCTGGCGCCGGGCTTCTTCTCCTGGCTGGTAGGGGCTGGGGACGTGGTGATAGCAGGCCTCGCGTCCCCGCGGCCGGAGCTGCTGGGGCCCTCTCTGAGGGTCCTAGAGGCGCTGTTCGGCCTCCGGGAGAGGAGAAGGGCATACGGGGGCCCCGTGATACTAGGGCCTCCTGCGAGGGAGCTTAGCGCAGGGGTAGTCCACGTAGTGGGAGACGCGGGGGGCATGAACAAACCCCTCACGGGCGGCGGGCTGTACCCTAACTCCTTGGCGGCAGAGCTAGCAGTGAGGCTATACGAGAGAGGCGTCGAGCTAAACGAGGCAATGAGCAGGGCACTCGAGTGGGTGGCGTCAAAGCTGAGGAAGCAGTACCTTCTCTCCAGGCTGCTCCTGGGAAGCAGGTCCATGGGAGCTTTGGTGGCCCTTGCCTCCATGCTGGGATGGGAGAAAGCGCTGAGGGGCGTAGACTATGACGAGCACGAAAAAATACCGCTAAAGGCCTTGCGTAACCTCACTTCTCTCTCATCATGAGGAGACCGCCAATGATGGCAAGTAAGGAGAGGGCGCAGGGCGGAGCCAGGCCTAACACTCCTCCTACTATGACGTAGAGAGGCTCCCTTCTGTACGAGAAGTAGAGGGCTACAAGGCCGCCGATCACACCTATAGCTCCGAGCACAGGTAGCAAGCTTGCCGGGATGAAGCCTAACTCTAGCCCAGTAAGAATGGAAATGAGGGGTCTCTGAAGAGCTATGCTAACTAGCCCTGAGACTACTGCCAGCGCGCCGCCCAGGTAGCCCAGTATCTGGCCTATCGCCATTGGCGTCACCGCTCGGTAGAGGCGCGTCTGGGTTAATAAGCACATATAGAGACCGGCGGCGACCTAATAGACTGCGGCCTCCTATCATTGCTAGGGCCGAGGGTGGGGAGGACCAGGACGCTAGATGAGTACATGCAGAGGAGCGAGGAGGCAAGGGAGAGGATTAGGACCATCATAGACAGCCTCTCGGCAGAAGAAACACGATCGGCTAGAGAGTTAAAGGAGAGAAGGGAGGAGAAAGCGGTCCCTACGTGGTCCCTCGGGGAGCTGCACAACGGGGCTCAACAGTTTGAGGGCTACTTGCTGGAGGTAAGATATGAGGGGAGGCTAAACAAGGCCGTGGCGTTCCTCGTAGGGGAAGATGGGAGGCTGGTGAGGTGGGTAGACAGAACAGATCATAAGCCCTACTTCATAACGGACGCTAGCTCAGAAGATCTACAGAAATTGGGACTGAGCTCAGAGGACAGCAGCTTGATCGTACAGGTAGACGTGGTCAGCAAGTTCCACCCCTTGAGGAGAGAGAGACAGAAGTTCACCAAGATAATAGTGAGGGATCCTTTAGCAGTAAGGAGACTCAGGGCGGTAGTGGCAGAGAAGGGTTATGGCGTCTGGGAGGCAGACATAAGGTATCATCACAACTACATCTTAGACAACCTCCTCGTGCCTGGCATGAAGTACAGAGCGTCCAGGAAGCTAGAGAGAGCAGGGTGGGAGATAGATCAGAAGTTCCTTTCTGCCGTTATGGACATAGCGGCGGGCGAGTCCAAGGAGTTCGCCGAGATGGTCCAAGAACTAGCGTTCCTCTTTGAGCAGAGGCCCCCGAGAGTCAAAAGGGCAGCCATAGACGTGGAGGTATATACGCCCGAGGCGGGCAGGGTACCCGATCCCTCAAAGGCCCCTTACCCTGTCATCAGCGTCGCGCTAGCAGACAACGAGGGGAGGGTGAAGGTCTTCCTGCTATATCGGGAGGGGACTACTCTAGAGGAGGTGCCTGAAGGGGTCACAGAGGTAGAGATATTTGACTCGGAGAGGGCGCTCCTCCTGGAGCTCATGAGGGAGCTCGAGCAATACCCTGTGATCCTCACCTTCAACGGCGACAACTTCGACCTACCTTACATATACAATAGGCTCCTCAGCTTGGGGGTTGACGAGTACTATATACCTATAGAAGCTCACGAGGACTTAATGACCTTCCGCCACTCCCTTCACGTAGACCTTCGCAAGCTGTTCGGCATAAAGGCCCTCCAGGTCTACGCCTTTGGTAGCAAGTACAGGGAGCTGAAGCTAGAAGCCGTGGCAGAGGCGCTGTTGGGAGTGGGCAAGGTAAAGCTGGAGGACGTCGTCTCGAAGGTCAGCCTAAGCAAACTCATAGAGTACAACGCCAGGGACGCCATGATAACCAGGGATCTCACTACGTTCTCCAACGACCTCGTCTGGAACCTCATAATCATGGTCATGAGGATAAGCAAACTGGGCATAGAGGACGTCACGAGGCACCAGGTGTCCACCTGGATCAGGGGCCTCATGAACTGGGAGCACAGGAGGAGGAGCTGGCTGATCCCGAGCAAGGAGGAGTTGAGCGGGGGAGAGGCGAGGAGCAAGGCCACCATAAAGGACAAGAGGTACAGGGGCGCCATAGTGCTCGAGCCTCCTCGCGGCATATTCTTCAAAGTGGCGGTGCTAGACTATGCCAGCCTGTACCCCTCAATAGTGAAGAACTGGAACTTGAGCTATGAAACCATAGAGAACCCGAAGTGCAAGGAGAAAGAGACAATACCCGAGGTGGGCTACAAGGTATGCATGGACTTCAGGGGAATAACGAGCGAGATAGTGGGCCTGCTGAGGGACTTCAGGGTGAAGGTGTACAAGAAGAGGGCGAAGGAAGAGGGGATCCCCGACGACGTGAGAAGATGGTACGACACTGTACAGTCCGCGCTAAAGGTGTACATAAACGCCAGCTACGGAGTCTTTGGCAACGAGGCCTTCCCCTTCTATAGCCTCCCTGTCGCAGAGAGCGTGACGGCAATAGGGAGGACTGTGCTGAGGGAGACTCTGAAGGTGGCCGAGGAGAGATCTTTGTACATCATTTACGGGGACACTGATAGCATATTCGTTTGGGATCCGAAGAAAGAGGACCTGGAGCATCTGGTGAAGTACGTGGCGGAGGAGCACGGGCTGGAGCTAGAGCTGGACAAGAAGTTCAAGGTGGTGCTCTTCGGGGGGCTCAAGAAGAACTACATAGGCGTGACGGAGAAGGGGGAGGTGGTCATAAAGGGCATGGTAGGGAAGAAGAGCAACACGCCCGAGTTCATTAAGAGCGAGTTCAAGAACGTTGTGGAGCTCCTCAAAGAGCTGGAGGACCCAGAGAGCGCCTACAAGGTGCTGGAGAAGATCAAGGAGAGGCTAAGGGATATGTACAAGAAGGTGAAGAGCAGGGGGTACATGCTGGACGAGCTGGCGATAAGGGTTATGCTGTCGAAAGATCCCGAGAAGTACAGGAAGACCACGCCTCAGCATGTGAAGGCCGCCAGGATGCTGCAGAGCGAGGGCATACAGGTGAGCAGGGGCAGCATCATATCTTTCGTGAAGACGAAGGATTCCCTAGGAGTGAAGCCAGTGGCACTGGCAAAACTGCCAGAGCTGGACGTAAACAAGTATGTGGAGCACATGAAGACGGCCTTCGAGCAGATACTGGAGTCCTTTGGCGTGGAGTGGGAGGAGATAACGGGGAGGGGCAGTCTGCACAAGATATTAGGCTCTGAGAGCAAGGACAGCTAGGATGAGGAGCGACTCCGGGTCGAGGGCGACCTGTGAGAGGCCGTGTGAGGACCGACTAACCCTTTAAGCTTCCGCAGTAGCCAGCGGGCGGGATCGGATATTGTTTATGCCCTTAGCGAAGGAGAGCACGAAGTGCTCAGGCTAATGAAGGAGAGAGGCTTCACCTCTGGCTCCCTCTCCCAAGCTTCCTCCCTGCTCGGCCTCGACAGGTCAAGGCTGGCGAGCACTTTCATGCTGCTAAAGGAGAAGGGCATATTGGAGGTCTCTGAGAGCGTTACGAAGAGGCCGCGACTAACAGAGAGGGGCAAGGAGGCCTTAGCGAGGGGGCTGCCAGAGGAGATGCTAGTGGAGCTGTTGGGTGAGAAAGGAGAGGTAGGGCTCGCGGAGCTGCCAGCGATCCTAGGCCGGGAGGCAAGCGTAGCGGTGGGCCAGGCTAGGAGGAAGGGGCTGGTAGCAGTAGAAGGAGGGCGCGTGAAGCTCCTGATCCCCAAGGAAGAGGCGATGAGAAGGGCTTCTGTGCTCAGGAAAGCCCTTGAAGAGTGCAGCGAGGGCAAGTTCCCAGCAAAGGAGCTGTACGAGGAGGCAAAGAGCAGAGGGCTTGTGGAGGAGACGGAGGAGCGGGAGCTGCTCGTGAGGGTGACGAGAGATCTAGAGGAAGTCATGAGGGAGGCCAGGGTAGAGGTCTCCAGGCTCACCTCTGCTATGCTGAGGAGCGGCTCATGGAGGCAGTACGTCTTCAGATCCTACGACGTAACGGCCGAGCCCCCCCTCGTGCTCCCCGCAAGGGCTCACTTCCTGGCGGAGTTCATTGAGCAGCTGAGGGACGTCTTCAAGGAGATGGGATTTAGGGAGGTGAGGGGCAGCGTTGTGGAGCTGGAGCTCTTCAACTTCGACCTCCTGTTCCAGGCGCAGGACCACCCTGCTAGGGAGATACACGACTCGCTCTGGGTGAAGGGAGAGCCTGCAGACCTCTCAGAGTACGGAGAGCTGGTGGAGAGGGTGGCAGAGATACACGAGAGAAGCTGGAAGTACAAGTGGGATCCGAAAGTGGCTGCAAGGCTTGTGCTGAGGAGCCAGACTACGGCAGTCTCTGCCCGCATGCTGATAACTAGACCCAAGCCCCCTATGCGAATTTTCACGATAGGCAGAGTGTATAGGAGAGACGCTGTGGATGCCACGCACTTGCCGGAGTTCCACCAGCTAGACGGCATAGAGGGCTACCCGGGATACACATTCAGAGAGCTGCTAGGGACCCTGAAGGACGTCTTTGAGAGGCTGGGGCTAGAGGTGAAGTTCAAGCCGGCCTACTTCCCGTTCACAGAGCCCAGCGTGGAGGGCTACGTGAAGCTGCCGAGCGGGAGGTGGCTGGAGCTCTTTGGCGCAGGGCTCTTCAGGCCGGAGGTGCTGGAGATGGCGGGGGTGGACTACCCGGTAGGCGCCTGGGGCTTTGGCATAGAGAGGCTCGCCGCAGCGACCTACGGCATAGCGGACATCAGGGTCCTCTACACGAGCGACGTAGACTTCATAAGGAAGTTCAGGGCGAGGCGGTAGGCATGCCGGTCCTGAGGTTCAGGCCCTGGAGGCTGGAGGCCCTCACGGGGCTGGGGTTAGCGGAGCTGAGGGAGACCCTGTTCAGGCTGAAGTGCGAGACGGAAGAAGCAGAGGGTTTCGTGGAGGTAGAGATCAACGCAGACAGGCCCGACATGTTCATAGGGGAAGGGTTGGCCAGAGCGGTAAGGGGGCTCCTAGGGGAAGAGGGCTGGAGAGCGCCAGAGACCGAGAGGAGCGGCTTAAGGATAATAGTCGAGGAGGTGCCCACTAGGCCTTACATAGTCGGCGCAGTGATCTACGGCGTGAACATAGATAGCGAGGACTACCTGGCTGAACTGATTCAGTTCCAGGAGAAGCTACATGAGGGGCTGGGGAGGAGAAGGAAAAAGGCCGCCATAGGCTTCCACGACCTCTCTAAACTCCCCTCTAAGGAGATCAGGTACACGATAGCCAGCGTGGAGAGGGAGTTCCTGCCGCTCGGGGAGAGGAGGAGAGCGAGGGTGAGGGAGGTGCTGGAGGGGACAGAGAAGGGAGCCCTGTACGGGGGGATAGCGAGGCTAGGCGACATGCACCCAATAATAGAGGCCGGCGGGGAGATCATCGCTGTGCCCCCCGTCCTGAACTCTGACATAACTAAGATAGAGGTGGGCACAAGGGACATGTTCGTGGACGTTACGGCGACGAGCCTCGAGACCGCCTCTGTGATACTAGACATCATCGTCTCGAACTTGGTAGAGAGGGGAGGGCACGTGGGCAAGGTCGAGATCAGCGGGGTCGAGTACCCTCTGCTGGAGGAAAAGATCATGAGGGTTAGGAAAGAGGAGGTGCTGGGCCCCATAGGCATAGAGCTACCGCTAGAAGAGACCTCGAAGATTTTGAGAAGGATGAGGTACAACGTGGAGCCAGTAGGCGAGGAGCTCCTCGTGAGGGTGCCCCCGTTTAGGGTAGACGTCTTCAAGCCCATAGACTTGGCGGAGGACATAGCGATATACATAGGATATGAAGATTTAGGGCCGGAGAGGCCCGTAAGGCTCTACGCCCTCAGGGGCAGCCACGACAGGCTCTCCTCCCTAGCGAGGAGGGTCCGCTCCCTCCTTATAGGCCTGGGCTTCACCGAGATAATGCAGCTCTCCCTGACCAGCCCGGCTCTGCTGGAGGCTCTAGGCCTGAAAGAGCTTGCCGTGGAGGTGCTGAACCCCGTACAAGTTGAGTATAGCGTCCTCAGGCCTAACATAGTGAGCACTATGCTGAAAGCCCTCTCTGAGGCCTCCCATGCAGCTAAGCCGGTAAAGGTCTTCGAGATAGGCCCAGTGGCATATAGGGCAGGTAAGGTCGTGGACGAGGAGCACTTAGCCATGGCTATAATGGACGAGGAGGTAAGTTACGAGCACATTCAAGCGCCCCTCTACAGCCTCCTGAAGGCTATAGGAGCGGAGTTCTCGGTGAGGTCCTCCGCCAGCTCCCTTACCATTAACGGTAGGACTGCGGAGGTGCTCGTTAAGGGGATGCCGGTCGGCTTCCTGGGAGAGGTGAAGCCGGAAGTCCTCTCTTCCGTGGGCCTTGAGTATCCAGTAGCTGTGGCGGAGCTCAACTTGAGCTTCCTCTCCTCTCTCCTCAGCTGACTATATGGGCTCTGGGAAAGTTACGCATGGGAAGAGGCGTGGAGCCTCAGGACTCCCCGCCCGCCGTCTCGCTGGTGATAGAGAAAGTAGGGTTCAAGGACGTGAAGAGGAGGGTGAGGCTTCTCACGCCGCAGGGAGAAGTGGCGCTGGACCTAACGTTGGAGCTATACGTGGAGATCTCTGGCGACAGACGCGGGGCTCACCTCTCTCGCAACATCGAGGCGCTGGAGGTGCTAGGGGAGGAGGGGAGGAGCCTGGAGGAGTACCTCGAAGGGGTAGCTAGAAGGCTCCTAGAGAAGCACGACTATGCGAGGAGGGCCCTGGCAAGGGCAAGGACGAACTACTACGTAGTGCTCGAGTTCGAGGAGCTAAGGGGAGTAGAGCCGGTGGAGGTGGAGGCGGAGGTCTCCATGGAGAGGGGCGGCGAGAGGGAGTGGAGAATAGCCGTGGGGGTAATAGGCATGACGGTCTGTCCCAGCGCGTTAGAGTATATGCAGCAGGCTTACGGGGAAAGGCTGAGCCACATGCAGAGGGTCAAGCTGACTGCAAGGGTGACTACCAGGGGGGAGAGGGTTAGGATTGAGAAGCTGGCGAGGGCCCTCCTCTTTAGCCTCTCAGCGCCTTCGTTCTCATTGCTGAAGAGGGCAGAGGAGGCAAAGCTCGTGGCAAAGGCCTTCAGGAGGCCCAAGCTCTTGGAAGACGTCGTCAGGGAAGCAGCTAGGAACGTGGTGGAGCTGGGGAAGCTGAAAGGGGACGCCCTGGTGGAGGTGGAGGCGGAGAGCTATGAAAGCATACACCCTCACAACCTATACGCATACCTGAGGTCCCGGGCAGAGGACATAAAAGTCATGCTTACATAAACGCTCAGGGACCATGGAGCCAGACTCGGCTGTCCTAGCCTTGGTCTGGGGGGAGAGGGTTCTGGTCGTGAGGAAGTCGTGCGACCTGGAGGGCTACTGGTCGTGCGACGTCGCCCTCCCTGGGGGATCCATCGAGAGGGGGGAAACCCCTGCGGAGGCCGCCCTTAGGGAGGCATGGGAGGAAGCAAACGTGCCGCCCTATGCCGTGAAGGTAGTGGGGGACCTAGGGGTGGACGTGACAGGGAGGGGGAGGAGAAGGGTCATGATAGTTGTGGGCGCCCCGAGGGGACCAATAGATCCCAGGCCGAGGAGCAGGGAAGTGGACTTCGTGGGCTGGATACCAATCGCTGCGGCTACTCAGGAGCCCAGGGAGGTGCCCCACCCTAGGAGGGGTAGCGTGCCAGGGGTCCTCCTGGAGGGGGACCTCGTGCTCTGGGGCTTCACGCTGAGGGCCTTGAGGAGGCTTGCGAAGAGTATGAAAGGTTTATAGTCTTCGGAGGGCTTCTTGTATGAGAGGGCCCGTAGCTCAGCCAGGTAGAGCGGCGGACCACGCCGGAGCGTGGGCTGGGGCTCCAGACCCGTAGGTCGGGGGTTCGAATCCCTCCGGGCCCACCACAAAACCTTCGGGCTCCAAATTCAAATACCCCAGAGCGCCTGTTTTCCGAGGGGCCCTTGTTCGAGGTAAAAGAGGCATGGGCAGAGTTCAGGGAGGAGATGGGGATTAGCCTCCCTCTGGACGAGCCCTTTGACGTTTACGTGAACGGCTCATACTTAGCTACCCTTCTCATGAGCCCAAGCCACGTGGAGGAGGCAGCGCTGGGGTTCCTTGTGGGTTCCCGCACAGTGAGCTCCCCCAGGGACGTGATGAGGCTCAGCAGGGAGGGGAGGAAGGTGGAGGTGGACGTAAAGGGCGAGCCGAGGAGGCCCAAAGTATTCGTGGACGATTGCGTAGGCCTGGTGGAAGCGGGCGTCCCAGTGAGGTCCAAGCTGAGGGTCAGCATGGGGACTCTCATGGAGGTCGTGAAGGACTTCGAGGAGAGGAACAGGTTTCACGGCGTACAGGCAACAGGCGCATACGACGTAAGTTCCGGGAGAGCGGTGATAGCCTTCGACGTGAGCCGCTTCTCCTCGACGGCGAAGGCCATAGGTGCTTCTATACTCTCTGGCTTGGACATAGGCTCCTGCATCTTTATAGCTTCTGGCAGGCTCTCGGGAGACCTAGTCTCCATGGTTGCTAACGCGGGAGCCCCTGTCCTCGTGGGCTTCAAGAGCCTGCTCTACGGAGGCTTGAGGAGTGCCATGCTCTTAGGCATAACGCTGGTGCTGATCAGGGGAGGAGAGCCCAAGGTCCTCACCTACCCGGAGAGGGTATTGTCTTGAAGGAGAGAATTATATATCATAAGCTCGTCACGCCCGAGGAAGCCATTACGCTTGTGGAGAGAGCGCTCAAAGTCGAGCCTCTAGGCGTCGAGAGGGTCGACATAGAGGAGGCCTATGGGAGGGTCCTAGCAGAGGACGTATACGCGGGCATAGACGTCCCGCACTTCGACAGATCTACCGTTGACGGATACGCCGTTAGGGCAGAGGACACCTTTGGTGCCAGCGAGCTGTCGCCGGTGGAGCTCAGGGTCATAGGATCTGTGGCTCCTGGCAGGAGGCCCGAGATCTCTGTAGGGAGAAGGGAAGCAGCTGAGATCTCCACGGGAGCCTTCCTGCCTGCGGGCGCTAACGCGGTGGTCATGGTGGAGCATAGCAAGAGGGTGGGGGAAAGGGTGCTCCTGTTCAAGGCCGCGGTGCCGGGAGAGAACGTGCTGAGTGTAGGCGGAGACATATCTGCGGGAGAGCTAGTGCTGAGGAGATGTACTAAGCTGGGCGAAAGGGAGCTCGGCGTCCTGGCGGCGCTGGGCTACAGGGAGGTGCCCGTCTTCCGGAGGCCCCGCGTTTCAGTGATCTCCACAGGCGATGAGCTGGTGCCGCCCGGCGAACCGCTGAGTGTGGGGAAAATATACGATATAAACAGCTACACAGTATACTCCTCTCTCCTGAAGCTGGGCGCCGAGCCAAGGCATCTGGGCATAGTGAGGGACTCCTTCGAGGAGATGAAAAGGACCGTGGAGGAGGCGGAGGCGGCCAGCGACGTAGTGATAGTTTCCGGCGGCACCTCTGCAGGGCCCACGGACATGATATACAAGGTCTTCTCCGAGATGGGGCCGCCCGGCGTCATAGTGCACGGCCTGAAGGTCAAGCCGGGAAAGCCCACGGTAATAGCTATCTCGAGGGGCGGCAAGCTGCTCGTAGGCCTGCCAGGCTACCCGAGCTCTGCCCTCATGATATTCAACTTAGTGGTGAAGCCCTTGATAAACAGGATGCTCTGCCTCGATGAGGGGGAGCAGAGGATCAGGGCAAGGCTTGCTGTGAGGGCAGAGGGGGCCAGGGGGAGGAGGGGGCTGTACCCTGTTAGCCTCATAGACATGGGCGATAGGATAGTAGCGTACCCCCTCTCGGCGGAGTCGGGCGCCATAAAGGTGCTTGCGCAGGCCGACGGCTTCATTCAAGTCCCCGAGACTGCTGAGTACCTACAGGAGGGAGAGGAGGTGGAGGTCACCCTCTTCTCCTACCAGTACATGCCGGCAGAGCTTTACGTCGTTGGCAGCCACGACGTAGCTTTAGACAGATTGATCTCGCTCTCCGGGCTGAGAGCCAAGACCATAAACGTAGGCTCCCTTGAGGGCATGAGGTCTGCCCTTAGGGGAGAGGCGGACGTGGCCGGCATGCATATAGTGGACGAGGAGACGGGGGAGTACAACGTGCCTGTGTTGGAGAAGTATGGGGCCAGAGGGGTGGTGCTCGTGAGGGGTTACCTGAGGGAGCAGGGTCTTGTAGTACAGAGGGGTAACCCGGCAGGAGTAAGGGGGATAGAGGACCTGCTGAGGCTAAGGCTGGTTAACAGGAACAAGGGCTCCGGGACGAGGTTCCTGCTGGACGCAAAGCTAAGGGAGCTGGCGAAGGAGAGGGGGGTCAGCTTCGAGGATCTCGTCTCATCGATAGAGGGATATAGCTACGAGGTGCGCACTCACACTGCCGTAGCTGCAGCTGTGGCTCAGGGAAAAGCAGACGCGGGTATAGCAATAAGGGCTGCTGCCATAGCATACGGCTTAGACTTCGTGAGCCTGGGGTGGGAGAGGTTCGACCTAGTTATACCAAAGCAGAAGTTAGGAAGGGAGCCCGTGAAGAGGCTTTTGGCCCTCTTGAGGAGCGAGGTGTTCAGACGGGAGCTGGAAAGGCTGGGGGGCTATAGGGCTGACCCAGAAATGGGGGAAATAGTCAGGGAGTTTTAGCCTCCTGCGGAGGGCGGAAATATGTCCACCACGTCCCCATTCTTTACCGAGACCTCCAGCCCTCCCGAGAGCATGACGTTGTTCCCGTTCAAGAGTATTATTAGCGAGTCTAGGCGGTACTGAACTATGGATTCCCAGAGGGCGGGGACTTTCTTTAGCGTCTCCTCGAGGTTCCTCCCTGCCTCTACCTCTTTACTGCTCCACCCCAATACTTGTCTTAGGTCCCCGTAAACCCTAAGGGTGACTCCCAACTCCTACTCCTCCACGAACTCATATTTCTCCTGAGGTAAAGGGCTTTGTATAGGCAGGAGCCCCTTGGCTAGCTTCTCCACGAGGCCGCGGGATGACCTTGTCAGCTCCATACGCAAGGCCTCCTCCAGAGGGAAGTAACCTGCTTCCGAAACGTCGCCGGAAGGACTAGGTTCTCCACGGGGGTCCTCTAGCAGGACGTCCACTAGGATGTAGTGGAACCTGATCCTCCCCAGCGGGTCTCTAACGACCACGGTGTCCACGTTGATCACCCCGGCGGGCCTTGCCCTCACCCCTGTTTCCTCCTCTAGCTCCCTTCTCGCTGCCTCCAGCAGGTCCTCTCCGAGCTCCACATGGCCTCCTGGCACGCTCCACTTCCCCCTCCCTGGAGGGTACTTCCTCCTCACTAGCAGCAGCTTCCCGTCGCTGAAGACCACGCAGCCCACCCCTACCCGCGGTTCTTTCGGGTACTCTTTGGACACGGCAGCTCTCCGGGAACTAGAGGTGTATCGTATAAAACTTCCTTGGGGACCTAGAGCGGAGGGAGAATTGAGAACAGCAATAGTGGGAATAGGGTGGAGCGGCTTCAGGCCCAGCGTTCCAGAGCTCTCTTTCACAGAGATGATGTACGAGGCAGCAGTTAGGGCCTACGAGGATGCAGGGGTAGACGCCAGGAGGGACGTGGACGTCTTTGTTTCCTGTCAGGAAGACTTCTGGGAGGGAATAGCCATCAACGACGAGTTTGCGCCAGATCCCGTGGGAGGTGTCATGAGGCCCACCGTGACGGTGGCAGGCGACGGCCTTCAGTGCGTAGGCCAGGCCTACATGATGATCAGGAGCGGGCTGGCAGAGCTAGTGGCGGTGGAGGCCCACGGTAAGCCCAGCGACGTGAAGACACTTCAGGAGATCTACGAGCTAGCGCTGGACCCCCAGTTGAGGGCCCTCAAGCCCGGGAACCCGTTCTTCCTTGCAGGGCTAGACGCTGTGGCTTACATGCGTAGGAGCGGTGCAAGGAGAGAGCACTTTGCGCTCGTAGCGGTGAAAAATAGGAGGAGGGGTCTTAGGAACCCGAGGGCCTCACACGCAGCTAGCATAGAGCTGAAGGCGGTCCTTAACGCAAGGCCGGCGATCTACCCCCTCACGCGGCATGAGATAGCAGGCTTCACGGACGCGGCGATTAGCGTAGTGATGGCATCTGAGCAGAAGGCAAGGGAGCTGAGGTCGGAGCCCATATGGTTGGAGGGCATTTGGTGGTCCACAGAGGTGGGGAGTGGGAGCGTGGAGTGGCACGAGTGGGGCAGTATGCCCTCTGCAAGGCTTGCCGCAAAGGAAGCTTACAGGCAAGCAGGCCTGAAGGACCCGAGGAGGCAGACGGACTTTGCAGAGGTGGAGGACAGGTTCAGCTTCATGGAGCTCCTCTTCCTCGAGGAGCTGGGCATGGCGCCGGAGGGGGCGCACAAGCTGTTGGAGTCGGGCTACTTCGACGCAGAGGGCAGCTACCCTGTGAACCCGAGCGGCGGCAGCCTGTCCCTCGGGACGTCCTTCGAGGCCACAGGACTTATGAGGCTCCTCGAGGCGGTCCTGCAGCTAAGAGGCGAGGCAGGGGGCGTGCAGCTGAGGGGGGCGGAGAGGGCTGTGGTGGCGTCCTGGAGAGGGGTGCCGAGCTACACTTCTGCAGTGGCCGTGCTGGGAAGGTGAGGAGGCATGAGGACTAACGTGCACGTAAAGAAGAGGGTGGCCATAGTGGGGGCAGGCCTCACGCTGTTCGCGAGAAGGCTGCTAGAAACGCCTGCTGAGCTGGCTTGGGAGGCAGCTAGTAGGGCGCTGGGCTCTGCAGGCCTCGCTCTAAAGGACATAGACTGCGTAGTGATCGGCTCTGCAGTGGATGGTTTCGATGGCGTTCACATGAAAGGAGAACACATAGCTGACGGGGCAGGCGGGCTCTTGAGGCCGACCGTTAGGGTAGCCATGGGCGGCGGCACAGGGGTAATGGTCCCGATAGCAGCGTGGTGGCACGTGGCGAGCGGATTGTGCAAGACGGTCCTGGCAGTGGGCGAGGAGAAAATGAGCCACGCGTACCCTCACCCACAAGCTGTGTTCGCGTATATATGGCATCCTATCCTCGAGAGGCCCCTCGGCCCTAACCTCATTTGGATATTTGCGTTAGAGATGGCATGGTATATGAGAGAGTGTAAGGCGAGCAAGGAGGACATAGCGCTGGTCTCCGTTAAGAACAAGAGGAACGCTCTGGACAACCCGCATGCGCAGGCGGCAGCAAACATAACTGTTGAGGACGTGCTCAAGAGCGAGACGCTAGTGTGGCCTGTACAGCTCCTGGACATAAGCCCTGTGAGCGACGGCGCGGCGGCACTGGTGTTGGCGGATGAGAGCGTTGCTAGGAGGATTACAGACACGCCAGTCTGGATAGAGGGAGTGGGCTTCGCTTTGGACAGCTCCTTCTGGTACAACAGGGACCTCTCATACCCCCGCTATGTGGAGCAGGCGGCCAGGATGGCATACAAGATGGCAGGGATAGAGAGGCCCTGGAAGGAGATAGACATAGCGGAGCCCCACGACCCCTTCGACTATAAGGAGCTCCACAACCTCGAGGGCCTCATGCTAGCGAGGAAGTGCGAGGCCCCGAGGTTGCTTAAGGAAGGACATTTCGAGAGGAGCGGGGAGCTGCCCACCTCCCCCAGCGGCGGCCTATTGGGCATGGGGAACCCGATAGCCGCTTCGGGCTTGATGAAGACTGCCGAGCTCTTCTGGCAGCTAAGGTACGAAGCAGGGGCAAGGCAGGTAAAGAAAGCTGTCCACAAGGCCGTGGCGAGCTCGTGGGGAGGGCTAATGCAGACGAGCACAGTAATAGTGCTATCGAGGTGAATGAAGTGGAGATCCCGGGAAAGTACGTGAGGGAGGAGGAGCTCAGGAAGATGAAGGGAGTCATAGAGTATGTCCCGAAGGCGAAGTACTCTTACAGCGCAGGCCAAGCGCTCTCGGTCTTCCTCAGGGGGCTGAAGGAGGGCAAGATCTTAGGCAAGAGGTGTAGCTCGTGTGGCAGGATACTATTGCCGCCGAGGGAGTTCTGCGAAAGCTGCTTTAGCCCTGCAGGGGAGTGGCTGGAGCTGCCTCAGACGGGGAGGGTGGAGACGGCCTCGGTAAGCTACATATCTGCAAAGAGGGGAAAGTTGGAGAGGCCGGAGATAGTGGCTATAATCAGACTGGACGCGCCCGGCTACAGGGGGGACGAGCCAGAGTTCCCTGGCATCTTCCACAGGCTATGCGGGGTGAGCGAGGAGGACGTTATGAGCGGCAGGGTTTTCGGAGCGAGGGTCAGGGCCCGCTGGAGGCCTGCGGAGCAGAGGGCGGGCAGCATAACTGACATAGAGTGCTTTGAGAGGTGGTGAGGCGTGAACAGAAGGGGAGGCAGGGGGGAGCTGCTACACGTGGAGGGCAGCATGGAAGCAGACAAGTACGTCTACCCGCCCGGCGTGCTAGGCTCAGAGGCAGCGAAGGCCCTCGCGGAGGGCAAGCTGACCGGAATAAGGTGCGGTGAGAAGCTGATAGTGCCCCCAAGGCCTTACTGCCCAGATCACTCAAAGGGAGAGTTAGTGGAAGTTCGAGGACCCTGGATTGTCGAGTCCTTCACTATAGTATATGAAGACATGTATGGAAACATGCTAGAGACGCCGCAAGTAATAGCCGTCCTGAGACATGAGGACGCAGAGGGCAGCATAGTACACTTCTTGAAGGCAGAGAAGCCGAGGGTAGGCATGAGGACGAGGCCTGTCTTCAAGTCTCCGGAGGAGAGGAATGGAACTCTAGGAGACATATTATATTTTGAGCCAGCAGAACAGGCTAGTAAAAAATAAATAGTCTAAATCTACACAGCTTAGTAGGTGTACAACGTGAGCTATGCGGTCATAAAGGTTTCTGAGGTCATGAAGAAGCCCGCTGCAACTGTTCAACCCACCACAAAAGTGGTGGATGCCGTGAAAATCATGCATAAAGAGGGCATAGGTAGCATTGTGGTAGTTAGCCCAGAGGGGAAGGTGTTAGGCATATTCACTGAGAGGGACCTCGTCAAGATCGTTGCTCAGGAGAAGCCCCTAGACGTCGTGGTAGGAGAAGTCATGACGAAGGACCCGGTGACGGTGAAAGAGGACGATGCACTGCAAAAAGCCGTCATACTAATGACAGAGAGGAAGATAAGGCACCTGCCAGTGGTCGACGAGGAGGGCAAAATCAAGGGAATGTTGTCGGCGAGGGACATAGCGGCGACGTATAGGAGGTACCTGGAGCACCTGGGAGAGATAGGAGGAGAGTAACCCTCCTTTATTTTTTGTAGTAGTGTTTTGGTTTCCCTAGTGCTAGTTCTGCAGCCTCCTGAAGGGCCTCAGAGATCGTGGGGTGGGGGTGGATCGTGAGGGCTAAGTCCTCTAGGGTAGCGCCCATCTCTATTGCCAGCGAGGCCTCCCCTGCGAGCTCCGAAACATGGGGGCCTGCCATGTGTATACCCAGCAGTGCCTTGCTGCCGGACTCGTATACCAGCTTCACGAAGCCGTCCACGGAGTCCTCTATGACGGCCCTGGCCACGCCTCCTATGGGCAGCTTGGCTACAGAGACCTCGTAGCCGGCCCTCCTAGCCTCAGCTTCCGTTAGCCCCACGCTCACGAGCTCAGGGTCGAAGTAGACCACTGAGGGGACCACCTTTGGCTCGTAGTAGGACTTCCTCCCCGCAGCGTTCTCTGCTGCCACTAGCGCTTGAGCGAAGGCCTTGTGCGCCAGCAGGGGAGGTCCTGCCAGGTCTCCTGCCGCAAAGACGTTGGGGTTACTCGTCCTCATGGTCCCATCTACCTCCACGTAGCCCCTCGTGTCAGTCCTAACGCCCAGCCTCTCCGCCCCCGCAGAGTTAGGCCTCCTGCCCACGGCGACTAGCGCTATATCTACCTCCACGCTGACCCCGCTGGTCAGGCCTACCTTTAGGTATCTCTCCCTCCTCTCAACTTCCCTCACGGAAGTTGAGAAATACAGCTTTACGCCCAGCTTGGAGAGCCTTCTAGTCACGAGGCGCGAGAAGTCCTCGTCCATGGTAGCTAGGGGCTTCTCTAGGGCCTCCACGAGGTGGACCTCTGAGCCCAGCTTTGCAAAGAGCGCCGCATATTCTACCCCTATGTACCCCGCCCCTACTATGAGGACTCTGGAGGGCTTCCTTCTGAGGCTCAATATACTCCTGTTGTCGTGAACCAGGGCGCCGTCTACCTCCAGCCCGGGCAACCCTGCAGGCTCAGTGCCCATGGCTAGGAGGACCTTCTCGCCCCTGAGGGAGGGCCCTCCCTCCACCTCCACTACCTCACCTAACTTGGCCCTCCCTTCGTATATCTCCACGCCGTACTTCCTAAGAAGGGACTCGAGACTTTCGGAGATCTTCGATTTCACCTCCTCTGCCCAACTCATGAGGCCGCCGAAGTCCACCTCGTATGACATCTTTACGAAGCCCAGGCGGGAGATGCTGTGGAGCATGCTCACAGGCCATATGAGGGACTTGGTGGGGATGCAGCCATAGTTAGTGCACTCTCCTCCCAGCCTGCGCTGCTCTACGAGCGCAACGCTCATGCCCAGCTGGGAGGCCCTTATGGCTGCAGGGTACCCTCCGGGCCCTCCGCCTATTACCAAGAGGTCATACTTCATGGAACTCACCTACTGGAACTCCTCCTCCGGAGCCATAATTAACACTGGGTTCTCCAGGAGGCGCTTTAAGTGGAGCAAGAACCTAGTAGCGTACGCTCCCTCTATGAACCTGTGGTCGAAGCTAAGGCTTAGGATCCCCACCTTCCTTGGCTTTATCTCTCCGTCTACTACCCTGGGGAGCTCCTGCACTTTGTGCACGCCGAGGATAGCGGCCTCCGGGTAATTGATCACTGCCATCCCGAACACGGTCCCTATGGAGCCTATGTTCGTTATGCTGAATGTCCCGTTGCTCACCTCCTCCAGCGAGAGCCTGCCCTCCCTCGCCTTTTGGGCCAGCTCCTGGATCTCCCTTGCTATCTGGAAGAGGCCCTTCTTGTCCGCCTCTTTCACGTTAGGCACGACGAGGCCGTCCTCCACGTCTACGGCTATACCTATGTTATAGTACTTCTTGATCACTATTTCCCCTCTTGCCTCGTCGAGGCTTGCGTTCATGAGGGGGTAACTCTTCAGCGCCTTAGCTGCAGCCTTTACTATGAAGGCGAGCAGCGTCAGCTTCACCCCTCTCCTCTCTGCCTCTTCCTTTAGGCTCTCCCTTAGCTTGACGAGCTCCGTAAAATCTACCTCCTCTGCTATGTAAGCGTGAGGGACTTTGGCTTTGGCTTCAGCCATCTTCAAGGCCATTAGCCTCTTTATCCCTCTCAGCGGCACCCTCTCCTCCCTGTCCGAGGGCTTCTCTGCCGGCGGCGGGGGCTTGGCCTCGGGCTTCCTGGCCTCCTCCGCTGCCCTCATGACGTCTGCCTCAGTTATGGTGCCCCCGGGTCCCGTGCCTTTCACCTTAGCCAAATCTACGCCTAGCTCCCTCGCCAGCTTCCTCACCCTTGGAGGGGCCCTCACCAGCTCCCTCCTCTCCTCATGCCTCTCCTCTACTAACCCTGCTCCCTCTTTCTCTATCACCGCTATGGCCTGGCCTACCTTTACCACGTCGCCAGGCTTCGCAAGTAGCTTAACTACAGTACCCTCGTAGGGGGATGGTATTTCAACGGTGGCCTTTGCCGTGAGAACCTTCACTAGGGGCTGGAACTGCTTTACCTTATCTCCCTCTTTTACCAGCCACTCCACTATCTCCCCTTCCGTGAGCCCCTCGCCTATGTCGGGCAGCCTTACCTCCATCACCGCCACCCTAGTAACTCATCACCCTCGAGAGGGCCATGTAGATCCTAGCTTCGTTTGGCATGTAGAGCTTCTCGTGAGCCAGCGGGAACGGGGCGTCAAAGCCCGTCACTCTGGCTACGGGGGCCTTCAGCAGCTCTATGGCGTTCTCGGCCACGTATGCGGCTATCTCAGCGCCTAGCCCTAACGTCTTCGGGGCCTCGTGAACTATGACGAGCCTCCCCGTCTTCTCTAAACTGCGTATTATGGCGTCCTTGTCGAAGGGGAACAGAGTCCTCAGGTCTATGACCTCCGCTTCCCAGCCGTGCCTCGACCTTGCTATCTTGCTCACCTCCAGCGCCTTATACACCATGGCGCCCCACGTGACTATCGTTACGTCTGAGCCCTCTTGTACTACCCTTGCCTCCCCAATGGGGACAACGTAGTCCTCTTCCGGCACTTCCTCCTTTATAGCCCTGTACAGCACCTTTGGCTCAAGGAAGATAACGGGGTCCTCCCCCCTTATTGAGGCTTTGAGCAGGCCCTTGGCGTCGTATGGCCTCGAGGGCATGACCACCTTAAGGCCTGCAGTGTGGACGAAGTAGGCCTCGTTGCTCTGGCTATGAAACATGCCGCCTTTAACGCCTCCGCAGCAGGGCCCCCTTATCACCACCGGCGCAGAGAACATGCCCCCGCTCCTCCTCCTGATCTTCGAGAGATTAGTGGCGATCTGATCGAAGGCCTCGTATATGAAGTCTATGAACTGGATCTCTGCCACAGGCTTCAGGCCGTAGAGCGCCATGCCTATGGCGACCCCAACTATGCCCGCCTCCGTGAGAGGAGTGTCTATGACCCTCTCAGGCCCGAACTCATCTATGAGCCCTTCCGTGACCAGGAAGACGCCGCCCCTCTTCCCCACATCCTCCCCCAACACGACCACTCTCTTGTCCCTTCTCATCTCTTCCCTTAACGCGCTGTTGAGCGCTTGTACCATGTTAGTAACGGGCACTCACTCCACCCCTATTCCCAGCTCCTTCATCACCTCGAGGGACTCCTCCAGCTCCCTCATCTGCTCCTCTAAGTTCCAGGTAGGCTCGGAGTAAACGTTCTCCAGGACGACGCTGGGCGGCAGCGGGGGCTTCTCGTAGCACCTCTTAACGATTCTCTCTATTCTCTCTCCCCACTCGCTCCATATCTCCCTCTCCTCCTTCTCGCTAATTATGCCCCTCGCCTTGAGGTACTTCCCCAGCCTCCTGATCGGGTCGAACTTCTCCATAGCCTTCGCCTCTTCCCTGGGCCTGTATCTGTCAGGATCGTCTGCCGTCGTGTGAGGTCCTAGCCTGTATGTGACTGCCTCTAATAGCGTCGGTCCCTCCCCTGCCCTTGCCCTCTCTACGGCCTCCGAGGCCGTGGTGTACACAGCGATCACGTCGTTGCCGTCCACGCGCACGCCAGGGACCCCGTAAGCTACCCCTTTCAGGGCGAACGTCTTTGCCGCAGTCTGCCTCCTCGAGGGCATGGATATGGCCCAAGCGTTGTTCTGGATCACAAAGACGACGGGAGCCCTGAAGACCCCTGCAAAGTTAAGCCCTGCGTGGAAGTCAGCCCTGGAGGTGGCGCCGTCTCCAAATATTGCCATGGTGACCACGCTGTGGCCTAGGATTTTCGCTGCCATGGCGGCCCCTACGGCGAGGGGGACCTGAGAGCCCACGGGGACGGGGGCAGGAACAATGTTGTACTTCCTATGACCGTACACCACGAACTCGCTGCCCCTAAGCGGGTCATCTATGTTCGCCATGGCCCTGTCCAAGATCTCCTCTTCGTTCATCCCCCTAGCTATGTATGCTGCTAGCTCCCGGTAGCTGGGGAACAGCCAGTCCTCCTCCCTCAGAGCCATGGCAGAGCCCGCAGCTGCCGCCTCCTGGCCTACGTTGGGCGCGTGTAGGGCAACCTTGCCCACCCTCTGCAGCCTAAGGAGCCACTCGTCCAAGATCCTAGCCCTCACCATAGTTATGTACATCCTCATGAGGGGCTCAGGGCCCAGGGGCACCTTCTGAACTTCGTTCCCCTCTTCGTCGATGAACCTCCTGAGTCCTAGCGATGCTTTCAGCTCCGGCAGTAGTTCTTCTACCTCGTATGCCGTAAAGTGGTGGGCCAAGGAGAACACCACAAAAGAGGTAGCAGGGGAGCTAATAGAAGGAGGTAAATATGCGTCATCTAGGCTCTATGTATATGGAGAAGCCGTCCTCTCCCTGACAAGCCAGGGAAAGGCTTCCGCTTTCGAATATGTACGCCACGATACCTCTTCCCAGCCTGCCCTCCTCACCGCCGCTCACCTTGAGCAAAATCAGCGCAAGCTCAGGGAGGTGGTCCTTCAACTTTATGCCGAGCGCGGAGGCCTCCCTTAACACCCTTTTGGCGGCCACCGACGCATTTTCGCCCTCTCTAAGCTCCACTCTCGCCTTGCTGGTCGCCTCTAAGTATAGGACTATGGTCTCGAAGGCCTTGTTCACGTTATCCCTTGCTCTCTTCTCGACTACCGAAACGTTCTCCCTAGAAGTCCCAAGCCGAGAGGCCACCATTGCCTGCGTGTAGCCCATTGACCTGAGCCTTAGGATCTCCAGCTGTTTAGCCGTAAGGAAGCCCCTCTTGCTCCCCATGCGGCTCCCCCGAGGGAACGTAAACGGAAATTTTTTACAAGCCATTCGTAACGAGATAAAGGTTCCATTATACATTGTGTTGGGAAGAGTAGTGGGAGAGAGCAACGAGGCATGCGCCAACGCGCTGACAATAGAAGATCTGTCCGTTAGCTACGGAGGGAGGAAGGTCATAGATGGCGTGAGCTTACGCGTGAGGGGAGGCGAAATATACGTGCTCCTCGGGAAGAACGGGGCTGGCAAGTCCACTCTGTTGAGGGCCGTGGCAGGGCTTTTGCGGGCCGAGAGGGGTAGGATTAGCCTCTATTGCGTAGACTACTCGAGGCTAGAGACCTGGGAGAGGAGGTTTGCCCTCTTTGTCTCCCCATATCCTTTGGTGAGAGCTAAGAGCGTGAGGGATAACATGTTGCTTGTGGCAAGGCTCAGGGGGCTGGGAGAGGGGGAGGCCAGGAAGGAGGTGGAGGCAGTAGCGGAGAAGTTCGGCGTAACTCACCTCCTAGAGAGGGGGGCCGGAGAGCTGAGCATGGGGGAGAGGCAGAAAGTAGGGCTGGCCATAACGGCGCTCTCCAAGCCTAGAGTGCTCCTCGTGGACGAGCCCTTCAATCATCTGACGAGGGAGTGGGCTATGGAGGTCGCGAGGGAGCTAAGAGGGCTCGTGAAGGAGCTCGGGATACCTGCAATAGCTGCAACGCCCAGGCTCGACGACGCGATAATGCTCGGCCTAGACCTCAGGGCAGGGGTGCTCTACGAGGGGAAGATATTAGCTGAGGACTTCGTGGAGGGGTTGCTGAGAAGGCCTCCACACGTAAAGGCGATATCGAGCCTAGACATATATTCAAATAACCTCCTGGACGTCGGCGACGGCATAGCCTCCCATCTCGGCGTGAGCTGCAAAGAGGGGTCTAGGTATGCCTGGGTGCCTCCCTGGAACATCGACGTCGACGGCCAGAGAGGCGTGGAGGCAGAGGTCGAGGGGTTCGCCTCAGGTCCCCTAGGGGTGACGACGGTCCTGAAGGTAGGGGAGAGGAGGCTTGAGGCCTTCTTGGACAACGCGCGCAGGAAGGTGAGGGTAGCTGCTGCTGGCTACGTATGCTATAACGAGGAGGGGAGAAGGGCATGAGGGCCCTCGCTGCTGTGCTCGTCGTAGTCCTCTCCCTAGGCTTGTTCTTCTACTTTCTCAGAGGCACCTGCGAGGAGCTCATAGTCTACTCAGATCTCGCCTTCCTACCCATCTTGGAGCTAGCCCTCAAGGAAAGAGGGAGCAACTGCGTAGTCGTTAACAGCGGCCCCACCGGTGCTGTATTAAGCTCTATAAGGCTGCAGAAAAGGGGGGATCTGTACGCTACAGCCTCCCCGTTCTCCATGAGGCGGGCCATAGCGGAGGGCCACGTAGAAGAGGGGAAGGTGAGGGTCATAGCATATCTGGGGCTCTCGATAGTAGTCCAAGAAGGCAACCCCCTCAATATCAGGGGCCTGAGAGACCTCCTGGAGAGGCGCGGGCTAAGGGTTGCCCTGGCGGAGCCGGAGACAGTAGCTGCGGGACAGCTGACGAGGGAGCTCCTCTCAGCCCTTAGGGAGGGGGACAAGAGCTATTGGGAGCTCTTGCTAGAGAGGCATAACGTTATATACAAGCGCTCAGCGCCCGACGTATATAACGCAGTGAAGCTAGGCACTGCGGACGCCGGGTTTACATACGAGGTCTATCATCACCTAGATCCTTCTGGAGCAGATGTGGTAAAGATAGAGGAGGACCTTAACGTAAGGGTGAGCCCTGTGATGATAGCCGTCCTGAAATACTCGCGTAGGGAGACAGAGGCCTTCCTTTCTCTCTTTGAGGACCAGAGGATAAGGGAGAGGATGAGGGAGCTAGGGTATATATTGCCAGAGGAACTCAGGGAGAGGGCACCGAAAGCCGAGCCCATTTCCTACAGGTGATCTGTTTGGACGCCTTCAGGCTTGCCGGCCTCTCCATTGCGGCTATCATGACGCTTTACGTGCTCGCGCTGCTATCCTCCCTACCGGCTAACGTTGGCCCAGGCGACCTCTTGGACCTCCTCTCTACCCCTAGGTTCAGGTACGCGCTCTTTGTAAGCGTCATCACGTCTCTCTTTGCTTCTCTGCTCAGCATGTCCGTGGCAGTCCCCCTAGGGTACATGCTCTCAAGAGGCCTTGTGCCGGGCAAGCTGCTCGTGGACAGCCTCTCCCTAGTCCTCCTCGCCTTGCCCCCCATAAGTGTAGGCATCCTGATTTTAGCTACTTTGAGCATGGAGCCCCTGCGCAGCATAGACAGGCAGCTCGGCATTATTTACAACCTCCCTGCCATAGTCCTAGCGCAGTTCACCGTAGAGATCCCTGTAGTGCTGAGGCTTAGCAGGGAGGTTTTCGACTACGTGGAGAAGGAAACAGAGGAGATCCTCATGACGATGGGAGCCACGCGGCTGAGGACGTTCCTAGAGGCTGCCTTGCCCACGGCCCTCCCGGGACTGCTGGCTACGTTTGTGGTAGCGTATTTCAGGGCCTTTGGGGAGTTCGGAGCTACCCTAATAGTCTCTGGCCAGATCCCGTTTCGCACAGAGACCCTGCCCATCCTCATGTTAAAGGAGATGGAGGCGAGCCTGGGTAGAGGGTTGGCCGTAGTGACAGTAGTTGTGGCGATCACTCTTCTTGCCGTGACAATAGTCATATACCTGCGGGAGAAGAGCTTTAGGCCCTGAGACCCTTCACTATCTCCCTCCCTACCCCGAAGGCGAAGAACAGGAGCACGAACGCGAGGGCTATGAGGAGCAGCGCGTAGGCTAAGTCTCCTATCAGTCTTGAGACGCCCCCTCCTGCAGCGAGCAGGGTGAGCCACGCATAGTCTATTGACACATGGCTCACGTACATAATCCCCATGCCCTTCGCGCCTAGCCTCGCTGCGGACTCTATTAGCTTGTAGCCAATCGTGAGCCACCAGGCAAGGAAGTGGGCGTTAAGTCCGGTGAAGAGCGCGCCGACGGTCAAGGCCTCTAGGTAGCTGCTTGCGGAGACTCCGGAGCTCCCCACAGATTCTCCGCGGATAATGACGAGGGCGTCGACGAAGAGGAGGTAGGCGAAATAGAGTAGGAGGACGAAGATGAGGACGTTCAAGAGCTTTCTCACCCTCTCCATGAGCCCCCTGAAGCTTTCCATGAACCTATGTATCAAGAGCACGTATGGCAGCTCCACCAGCATATGACCCACTGCTACCATGAAGCCGCCTATGAACCCCAGCGCAGCGCCCACTGCGACGGCGGAGGCGGAGAGAGGCCCGGGGCTCAGTGCCCCGCTGGGGGTAATGGCCAACACTAACAGTATCAAACGGGCATAGCTCAAGCTTTTCACCTCGCTTCTCAGAGCGGGAAGGGTTTTAGCCATATACTCAGCTACTATATGAGGGGCCCCCTGAGGAGGGAGCTGTCTTGGACCTCTTCACCATCGTGATGCTGGCGCTGATAGATTCTGTGGACCCTTGTATATTCGCTATTTACGTAGGCATTCTCGCGTCGATGAGCTCCATTGGCATAGGGGCCTTGGTTCGCGTAGCTGTCTCTTTCATAGTTGGCGTCTTCATAGGCTACCTCTCCTTTGGTCTCTTCCTCAAGAGCGTCCTTGCGGAGCTCCCCATAGACAGGAGACTCCTTGCCCTGCTGCTGCTCCTATACGGGCTCCTCGTCCTCTACTCCAGCCTCCCCGCTGCCCTTAGGGTAAGGGAGGCACGCATGGAGTGCAGGCAGGAAGACCTGCCCTGTAGGGTAGCGATCGCCTTGGGCCTCTATGGCGCGTCGCCGCGAGGGGCCCTCGTGGCCGCCCTCTTGGGCTTCGTCGCCGCCATAACTCTCTTGCCCTGCACCTCTGGCATGTACATTGTCTACAACGTCCTCATGCGGGAGGTGAGCTTATGGGTTTGGGCCCTCTACACTATAGTATATAACGTGGTCTTCGTTTCCCCTCTCGTTGTCATCTCGGCAGCCTTCATCTTTACTGCCTCTGTACCTTCCGTAAGCTTCTTCCTGCTGTCCAGGGCGGAGCAGATAAAGGTCATAGGGGGCTTCATAGCAGTACTTGTCGCGATTTATATACTGTGGACCTACTACTCTACCTGAGGTGTTCTACGTGAGCGCCAGGAGCGTCGGAATAGCCCTCGGCCTGATAGCTCTGCTCTTCTTAGCGCTAGGAGGGATAATAGCGGCTCGTTACTTCCTTTTCGAGAGGGAGGCGCAAGAGGGGGAAGTAAGCCTCTACTTCGGCAAGAATGTGTACAAGCTCGACCTGGACCCGGAGAAAGCCAAGGAGATAGTGAGGAGGATAAGGGAGCTCCACGGCGTTAACGGCACTAAGGTAATAGTTATGTTCGGCGTCACCACGTGCCCTTACTGCAAGGCACAGGAGGAGGTGTTCCGCAGCACTCACCCGGAACTCTACAGGCCTCTGTGGGTGGACATGGAGGAGAGCGTAAGCATTACCTTCAACGAGCTCGTGGAGGCGGAGTTGAAGGCGGGGGCTCCGCCGCAGGTGTACGGGGTCCCGCACACTGTGGTAATCCGTGGGGACAGCATTAGGGCCATAGTAATAGGGCTCGTCAGGGAGAAGAGCTTCTGGGACGAGCTGCTGAGAGACTGACCTCTATTCCCACAGGCGGCACCCTGGCCCCTTTGCCGGGCTTCCAGCCGAGCTCCACGGGGAAGTAGCTCCTCCCCTGTAGGAGCCCCAGGCCTTCCGCCTCACTTCCAGAGTATATCAGCGCCCAGGCCTTTAAGATCTGCGCGTCACTAACTTCCCTCCTCTCGCCTCCCTCGAAGAGCTCTATCTCTATGTCCAAATGGGCTCTGGAAATGGGCACTATAGGGCCGCAAACGTAGGAGAGCAGGAGGCCGCCGTAGATAATGTTATATGCCAAGACTCTCTTCAAGCCCCCGAGGCCCTCAAGGCCTCCTTTGGCAGAGAACGCTGCAACGGCGGCAGACGCAACGTCCTCTAGTATTGGGACCCTCTCGTCCTCTATGGAGGCAGAGACTGCCAGGCACTCCCCTTTGGCGAGGACGAGGGAGGGCAGGACCTTTACATCGATATGTCCTCCCCCCCGGACTTCCTCAGGAGGCCTCTTACAGCAAGGGCAGAGTTAAGCTCAGAGACCACAAGCACGAAGGCGTTGCCGAGCACTCTTACGGAGTACATGAGTTCCTCCTTCGTCACACTGTTAGCATAATGTACCCTTGAGACGCTTATGTACTGAAGGTCCTCCAGCGAAGGCTGTACTACTATGGAGCAGTCTGGGCAGAGGAGAATGAGGGACTTGAGGATCTCGTTCGCTATAGACACCTTCTCCCCGAAGGCGAGCTTCGCTAACCCTTCCCTGTGCTCAGGTCCAAGCATTATGCCCATGCTCAACATTATGAGGTCTTTCCTGTCCTTTGGCTGCTGGATTGTGACGCCTATCCTTAAGGGTCCTGGAAGGAAGGCAGATAAGGCCCAGTCTATAGGGATCTCTGCCGGGACACTCTCTACTCTGGTCTCTAGCCCCTCCTCCGCAAGCCATATGAGAACTCTATCTCGCATGCTCATCCTTATCCCCCGCTAGGAGGGGAGCACCATGCTTATACCTTTTGCTTGTCAGCCCCGATTATTAGCTCTAGCAGCGAGCTCCTTCTGGCCGCGAGTTCCCTCAGCAACCTCTCTATAGCCCTCTCCTTTTTCTTTGCTTCTACTATCACATCTATCCTAACCCCCTCGAAGAGGGAGGCAAGGCCCTCGAGGTCCTCTACTCTCACGTAGTCCCCGTGCTCCCCGAACCTCGCCCTTCCCTCTGGGGGAGACGAGAGGTGCACTTCAGGCACCACGCCCTTCCACGTGTCCACTATTCTCCCCACGTCCACGCGGGAGGGGTTAAGGAGATGGTGGTAGTAGTCGAAGACCATTGGCAGGCCTAGGCTCTCGGCTATCTCTAAAACCTCTTCAGCGGAGTAGTGCCTCTCGTCGTTCTCTATAGCCAGCCTCCCCCTTACCCATGGGCTCTCCTCCACTACTTCCATGAACCTCCTCACTGCCCTGCGCTTGTCTCCATATGTCCCTCCCAAGTGAACCACTACGACTGCTTCCCTGCCTAACTCTAACGCGTCGAGAACGCGGTAATGGTACCTTAGCTCCCTCAGCGCCGCCTCTACCACGTTTTCCCGGCTGCTGTTCAAGACGACCCACTGACCGGGGTGCATGGTGATCCTTATGCCGAAGGCCTTTATCCTCTTTACCTCTCGAGCCAGGAGCCCCATTACCTCCTCCATCCACTCCTCTCTAAAGGCCTTGTGAGATGCGAAGGGCACAAAGTCGGAGCCAAGCCTGAAGATTGTGAACCCCATATTCTTAGAGAGCATAAGTAGCTCGAGGAAGTCGCGTAGGTTCCTGTCGAACGTGCTGAGCAACCTCTCCCTTGAGAGGTTCCTGAGGACGAACTTGTGATTAGTGGAGAGCCGGTTGTCGCTAGTGGAGCAGAAGAAGCCGAGGCCTATTCTCAATCACTCCACCGTGACTGTCTTAGCAAGGTTCCTCGGCTTGTCCGGGTTGTAACCCCTAGCTACCGCCTCTTGGTAAGCGAGAAGCTGGAAGTAGGGGACTATGGAATAGGGCTCTAGCAGGATGTCCCCTCCTGCGGCAGGCATGTTTACAGCTTCCGCTCCGTGAGGCAGGTGAAGATCCAGATCCTCAGGCTTAACGGCTACTACGCGCGCCCCCCTCGCTGCCATCTCCATAACGTTGCCCCCTATCTCTGCGCTGTCGCTCGTGACAGCGAAGTACACCGGGAAGCCTGGCTCTACCAAGGCTATCGGGCCGTGCTTGCTCTCGCCCGCAGGATACGACTCGGCGTGAACGTAAGATATCTCCTTGATCTTAAGCGCAGCCTCCTTTGCTATTATGTGCCCCAGCCCCCTGCCAAGAACGTACATGCTCCTGACCCCTCCCAAGGGCGCCCCCTTCAAGAGCTTCATGGAGCGATCTATGGAGGCTTTCAGTATTTCTGGTGCTAGCGAGAGCCTTACCAGCGCTTTCTTTGCCTCCTCCTCAGACATTACCCCCCTCTCTGCTGCGACCCTTATGGCAAGGAGGGAGGCTGTCATTAGCTGGGACGTGAAGGTCTTGGTGGCTGCCACCCCTATCTCCGGGCCGCTCCTCATGTATATGACCAGATGGGCCTCCCTGCTCAGGGCGCTCCCCACTACGTTCGTTATCCCTATGACCTTCGCCCCCGCTCTCTTGAAGGTCATCACCGCCTCCAGGGTGTCATATGTCTCCCCGCTCTGGCTGATCGCTACTACCACGTCCCTCTCCCCCACGAAGCTCTCCGCGGCCTTGTACTCGGAGGAGATAAGGGGGATAGAGGCCGTCTTTGCGCTCTTAGCTAAATAGTATGACAAAGCCATGCCGGCGTGAAAGCTAGTCCCGGCGCCCAGAACTATTACGTGCTTTGCCTCGAGGATCAGAGAGGCTGCCGGGGACAGCAGAGGGTCCTCCACGTTCCCCTCGTAGGTGCTCTTCACTGCGAGCGGCTGCTCAACTATCTCCTTTAGCATGAAGTGAGGGTAGCCTAGCCTGTTAGCCTCCTCAAAGCTCCAGTCCACCGTGATCAGCCTAGCTGCCAGCTTCTCCCTGCTCAGCTCCACGACCCCATGATCTGTAAGCGAGAAGACCCTGACCTCGCTGGGACTTATCCAGCCTATCTCGCCGTCCTCCAGCGCTAGCACTCTTCTCGTGTGATCTATGATGGCAGGAATGTCGCTCGCGACTATGTTAAAGCCCTCCCCCAGGCCCACTATCAGCGGGCTCTTCATTTTCGCGAAGTATATTTTGTCCGGCTCCTCGCTGTAGATCACTACGACGGCAAAGCTCCCTTCGAGCCTGGAGATGGTCCTGTAGAAGGCCTCAAAGAAGCTGGAGGAGAAGGGGAGCTCGTCCTCTATTAGATGCACTATGAGCTCGGTGTCAGTCTCGCTAACGATCTTGTGTCCCCTCTTCTCCAGCACGCTCTTTATCATGAAGAAGTTCCTGATCACGCCGTTATGCACTACGGCTATCTTCCCGCTACAGTCAGAGTGAGGATGGGCGTTCACATCGTTAGGAGCCCCATGTGTTGCCCACCTCGTGTGACCTATGCCTGTCCTTGCCTCCTTCTCCTCCAGCTTGAACTTCCTGAGGAAGCTCTCCACGTCCCCCTTGGCTTTCCACACCATGATCTTCTTGTCTACGAGGAGGGCTGCGCCCACGCTGTCATAGCCCCTGTACTCGAGCCTCCTGAGGCCCAGCGATATCATGGGCGAAACATTCTTTGAACGAGAGCATACTCCTATGATACCGCACACCTGAGGGGGCACCCGGCTAGGGAAGGCCATAGGCGTTAATATACATACCCTAACTCCTTATTTCTTGAGAAATCTATATAGAAATCGTCCTCTAAGGTTCTATGAGATTTAGGAGTGAACCCCCTCCCCCCACTCGGTGAAGTGGTTGGCAGACTCGAGGAGCTTTCTGCTCCTGGGCTTGGGGGCCCTGCTGGCCCTCCTCGTCATAGGAGCGCTCCTCCTCCCCTCATACCTCAACCAACCTAGCCCCGCTCCTACCGAACAGGAGAAGATCAGGCTAATGTATGCAACCGCAGGAGACGTGAACATGCTGGCCCTCATGCAGAACGTCATAGCCCCCATGTACGAGAACAGGACGCCTAACGTTATGATCAACACGATCCACACAGGCCCCGGAGAGGCTGGCAGTAGGCTCATATTCGAGAAGCTAAAGGCGGCAAAGGACGCGAAGAAGGCGTGCTGGGACATAGACGTAGCTGTCGTACATCAGATCTTCATGTCCTGGGCGCTGCCGGAGAACCTCCTGCTCCCATATGCGAAGAACGCCTCTACGTGGAAGTTCGTCACCTCTCAGCACGCCTTCAATGCTCTTGGCACTCCCATAGAGGGCTACGGGATACCCCTCTTCCACAGCCAGATCGCTATTGCCTACAACACTAAGTACGTCAAGAACCCGCCCAGGAGCTATGCTGAGCTCGTGGAGTGGGTGAAGCAGAACCCGGGCAGGTTCGGCTACAACGGAGTAAAGGGCGGCATGTCTGGAGTGGGCTTCGTGGTAGGCTGGGTCTACTGGAAGACCGGGGAGTACGAGAAGCTCACTAAAGGCCCTTACGATGAGGCCCTTAAGGGCAAAATAGAGGCTGCCCTGCAGGAGCTGAAGGAGTTCAACAGGTTCGTTAGGATAACCGCCGGAAACGTAGGAACTCTCGATATGCTCGCGAGGGAGGAAATATGGATGGGGCCAGTATGGGTTGACATGTTCTACACCTGGATGAACGAGGGCAAGATGCCGGAGCACATTAGGCTCTACATACCTGAGCCGGGCCTCCCCGGACAGCCAATGTATCTCGTCATCCCTGCAAAGGCTTGTAACGTCAAAGAGGCCCTCAGGCTCATAGAGTTCGTGACCAGCCCGGAAGTTCAGGCAAAGGTAATAGTAGAGAAGTATAACTGGTATCCAGGCATAGACGGTACTTACGTTATGGACAAGGTCAGCGAGAGGGCGAAGCAGAGGCTGTTCGGCGACATAACGCCGGAGGTGCTCAAGAGGCTCGGTAGGCCCTTCCCGCTTTCAAGGTACCTGAGCGACATAACGAGCTCATATGAGAAGGTGGTGGGCTAGGGGCTTCTCTTCTCTTCCTTCAGCACCATTATTTTTGCCCCCATGAGCGCGTCTTCCAACTTCCTTACCTCCTCGCTCTCCGCCACTATAAAGAAGGCGAGCACGATCTTGCCCCTGTTCTTCCTAACTAAGTAGTCCAGCGCAAGGACCTTGTCGGAGTCCAGCTCCACGTCCACCGCAGCTACGGAAGATTCCTCTATGCACTCCTTTGGAACGATCAAGGACTTGAGGCTCCTCTCCTTCCTCGATCTATAGTGCGTCGCCAGGAGGCCCCCCTTCTCTAGCCTAGCCTCGTTCAGGATGTGACATATTGTCGCCTCCCTCTCCATAGCTATCTGCGTCGCGACGCTTAGGGCCTCCGGGGAGAGGGCTACTACTGCATCTAAGTCCTCTCTCGCAAGACTCATAGCCAGGTGAGCAGAGGCGCTCACGAAGCCTGGGGACCTGAGGAGGACATGGTATTCCCCCTCGTTCTTCTCCAGGAGGCTCTCGACTATGGACTCTATGAGCTTTGCGCTGCCTGCCCTCGCGAGTATCTTCTCTGCAGTCTCCTTCTCCGGCACGCTGTTGAGAGTAGCGTACCTCCAGAGGCTCTGGAAGCTTATCCCTAAGTATTTCTCCAGATCCCTGAAGCTGTAGTGATAGGAGAGGACCCTCAGGAGCCTAATGGCCTCCCTGCGAGGGTCTCCGTGTTCCGATGACACAAGGGCTCCTCCGCTTTACGACCAAAGAAAAAAGTTTAAAGATATATGCTATAAAGAAATATACTTCTGGACCTGCAGGAGCCTAAAGCCGGCCTTAGAATAGAAGTTCTCAGCAATCATGTTGTTAGCAGGGTATATGGCGACCAGCATGCCTGCGCCCCTTCTCCTTGCCTCCTGCTTAACCCTCTCTAGCAGTAGCGTCGCTACCCTTAACCTCCTATACTTCGGCTTGACGTATATGTCTGAGACCACTGCAACGATGCGTGGGACATAGAAGATCCTGTCTTCTAGCTCCACGCGCACCATGCCCGCCACATCGCCGTCTTCGCTCTGAGCTAGCAGCACGAAGGCCTTGTCGCTAGTAATCGTCTTCTTTACGTAATCCTCAACTATCTCTGAGAGGTTTTCCACGGTCTTGAAGCGTGGGTCGAGCTCCTCGTTGAGAGACTTTAGGCGCATTATCATCGACGCGACTTCCTCCACATCCTGGGGGCCTGCCAGCCTGATCTCCAGCTTCAAGATCACACCTCCCTCAAGTATATGCTTAGGAACCTCCTAAAGCCCAGCTTTTCGTAGAACTTCTCTGCCACCACGTTCATGCTGGGAAACTCAGCCGCAATGTACCTAACTCCCCTGTTAGTGAGCTCCTTTGAGGCGTGCTCCACCAAGGCCCTGGCTATCCCCATGCCCCTATAGCCCGGCGCCACGTATAGCTCCTTGAGCACTCCTATCTCCCTCCTAACGAGGATGGGGTTCTCTAATACATAGCCATACACGTAGCCGACTAGCCTGTCGTTCATAGTTGCCACTAGGAGAACGTTGTCGCTCCTTATTCTCTCTTGCGCTACCTTCAGCGCTATCTCCTCCGCCCCCCTCGTCACCTCCATAGCCCTGTCGAACTCCTCGTTGAAGAGATAGAACCTCAATATGAGCCTAGCGAGCTCTCTAGCCTCCTCCTCCGAAGGCCTCCTGACTATTACCCCTAGCTCGTACATCACGCCTCACCCGGAGGCCTCCTTATGAGCCCTGCCTCCCACAGCTTCTTCCACTTCTCTCTAGTTTGGGATATTATGCTAAGCGCCCTCTCTTCCTCCTCCTTGTAAGTGACGTTCCTCCTCGCCAGCCCTAGCTCCATGGTCTTCACCGCTACGGCAGCGGCCTCCCTAGCATATACTTCCCACTCTTCCATTGATGGGATGATGTAGTCCTCCCTAAGCCCCTTCTCCTCCGCATACTTAGCCAGCTCCATGGCAGCAGCGATTATCGTCTCGTCCACCACAGCCTTAGCTCCCACGTCTAGCAGTCCTCTGAACATGGCAGGGAAGACGAGGCTGTTGTTAACCTGGTTCGGGAAGTCGCTTCTGCCCGTGGCAACCACCTTTGCTCCTGCCTCTCTTGCCTCCCACGGCCATATCTCCGGCACAGGGTTTGCTATAGCGAAAACTATGGCGTCCTTGTTCATCTGCGCCACCCACTCCTTCTTCACGACCCCAGGTCCCGGTGTACTCGCGGCTATGAGTACATCTGCTCCCTTCAGAGCCTCTGCAACGCTAGCGCCCGGCCTAAGCCCTCCTCCCCGGGTCTCCACTGCTACCCTGTACTTCCACGGGTGAGTGAGGAAGAGTTTGTCTATATCGTCCCTGTCTGGGTGCAAGACACCTCTTGTGTCTAGCATTACCATATTCTCCGCGGGAACGCCCATCTTCCTCAGGATCCTGTAGAGAGGTATGTTCGATGCCCCTGCGCCGAGAAGAACTATCCTGCTGCTTTTCAGGTTCCTCCCCGTAAACTTCACGGCGTTTATGAGCGCTGCAAGAGTTGCAGCAGCGGTACCCTGCTGATCGTCGTGCCATATAGGTATCTTTAGCCTCTTCTGGGCCTCCTCCAGTATGGTAAAGCACTTCGGGCTCTCTATGTCCTCCAGGTTTATGCCGCCAAAGCTAGGCTCCACCCACTCCAGCAGCGTGAGGAAGGACTCTACCGTTTTTGCCCTGTGCACGAGGGCTACCGCGTCGACCCCTCCCAAAAACTTGAACAGGAGGGCCTTGCCCTCCATGACTGGCAGGGCTCCCTCGGGGCCTATGTTGCCCAGCCCCAACACCCTAGTACCATCGCTGACCACTGCAACCAGGTTCCACCGATATGTGAGCTCGAAGCTGAGATCAGGATCTTTTGCTATAGCCCTCGAGGGCTCTGCCACGCCCGGCGTGTACCAGACGGAGAAGTCCTTCATTCCCCTCACGGGCACCTTCGCTATGACTTCTAGTTTTCCTCCATAGAATTTGTGGAGCTCGAGCGAGACCTTGAACCAATCTCTTGTGCTCAGAGAGCAGTCACCGGACCATAAAGATATGTACGAGAGCTAATTAAATGCTCAGACCTCTCTCGCGTCTCAGCCTCTCTAAGGCCGATATAAGGGACTCAACGAGTTCCTCCACGCTCCCAAAGATCACTCTGGCCCTGAGCATGGGGTACTCAGGTATGCTCTGGTCCAGCTCGTACTCCACCTCCCTGCTCAGGTAGGAGAGCACGGAGGCAAAGGCCGCAAGGGAGGAGTCGCAGTCTTTGCTGCACCTATAGGGGAGGGAAGCATTGAGGAGGAGAGCTAGACCTATGCCAGGCTCGTCCCTAACCTCCACCAACGCCCCGTTCACGTGAATCCTCGTCACGTCCCCCTCTGCCTCAAAGCTGAAGCCCAGCTCTTTCAGGGCCCTCTGTAGGCGTAGCAGCTGGCGCTTGTGGCTCGCGTGGCCGGGTATACCTACTTCATGGTCTCCATGCAATACTGCTCACCCCTTTGGTGCGGGGGGTGGGATTTGAACCCACGCAGGCCTACGCCATCGGGTCCTGAGCCCGACCCCTTTGACCAGGCTCGGGCACCCCCGCACCTCCCTCTTAGCCTCCTCAAAATAAGATTATAAGTTTTCCATCCGCTCTCATGACGGGCCGAGGGAATGGTGGACTTCATAGGAGCGCTTGCCGGAGTAGCTGAGAGACTCCCCAGCGTCGCTAAGCCCGCCCCCAGACCTACGCTTTACAGGAGGCTCCTTATAACAGGTGTAGTTCTTTTGATGTACTTCATTATGGCTAACATTCCTCTTTACGGGATCCCGGAGCAGCAGATAGGAGGAGAGCTCAACCTCCTGAGGATTATATTTGCCAGCAGCGCCGGCACCCTTATGGAGCTGGGCATAGGTCCGATAGTTACGGCTAGCCTCATACTGCAGATACTCGTGGGAGCTAAGATAATAGAGCTGGACCTCACAGTGCCAGAGAACAGGAAGAAGTTCACGGGAGCTCAGAAGACCCTGGCCATGGCTTTCGCCTTCCTCGAGGCTGCTGCCTTCGCGCTGGGGAGGAGGTACTGGGCTGGCACAGGAGTGGAGCCTACTTACTTTGATCTAGCTATAGTTGCCCTACAGCTGGCCTTCGGCGCTATAATAGTCCTCTACCTCGACGAGCTAGTACAGAAGGGCTGGGGCATAGGGAGCGCCATAAGCCTCTTCATCCTTGCCGGCATGGCACAGAGCGTCATGTGGAGCTTTTTCGGCTATGTGCCGGGCGTGCTAGCCTTCGGCCTCTTCCCTGCCATGATAGAGGAAGGGAACCTGTTCATGTTTGCAAGGCCTAACGCATATCCTGACATTACGGGCGCCCTGGCTACAGTCTCTATGGTGTTGTTGTTGGCATACCTGCAGGCCATGAGGGTCGAGATACCGGTGGCTTCCCAGAGGTTCAGGGGGATAAGGAGCAGGGTGCCTCTCCAGTTCCTCTACGTAACTAACATCCCCATACTCCTCGTGGGAATACTCATAGCAGACCTTCAGCTCATTCAGGGGATCCTCGCGGACTTCCTGGGGAGGAACCATACCTTCTACAGGATATACTCAGACGTGCTGTACTACATCACGCCGCCCAGGGGCATTGTTGAGGCCTCGCTTGACCCTCTGAGGACCCTCACCTTTGCCATATCTTGGCTGGTCCTCGCCGTGGCCTTTGGGCTCCTGTGGGTCGAGATAGCAGGCCTTAACCCGAGGGAGCAGGCGGAGAAGCTAGTGAAGAGCGGGCTAGAGATACCTGGCTTCAGGAGGAACCCCAAGGCAGTGGAGGCGGAGCTCTCCCAGTACATATACCCCCTTGCGGTGCTTAGCAGCATATTGGTTGCCCTTATCGTCATAGTCTCTGACGTGTTAGGGGTCTACGGGACTGGCACCGGGCTGCTGCTCTCAGTAGGAATAGTGAACCAGTACTACGCGCTCATACTCAGGGAGAGGGCCCTCGAGGCATACCCGCTCATAAAGAGGATCCTGGGGGAGGAGTGATGAGGAACAGGTTCAGGGTAGTGGTGGTCACGGGAGTGCCTGGAGTAGGCAAGACCACTGTCCTCTCGTTCTTCTCTAAGATGGCAGAGGAGAGGGGCATGAAGGTCCTGACGGTGAACTTCGGGGACTTTATGGTGGAGAGTGCAGTGAAGGAGGGAATAGTGAAGAGCAGGGACGAGCTGAGGAAGCTCCCCCTTAGGAAGCAGCTGGAGCTCCAGAGGCTTGCGGCTGAGAAGATAGTGGAGCGCGCAGAGGAGGTCCTTGACGAGAGGGGGGTGCTCGTTGTTGACACTCACGCCCTAGTGAAGACGCCTGCAGGCTACTGGCCGGGGCTGCCTGAGCATGTGCTCAGAAAGCTAAGGCCTGACGCTATAGTAGTGGTGGAGTCCGAGCCAGAGATAGTAGCAGAGAGGCAGGCGAAGGACAAGGGAAGGCAGAGGGCAGATATAGGCGGCGTAGAGGGAGTGAGGATGCTTATGGAAATAGCAAGGGCCGCAGCGATAGCGAGCGCAGTTTGGTACGCCTCCACAGTCGCTATGATATACAACAAAGAGGGTGACCCCTCGCAGGCCGCTATTGAGATACTTAAAATAGTGGAGGCCCTATAGCATGGACCCCGCGCCGGCCCTCGTGGTGCTGGCCTCCATGCTCTCCCTATACGTTTCAGGGCTAGCCTATCGCATGCTGTTTCCGTACGAGGAAGCAAAGAAGGCCCTCGAGGTGGCTTCGGAATACAGGTCGCTGTCAGACTACATAAGGAGCAAAAGGGGGATCAGGAGGATGAGGAGCATGGGGCCTGAGTACAAGAAGGCCAGGGCCTTCCTCATGAGGGGGCTCCTGGTTAAGTTTGTTCTGATCACGCTGGCATACGTTAGCGTGGCCCTCACGTCCTCCCTCCTGTTCCCCGTCGTGGAGGTCCCCTTCTACATACCCCTCATCGTGGTGGAGCACGAGGGCTCCTTATACATGCCCATGCTGTACATAAACTTCTTCTCCTTCCTCTATTCCATGCTCTTGTTTAGGGAGCTACTCCTCTAGCATAATTAGGCTCACGCGCTTCTGCCCCGCGGGAGCGGTCGTGAAGAGGGGGCCAGTGATAGTGATCTCCGGCCCTCCCGGAGCGGGCAAGTCCACATATGCCTCTAGGCTGGCCAACGAGCTCGGTCTCAGGTACTTCAGCACTGGCGCTATATTTCGCGCACTGGCGACGGAGATGGGGCTAAGTCTTGAGGAGCTTAACAGGAGAGCAGAGGAGAGCGTGGAGATAGACGCGAAGATAGAGGCTAGGACTCTCGAGGTAGCAAAGGAGGGGAACGCAGTTATTGACAGCCACCTTGCCGCCTGGCTCCTTGTAGGCACAGCAGATCTCCTGGTGTACGTAAAAGCCCCCCTCTTCGTGAGGGCTAAGAGGATAGCGGAGAGGGACGGAGTAGGGTACTCCGAGGCGCTGAGGAGCATAGTAGAGAGGGAGCGTAGTCACTGGCAGAGGTTTCTCAGGTACTACGGAGTGGATCTGAGGGACCTCAGCATATTCCACCTGGTGGTCGACACAGGGCTGTATGGGATAGAGGAGACGTATACCATAATCAGGGAGGCGGCCAACATGGCGCTGCGCCGGAAAAGCTTATAGGAGGGTAAGCGGGAGAGGGGAGGGAGCGGAGATGAAGGTCTTGGAGATAGGGAGGATATGTACAAAGACGAGGGGCAGGGAGGCCGGCAGGAAATGCGTTATAGTGGACATAGTAGATGAGAACTCGGTGCTCGTGACAGGCCCCAAGAGCCTCACCGGCGTGAGGAGGAGAAGGGTTAACATAATGCATATAGAACCTCTTGAGAAGAAGATAAGTATTCAGAAGGGCGCTAGCGACGATGAGGTTCTGCAAGCTATCAGGGAGGGCGGTCTCGAGGAATTCATGAGGGAAAAGGTAGTCCTTGCAAGGAGGTAGGCTCTCCCTCTATATTTCCTCGTTAGCGTTAGTATAGCCTAGAGGGGGTTTGGAAGCCTTGGAGGAATATGTGGTTGAGATAGAGCACCCAGACGGGAAGGGGTTCGCGGAGCTCCTTTCTACTTTGGCAGAGGTCCTAGACGAGGTAGCTCTGGAGATCACTCAGGAAGGCTTGAAGGCCTCCGGCTTTGACCCCTCCAAGATCGCCTATGTGGAGCTCGAGATCCCTAGGAGCGCTCTACGCAGTATTAGCGTAAAGGAGAACATGTCCGTGGGGCTTAACCTGAAGGCTTTGCACAAAATATTGAACGTGAAGTCTGGTAGGCCGATAGTGCTGAGGGCCACCCATGAAGAGGTGGAGCTCGAGTGGGGGGAAGATGCGAGGAAGATATACGTCATGCCCAACCTCGAGGTCCAGCAAGAGGCAGCTTCAGTGAAAGTGTCTCAAGAGGCGAGGGTCGTGCTAGTGGGCGAGGTCCTTAGGAGGATCCTGAGGGACGTAGAGGCCTATTCCGACATGGTGGAGCTAGAGGCAGACGAGGAGAGCGTCACTATTAGGTCGCCCGACGGCAAGGTCAAGATCCCCATAGCTAGGGGCTCCTCTGCACTCATAGAGCTTGAGGTCAGCACGCCAGCAAAGGGGATTTACGACCTATCATACATAAAGAAGGTGCTGGGCCTCGTTAGATATATGGAGAGCGTCGTCCTGACGTTCTCCTCGGGAGGCCCGCTAGAGATCAGCATGAGGAGCATAGATGGTACATCGCTGAGATACATAGTAGCCCCCGCTACGTAAAAGGTATTAAAGTATTGGTCTCTCGCAGAGCGCCGGTGAGCTATATGAGCGAGTACCTGGAGCAACTAAGGGACCTCATAAAGGACGAGCTGCTGAAGTACGGCCTCACGCCTAACCTAACAAAGGAGGGTCTTAACATAATGAGATCTAAGGACATAGTGATGACTATCAGGGACTTGAAGGACTACGTAGAGCTCTCGTATAGGGGTAAAAAGTACACTTACGATAAGTGGTACACCAAACCGCAGCACCTAGCCTCCACGATATTGAACACTCTGAAGGTGCAGGAGAAGGCGGGGTAGGCCTCCCTTTTAACCCCTCCCTTCGTGGGAGGGGGCTGGGGTCTGCTAATGAACCTGAAACCTTTGGTCGTTGTGGTAGACCTCGACGACGACATTTCTGAGGTAATAGGCCAGAGCCTCGCGGTGGGGGAGGAGATGGTGCTCGATGCAGCTCTTTCGTACGCCATAGAGAGGCCAGAGGACGCAGACCTCAACGCAATCTTCTCAGGCCTAAGCCTGTACAGGAAGCTGAAGTCGCAGGGGCTGGAGCCGGAGATAGCAATAGTAGGGGGATCAAAGAAGGACGTGGTCGACGCGCAGATAAAGGTAAGGGAGAGGGTCAAGAAAGTCCTAGAGAGGCTGGAAGGCGGGAGGGAGCTTTACATAGTCGGCGATGGACTCGACGAGGTGTTGGTGGCAGAGGTGCTGGGAGATCTAGCGCCCGTGGCTGCTGTGAAGAGGGTAGTCGTGGAGCAGCAGGAGTCAATAGAGACCAGCTATACAC
>JAOAKH010000008.1 GCA_026413755.1 Acidilobaceae archaeon | reverse complement strand
AGATGTGTATAAGAGACAGGGTACACCTGGCACTTGCCGAGGAGGGCCTCCTTTGTGCTCTCTGGAACGTTTGCCGCTAACGTTACGTTAGGAGGCCTAGAACGCGCTATCCTCTCATAGTACAGCCGGGAGGCCCTGTTAGCTACTCCGCCTGCTATATAGAACTTGTAGCCCTTCAGCCTCCTTGCCACTTCCAGAACTAGCTCCAACTTCTTCTCCACGCTAAAGCGGGAGATAGTGGCTATACATGGCTCCTTCGCTGCCCTTCTAAGAGACAGCAGCCTCTCCGCCCCCATAAGCGGCGGGTTTAAGATCGTTGCCTTCGACATAATGTCCTCTAGCCCTCTAACGTATAAGGAAAGGGCTGCTAAGGTGAACCGGGAGTTGGCAAATATCTTGAAGGCCCTTTTCGCCATGTGCATGTGAGCGAGCTTCTGCGCGTAAGTAGGGGGCACTAAGTATATGTTGTATAGAAGCTTAGCCACACGTCGCAACAGGCTCTGCGGAGGTGGGGAAAGGGCCGGGATCTCTATATCTAAGGGAGGGAAGTGAAGATAAAGTAGAAGCTGCGCACGGGGGGCCTCCCATGGATAGAAGGGCCCCTCTGTGACCACCACCGCATCGTATCGGGCACCCATGTTGTCCACCAGCTTGGTCAACAACCTTGTATATACAGTAAAGGTCCCGATGCTAGCCAGCTTTCCCTCCCTTATTTTCACACTCTGCGGCCAGGGCTCTCCCATGACGTCTTCGTAAATCTTCACGTTGGACTTTCTATAGGTGTAAACTGTGACGTCAAAGCCTGCGCTGGCAAGGCTCTTAACCGTTACGAAGAACACCCTCTCTCCCCCGCCGTGCGCCCAAATGTTGTGCTGCACCAGCACCTTTGTCATGGCTCTTCCGCTTCTCCCTCACAGGAAGCTAATATCTTTGCGTTTACCACGCCATTCCCTCATATACCCTTGCTTCCCTCGCCTTCTCCACCCTCCTCCCATCTATTACTACCTTCCCCCTGTAGTCCAGCAGCTCGTATTCGCTCCACTCGGTAGCTATAATCACCGCCTCAGAGTCCTCTATTAGCCTCTGCGGGCTCTCGTAATAGGTCACCGCTCCCCCTAGCTCACGCCTCGCGTTCTCCATAGCTTTTGGGTCGTGAACGCCTACGGTCGCCCCTCTCCGTAGCAGCTCCCTCGCGAGGGCTATCCCCCTGGACTCCCTCACGTCGTCCGTGTTTGGCTTAAAGGCTAGCCCCAGCACCCCTATCCTTCTGCTCCTCAGGTCCCCGAGGTGTTTCTCGAGGAGGGCTATGGCCCTATGGATCTGCTCCTCGTTGACCTCAAGCGTTGCCCTCACGATCCTTGCCTTAAGCCCCCTGGACTCCATAAAGTTAGCCAGGGCCTTCAGGTCCTTCGGGAAGCAGGAGCCGCCGAAGCCGAGGCCTGCACGGAAGAAGTGGGGCCCTATCCTGTGGTCCATCCCCGCTATCCTGAGCACCTCGTAGCAGTCTACCCCTAGCTCCTTGCAGAGGGCCCCCACTTCGTTCGCAAAGCTTATCCTCAGAGCCAGGAAGGCGTTAGAAACGTACTTCACTAGCTCTGCGGTGTTAATGTCTGTCACGACCTTTGGAGAGCTCACCTTCTCGTATATTTGTAGCAGGAGCTGCTTACTCCTCTCGTCCTGAACTCCTATAACTATTCTATCCGGGGCGAAGAAGTCCCTCATGGCAGTGCCCTCTCTCAAGAACTCCGGGTTAGAGGCTAGGCCGAAGCCCTCGAAGGCCCTGAGCCCGCTCTCCTCCTCCAAAGCCTTCTTCACGGCTCCCAGCGTTGTGCCGGGCAATACTGTACTCTTAACTACCACTAGGTGCCAGTCCCCCTTCTCCCTCAGGGCCCTCCCTATGGAGCGGGAGGCAGCGATCACTTGGCCTAAGTCCTGAGAGCCGTCCGGATTGCTGGGGGTCCCCACGGATATGAAGGTGACGTCGCTCTCCCTCACGGCCTCGACGGCGTCGGCGGTGAACCTGAGCAGCCCCTCGGAGAGCGCCATCCTTAGCCCCTCCTCTAGCCCCTCCTCGTATATGGTGGGGAGGCCTTGGGAGAGCCTCCTCAGCTTCCTCTCGTCTACGTCGTAGCCGATCACCTCGTGGCCCAGCATGGCGAAGCCGACGGCGTGAACGAGGCCCACGTAACCTATGCCGAAAATAGATATCCTAACCACGCCCCCTCCCTCTGTACCACTCTATGGTCATCATGAGCCCCTCCCCGAGGCTGACCCTAGGCTTCCACCCCAAGCGCTCCCTTGCCTTGCTCGTGTCGGGCCTCCTTCTCCTCGGATCGCCCTGCCTAGGCGGCACGTGGACGATGGGCGAGGAGGAGCCGGTGAGCTCCAGAACGAGCGCGGCCAGCTCCAGTATGGTGACCTCCTCCTCGCTGCCGATGTTAAAGGCCTCCCCTGCGCAGTTGTCGCATGCCCCTAGCTTCAGGAGAGCCCCTACGGTATCGCTCACGAAGGTAAAGCTCCTCGTCTGTAGCCCGTCGCCGTGCACCTCAAGCGGTTTGCCGGCGAGCGCCCTCTCTATGAACCTAGTGACGACTCGCGCGTAAGGCGACCCCGGGTCCAGCCTTGGGCCGTAGGTATTAAATATCCTGGCTATCCTCACGTCTTTCCCCCTCTGCCTATAAAAGGCCATGGCAAGCGCCTCCCCAAACCTCTTGCTCTCCTCGTATGGGCTCCGAGGCCCCAGAGGATCTACTTTGCCATGGTAGCTCTCCGGCGTTGGAATGACCTCTGCGTCCCCGTACACCTCCGAGGAACTCATGAAGACTACCCTCCCCTCCACGCTCTCCAGCACCCTCAGGAGGCCCAGGCTGTCGGGCAGCATGGCCTCTATGGGCCTCTCCATGTACATATCCGGCGCTGGCATTGCAGCGCCGTGGAACGCAACGTCGTAGCCCTTGCCTATCTCAGCCCTCGTTATGTCAGCCTCTATGAGCTCGAAGCGCTCCTTCCCCAGCAAGTTCTCCAGGTTCCTGTAGGAGCCCGTGGACATGTTATCCAAGCACGTCACGGAGGCCTCCAGGGCATGGAGGGCCTCTGAGAGCCAGCTCCCTATGAAGCCGGCACCGCCCACCACTAGCACTCTCTTCCCTTTGTAGAACCCTCTCTCCTCTGGAGAGAGGGACTCCAGCACTAGCTTCACCACGTTGTTCATAAGATCTCCCTGCTCCTCCTGAAGCTCGCCTCCAGAGCCTTAATGTAGCTCTCCGGCGTCCCCACGTCTGCAAATTCGTACCTTTCGTCGAGGATCACCGCCCTAACGTAGCTCCCCTCATCTATGAGCTTCTGTATAGCATCTGTGAGCTGGACCTCGCCCCCCACCCCAGGTTCGGCCTTCTCGAGGACCCTCATGATCTCTGGGGGGAGCAGGTAGAAGGGTAGGATGGCAAGCCTAGAGGGAGGCTCCCGAGGCTTCTCTACCACCATTACTACTCTGTCTCCCTCTACGACGGCAACTCCATATGATCTTGGGTTCTCTACCTCCTTCAGTAGCAGCGCAGCATCTGAGCCCCCGCGGAAGAGCTCCCCCAAGAAGTCCTCCGGGTAGACTGCTGTGTCTCCCGCAGCGACCACGAACTCCTCCTCTCCCACGAAAGACCTTGCCATGAACACCGCGTGACCAAAGCCCCTGGGCTGGGGCTGCTTTACCCAGAATATTGTAGAGTTCTCAAGCATCTCGAAGAACCTCCGGAGCTCCCTTGCCTGGGAGAGCTTGCCAGCCCTCTCCAGGTACTCCACGAAGTCCCAGTCCGGCGTGAAGTGATCCTCTATAGCCCTCTTGCCCCTCCCTGTTACGAAACAGAACTCCCTCACTCCCTCCCTGTAGAGGGCCTCGAAAATGATCTGGAGGACGGGCTTCATCACAGTTTCCCCGTTCTCTCCTCGCCCATATAGGGGCAGAAGCTCCTTCGGGATCTCCTTCGTCACGGGCAGCAGCCTCGTGCCCAGCCCTCCTGCCGTTATGACGGCCTTCAAGGGAATCTCCAAGATGGCAGCTAGGTTCTGAGGTATTAAGACGGGAGGGCGTGGCGCCGCGGCCGGGATTTGAACCCGGGTCACGGGCTTGACAGGCCCGCATACTGGTCCAGGCTATACTACCGCGGCTCCTCTCCTTTTCCTTTGCTCCAAGCCTTATAGAGGTTAGCGTTAAGCGAGCCTATGGCTTCTGGGGTCCGTAGATCCTCTCCAGCTCCAGCACCAGCCTCCAGTTCTCGTCGACCTTCCTCTCTATCTCTGCCACGTCCTCCTGAGTTAGGTGGGAGAACCTCCCCTGGAGCTTCAAGTACTCTGCTATGGGCTTCCTCCTCGTTTTGTCTGCATAAGGCCTGCTCTGGGGGCTGATCTTGAAGGTCCCCTGAGAGTACTCCCAAAGTATCCAGGCGCCGCTCTCTATTGCAAGCCTCGCAACCTCTGCCGTCTTCCCCGCATCAAACCTCCAGCCCGGCGGGCAGGGGGAATGTAGATGAATTAGCCTGAAGCCCTTCACGCTTAAGGCTCTCTCTAGCTTCTCTGCGAAGTCCAGTGGGAACGCCACAGAGGCGGTAGCTACATACGGCGCCTTGTGGAACATCATGATGAGGGCTATGTCCTTCTTCTCCTCGCTCTTCCCCAGCACTGGGCTGGTGGTGGTTAGGGCCTTCCACGTTGTAGTGCCGCTCGCCTGAACGCCGGTGTTCATGTAGGCCTCGTTATCGCTCACCACGACAAGTATATCCTCGTTCCTGACGGCTGCCGCGCTCAAGGTAGCAAAGCCTATGTCCGCTGCCCCTCCGTCCCCTGACCAAACCACCACTACCCCCTCCTCCCCTTTGATGTCCATGGAGGCCCTCACGCCCGAGGCCACTGCAGGAGCGGAGGCGAAAGGCACATGTAGCACTGGGAAGGTGAGGCTGGAGCGTGGGTAGAAGCCCGAAATTATAGAGGTGCAGCCTGCGGGCACGACGAGGATGGAGTTTGTCCCTAGCACCCTGCCCATTACGCGGAGGCCTATGTTGTGCGGGCAACCTGCGCAGGCGGGGTTCCCAGGCATTACGCCCCTGTTCTTCCCCTGAGCAAGCCTAGGGAGGCTCATCTCTACGTCACCCACGGCATGTGCCACTCGGCCACGTTCCACTCGCTGCTAAGCCCAGCCTCGTGCTCTTCCACTGCCCCCTTCAGTATTGATGCAAAGTCCTCGTAGCTCACGTCCACCCCTCCTAAGCCAGCTATGACGTCCTTTACGGGCGTCCTGCCCGCTATGGACTTGACCTCTGAGCCCAGTATGCCCATGTGCCCTATGGAGACGGACCTGTCTAGCACCACCGCAGCCTTCACGGAGGAGAGGAGCTCCTGAAGCTCCTCCCTTGGGAAGGGCCTCATGTACCTGAGCCTTGCAAGGCCCACCTCGTAGCCCTCTTCCCTCAGCGCGTCAACGGCCTCCTTTACGTCCCCGCTCCAGGCGCCTGTACTTATCGCCAAATACTTAGCGCCGTCCACCTTGTACTTCTCTACTAACCCTGTCGGAGTGCCAGTGGAGAAGCGCTTCTCGTACTCCACGCTCACCTCCTGTATTACGCTTTTTGCCCTCTCCGCCGCTCTCCAGGAGTTCCACCTAAGCTCCATGGTCACGCTATCGGGCCCTAAGTTCCCCACCGCGAACGGCTTGCCAGGCTCCAGCCTGAAGGGCAGCGGTTCCCTAGGCGGCAGCCACTCTGCAACTTCTTTCTCTTCCGGCATCACGACGGGTTCAGAGGTGTGGCTGATGATAAAGCCGTCGAGGGCTACCATGACTGGCAGGAGCACCCTCCTGTCCTCAGCTACCTTGTAGGCCTGCAAAGTCATGTCGAAGGCCTCCTGAACGCTCTCCGCAAAACCTATGATCCAGCCCGCGTCCCTTATGGTCAAGGCATCTATGTGGTCCGTGTGAATGTTCCAGGGAGGCCCTATGGCTCTGGTAGCCACCGCCATGACCACTGGTAGCCTGCTGTTGGCGACCCACCAGAGCATCTCGTACATGTAGAGCAGTCCATGGCTCGAGGTCGCAGTGAAGACCCTCGCTCCGCTTGCGCTCGAGCCGTAAACGACAGCAAGTGCCGAGTGCTCTGACTCCACCCTTACGTACTTTGCCTTAAGCTCCCCTCTCTCAACCATCTCTGCCAGCTTCTCTACTATGACAGTCTGCGGCGTGATGGGGTATGCAGAAATGACTTCCACGCGCGCCCTCCTAACAGCTTCTGCTACGGCGTGACTCCCCATGAGGACCTTCTTCATTCTCCCTCCACCACCATATCTATAGCCTTAACTGGGCAAACGTTAGCACAGAGCCCGCAGCCCTTGCAGTAAGTGTAATCTATCTTCGGCAGCTCCCTGGGGACCCAGGAGATGACGTCCTCTGGGCAGTAGAGCCAGCATATGCCGCACTTAACGCACTTCGCTGCAGAGATCTCTGGCCTGTAGAGCCTCCAGCTGCCAGTAGGGCCGGAGGCGCCGGGGGCGGGCAAGGAGAGCAGCTTCTCCCTTATTTTCCTCAAGTCCTCCTCTGCTTCCTTGTTCAAATCAGAGGGGAGGTACTTCACGCTCATGTTACACCCCTTACGGATTCCCACGCAACCTCAGCCGCCCTCACGTTTGCCTCCAGCGTCTTGCCGCGGAAGTAGTCTGCCATGGCCCTCTTCACGCTGTCGAGGGAGGCTATGTCGAAGACTCTAGCCATTGCAGAGGCCATTGCGGTGTTCACGAGAGGCCAGCCAGCTACAATTAGCCCCAGCTTAAGCGCTATCCCGGTAGCGTCCACATAGAACAACTGCCTTCCCGGCATATATGGCCCCTTCTCGGAGTTTATTAACAACGGTATGGGCGGTGGGGCGAGCTTGTTCACGTCGCTAAGCTCCAAGATGCGGAAGCTGAAGACGGCCACCCCCTGCGGCTCCCTTACGGCTGACCTCCTCCTTATGGGCTCCGTGGAGACCCGCAGGTAGCTCCTAACTATGGCTCCCCTCCTCTCTGCCCCAAATTCCGGTATAGCTTGAGCCCACTTGCCCTCTAGGACGGCAGCGGAAGCTAGGATGCGGGAGGCGGTGACCCCTCCTTGTCCTCCCCTGCTGACTATGATGAACTCCTTCAGCAAACCCCGGCACCATGTATCAGTATATATTGGGAGATTATAAAATGAGCATACGTATTTAGGCTTGTCATTGCTTATCGGCGGTAGGGCTAATGGTAGAGGGCTTCTATCTAGCAGTAGGTCCAACCACTATTTCAGTGATCAGGGGCGAGGTGGAGGTGCTTGGCTATAGGGTAGAGGAGGGCCACTCTTTCGTGGTCCCTGCGGGCAGACAGGTGCCGCTGAGGGTGAGTGGGGAGGTCAGCGCGAGACCTAGTAGCGACAGCCTAAGGCTCGACGCGAGGGGGAGCTATGCGGAGTTCGAGAGGGTAGCAGAGGAAGCCATGAAAGGGAAAAGGGTGCTGCTGATAGGCCCAGTAGACGTGGGAAAGAGCACCCTATCTGCGTGGATAATAAACAAGGCAGCGGCGGAGGGGAGGAACATGGCGTACCTAACGGTAGACGTGGGCCAGAACGAGGTCTTCTGCCCCGGCTTTGCGGCTCTGGGCATACCGCAGCCCCCCGTTATACCCGGGTACGCCGGCTCGTTCCGGCAAGTGAGGCCTTGCTTTGTGGGCTCTTTCTCCCCCGCTGAAGCCCTAGATAAGTACCTGCGCTGCGCCTCAGAGCTCGCGGGAGAGCCCCAAGCTCTCGTGATCGACACTGATGGCTGGGTGGGAGGGGAGGAGGCCCTCCAGAGCAAGGTGAAGCTGGCCCAGGCTGTCGGCGCGGACGCGGTGGTCCTTATGGGGATGGAAGGCAAGGAGGGAGCCTTCAGAGAGCTGGGGATCGAGGTGATCAGCGTAGGGAAGCTGGCAGGCAAGGAGAAGAGCAGAGAGGAGAGGAGGGCGCACAGGGAGAGGCTCATAGCGCAGAAGCTGATGGGCGCAAGGCAGAGGCTGCTAAGGGCGGAGGAAGTGGAGCTGGAGGGGTTGGAGGTGTTCAGGGGGAGGCGCCTTGAGCTGAAGGTCCCCTCGATAATCTATGCGGAGCAGAGCCCCGCGGGAGATGTGATCTTGGTGTACAGGGGGGAAGAGAGGCCCCCCTTTGGAGAGGGCGTGAAGGTGCTACACGACTCTTGGGAGAGAGGATTACTGGTGGCGCTGGTGGGCAGCGGCGTACACGTGGGGGCGCTGGACAAAATATATTACGACAAGAGAGTCTTGAGAGTCATAACCGCATACGAGGGCCCCGTGAAGAGGCTAGAGGTGGGGAGGGCGCGGGTGGACCTCCGATCCCTAGGTTTGTAGTTCACTTCTCCATAAGCTTTACGGCTACCTTTGCCGAGGTCGCGAAGACTGCCACAGAGACTACTCCGAAGAGGAGGAGGACTATGTAGGGATCTTCCATCGGCTTTGCTACCAAGAAGTGCCTCACGAGGTCGGCGCCGTAAGAGAGGGGGTTAAGCTCTGCTATGAAGCGAAGCCAAAACGGCATCTGGTCTGTTGGAAAGAGCACGCTCGAGGCAAAAAGCAGGGGAGTGTTGACAAGGTTGCCTATGGCGAACAGCCCCTCCGGGTTGTCCATAACAAAGCCTGCTAGCATGAATATGCTGGAGAACATGAGGGATATGAAGGCAACGGTGAGGAGTGCAAGGAGCAGATCGAGAAGGGTGAAATCTGCCTTAAGCTGGAGCCCTGCTAAGTATGAGACCGCTACGAGGAGGGAGGTGAGTAGCACTACTCTAGTAACGGATGCAAGCACTTTGGCGGCGAATATGCTCTCCCTCTTCACTGGCGTTACGAGCAGCCTATCCATATACCCCAGCCTCCTGTCGAAGAGGGCACTCGCTCCTGCGAAGGAAGCCTGGAAGAGGGCAAAGGCAACCGTCATGCCTGCAGCGACGTACGTGAAGTAGTCCTGAGTGCCGAAGAGCTCTATGATCTTTGCCCTCACCAGCTCCCCCAGCTCCCCAACGCCTTCCGGCACGATGTTTAGGGGGTTGAAGCTCTTGCCGAAGAGGAGTATCCAGAATATCGGAGAGAAGAGCGAGATGATCACAACCGGCTTCCTCCCCAGCCACTTCCTCATCTCCCTATACCAGAGCACATATGTCTCCTCCAACATCTACCTCACCTTCCTCATGAAGACCCTCTGCTTAAAGGCGTCGAAGGACTCCTCCCGCAGCCTTCTTCCCGTAATCTCTAAGAACACCTCCTCCAAGTTCGGCTTCACTATGTTTATTGATTTGACTCTCCTGCCGTTCAGTAGTCCTATTACCTTGCGGAGCACCTCCTCGCCCTGCATAGAAACCACGACCTGACTTGAGTCAACCCTTGCCTCCAGCCCCGCCAGCCTCATCTCTTTCGCCAGAGCGTCTGCGTCCTCGTCTCTATAGAGCTCTACGTATACTTTATCCCATTTCAACATGCCCTTCAGCTCCTCCGGTGATCCTTCTGCCTTTAGCATCCCATGGTCTATTATGCCCACCCTGTCTGCCAGCGCCTCCGCCTCCTCCATGTAGTGAGTGGTGAGTATCATTGACCTCCCCTCCTTTTTGAACTGTCTTATGAGCTCCCACATGGCCCTCCTGCTCTGCACGTCGAGCCCTAGCGTGGGCTCGTCCAGGAAGATCACGGGCGGGTCGTGAACGAGGCTCATCGCTATCTCCAGCTTCCTCCTCATGCCGCCGCTGTATGTGGACGCCCTCCTGCTGGCGCTCTCTGTAAGCCCCACTGTCTCAAGGGCTTTCCTTGTCCTCTCCCTGGCCTCTGCGTCGGAGTAACCATAGAGCCTTGCCTGGAGGTAAACGTTCTGGTAACCTGTGAGCTCATCGTCCGCAGTTAGCTCCTGCGGCACTACTCCTATGACCCTCCTCACCTTCTCGGCTTCTCGCAGGACGCTGTAGCCCATGACATATGCGTCGCCAGAAGTGGGTTTAAGTAGGGTGCTAAGCATCTTTAGAGTGGTGGTCTTCCCCGCGCCGTTAGGGCCGAGGAGAGCATATAGCTCCCCTCTCCTAATCTTGAAGGAGACCTCCCTGACCGCTACTACCTCGCCGAACTTTTTGTGAAGCCTCTCAGCAGTAACTGCGTTCTCCACAATGTCTCCCAGGTGAGGGCAAGGGTGAAGGATTATATAGGAATGTAAGTGTCTGTGAGAGCGGTGAAGGCCTTGAGGAGCTTCCTTTTGAGGGTCCCCAAGGGGGCAGAGCTCATATCTTTCCTGAAGGACTACGCGAAGAAGAACGAAATAAAGAAGGCGGTGGTCTTCGCCATAGGCTCCTTCGAGGAGGCAACCCTGGCTTACTATGACCTGGAGAGTAGAAAGTACGAGCCCATAGAGGTAAAGGAGAGGACGGAGCTGGTGTCGCTGAGCGGAAACATATCGCTCATGGACGGTGAGCCCTTCCCCCACGTGCACGCAGTCCTCAGCAGGCGAGACGGCTCTACCGTTGGAGGGCACCTACTAAAGGCCACGGTCTTTATGGTGGAGCTCTACGTCTCGGAAGTCCCCGGGCCTCTCCTGGAGAGAAAGCCTTGGGAGCACGGGCTGAGAGTCTGGGACGCAGAGGGCTAGTCCCACGGGCTAAGCGTCACTATGCCTGGGAGCTGGGGTAGAGGCCACATGAGGAGGACCTCAACAGAGAGCGGGACCGTTGGCTGAGTCTTTATGAAGGGCAACTGTAGCCTAGAGAGGACGTCGAGTATGCTCACGGGCCTCTCGATCCTCTTGATCGGCGCGTCCTCCGGCAGCCCTGCCAGCCTCCTCGCAGCGCTTACTGCATCGCTGAGGGTGCCCACCTCGTCCACGAGGCCCAGCTCCTTTGCCCTAGCCCCAGGGTAAACCCCTGCCCTCAGGACCTCACTCATGTCGCTTATTTTGTCCCCTCTGTGCTCCCGCACCTTCTCAGCGAAGTGGTCTGCCACGGCCCTAACTATGTCCCTCAGAAACTCTATGTCCTCCTCTGTGAGCTCCCTATAGGGGCTCCCCACGTCCTTCAAGTCCCCGCTCTCCACCACAGCCACCTTAATGCCCAGCTTGTCGAGGAGGCCTTTGTAGTTCAACAACGCAGCGATCGCTCCAACGGAGCCCACCAGAGAGGTGGGGTGAGCCACTATGTGATCCGCGGGGAGGGCAATGAGGTAGCCCCCTGAGGCCCCCACGTCTGTGAAGTACACTACAACTACCTTCCTCTCGGAGAGCCTCTTTATATGTTCGTACACCTCAAAGGCAGCGCTTGTGCCGCCTGGGCTATTTATGACGAGCACCACGGCCTTTGCCTTCTCGTCCTTGAGCAGCCCTTCTACTATCTCCTCCACGCCTCTGGGAGATATCACGTCTCCGCCGAAGAGCGGGTCCTCAGAGTAGTCTATAACGCCAGAGAGCTCAACGAGGGCTATGTAATCTTCCGTCGGTGCCGCAACCTCCGCCTCCCTCAGGCCTAGCAGCCAGAAGGCTGCTGCAAGGGACGTTAGGAGGACCACCATGCTAAGAACAATAGCCCCCGCCACTATGAGTGCGGTCCTCATCCAAACCTCCGCGCTGGGCTCCCCAAAGCGACTATTAAAGTTTTACGAAGTTAACATGACGGGGCCCTCTTTGGAGTGTAGAAAGGAGCTGCTGGAGAGGCTGGCAGAGCTGGCAAAGATAGCCCTAAGCGAGGAGGAGAAGGAGAGCATATGTAAGGACCTGGAGAGGATAGCCGGCTACCTAAGGGCTGTGGGAGAAGCGGCTAAGGAGCTGGAGGCGGAGCCTCTCTACTACGTATGGGACCTCCCCGGCCCGCTCAGGGAGCCCTCCGAGAGCCCCAAGGTGAGCATAGAGGAGCTGCCCACGAAGGTGAAGGAGGGCTACGTGGCGGTGCCCTGGAGGGGAGGGAGTGTTGAGTAGGGAGGCCTGGCGAGTGGCAGAGGAGATCAGGGCAGGGGCAGACCCATCGAGACATGTGGAAGAGGTGCTAGAGAGAATAGAGAGGTGGGAAGGGGCAGTTAAGGCGTTCATCTCCCTTGACCTTCCTGAGGCCCTAAGGGAGAGAGCGGAGAGGCTGGAGAGGAAGATCAGGAAAGGGGAGAGGGTGGGCAAGCTCGCAGGGCTCCTTGTCTCTGTAAAGGACAACATATGTACATCGTGGCTCCCCACCACTGCAGGCTCGCGGATGCTGGAGGGCTACGTCTCCCCTTACAATGCCACAGCAGTGGAGAGGGTGCTCCAGGAGGACGCCATTATAGTGGGGAAGACCAACCTGGACGAGTTCGCCATGGGCTCCACCACTGAGCTCAGCGCCTTCTGGCCCACGAGGAACCCGTGGGACCTAGAGAGGGTGCCGGGCGGCAGTAGCGGGGGAAGCGCTGCCTCGCTCGCTTATGGGGGGGCAGATCTCTCGCTAGGGAGCGACACGGGAGGCTCTGCCAGGCTGCCTGCTGCATACACTGCTACAGTAGGCCTTAAGCCCACCTACGGGCTAGTGAGCAGGTATGGCCTAATCCCTTACGGCAACAGCCTCGAGCAGATATCCCCCATGGCCAGGAGCGTGAGGGACGTGGCCCTCCTCCTCGAGGTCATAGGGGGCTGGGACCCAAAGGACGCGACCGCCCTCAGGGTGGAGAGGCCCCGCCTTGATCCCTCTCCCGCAGAGCCTAGAGCCCTCAGGCTATGCCTCGTTAAGGAAATGGTAGAGGGGGCAGAGGAGCCGATAGAGAAGCTCTTCTGGAACACGATACACAAGCTCTCCTCTGAAGGGGCGCAGCTAGAGGAGCTGAGCATACCCCTGCTCAGCAAGGCCCTCCCCGCTTACTATACCATAGCCTTCGCGGAGGCGTCCAGCAACCTAGCGCGCTACGCCGGCATATTCTACCCCACAAAGGGCTCTTCCGGGAGTTGGGAGAAGTACGTGGGGGAGGCTAGGGCAAGGGGTTTCGGGAGGGAGGTGAAGAGGAGGATCCTGATGGGGGTCTATGCGTTGAGCGAGGGCTTCAGGGACGAGTTCTATGTGGCTGCCACGAAGGTGAGGAGGGCTATAAGGGACGAGGTGCTGAAGGTAGTAAAGAGGTGCGTTATAGCTGCCCAGGCCTCCCCTATATTGCCTCCTAAAATAGGAGAGAGGCTGGACGACCCGCTCAAGCTTTACTACATGGACATGTACACGGTGATAGCTAACCTAGCGGGGGTCCCGGCACTCGTTCAGCCCTTGGGCTTCTCCCAAGGCCTGCCCATAGGGATCCAGTGGATGGCAGGGCCGCTGGAGGAAAGCAAGCTCATATCGCTCGGGCTCCTCGTGGAGGAGCTCACAGGGATCAAGGGGGCGATGGCGGAATGAAAGCAATGATAGGGTTGGAGATCCACGTGCAAATGACAGAGGCAGGGTCAAAGCTGTTCTGCGACTGTAAGGCAAACTACAGGGGCATGGAGCCCAACTCCAATATCTGTCCTGTCTGCATTGGGCTGCCGGGGGCCTTGCCAGTAGTTAACAAGAGGAGCGTGGAGCTGGCGCTGGCTGCCTCCCTCGCTTTCAACTGCCATGTGCCAGACTACATAGTGTTCACCAGGAAGCACTACTTCTACCCCGACCTCCCCAAGAACTACCAAATCAGCATGTACGAGCGGGCTGGCGGCGTCCCCATATGCAGGGGAGGGAAAGTCAGGTACCTCGACATACATAGCTGGGAGTGGAAAGAGTGTAGGTTGAGGAGGATCAATATCGAAGAGGACCCCGGGAGGACGATCTACGGGGAGGGCGGTATACTGAGGAGCAGTGAGGCCTACGTGGACTATAACAGGAGCGGCGTGCCGCTTCTCGAGATCATAACTGAGCCCGACCTCAAGTCTGCAAGAGAGGCTAGACAGCTCGTGGAGTATGTGCTCCTAGTGCTCGAGTACCTCGGCGCCACAAACCCGAGGCTCGAGGGCGCATTCAGGGTAGATGCGAACGTGAGCGTAGAAGGGGGAGAGAGGGTGGAGGTGAAGAACATAGGCAGCACCCTCGACGTGGAGAAGGCTATAAACTTTGAGATCATGAGGCAGAGCGCCATAATATCCTCCGGCGGGAAGGTGGAGAGGGAGACGAGGCACTGGGACGCAGAGAGGGGCTCCACGAGGCCCCTGAGGCAGAAGGAGCAGGAGGAGGACTACCTCTACTTCCCCGACCCAGACCTCCCTGCCATAGCGCTCAGGGACATGTTGCCGAAGGCAAAGGCCATTGCCTCTAGCAGCGACCCGGCTGCCCTCTTTGAGAAAGCGATCTCGCTCGGGGTGCAGAGGGAGCTAGCCTGGAGCATGGTGACTGCACGCCCCTCTCTAATGCTATACCTAGAGGCCGTGGAAAGGGGAGCCGACCCCCAGCTGGCTGCCAGGATAATTGCAGTGGACTACAAGGGAGAGCTGAGGGAGAGGGAAAAAGATCCCCACGACCCAGCTAACTGGCCTTCTGCCGACACTATCGTAGAGCTCTCAAGGCTAATGAAGGAAGGGGCGTACACTTACGACGCGATAAAGGGAATAGTGCTGCCGAAGCTCGCAGAGAACCCTGCCGCGGATCTCAAGCTCCTCCTGCCGCAGAGAGCGGAGAACCTGGAGCAGGTAATAGAGGAAGTGCTGAAAAGGGAGGAGAGGGCTGTGAAGGACTACCTTTCCGGGAAGGCACAAGCGCTGAACTACCTCGTGGGAGCCGTCATAAGGGCTGCGGGGAAGAGGGCTCTGGACCCGAGAGCCATTAGGGAGGCAATAGAGAGGAGGCTAGCAAAGAAGTGATGCCGATAGCAGATGGGCACTTGCACCCTAACGCCGCAAAAGGCCTGGGGGCAGAAGCGATAGCCGAGAGGTTCAGGAGGAGCGGCGGCTGGTTCATGGCCCTTGTCTCCCTCCCCCCTTCCTCCTACGACCTCGACTCCCCCTCGCTGGAGGCATACTCAAGGGTCATAGATCACCACGCTAAGGAGTGTAGGAGGGTCAACGCCGTTAAGGTAGTATGCCTCTCCGGCTTCCACCCTGCAGACGTGGACAGGCTAATAGATCGCCATAAGCTTGAGCCCCTCCAGGTGCTCTCTTTAGCATACCGCGTGCTGGAGCTCGTGGAGCTCAAGATTAGGACAGGGGAGCTTGATGGCATAGGGGAGGTGGGAAGACAGCACTACAAGACGAGCAGCACGAGAGCCCTCATATCTCAGCTGATCCTAGAAAGGGCCATGGAGATCTCGAGGGACCTAGGCGTTCCGGTGCACATGCACTTGGAGCAGGAGGGAGAGGCCACCGTGTACCTCGTGGACCTGGCAGCGCGGCGGCTCTCCGCAAGGCCTCAGCTTCTGCTGTTCCACCACGCTGAGCCCCGAGTAGCTAGAGAGGCCTCGCAGAGGGGCTATCCTTCCACCCTTCACGGCGTGCCGAGGCTGATTGAATACGCCATAAGGTCCCTTGAGCCCTCCTTCACCTTTGAAAGCGACTACGTGGACGACGTCAGGAGGCCTAGTTCTGTAAGCCCCTGGGGGATGGCAGAGCAGCTGCTCGCGCTGAGGGGTGAGGAGGAGAAGCTATATAGAATAAACGTGGACAACGTAGTGAAGCTCTATGGGATAGAGCCCCCCTAGGACCTTAGCCTCACGATCAGGGGTTTGCCCATAATGACCCAGAACTCCACGTTAACCCCTGGCTTCAGGGCTGCCGCAAGCTCCGGGTCGTCCGCGGGCTTGCTCATCTCCAAAGTCTCGTAGCTCTCCATGTCCAGCACCTGCACCGTGGCGCCTAAGTCGGCTATCACCTGCCCGACTCTCTTCTCTATTATTGGCACTTGCACCCGCGTGTCTACTGGAGCTACCAGCGTCTTCTTCTGGCCCGTGAACATGCTAACCGCAACCACATGAGCCTTAGCACTACCATGCTTTCCCGTCTTAGCCGTGGAGTACTCCACGATCCTGCACGGCTCTCCATCTATTATCACGTAGCTTCCTTTCCTCAGGTCCCCTAGAGTAGCATATGAGTAGCTCACTGCTCTTTCCCAGTAGCTCTCAGCCCCTGCCACTAATAAGAGTTTTGCTTTGCGGGGCCCCCATGCCTAACTTATAAATGTGGTCGTGACCACAGTCTTGAGCAGCTACAATGTAAAAACCCATGGCGTTTATATTATCGCTACCCGGTTTTCCTACTGCTTCTTTCAAGCCAAGCTATTTTCCTGTTAGCGAGTCCTTCGCCTCCTGATACCCGACTCTTCAATAACTTTCGGCCGGCTTCGGATTAGTTTCGGATCCCTGGGTGGGAGCTTGGGACTCAATTACAGCGGAGTGGGAATAATAGCAGTAGTGTGTAAAAAGTGTGGCTCAAAGCTATACTGGTACTCCATAGGCGACAAGGGAAACAAGAACAAGTTCAACGGGCCGCCTACCCCCGCAAAGGCTACAAGCGGTTACGATGGCATGCGCTGCCCTAACTGTGGCAGCAAGCTATCTTCTAGGCCTGCGAGGCTCATCTTCATGTCGCAGAAGGAGTTCAACGAGAGGTATATAGTAGGGGAGTACAAGCTCATGAACAGGGTGAGGAAAGAGATCCTAGAAGGGGTCTCGCTGGAGGAGAGCATCAGCGCCTAGCTTTCCCTGCCCCTCCTCTGAGAGAGTATATTTTGTATGCTATTAGCACTATGGAGGAGAGGGAAAGTATCAAGATCACAGTCGTCTGGAGCCCCTCACACGTCATCTCTGCTACCTCTTTATGAAGGGGAAATCGGAGACCTTGGCCTCGTGCCTTTCCCCCCTTACTTCCACCTCCACCGTCTCGCCTATGAGGGCATAGGGCGCCCTCACGTATGCTTGAGCTATCCCCCTCTCCAGAACAGGGCTGAAGGTGCCGCTGGTCACCCATCCTACCTCTTGATCTTCCACAATAACCTTAGTCCCCTCCCGCGGGATAACCCTAGCTGCCTCCTTCCTCATTACCAGCCCCACCCTCACCCACTCTGCCCCCATCTTCCTGCAGCTCCTCAGGGCCTCCTCCCCTACGAAGCCCCTCTTGCTCCAATCTATTGCTCCCATCCCATACCTCAAGCTTACTGCGCAGGGAAAGCGCTGGGGGTCTTCGCCGTACTCCTTGCCGAGCAGCACAAAGCCCATCTCCATCCTCAGCGTGTCCCTAGCTACTATCCCCGCAGGCCTGGCCCCGGCACGGAGAGCTGCCAAGTAGATCTCTTTGGCACTCGAAGGTTCCGCAACTATCTCGAACCCGTCCTCCCCCGTCCAGCCGCTCCTGCTGACCACGAAGGTTCTCTCCCCCGCAACCCTTTCGCCCGCCCTGAACTCCAGGGGCTTGAGGCTCACAGCCCACGCCGCGCCGAGCCTCTCCATTACCTCGGACGCCTTCGGCCCCTGGAGGGCCAGCAAGACGTACTTCTCCCTCACGTCCTCCACGCTAACCCTCAACCCTTTCGCCGCTGCCAAAGAGCGCATGTGATCCATCATCCTCTCCGCTGCAGCTGCGTTCGGGACGACGAACCAGCTGTTGCCCATGTTGTATAGCATCTCGTCGTCCTTTACCCTCGCTTGCTCGCTAAGCGCAAGCGTGGGCCCGCTCATGAAGCCCTCCTTCGTCTTGCCGACCCTCTTCGTGTAGACCAGCTCCAGCAGCTCCAGTGCATCTGGGCCTGAGATCAGCAGCCTTCCCATGTGGCTTATGTCGAAGATCCCCGCGCTCCTTCTTACTGAGAGGTGTTCCTCCACTGCGCTCCCGTAGTCTGCCGGGACCTCCCAGCCGGCGAATTCGGTGAAGCTGGCCCCCAGCTCCTCGTGAAGGCCGGCCAAAGGGATCCTCCTCATAGGTCGCACCGCCGCTATCAGATAGGGGAGTTTTAAAAGGGGCGCGGGGCAGTCGTTATTAGCTCCTGAGCCTTTGATATGCCGGGAAAAGGGGTTGTTGAGAGCCAAGATCTCCTCCGTGAGCGTGGACGAGGAGGGACTTTACAGCGCGGAGCTCCACCTGGAGTACATGGATAGGAGCTACCAGTTCAGGATGGAGAAGATAATAAGGAGGCCACACAGAGCCAAGGGCAGGGTAGAGGGGGACTACTTGATAATTAGCCTCGAGGACAGCGAGGGCAAGCCGCTCTCCAGCTGTTGTATTCACGTGGCTCACCTAGAGAGGGGCTGCACAGAGTGCAAGAGCCTTATGGTCCCCCCTAAGGAGTGAGTTTTTAATAATTCCGCCTCTGCCTTTTCATGGTGAGGCTGATGAGGAAGCTCATACCGGTGGCGCTCACGATAGCAGGAAGCGATAGCGGGGGAGGGGCGGGGATACAGGCTGACTTGAAGACCTTTGCTGTGATGGGGGTCCACGGGACCTCTGCTATAACGAGCATCACGGCCCAGAACACAAAGGAGGTGAGGGCCATCTTTGACCTACCGCCGGAGATGGTCATTTCCCAGGTGGAGGCCATAGCTGACGACCTTGGAGTAGACGCAGCAAAGACGGGCATGCTCAGCAACAGCGACATAATTAGGGCAGTGGCGAAAGTAGTGGACAAATACAGCTTCCCGCTCGTCGTGGACCCGGTCATGATAGCCAAGAGCGGGGCCCCGCTGCTGAGGCCCGAAGCCATGGAGGCCCTTATAAGGGAGATAGTGCCTCGAGCTACTGTTATCACCCCGAACAGGTTCGAGGCCGAGAGGCTGACGGGCATCAAGATAGGCTCGCTGGAAGCAGCCAGGGAGGCAGCAAAGATTATAGTAGAGGAGCTCGGCGCCTCTGCGGCCATTGTGAAGGGAGGTCACCTGCAGGGGGAGAGCTCGCTGGACGTGCTATATCATAAAGGAGAGTACGTAGAGTTCAGGGCCCCCCGCATATATAAGAACACTGACCACGGCACCGGCTGCGCGTTCTCTGCAGCCATAGCCGCAGGGCTGGCCAAAGGAAGAGAGGTGAAGGAGGCCGTAAGCGTGGCCAAGGAGTTCATTACTATGGCCATAGACTATGGGCTAGAGATCGGGGGAGGCCATGGCCCCGTTAACCCTGTTGCATGGATGGAGGTGCCGGCAGAGAGATACAAGGTGCTCCAGGAGGTGGAGAGGGGGCTCGAGGTGCTCTTGGCTCACTCGCGAGATGTGGCAGAGCTAGTGCCGGAGGTCTCTATGAACTTGGTGATGGCGCTCCCGAAGCTCTACGCTAGGACTCCCCTCGACGTGGCAGGCATCCCAGGGAGGATAAGCAGGTTCGGAGACAAGTTGATAGTGCGCGCCAAGCCGGAGTTCGGGGCATCTAGGCACGTGGCAAAGGCGGTGCTTACGGCAATGGAAGCAGATCCGGAAGTGAGGGCAGGGGCGAACATAAGGTATGGAAAGGACGTGGCGGAGGCCGTGGAGAGGCTGGGCTTTAGCTGGAGCTACTACGATAGGAGGGAGGAACCCGAGGAGGTGAAGAAGAAGGAGGGTGCCACCGTTCCTTGGGGGGTGAGGGAGGCCATAAAGAGGGCAGGGAAAGTGCCCGACGTGATCTTCGACTACGGCGACTTCGGCAAGGAGCCTAACGCAAAGATCTTCGGCAGGACTGCTAGGGAGGTAGCAGAGAAGGTGGTGGCAATAGCTAAGGAAGTCCGAAGGCTCTAGCCCCCCTGGAGGCCACGAGGGTCCAGAGCACTAGGCCCGCTGTTATCGCGTTTCTTATCATGAACAGCTTCTGGGTCACCCCTTCCAGAGTCCAGGGGTTACTGTCGTTGAAGAAAGACAGGAGAGCCAGCGCGTTTAGGGCGTCGGCGGCCATGTAAAGGGGCAGCAGCCTAGTGGGAAGGCTCAACACGGCTAAGGGGGTCAGGAGGACCATCATCTGCGGTGAGAAGACGTACCCGAAAGTCACGGGAATAGCTACCGCCGCAAAGGCTGCCCGCCTCAGGTCGAGGCTGCTGAGGAGGGAGAGCGTTAGGAGGGAGCCGGAGAGGAACCCTATGAAGAGGGCCGCTAGAACGCGGTGAAGATTGCTCCATATGTCTCTCACCAGAACCATGTATATGCAGTTCTCGCAGTACCAGGAGGCGTGGTGGGAGATCATGGCAGAGAAGCCTTGGGGAGACATGAGGAGCACAAAAAGGAAAGGAGAGACCGCGGCCGCGAGGAAGGCTTGAGAGTACGCCAGCGCCTCCCTCCTCTTGCCCTCCCTTAGGAGCACGGCCGCAAGCAGGGCCCCTCCTATCGCAGTGAGGAGCTTCACGGAAACGGAGAGGCCCGCCAACGCCCCCGCTAGCTCGTACCTTCTCTTCTCAAAGACATAGAGGGAGAAGAGAAACAGTGCTATAGCAGGGACGTCCCAGTTGTATACGGAGAAAACATACATAGACGGCGAGGCAGCTAACAGCAGCGGCCTCCAACGATCTTCCGAGAGCCTTAACTGTGCATAGAGCAGCAGGAGGTAGAAGAGAAGCAAGTATGCCGCCGTGAGGTAGTAGTGCGCTTCTCCCACCCTCCTCACTAGCTCGCCGTACTTCTCTGTGGGGAACGCATGTGGCATTAGCGCCTGTATCGAGAGACAGGTAGAGAGCAGCCAGAGGAGCCCCACGAGGGGTGGGTACTCGAAGTGATAGTCCAGGTAGGGCAAGGGACACGTCCTTGAGCCGCCAGTCATCTCGGCCAGCTTCTCCGAGTTAAACCATCTGCCTCCCTCTCTCGGCTCTACGAAGACCGGCACGAAGACCCCGATCGCTATGTCCGTGTACTTGAGTCCCTGGAGGCCTGGAGGGGGCTCGAAGAGAGGGCTGTGGAGGTAAATGGATAGCAATATGGGTAGAAGAAGGAGCGCAGCCCTCAAGAGGACAGCACCCTTAAGCAGTTCCCCTCTTTCCCTCCCCCTATTGCCGCCTTGCTGGCCTTGTCTGCTAACCTCAGCGGCTCCGGCATGCCAGCCTTTGTGACAGACCTAGTAACTTCCAGCGCCTCCTCCAGGGTAACTCCCACGCCCGGACTAACGTAAAGCCTCCCGAGCCTCGCCGCCACCTCCTCTCCCCTGTGAACTATATATGTTATGTCCCCCCTTCTCCTCTCCTCCCCCACCAGCTTCCTCCTCGCAACGCCTATCGTGGGCAGCCTGAAGAGAAGGCCCACGTGAGCTGCCAGGCCGAACCTCCTTGGGTGAGAGATACCATGGCCATTTACAAAGAGGAGATCTATGCGCTCCCTCCTCAGGGCCTCGCCGAGCAACGGCGCTATGACCTCTAATTCCCTGAAGGCCAGGAGGCCTGGGATATAGGGCACGCATGCCTCACGGACAAGGAGCCTGCAACTAATCACCTCGAGCTCCGGGTACGTAACGATTACGAGCGCTCCCACGCCGAGGTTACCTCTATAAGAAACGTCTACCCCTCCTATGCGCCTTAGCTCCCCCAGCCTACCGCTCCAGAGGAGACGGGAGAGGAGCTCCTGGGCCCTCCTCGCCTTCTCAGGGTCGAAGAGCTCGGCGATCCTCTCGCAGCGGCTCAACTCTCCACGATCCTGAGCCTTATGCTCCTCTCCCTTGCCCCTGCGGGGGAGAGCGTGAGGACGTCTATGCCGTCTCCGCTCCCCGCGTCCCTACTTATCGCTGCCCTCACGGCGCTCACGGCGAGCTTCTCTGCGCTCTCCAGCGACATGCCCTCTCTGTACTCCCTCTCCAGCACGCCGAAGGCCATGGTGGCGCCGCTCCCTACGGCCACGTAGTCCTCCTCCAAAATGGACCCTAGGGGGTCCAGAGCGTAGAGCTCAGGCCTCTCCCTTACCCCTCCTACGAGCACCTCCACGAAGAACGGGAAGAACTTGTAGTAATACATGATCGTGGCAAGCCTCTTCGCCACTGTCCTCACAGTTAGGGCGCTGCTGGTGATTATCTCGTATCCCTTTAGCTCCGCCTCGAGTATCCTCACTAGACCCCCCGCATCGCCGTAAAGCCCTGCGAAAGCTATTGCGATGTTGTTGTTTATCACGAACATCTTCTTCGCGTTCCTGCTTATCACGAAGTCGCCATAGCTTAGCCTCTTGTCTGCAGCCAGCACCACGCCGTCCGCCGCCTTTATCCCGACTACCGTTGCCTTGAACACCTCGGGGTAGCTCATGTTTGCCCCCAGGGACTCACGACGAAGAGCCTTAAAAGGGTCAGCTGAGGACGAAGTAGAGCCTGAGGGCCTCGTCCCTCTCCTTAAGCCTGAAGGACACTATGCCAAAGTACCCTCCGAGGTCTACCTCGTTTCTTCCCTCGCTCAGGGAGTAGCTTTCCTTTGAGACTAGCTCCGGCGGCGTGCCGAAGTCGCTCTCGAAGACCTCCAGGGAGTTGCTGCGCGAAGAGAGCACCACGGCACGCTTCTCTCTGTAACCCAACAAGGGGATCCCTCCGAAGTGCTCCGAGAGCACGTTCCTCCCCCTGAACTTCAAGGTGAGGGGAGGGCTGGGCCTGTTGAGTAGGTAGTCCTCGTCTACGCCCAAGATCCCTCGGTGCCCTATCTCCAGCGGCGAGGCGTCCTTGCCCCCCAGGTTTGGGGCGGCGTTGTAGCCGATCAGCACCTTTGAGCCCGCCTTGGTCATAGAGGTTATGCGTGCACCGTAGGCTCCCACTATGCGCGCCTGAGGAGGGGATATGTATATGAGTACGCTGGGGGACCTCACGTCGTTCACGTCCTTTACTATGCTCTGATCCTCTAGGTGAAGCCCTCCATGAGGAGCTGCGCTGAAGGGGGCCAGTATGCCGCCGCCCACCGCAAGGGCGTTGGACCTTTGGGGGGTGGGCTGTGGGGCCAGGTGGGTTCCAAAGTCCATGAGCCTGAGGAAGACTGGCCTCTCCAGCTCCGGCTCCACCGGGTTGCCTACCAGCACCCCCCCTCTGAAGAAATGGTAGTAGCGGGCAAAGGCCCCTATGGCATAGCCGGAGCCCCTCCACTTCACATCGCCTCCGTCCACCGATATGGCTCTCCAGTCCTTCACGAAGTACCTGTAAGCCTTGGCGCTCCCCACGTCGAAGCATTGTATGCCCTCTATCCCCGCAGCCCAGTCGCCTTGGATGTCAAAGCATGCATAGTCCAGGAAGTGAGCCCCCTTGAGGCCCGGGAGCTCGCTGAGCCTTGCCATCTTGCCCCCTTTCGCGTCAAGCTCATATATGCCCAAATTATCGTGCCCGTCTCCCCTTGCGAGGAAGAGGGACTCTCTCAGCGGGCTGTAAACTATCTCAGAGACCTCTCCCACCCAGCGAGACTCGTGGCGTTCGCTCTCTGCCCAGAGAAGCCTCACCTCCTCCCTCTCTGTGTCGTATACGTGCACATGGCTGAACTTGTTCCTGAAGTCTATCTCCCCAGAGGTCCCCACTTTGCCCTTGAACAGGGCCGGCGCATGCACCCAGCCGCCGAAGTACAGCTTCTCCCCTGCGCAGTACGAGGCGTTATACGTGTCGCCACCAGACGTGGGAGGAGGGCCCACGAGCTCGAACCTGTAGACTTTCTTGTTCTTGCCTAGGAAGTGAGCCTCTGCCTCGAAGGCAAGGGTGAAGTAGAGGACCCCGTTACAGTAGTTTAGCCCGAAGACTCCCCCAGAGCCCCACTCAGGCCCAAAGCGTGGGCCCCACAGCCTTATGTGCTGCTCGTAGCTCACTTCCTCTTACCCTTTCTCTCCCCCTTCTCTTTTGCCCTCCTTGCCACCTTAGCCTTCTTCTTCACGACCACCCCTTCTATTAGCATTTTCTTTAACTCGCTGTCCACCTCCCTCTTCAAGGCTGCCACTTCGTTCCCAGAGATCTGCCCTGCCAAGGCCTTCTCGTATATCTCCACTACTCTGAGCATTAGATCTATGAGCTCTGGCCTTGAGACGTCGTAAAGCGGTGCCTCCTCTTCCTCCGACGGCACCTCCTCCCTCTCCTCAATGACAGCCTCTTCTTTAGTGCCCTCCTCCTCTATTTCGCTCAACCGGCTCACCCTAAGAATGGGTCTCTAGCCTCCTTACCTCTACCTCGTAACCCAGCTTTGACAGGGCTTCTGCGATCACTTCCTCCTTCACCCTCCTATCGAAAGTAATCACTATCTTCCTCTCCTCGCCCTCTTTCGCCAGCCTTAGCCTGTCCACTATGACGGTCCCCTTGATCATGTCGTTAAGATTCTTAGAAGGGACTATGTAGTCCTTATACTTTCGCTTTGCTATCTCGTAGAAAGAGTCGAAGTTCCTCAGAACTCTATACGTCTCCTCCAAGTCCTGTGACTCTGCGCCGAGGGCCCGCGAGACCTCCATGAGCACCTTCTCCGCCTCCTCCACTGTGAGCTCCACGCTCTTGTACTTGCCGAGGTCTACCTCTATCACCTTCTTCAACCCCTTCGCCCCTCCCTCTCCCCTTTCACGTGCTTATATAGCCTGGGGGGCTTGCAAGCTATTTAAGGCTAAGGCAGGGCCTCTCCCGAGACCGGGCCCGGGAGCCAGGGAGTAACGGTGGCGAGGGACGCGTATACCAGCAGGGAGGTAGAGGTACCAGAGGGGGTAAAAGTAGAAGTAGAGGGGCTCGTAGTTAAAGTGAAAGGCCCAAAGGGGGAGCTTGCGAGGGACTTCAGCCATGCAAGGGGAGTAGTCATATCTGCGAAGGAGGGAAAAGTGATCGTGGAGAGCTACTTCCCTACGGCAAGGGAGAAGGCTACCGTCGGCTCAGTAGCTGCACACATAAAGAACATGATCCTTGGCGTCACCAGGGGCTTCAGGTACAAGCTGAAAGTGATATACGTACACTACCCAATAAGCGTTAAGGTAGAGAAGGGCAAAGTGCTCATAACCAACCAGATCGGGGAGAAAGACGTGAGAGAGGTGAACATACCCAAAGACGTTAAGGTCACAGTTTCAGGCCAGGACGTGATAGTGGAGGGAATAGACGTGGAGAAGGTCGCGCAAACGGCCGCAAGGATAGAAGAAGTAACGAGGATCAGGGGGAAGGACAGGAGGAAGTTCTCCGACGGGATCTATATTTACGCAAGGGAGGTGATGTAGGTGATCAAGAGCGAGCTAGCTAGAAGGAGGGAGCTCATAAAGAGGAAATGGAAGCCCGAGTTCAGGAGGTTCCTTGCATGGGAGTTCTGGAAGTTCGAGAGGAGGGACAGCTACCGCAGGCCAAAGGGGAACGACAACAAGATGAGGGTGGAAGTTAAAGGTTACCCCCCGCGGGTGAAAGTCGGCTACAGGACCATGAAGGAAATAAGGGGCCTGCACCCCTCTGGGCTGGTGCCAGTAGTGGTAAGCAATGTGAAAGAGCTGGAAGGGCTTGATCCGAGACAGCACATAGTGTATATAGCGTCTACCGTGAGCTTAAGGAAGAGGGCAGAGATAGCTAAGGCCGCCTCCGAGAGGGGCCTGAGGGTGGTGGGATGGTAGACTATAGGCTCCAAAGGAGGCTTGCCGCGGAGCTCTTAGGAGTGGGCGAGAGCAGGATCTGGATAAACCCAGATCCCAAGCTGGAGGAGGAGATAAGCCAAGCAGTGACGAGAAGGGACGTGGAGAAGCTGATCCACAAAGGAGTCATACGCGTTAAGCCGAGGAAGGGCAACTCCCACACGCGCTGGCTAGAGAGGAGGAGGGCTAGGCAAGAGGGCAAGAGGAGGGGCTACGGCAAGAGGGAGGGGAGCGTGGGCGCAAGGCAGGATGAGAAGGAGGTCTGGATGGGGAGGATAAGAAAGATTAGGAGGACGCTTAGGTGGCTCAGGGATCACGGCATGATAGATAGGAGGACCTACAGGAAGCTATACATTAAGGCAAAGGGCGGCGCATTTAGGAGCGCAGCAGACCTGAAGCTCCACCTGCAGCAGATGGGATTGTTGAAGGGTGAGAGGAGTGGCTAGAGGGCCTACTTACAGAGTTCCTTGGAGAAGGAAAAGGGAAGGTAAGACTAACTACTACAAGAGGCTGAAGCTCATAAAGTCAGGTAAGCCGAGGATGGTTGTGAGGATCTCGCTTAACTACGTTACCGTCCAGTTCGTGGAGGCAAGGCCAGAAGGGGACAGGGTGATAGCTGCTGCCCATAGTAGGGAGCTCTACAAGCACTACGGCTGGCTGGGAGGGGGGAAGAACACCTGCGCCTCATACCTCACCGGTCTCTTAGCTGCCTTCAGGGCGAGGGCGAAGGGGGTAAGCGAGGCAGTCCTCGACATAGGCCTGAGGAAGCCCACGAAGGGCGGCCGCGTGTTTGCGGCCATGAAAGGAGCCCTGGACGCCGGCATACAAGTCCCTCACTCCCCCGAGGTCTTGCCCACAGAAGACAGATTGGCCTGTAAGCACATTGCTGAGTGGGCTAAGAGCATTGGGGAGGAGCTCTACAAGAGGCAGTTCTCGAAATATCTCTCTAGAGGCTTTAGGCCAGAGGACCTCCCCTCGCATGTCAGAGAGGTAGCCTCCAAGATAAGGGCAGAGTACGAGGCAAGGCTTCAGGAGGTGAAGGCGAGTGGCTGAGCCATCTCTTGAGTCCTGGGTACCAAGGACCAGAGTCGGGAGACTTGTAAAGGAGGGCAAGATAACGAGCATAGACGAAATATACAGGAGGAACCTACCTATACTAGAGCCCGAGATAGTTGACCTGCTCCTCCCAGGCCTACAGCACGAAGTAATAGACGTAGCCATAGTCCAGAAGATGACGGACGCTGGCAGGATCACGAGATACAGAGCTGTCGTGGTGATCGGTAACAAGGATGGCTATGTGGGGATCGGGAAGGGGAAGGCCAGGCAGTTCAGGTTTGCCATAGAGAAGGCTATAACGAGCGCAAAGCTGTCGATAGTACCTGTTAGGAGGGGCTGCGGAAGCTGGGAGTGCACATGCGGTGAGGCCCACAGCGTCCCCTTCGTTGTGAAGGGCAGCAGTGGCAGCGTAGAGGTAGTGCTAAAGCCTGCACCGAAGGGGACTGGGTTGGTCATAGGCGATGTGGGAAAGGTGGTGCTTAGGATGGCAGGCATAACGGACGTGTGGTCAATGACGAAAGGGGAGACCAGGACCACGTACAACTTCGCTAGAGCAACTTACAACGCCCTCAGGAACACATACGCCTTTGTAACTCCGCAGGACTGGTCGAGGTGAGGGACTTGAGCCTCTACGTTATAATTAGGCTAAGAGGCACAGCAGACGTTCCGCCCAAAGTGGAGGACACATTATACATGCTGAGGCTCAGGCAAAAGTTCGCCGCATCCCTCTACTGGAGCGGCCTGCCGGGGCTGGAGGGCATGCTCAAGGTCATAGTGCCGTGGGCCACATGGGGGGAAATAGGCGAGGAGGCGCTAGTGCAGCTGATAGCTAGGAGGGGGAGGCTAGTGGGGGACAAGAAGATCACCGACGAGTGGGTGAAGAATAACCTGGGGCTCGACGGCATAAGGGGGCTGGCTCAGAAGCTGCTAGCCGGCGAGGTTCACTACCATAAGTTGGAGGAAAAAGGTGTGAAGCCCTTCTTTAGGCTAAGGCCTCCTGCCGGGGGCTTTAAGGGCAGCATAAAGAAGATGGCTGGCGACGGCGGGGAGCTAGGATATAGGGGGGAGAAGATAAACGAGCTAGTGCTGAGGATGGTGTGAAATGATCAGGCGTGAGAGGAAGAGCAGGAAGCTCAGGGGAAGGACCAGGAGCATGGGCTGGGGCAGAGTAGGCCAGCACAGAAAGGCTGGCTCCCGCGGAGGCGTGGGCGCCGCGGGCCTTGATAAGCACAAGTGGACCTGGACCATAAAGTACGCGCCTAACTGGTACGGCAAGAGGGGCTTCCTGCCCAGAAGACAGCTCGCAGGGTACGAGAAGTCAACGCTTAACGTAGGAGATCTAGCTGAAATAGTAGAGAAAATGAAGCTAAGCGGCTCCTACCAGACAGAGGAGGGCCTCATAGTCGTGGACCTGGCGTCCATGGGCTTCGAGAAGCTGCTAGGGGAGGGTGAAATAGGGGTGGCAGTGAAGGTGATCGTGCCCGAGGCAAGCGAGAGCGCCGTGAAGAAGGTGGAGGCTTCAGGAGGTAAAGTAGTGCTCCTGGAGCGTCAGTCTTGAGCTCCGAGGCCTGCTTGAGGAAGCTTAGGCCTCACGAGACAGCCATACAGGTTTTGAGGCAGGTAAATCCTTACAATTCCAACCCTATCGGCATAATGCACGGAGGCCACATGCTAGAGTGGATAGTCGACACTGCTACCCTGGTCGCTATGAAAGTCTCCAGATCTTATGCCCTCCTGGCCAGTGTGGAAGACACAGTTTTCGTCTCTCCTGTTAAAGTAGGGGACCTCGTGAGGCTCACGGCGTGGGCAGAGTATATAGGGAAGAGCAGCATAGACGTAAGCGTTATGGTGGAAACGGAGGACCCAAAGAGCGGTCTCAGCTCCCTCTCCACCGCCTCTTCCCTAACCCTCGTCGCCGTCGACGATAGCCTCAAACCCCGACCGGTGGGGACGTGTCTGGAGATCAGGGAGCCCTTTGAAGAGGAGATAGTGAAGAGCGCCCTGCGCAGGAGGGCAGAGAGGGAGGAGAGGATAAGACGTAGGAAAGAAGCCGTTAGGGATCTCTCAAGACCCAAGCCTATAGTAGAGGACGCAGAGGTAACGAGCTTCTTCCTGGTAAGCCCAGAGGACTCAATGGGATATGGAGTACTACACGGCGGGAGGCTCTTGAGGAGGCTCGACGAGATCTCTGCCCTCGTGGCCATGAAGAGCTCCCGCGACGTGGTGGTGACAGGGGCTCTTGACGCCGTCGACTTCTACGCGCCCATAAGAGTAGGGTGGGGAGTGGAGATCTATGCGTCGCTTTCATATGTGGGCAACAGGAGTCTTGAGGTCGCTGCGAAGGTCTTCTCCCACGACTTCATTTCTGGGGAAACTTATCACACTGCCACTAGCTACTTCACTTTCGTGCGCGTAGGGAAAGGCGAAGCCCCCCGCGCGCCCCTACATCTCCCCGAGCTTGAGGATGCGAAAAGGAGGAAAGAGAGGAGAAGGAGAATCATAGAGTCCCTGAAGTCCAAGAGCACCCTAGAAAGGCTTGCAGAAATAAAGAGGAAGCTCGTGGGCTCCTTAGGTAATCCCCACTCTAAACACTCTACGTGACGTTCTCTATAGAATCTTGAGAGCCTCTATATAGGCTCAGAAGCCCCCTCATCACCTGGGCATAGGGTGACAAGCATTAGGAAAGACGCAGAGTTGCTCGCTATGCGCTTCGGCATAGACATATATAACGGTTTGGCTAAAGTAGTGGAAAAGCTGAACCAGGAGGTCTCGAGAGGGGCCCTTGCGAGATACCATGCCCTACTCCAACTAATGATGGCAATAGATCTCCACAGGAGGGGCTTCGACGTGAGCGTGGAGGAGGACCTTCCCTCCGGCTTCAGGGCAGACGTCCACGCTGAAGGCCCCTGCTGCACCATTATAGCAGAGGTGGAGACAGGATACGTGCCGCAGGAATGGATTTTGAGATTGGAGGAGTACATGGCGTATAGGGCTGCATTCAAGGCAGCAGCCTACAGCTCTGACTCAGATCTCTTCGTGCTCGCCGTCCCTAGCCACACCAAAGCGATACTCCCTGAGCCCCTGCTGAAGCCTGCAGAGGAGAGGAGCAGCGAGGAGGTAGCCCTCATAAAAGCCATGATAGCCGCGTACAACAAAGGCCAGCTGCAGAGGATCGGGTGGAGGGCGCACCTGGCGAGGATAGATGCCGTAGCATACGTCAACATCGAGGAGAACAGGGTGGAGTACGTAAGGGTGAACTGGAGGAACTCGAAGCTAGAGGTTCTGCTGGAATAGGCTAGCAGACCTTGGAGCCCTCCTTTACGGGCTCCGCAGGCTGGAGGAGGACAGGCTTCTCCCCCTCGCCGCAGCCTGCTGCCAGCACCATGCCCTGGCTAACTGTGCCTGCCATGGGCTTTGGCTTCAGGTTAACTACGACCACCACCTGCTTTCCCACCAGCTCCTCTGGCCTGTACCATTTCGCTATCCCCGCCAGCACTTGCCTCTCTTCCCCTCCTATGTCGACTATCAGCTTCAAGAGCTTCTTGCTCCCGGGCACTGCTTCTGCCCTAACCACCCTCCCTACCCTGATCTCCAGCTTCGCGAACTCCTCGAACTCCACGTACAAGCGCATCCCCCTGTAGTAATTGCTACTCCTATTAAGCCTGACAGAAAGGCCGCATCTAGGCACCTTGAGAAGGGTAAGCTGTTTCATGATAGTTAGGAACGTGCTGAGCCAGGGATACCCTTTCCTAGAGGCTATAGCGCAAGCGCTCCCCGTCTGCGACGAGTTCTTGATAAGCGATGGTATGTCGGAGGACGGCACGTATGAGGCCCTGCAGAGGGCAGCTGCTCTTAACAAGAAAATAAGACTCTATAGAGAGGAGTGGCCTCAGAAGGGCTTTCATGAGGAGCTGCGAATAGCCACGAACATGCTGCTGAGGAAATGCCAGGGGGACTACGTGTTCTATGTCCAGGCCAACGAGGTGGTCCACGAGGAGAGCTGGGACTACCTGAGGGAGCTCCCAGAGATATGGCCGGAGGCGATCACCTTCAGCTTCCCATACTTGCTCTTATACAGGCTCATCCGCTTCCACGAGCAGTTCAGGCTTCGCTACGCTAGGAGGTTGGACTACATAGAGGCTATACACGACGCCTGGGCTCTAGGCCTAAGCAGGCGCTTCGTCGTGAAGGAGATCCTGATGTCCTTCCTAAGGCCCCTTCACCTAGCTAGGATCTTGTACAAAGGCGTACATAAGCTGTACGCTGACCCCGGCGGCATACCTAAGCACACGGTCCCCGTAGCCCTGCCTCAGCCGATATTCCGCTATCAAGCAGTGTTCCCTGCGGACCCCCTAGCGAAGGCCCTCGAGAGGGCAAGGAGGTGGGGCAGCAGGGAGGAGGCGGAGAGGCTTGAGGCTGCGCTGAAGAGCCTCAGGTCCTGCGGCGATGAGTCTCTCCTGCTAGATATGGTGAGGGGGGCAAAGGAGTATATGAGGAGGCGGGGGTTTCAAGTGCCCAACTTTCCCGAGGCTCTACTGAAAGTCCCCGCGGAGAGGCACCCCAGGATAATGAGGGGGCTGCTGGAGGACAAGGAGTCCTGCCGCTACTATGTGAGGGAGGAAGTCTACGAGGCCATAAGGGAAGCTTAAGAGCTCCCCTGCATTATTGGGGGAGCCCTCTTGTGGTACGGCCTTTACGTTCTCCTCGCAGCGGCGCTCTGGTCGACTATAGGCGTGGCGAGCTCTTTTGGGGAGGACGTGAGCATCATGGCCTTCGTGAGGTCCCTTCTGGCAGGCTCGATAGCCCTTCTCATCTACCGCTCCCTCTCGCGGGCCTCTCTTCTGGCAGGCTTCCTGCTCGGCCTTCTCTTCTCCTCCTATCCCCTCGCGGCTATAACCGCTGGGGTGGGCGCTGCGGCCTTCCTTCTGTACACAGCTCCGCTCTGGAGCACGCTCGCCGCCCTGCTATACGGTGAGCTTCCTAGTAAGAACGCGCTAGTGGGCGCCCTCCTCATCATAGCTTCTGCAGCGCTGATGGGCTACGAGGCCACAGGAGGCAGCCTGAACCCTATCGGCTTCTTCTTTGGTATCCTTGCAGGGATCAGCTATGGTCTATACATTTCGGTGGCAAGGTACTACTCCCGGCAAGGGCTCAGCAAGGAGGTCTCGCTCGGAGCCATGCCCTTCACCCTCCTCGTCACCCTGCCCATAGGGCTATACCAGCTGACCCGAGGCGTTCAAGAGGAGCTCCTCCTCAGGGCAGGGCTGGCAGGGGCGTACCTAGCGATCTTTTGTACCCTCTTGCCCTACTGGCTCTTCTCGCTAGGAGTTAGGCGCATAAGGGCCTCCACGGCCTCGGTGCTTGCCTCGCTAGAGCCGGTGCTGGCTGCCCTCTGGGGGCTTATGTTCTTTGGCGAGACCGTGACCCTCACCCGGGCGATAGCTTATATCCTCATACTCCTAGCCCTCCTCGTGACCTCTCTAGAGAGGGAAGAGAAATGAGCTGCGCACACGAGGGGATGAAGAGGCTCATAGCTGGGCACGGTTTGCCTGAGGGAGTGTCGCTCAGGGTCTCCAGAGGCAGGTTCAGGGAAGAGCACAACCTGGTGCTAATGTACCTTGGCTCCCATCATCTGCTGACCGCAAAGTCCTTCTGTGGGAGACCTCCATATAGGGCTTGGCTGGAGCTCTTCGACATAGACCCCCTCCTCTTCCCTCGGCTCGAGGGAGCTATATACGACTGGGCCTCCGCTGCCCTGGGGGCAGCTGAGCCTCTCTATGTGGAGTACCTCTGGGATCTTGAGACTGTTATGCTCCTAGATAGGGGGGCTCCCCCAGTACTGACCAGGGTAGGCTTCGAACTCCTCAGGAGGGGCTTCACGTGGTTCAAGGTGTGGTACTACCCTGAGGGCTTCATGGAGGGGGGTGCGAAGCTGCAGGCGGAGAAGCCTCTCAACGAAGCCCAGCGGAGAAGGAACCTAGAGGAGGTGTGCTCTGAGATAAGGACCTTTGCGGAAAGGCTCACGATAGCAGGAGCACCAGGAGCGCTGCGAAGGGTCCAGCAGCTCTCTTCCATCTGTAGCAGCACTGCAGAGAAAGCTTTATAACGTATACCACTTAGGCTCCAAGACTTGGGCCGAAGAGGTGAAGGTAACTAAGGTCAAGAGCCTCTACCTCAGCATATGCCCAAACTGCGGAGGCCCGATAGACTCGAGAAGGCTCGAGAAGGGCCTTCCCTGCGAGAAGTGCCTAAGAAATATGAGGGTGAGAAGGGGAGAGGTCATAAAGGTGCTAGCGAATAGCGGCACCTTAAAGGCACTGAGAGAAGTAGCGGATCTGGAGGAGAAGGTAAAGAAGCTCTCTGAGCTTTTCGAAAAGCTAGTGGGGAAGCCGTGGGGAGCTCAGAGGTCGTGGATAAAGAGGTTCGTAAGAGGGGACAGCTTCAGCATAGTGGCCCCCACGGGCACGGGGAAGAGCGTCTTCGGGCTCGTCGCCTCGATATACAAGGCGTGTGTGGAGAAGCGTAAGGCCTACTTTATAGTCCCTACCAGCACCCTAGTGAAGGAGTTCACCGAGAGGCTGGAGGACTTCGTGAGGAGGTCCGGCTGCGAGCTGAAGGTTGTGAGCTACTCCAAAGGCAGGAAAAAGGAAAAGGTCCTAAGGGAGATCGCGGATGGCAAATTCGACATACTTATCACGACAGTGGCCTTCTCGAGGAAGCACGCAGATCTTCTGGCGGCTCAGGGGTTCGGCCTGCTCTTCGTGGACGACGTAGATGCAGTGCTGAAGAGCAACAGGAGCGTGAAAGTAGTGTTAAAGATAGCGGGCTTCAAGGAGGAGGACGTGAGGAAGGGAGAGGAGCTTCTGCAGCTACAGAGAAGGGCGAGGAGGGAGAGTGCGGAGGAGCTCTACGAGCGGGAAGAGAGGCTACGAGAGGAGATGGAAAGAATAAGGAAAAGCGCCTCGCAGCTAGTGGTCAGCAGCGCCACGGGCAGGCCCACCGCAGCCGCTGCCAGGCTCTTCAGGGTCCTCCTGGGCTTCGAGGCGGGAGGAGCCCATGGAATGGGCCTTAGGAACGTGGTTGACACATACAAGCTCGTCAAAGGGGACTTGTTCAGAGAGGCAGTGCTCTACCTTTACCTCCTCGGCGACGGGACTCTCGTCTTTGTCTCTAAGGACCTGGGCGTAGAGGGAGCGGAGCGCCTAGCAGAAATGTTAAGGAAGGCAGGTATCGCTGCAGAAGCCGTGCACAGCAAGAAGAGCTTTGATAGGTCCCTAGAGAGATTCAAGAGCGGCGAACTAAAGGTCCTCGTGGGCGTAGCAGACTATTACGGCCTCCTCGTGAGAGGGATAGACCTGCCCCACCGCGTGAAACACTCATTGTTTGTGGGGGTCCCGAAGATCATTTTGAGAGTGGGAGCGGAGAGGCCCTCCCCGATCAACCTGTTGAGGGTTCTCTCGCTTCTCTCGACCTTAAGCATTGAGGAAGTGGCAGAGGGGGCAAGGAGAAAGCTAGGAGAGCTGAGGAGGATAATGAGGAGGTTCAGCGCCGCGTACCTACAGGAAGTGGCGAGGAAGGTGGAAAAGGGGGAGCAGGAGGAGTCTGCAGCGTATAGAGTCTTGGCGGAGGTCCACAAGTTCACGCTCGAGGCCCTGAGGAGAGAGGACGTGTGGGCAGAGCTGCGGAGGAGGAAAGACGTTTCCGTAGAAGAGCACGAGGGCCAGAAGTACATTAGGATAGCAGACGTCGCCACGTATATCCAAGCCTCGGGGAGGACTAGCAGGCTATACGCAGGGGGGATAACGAAAGGGCTCAGCATAGTCCTAGTAGACGACGAGGCCGTCTTCAACGACCTAGCGAGGAAGCTGAGGAGGATCGCGGAGATCGAGTGGAAGGAGCTCTCGCAGGTCGAGCTAGAGAAGGTCCTCAAGGAGATCGAGAGGGAGAGGAAGAAAATGAGGGTAAAGAAGAAGAGCGTGGGGCTTATGAGGTCTGCCCTCCTCGTCGTGGAATCCCCAAACAAAGCGAGGATTATAGCGTCCTTCTTCGGCAGGCCGGCTGTGAGGGTAATGCCGAACGGCCTGAGAGTATATGAAGTGTCCTTACCAACTCGCCTGCTCATGATCGCCGCGAGCGGCGGACACATATTTGATCTCACCCAGAACTTGAGCTCAAAAGACGTGTTGCCGAGCCTCTCAAGGTACGAGAACTTCTTCGGGATACTGGTAAAGGAGAAGGGGAAGGACGGGTTCGTGCCCGTCTTTGCGCCGCGCAAGAGGTGCCTCTCCTGCGGCTATCAGTTCTCCTCCTCCGCGACATTCTGTATCCGGTGCGGTAGCAAAAGGCTGGATAGCTCCACAGACGTCATAGCAGATCTGAGAAGAATTGCATGGGAGGTAGACGAGGTCTTCATAGGGACAGACCCGGACACGGAGGGCGAGAAGATAGGCTGGGACCTATACCTTGCAATCAGTCCTTTTAATAGCAACGTCCAGAGGATAGAGTTCCATGAGGTTACCAGAGAGGAAATATTGAAAGCCCTCCAGCAACCCCGCTCATTCGACGAGAAGCTCGTAGGGGCGCAAATGGTAAGGAGGGTGGAGGACAGGTGGATAGGCTTTACCCTGTCTCCTCTCCTCTGGTGCCTCTTCTGGCCAAAGTACTGCTCTGAGGAGAAGCTGCCCCAAAGCGAGGCGAAGGTTTGCAAGAGGAAGTACAACTATAGCCTGAGCGCAGGGAGAGTCCAAACTCCGGTCCTGGGGTGGGTAATAGAGAGGGCTGCAGAACACAAGAAGAAAGTAGACGTCTTCCTGCTAACGTTTAACGAGAAGTCTGTGTTGAGCTTCAGGGAGGGTGGGGAGAGGGGCATACCGCCAGAGAAGGCAGAGATCCTGCGACAACTGTTGGGGAAGAAGAGGAGAGTCGAGACTGAGGTGAGGATAACGCTGAAGGAGAGGAGGGAGCTCGAGGTGAGCCCCTTGCCCCCATACACTACCGACACCATGCTTGCCGACGCTAACAGGTACTTGCGCATGGGGGCAGAGGAGGCAATGAGGCTTGCACAGGACCTCTTTACCTGGGGTCTCATAACCTATCACAGGACAGACTCCACAAGGGTGAGCGAGAAGGGGCAGCAGATCGCTAGACAGTGGCTCCAGGAGAAGTTCGGCGACTATTATGAGGAGCTAATGGAGCTGAGGGGATGGGGAGAGGGAGGAGCTCACGAGGCCATAAGGATTACGAGGCCTCTGGACAGGGAGACCTTGGAGCTGTACATAGAGGAGGGGCTCATTGAGATACCAGAGATCACGAGTAGGCACTTGGATCTCTACGACATGATCTTCAGGAGGTTCATAGCAAGCCAAATGAAGAGAGCTATCGTGGAGGAGGGCCTCTACATGATCGAAATACTAGGAGAGCGCAGAGTGGAGCTGGAGGAGAGGAGAATTATAAGGTTGGGAAAAGAGCCTGCTCAGGGCGAGCAGCTCTCGATCTCTGCGGGTTTCACGCTAGTGTGGAATTATGGCCTACGGCCCAGGCCGCTTGAGGAGGGAGTCTTCAAGGCGCTGCTGCAGAGGAGGAGGGTAGGAAAGGTCTCCCCTATGGCGCAGGGGGAGCTAGTGGAGCACATGAAGAGGAAGGGTATAGGGAGGCCTAGCACTTATGCAAAGATAGTGGAGACTCTCATCAGGAGGAGGTACGTGCTGACGCCTCGGCGGGCGAGGGAATACCTGGTGGCCACGCGGAGAGGGGAAATGGTATATCGTTTCCTCACGAAGGAGATAGAAGAAATACGCAGTGAGGTTCTAGGAGATGAGGTGAAAAAGGTGCCAAGCCTTATCTCTGAAGAGAGGACTAAGAGCCTAGAGAAGGCCATGGACGAAGTGGAGAGGGGGGAGAAGAGCTGGCTGGACGTGATGGAAGAGCTTTATGAGGAGATCAAAGAACTTTCACGGCCTATAAGGCACATGATGTCTAATGTTAAGGAGGGCGAGGAGGGGAGGGGGCTCGGAGAATGCTTGAGAGGGGCGAGGGACGTCTTCGGGGAGGAGAACCAGGAGGGCTGAAGATGAAGATATGCGTTATCCACGAAAAGCTAAAGCTCGACGCAAAGAGGTCAAACGCTAAGAAGATAGGGGAGACCATCAAAAAGCTGAGGACAGAACACAAGGAGGTGAAGGTCATAGTTCTCCCTGCCTACCCTTTCACGGGCCCCCTCTTCCTCTACTCAAGTAGCAGGCTAGAGAAGCTCCTCTGGAACGGTGGAGAAGTCTTACCTCTCGGTCAGGGGCGCGTGAAGCAGAACAGCATCCCCTCGCTCCTCATAAGGTGGGCCATAGAGAGCAGGAGCTACATAATAGCTGGGCCTCTGATAGAGAAGGCGGGGCCTAGGACGTACCTTTCAGTAGTTATGGTCTCCCCTCAGGGAGTTATAGAGGGAAAGTACAGGAAGATATTAGTCAGTAGCTGGGAGGAGAGAGCAAAAATAAGTAGCGGGAAGGAGCTAGGGATTTTCAGCATAGAGCCGCGAGCGAAGATAGGGATCTTCGTGGACGAGGACCTCCTTTACCCTGAGATCTTCCGGGGACTGGCCGCCAGAGGGGTCAACGCTATAATTGGCTTCTTCCTGACGAGCTCTCCGCACATAGGAGAAATGAAGCATAGCAGCGGTGCTAGGGTCCCCGATATTAATGCCCTCTACAACTTCCTCTTCGTGAGGAGCAAGGAGACGGGGCTGCCCATTATACTAGTGGGGAGCACAGTAGAGTCAGGGGAGGGCAAGGAGCTCTTCACCGTGCCCACGGTGCCTGTGGACCCGGAGATCGGCGTCGTGGAAAGCAAGGCCCTGAAAGGTGAAGAAGAGAAGAAGTTCATGATAGTGGAGATAGACCCGGAGAGCAGTAGGCCTCGCGAGCTCTCAGAAAAGGACTACTTCGTCCTTAGGCTTAGTTGTAGGGCACTAGAAAAGGATTAACCCAAGCTAGCGCCCTCGCAGATGCTGCTCTCCGCTATGCTCCTCAGCACAACAAGTAGGCCCTTCACTAGGCCTACAGCGACTGCACCCCTACCGCCTATCTCCAGCTTGTCCACGTCCGTCTCTAGCTCCCCGATCATCTTTATGGCGGCGCTTAGCCTCTTTGTGCTCTTGCCTGCTATGCCCCCGAAGAGCTCTAGCGTAGTCAGCTTCAACCTCCTTATTAACTCCTCAGGCAGCGTGCTACTTTTTGTTTCTATATAGATCTTCTTCAACATTGTGGGCACCACTATTAGCTCCCCAACGGCAGTTGGCTCTACGGCCTCCGGCTGGCAGAGGGATATGCCGTGCTTCCTCATGGTACGTCCAATGGTCCTCGCTATCATGATGGCTTCTTGTACTATCCCATCTATGACCTCTTCTCCTGCAGGGTCGGTCCTGAGTCCCTCCATGACGTCCAGTAGCTCCTGGATCTTTATGTTGTAGTACCTCATGAGTTTGGCCGCGTTATCTGGTTCGTTTGCCTCGAGGGAGATCTCCATTTCGTTGAAGCCCAAACTTACAGACCTTACTTTCGGGTGAGCTCTTGCCTCCTCTATTAACTTCATCACTCCCTCAGCATCAAGGTTGTGGGGGCTTATCACGAACTTCCTATAGCCCTTGAGGTATAGGCAGTTTATCATGAGGCTAAGCGGCATGTCCCCGTTGTGCTTCACCCTCACGCTCTCCATGAACGGGGAGCCCCGGGAGTCGGGGGGGAATATCTTTATGTGGTCCCCCTCGTCGAGGACTACTACCGTGTCCCCTACATCCAAACCGTATCTCTTCGCCCAAGGCTTGGGTAAGGTCACTATGAGGCTAGAACCGCCCAGCTTTTGTATCCTTCTTTTCACAATACTTATACTCACTCTTTCCACCTGTCTTAGATCTTGTCTAAGAGAACCTTTATATCTTTTAACGCCGTTAAAGTCACGCTCCAAGGCTTAAACCCCTCGCAGCCCTCCTTCCATGGGGGCCTCTGTGCCTGCCAACCTGCCTGCAGAGGCGAGGGGAAAGCTGGCAAAATACAGCGAGGCGAAGACCCCAGAGGAGAAGATCAAAGCTCTTGAGGAGTTCCTCAGCAGCGTCCCAAAACACAAGGGCACTGAGAACCTAGTGTACTGGGCCAGGAGAAGGCTGGCAGAGCTGAGGGAGGAGATAGAGCTCAGGAAGAGGAAGAAGGTGGGCGGAGGCCTCCAGCTCTTTGTCGAGAAGAGCGGCTCTGCGCAGGCAGTCCTCCTGGGCCCGCCTAACGTAGGCAAGAGCAGCCTCCTCGCTAAGTTGACAAACGCAAAGCCGGAGATCTCTCCTTACCCGTATACAACAAAGCTCCCTATGCCAGGTATGTTGTCCTTTGAGGACATACAGTTTCAGCTAGTGGACACTCCTCCCCTAAACGTGGAGGAGCTTGAGAGCTCGCTTAACAACAGAGTAATAGGATTAGCTAGAAACGCCGACGCCCTTCTCATAGTTTTCAGCGGGGACCTCCCGGACTTAAAGGGCGTTGCTAGGAGGACGCTGGAGCTCCTAGAGGACAGGGGCATAGTGATCTCTAGGACCATGGGGGTGGTGAGGATCAAGAAGAGCAGAGAGGTGGAGGGCATAAGGGTAGTGGGAAGGGGGAGGCTTGTGGGGTTCACCGAGGAGGACCTCAGGAAGCTCCTCTCCGAATACAGGATATATAATGCAATAGTGGAGATAGAGGGAGATGTAACGCTGGATGACGTGGAGTCATCAATTATAACCTCGAGGGTCTACAAGCCCTCGATAGTACTCCTAAACAAGGTGGACTTAGGGACGAGGGGGCTGGAGGAGCTAATGAGCCTACTACCTAAGGACGTGCCGGTGATTCCAGTGTCTGCGGAAAGGGGGGATAACTTGCACATTATAGGGAGGGCCCTCTTCGAGGTGCTCGACGTTATCAGGGTATACACGAAGAACCCAAACAAGGAGCCTGACCCCCATCCTCTGGTGATCAAGAGAGGCTCTACCGTGCTAGACGTGGCGGAGATGGTTCACAAGAAGCTAGCAGAAAACTTCAAGTACGCGAGGGTGTGGGGGAGAAGCGCGAAGTACCCCGGCCAGCGGGTAGGTGGAGGCCACGTGTTGGAGGACAAGGACATAGTGGAGATCCACGCCTAGATCAGGACTTCCGCAAAGACGAGGATGAAGGTTGCTGCCGCTGCTATGAGCACGTTGTCATCTATTGGCCCGAACTCGAACCTCTCTATAACCGCTGCCGCAACAGCTGCGATCACGCCGGGCGCGCCAGCGTATAGAAAGCCTATGGGCACAGAGACTACCCCCATAGCCACGTTGCCTACCCAGTGTTTTGTCCTCCTCCCGAAGATCGCGTTCCTCACAATGCCCGTAACTGCGTCCCCAAAGGATATGAAAAGGGCTGGCACCACTGCCTTCATGGGGTCTCCGAAAAGGTGCCAGAGAACGAAAACGGTTGCCCCCCAAGCCACTACGAAGTTCACCTCATAAGCGTTGTCCTCCGTCTGGAACCACTTCATCATCCTGAACCTCCTTGCGAAGAGGAGGAAGAGGGCTAGGAGGAGGGAGGCGAGGAGCGGGAATACGGGAGAGCTATACACCACCGGCGTGAGGAGGGCCACGACGCCTCCGCCCAGGGCATGGATGACTTTCCTGTTATAGTACCTCGCCGAGTGGTCCTCGATGCCCCTGCTAATCATGAGCCTATAGAGAAGGGAAGTGCCGAAGATCACGGTAAGGACGTAGAAGGCAAGGACGACAGTTACGAGTCCTTCTCGCAGGGGGTCGCGGGGCAGCACCAGCTCCAAGCGGCTCTCCCAAGGAGCAGCGTCGACCGCCTATATAAGCTTCAGCAGGCTCACCTAGTGCGGCGATGATTGGCGCATACTAGGCTGAGCGGTGAAGAGGAATCCGGGAAATGAGCTAGGCCTCCGGGAAGAAGGAGGGTCTTTCTGCTAGGTTCACAATCGGTACTGCAATCCAGCCGGGCCTTGTCCTGTCGGAGAGCTCCACTCTCTCCCCCGCTTCGTCCACCTTAATGAGTATGTACTTTGCCCTCTCCTCGCCCTCTTCCTGCACGTGATAGTAGACTATGGGAAGTCCATAGAGCTTGTAGTAGTCCTTGTAGACCGCCTGAACCATGTAAAAGGTCCTGCTCCCCTCCCTGAACCTGTATACAGGCATTGGAGCCATGGGAGAAGCGCTCACCGCTAGCCTAGCTATGTCAGAGAGGCTCTGAACCCTCACGCTTATAGCCCTCTCCTCTTCCACGGCAGCTCCCCGGGGGAGGCAGGCAAGCATTAAAAGCTCTAAGATTATGTTAGTAGAGGAAGTGCGGGGGTGCCCGAGCCTGGTCAAAGGGGTCGGGCTGAGGACCCGATGGCGTAGGCCTGCGTGGGTTCAAATCCCACCCCCCGCACCATCTATAGAGATATTTTATACATAAGATTAAAGTTTAAAATTCCTAACTAATTAAGGGTGATCGTTTTGATAGCTGCGAAGGCCCAGCGCCTCGTCGTGCTCGACGCAAACAAGTGCGTTGGATGCCAACTGTGCATGCTTGCGTGTAGCAGCAGGCTGACTCACGTGGGGCCTGCGAAGTCCCATCTCCTCATCCGCTCCGCAGGCGGCATAGAGAGGGGCTTCGTGGTCGTGGTGTGTAGGGCCTGCCAAGACCCTCCCTGCGCGAGAGTGTGCCCCACAGGCGCTCTCTCGCCTCTGCCCAAGGGAGGGGTAAGGCTCTCCTCCTCAAAGTGCATAGGGTGTAAGAATTGCGTGGACGCATGTGACATAGGCGCTGTGCTCTGGGACGAGGAGCTAGAGAAGCCCCTCATATGCATTCAGTGCGGCTACTGCGTGGACTTCTGCCCATACGGGGTGTTGGGGGTGGAGGCACTTTGAGCTGGGTCAAGGAGATATCAAAGGTACTTTACGTGGACCTTAGCAAGAAGACCTTCTGGGTGGAGAGCAGGGAAGATCTGTTCTCTAAGTGGTTGGGGGGCATAGGGGTCGCCGTGCAGCTGTACAAGGAGGAGGTCCCGAAGGGCGCCGACCCGCTGGGGCCGGAGAACGCCATCGTGCTAGCCGTTGGCCCTCTGACTGCCGTTTTCCCTATGGCCTCAAAGACTATCTCTGTCTTCAAGTCGCCGCTAACGGGCACTATGGCAGAGTCGCACGCAGGAGGCAGGGCGCCAGCTGCGATAAGGTTCGCCGGCCTCGGGGCAATAGTGATCAAGGGCGCAAGCGAGAGGCCCGTCTACCTCGTGGTAGAGGGGGAGAGGGTTAGGTTCAGGGACGCGGGCACTCTCTGGGGCATGAGGAGCGCGGAAACAGTGGGCAGGGTGCTCAGGGAGGCCCTGCCGGGAGCTGGCCTAAGGACCATAATGAGGATAGGGAGGGCTGGGGAGAGGCTGGTGAGGTACGCTAACGTGATCATAGAGACCTACAGGCACTTCGGCAGAATGGGGCTAGGGGCCGTCTTCGGCTCGAAGAAGCTTAAGGCGCTGGTGGTGATTGGCAGGAGGTCCTCTAAGGTCCCAAAAATAAGGGAGTACAGAGAGGCTTACGCAGAGATACTCGAGGTAGCCCGCGGGGCAGCGACGAAGAAGTACCACGAGCTCGGCACCGCTGCTAACGTGCTCCCGCTTAACAAGCTGGGGGCGCTCCCCACCAGGAACTTCCTCAGCGGGAGGTTCGAGGGGGCTGAGAGCATAAGCGGCGAGAGGCTCCTGGAGTCCCTCTCTAGGAGGCTCTCCTGCGTAGGGTGCCCCGTTGCCTGCATTCACCTCGCTGCCATAAGGGAGCAGTACGAGGACGAGAAATACTTCTACAAGGTGGAGAATGTGCCTTACGACTACGAGCTCCTCTACGCCCTTGGTAGCAACCTCGGCGTGAGCGACACCGTAGGAGTGCTAAAGCTGATCAAGGTAGTAGAGGAGGAGGGCATGGACGCGATCAGCGCTGGCGTGGCCCTTGCGTGGGCAACTGAGGCGCTCGAGAGGGGGTTAATAACAAAGGAGCACACTATCGTGGAGCTAAAGTGGGGAGACTGGCAGGCATATTCTAAGTCCCTCCACTACATTGTAGAGCAGCCAAACGATTTCTACAAAGTTCTGGCCCTGGGAGTAAGGGAGGCTGCCTCAAGGTACGGCGGGGAGGAGTTCGCCCTTCACTACAACGGCCTTGAGCCTGCAGGATATCACACAGGCCCTCTCTACCACCTCTCCCTTGCCATAGGCGGCAGGCACTCTCACCTGGACGCCGGCGCCTACGGCATGGACGAGGGGCTCGCTTCAGCCAAAGCAAGGGTGCCAGAACCGGAGGAAGCCGTGAGGCTGATAGCCTCGGAGGAGTCGTGGAGGCAGGTGCTCAACTCGCTCGCCGTGTGCCTCTTTGGGAGGAGGGTATATGGGCCAGGCGCCGTAACCAAGGCTCTCCGCTCCCTCGGCTATGAGCTCGGCGAGAAGGAGCTTGAGGAGCTTGGGAAGAGCATATATCTCGAGAGGCACACGGTGAAGCTATCAGAGGGCTTCAGGCCGGAGGACGTCAAGATACCGAGGAGGGTGCTAGAGACCCCGACGCCGCTAGGCTTCGTTACAGAGGAGTACTTGAGGAGAGGGATACAACACTTCGCAGAGACCATAAGGAAGCAGGGCCGTTGAGCACTTTTAAGGCTTCTTTTGCTCTTTTGTATAGGGCCAGCCTTGACCTCCTCCCATAGGTCCTTCCGCCTCCCCCTTCGCGCACAACAGCGCACCATAGAGAGAGTGACGACGAGAGCGAGGCCCGAGGGGATCAGGTGGTTGAGAGCTGATGGAAAACCCAACTGGAGCCAGCGGGTCTTCAAGCTTTCAGGGGAGCTTGAGAATATATGCAGTAAGCCGGTCATAGCTGTTCCCAAGTCCTCCACAGTTATGGAGGCCGTGAAGGCCATAGCTACTCACCAGGTGAGAGGCCTCCCCGTGACAGAACTAGGACGTGTGGTGGGAGTTCTCACCGCGAACGACTTGGTCGACTACCTCGGCGGGGGTCCCTACTTCGAGGTAGTGCTTAGGAGGTATGAGGGTAACCTCTACAGAGCACTGAGAGAGGAGAGAGTAGAGTCCATAGCTAGGCAGTCGCCCGTTCTCACGCTCAAGGACACCTTTGAGAGGGCTCTGGAGCTCATGATATGGGGCAGGGCCGGCTTCCTGCCGGTGGTGGACGAGGAGGGGAGGCCTGTGGGAGTAATAACGGAGCACGACGTCCTGAAGCTCGTGCACGAGAGGAGAATAGGGGTGAAGGTGTCTAGCATATTCAGCTCCCCCATAGTTACCGTGGATAGCGATGAGAGGCTGAAGAGAGCAGCGGAGCTAATGGTGAAGGGCGGCTTCAGGAGGCTCGTAGTTACCTCAGGCGAGGAGGTGGTGGGCTCCGTCTCTGCAAAGGGTTATGCCTCCTTCTTCGGATCTCACGGAGCATTCAAACATCTCAAGTCTACGAGCATTATGGACGTGCTGGAGGTAAAGGTGTCGGAGATCTTGGAAAGGGGGTACTATACCGTAGATGTTGAAGCAGACGTAGGGGAGGCCGGAGAGGAGATGTTGTCGAGAGGTACCAGCTGGCTCCTAGTGACTAGGCAGGAGGAAGTTATAGGTATAATAACTGAGAAAGACATAGTGACGGCGCTTGCGCTGAAGGTGTAGCATATGGCCCAGGTCTCAGATTACATGAGCTCCCCCGTGTATGTCGTCAGGCCTGAGGACTCGCTTGCCTACGCCAGAAACCTCATGCTGAGCAAGGAGATCAGCAGACTAGTCGTGGTGGACAAAGAGATGAGGCCCATTGGTATTATAACCATTACGGACATAATATCTGCTCTGTCGAGCAGGGAGGAGAGCGATCTATACCAGGTCCTTGTGAGGGAGGCTATGCCAAAGGAAGTAGTGATAATAGAGGAGAACAAGACTGTGAGGACAGCAGCTTACCTCATGTTAAAACACAAGGTGGGCGGATTGCCAGTTGTAGACGAGAAGGGTCTCCTGGTGGGCATAATAACTAGAACCGACGTCCTAAGGGCCTTCGCAGAGAGGTACCAGAACATGTACAAAGTGAAAGAGATCAGCAGGAAGGAGGTCTCGGTAGCAAGAAGAGGCCATAGCTTATCGTATATCATAAAGCTGATCAACGCAGATCCGGCGGGCAAGGTCGTTGTGGTGGACGAGTTAATGAGGCCTATAGGCGTTATAACGAAACGTGATGTTGCCTTCATAAAGCCGGAGGTGGCAGCAAGGAAGGGCAAGGAGAGCTACAGAAAATACAAGGCAGAAGCCCCCACTAAGGCAGAGGCGACAGTAACGAGGATCTACGTAGTTCCCGTAGCAGAGGAGCTCATGACCCCGAACCCTGTGACCATAGGGGAGGAGGAGGACGCAGCAGAGGGAGCCAGGAGGATGCTGGAGAGGGGCATAGGCTGTCTGCCCGTAGTGGATGGGGAGGGGAAGCTCAGTGGAATACTCACGAAGATAGAGGTGCTGACCGCCATTGCCCTGGGCAAGTAAAGATAATAGCCCCAGCAGAGTATATTATGGTGACCCGCGCGAATTGACCCCGAGTAACGGGGATATGTGTGCGCGGGAGGGTCTACTCCCGGTGTCAGGGCCCCGCAGGGGGCCCATTACGCTGGTGTAAGACATGTACTTCATAGTGCTCGTGGGGCCTGCCGGCTCAGGGAAGACGACGCTAGCCGGCGAGCTAGCAAGCCACATAGAGTCCTATGGGCCTGTGGTGGCAAAGGTGAACTTCGACCCTGCCGCGGAGTCCCTCTCCTATGACGTGGATGTGGATGTGAGGAGCTACGTCACCGCCCAGGAGTTCATGGCAAGAGGCCTCGGGCCTAACGGTGCCCTCATTGCCGCCGTGGACTCGCTTATAAACCACGTCTTCGACATAAGGAGGGTTCTCGAAGAGATCAAACCAGATTACGTAATAGTCGACACCCCCGGCCAGATGGAGCTCTTCGCTTATAGGCACGGAGGGCCTATAGTGCTTAACGCCCTGACGCATGGCTACCCTTCCCTCACGGTCTTCCTCATGGACGCCATATTCTTCGAGAACCCCGCCAGCATAGTCTCTATTCTCACCCTTGCATCTAGCGTAGCGGTGAGGCTCCAGAGGCCTCAGATAAACGTGGTGAGCAAGGCAGACCTCCTCATGCAGGAGGTGCTGGACAACGTGGTGGCTAGGCTCGGTGAGGAGGGCTTCCTCGAGAGCCTCGTGGCCTCGGGGGAGGCGGACATCTACACGAAGGCTCTCATGATGAGCCTCGTGTCTGCGCTGGGCAGTGCTGGCTTCGTGGGCGAGATCATTCCAGTCTCCGTTAACTCCAGGGAGTCCCTGGACGCTCTCTATGCAAAGATCCAGCAAATACTGAAGGGAGGGGAGGAAGAGAAGTACTACGACCTACGTTATGAAAAGGATTAAACTTTTAAGCCTGATTTTTACCCGAAGCGAGGAGCCCAGGCTATAGGTGAACCGCTTGACGGACCAGAAGGCAGAGGAGCAGAAGCTGATCAGCGTGATAGAGGAGACGAAGGACAAGATCGTTGCTCTCAAAGAAGAAAAGAAGAGGATAGTAGAGGAGAGGAGGAAGCTGATAGAGGAGAAAAGGAAGATAATAGAGGAGAGGAGGTCGCTAATACAAGAGTACAGGAGCAGCAAGGAGCAGCTGAGGGCCCTAAGGGAGGAGTTTCTAAGGGTGAAGAGTGAAAGAGACGCGGTGAAGAAGGAGGCAGAGAGCAAGAGGGAGGACCTGAGGATAGCGAAGCAGTTGGCAGAGAAGGAAGGGGAAGTGGCTAAGATTAGCTTGAGGAGGCTCCAGCGAAGGCTAGAGGAGCTCGAGTGGAAGCAAATGACAACTGTCATGAGGCCCGAGGAGGAGAAGAAGCTAGTGGACGAGATAGCAAGAGTCGAGAGCATGATATTGAAGGTGAGGGAGGCCCGCAAACACGTCATATCCCTTATGGAGCTCCAGGCTGACTACAAGTCCACTCTCCTAAGGCTTAAGGACTTGAACGAGAAGCTGTCGCGCATGTGGCAACAAATAAGCGAGCTAAGGAGTAAGGTGAGAGAGTTGGGGGACAAAATAGGTGAGGCCAACAGGCGCATAGAAGAGCTCTCGAAGGAGATAGAGGCGAAGAGCGCTAGGCTCGACGAGCTCTCGAAGGAGATCGACAGCCTTTATGGCAACTATAAGGAGAGCCTCACTAGGCTCACCGAAATCAAGGAGGCCAGGCGGCTTGGCATCCATTTGGAATTGTTAGAAAAGAAGAAGAGAGAGGTAAAGGAGAAGGCGGAGAGAGGGGAGCCGCTGACTCTGGAGGAGCTAAGGATCCTCTACGGCGAGGTGGAGTAGCTTAGCCCTTTAGATAGTCTGAACTCTACACCCCTTATCCTGAAGCCTTGTGAGAGCAAAGTCTTGCTCATGGCGCCCTTGCTACCGTCCACAGGGATTATTATCTGCTCCACGCCCCTTATCCTGGCCTCGCTTTTCAGAGCCCCGACGAGCGCAGCGAGAGCCTCCACGGGCTTATGGAATGACACTGCCACGTAATCCACTATCATCCTCTTCCGCGGCGAGAACTCCGCAAGGCCCCTCAGCTTTCCACCTTTATAGAGGAGAAGCGTTAGCTGGTCCTCGAGCCTCCCGTACACTCTCCTGTCCACGTATTCGGTTACGCTGCTCCACCAGGCGGTGGGCATGACTCTCCCCTTTACCCCTCTGAGACCTCCCTTTATCACGGAAACCGAGTAGCCGTTCAGATCCTCCTCGCTGCCCACGTCGGAAGACAGCATGAGGACTACCCCCTTCACCGCGTAGCCGTGGTTTAGGTAGAAGTGGAGGGCGGAGTAGTTGTCCTCCTTCACTCCCAGGCTTACTTCCTCAGCTCCGTCCTTTGCCAGCTCCTCCTCGGTAGCTCGGAGAAGCGCGCTGCCGACGCCCTTTCCCCTCTCTTTCGGCTCGACGGCAATGGAGTCTAAGTATGCCTTGTTCCTTCTGCGATATGCTATGGAGAACCCTACCACTTCCCCTCCCTTCTCTGCTACTAGCACCTTCACGCTCCTCGACCTAAGCCTCAGGAGCTCCTCAAACCAGCTAAGGGCCTCTCTATCTAACCCTGTGAGGCTCTTGAGGTGAATTCTGTATATTTTTTCTGCATCTATTACCTTCGCCTTCCTCACTAAGAGACTATCGTCGTCCTCCTCGCCCTCCATAATCAGGGCTGCACCGTCTTCCGCCTCTTCTCTCTCAGCGGATCCTTATTAACTCTTCGAGAACGCGGAGGAGGAGGAAATGAGGGCAATACTCCTCGTGGGTACGGGAGGCGTGGAGGCGCTAGAGGAGGCGGAGGTGGAGTACCCCAAGCTTGAGCCGAACAGCGTGATCATAAAGGTGAAGGGGTGTGGCGTCTGCTACAGGGACACTCTCGTTAGGAGAGGCTTCATGAGGGCGAGGACGCCCGTTGTGCCCGGCCACGAGGTAGCCGGAGAAGTGGCGGAGGTAGGGGAAGGAGTGGTAGACTTGAGGAAAGGGGATCTAGTGGCTTCGCTCATATACGTCCACGACCCCCATAACCCGGAGTGTAAGGGCGAGGAGAACACTTGCAGGGGAAACAGGTGGATAGGAGAGGACCTTGACGGCTGCTACGCAGAGTACGTAAAGCTGCCAAGGTGGAGTCTCACCAAGGTAGGAGATCCAGGCAAATCACCTCCGGAGGCGTATGCATTCGCGGCCTGTGTAGTGGGCACTGCTGTAAGGGCCTTGAAGACAATTGCGAGGACCAAGGAAGGGGAGAGCGTCCTCGTGACGGGCGCCTCTGGGGGCGTGGGGATACATGCTCTGCAGGTAGCCAAGAGCATGGGCTTGAGGGTGCTAGCAGTCACGAGGAGTGAGGAGAAGGCTAAAGTCATAGAGTCCTTCGGCGCGGAGGTAATAGTGTACAAGGACAAGTTCTCAGAGGAGGTGAGGAGGAGAACAGATGGGAGAGGGGTCGACGTGGCTCTGGACGCCGTGGGCGGGCCTACGCTTGAGCAGAGCCTTAGGTCCGTAGCAAGGGGCGGGAGGGTGGTTCTCATAGGCAACGTGGACCCCCTCCCTCAACCGCTCATGCTGGGCCTCATCATCCTGAGGGAGCTCAGGCTCTATGGATGCCTTAACTCCACGCCGAGAGAGCTAGAGGAGGCCGTTGAGCTCCTCAAGAGCGGGAGGGTGAGACCGGTGTACAGGGCTATACCTTTGGAGGAGGAGAAGGTAAGGGAGGCGCATTTGTTGCTGGAGAGAGGAGCGTCCCTTGGGAGGACTGTGATAGTGCCCTAGTAGTTCGCTGCCCAGCTCTCTACTATATCGTAGCCATAAATGGCCATAAACTGCTCCCTCCCCTCTTTCGTTATTCTTCTAGGCGTCCAAGGCGGATCGAATGTTATCTCGACCTCCACCTCTGCGTCGGGGATCTTGTCCTTTATAGCCTCCTCCACGAATAAGGCCAACTGGCCCATGACGGGACATCCTATGGCAGTGAGGGTCATAACAACCTTCACGCGGGGTCTTTCCCCCACGTCTGCATGAATCTCGTATACGAGGCCTAAGTCATATATGTTAACGGGTATTTCTGGATCGTACACTTCCCTCAAGGCCTCTATGACGGCCTCAGCTATCTTAGGATCTCCCACTATTTTCACGCCGTCCTCGTTCACAGCTTCCATACTGGACCCTCATAGGTTACATATGCAAAGTTATATTCTGACAGTTTATACTCTTTTGCGTGGCAGTATGACATCTTTTGGCGCAGCCACAAAGGGCTCGAGGTACTTCCTGAGGACCTTCGGCACGATCACGCTGCCGTCCGGCTGCTGGTAGTTCTCCAATATGGCAGTTATGACCCGCGTAGAAGCTATTGCAGTGGCGTTTAGCATATGCACGTACTCCCTCGTCATTCCCTTTCTCCTTATCATCTTTATGCCCAGCCTGTACGCCTGCCAGTCGGTCACGTTGCTCGCGCTCACCATCTCCCTGTATTTGCCTTGCGCAGGCATCCAGACCTCAAGGTCGTACTTCTTCACGGCAGGAGCCCCGAGGTCCCCAGAGGCTATGTTGACTATCCTGTACGGCAGCCCCAACTCCTGGAAAAGCTCCTTTGCATTGTTGATGATCTCCTCGTGCAAGGTCCTGCTCTCCTCCGGCTTAGAGTAGACGAACTGCTCCACCTTGTGGAACTGGTGAACCCTGAATATCCCCTTCAAATCCTTGCTGCCGGCGCCGGCCTCCTTCCTGAAGCATGGGCTCACGCCGACTAGCCTTATTGGCAGCTCGTCGTCATATATCTCCTCCCCGTAGTAGAGGGCAGCGAGGGAGTGTTCTGCAGTAGCTATTAGGTACAGGTCCTCCTCCTCTATCTTGTATATCGCGTCCTTGAAGGCCTGGAGGTCCACCACGCCTGAGATTACCCTGTGCCTCAGCATATAGGGCGGCAGCACCAGCCTATAGCCCTTGGCGGTAAGCCTATCTATAGCGAAGAGCAGAAGCGCGAAGTCGAGCCACACGAGATCGTCGAAAAGGTAGTAGAACCTTGAGCCTGCCACCTCTCCTGCCTTCAGAGTGTTGCCTAGGCCGAGCACCTCTTCTAGCATATCCGCATGTCCCACGGGCTTCCAGTGTATGAGCTCGTAGTCCACCTTGAAGCCGTATCTCTCAGTCTGCTCTTTGAACTGCTCTAGATAGCCTGTCCAGACATTCGGTCTCCCCCAGAACTCTATGGGCAAGCTGGCGCTCTCGTCCCCCACCGGCACGTCGTCGTCCACTGTGTTAGGAAGAGAGAAGAGGGCCTCGTTCCTCTTAGCCTCTACCTCTGCAAGCCTTGCCTCGAGGACCTTCAGCGCCTCTAGCACCTCCTTTGCCTCCTGTATTAGCCTAGCCCTTTCCGCCTCCCCCGCCTTTGCTATGCTCTTCGTTATGACGTTGTGCCTATGCCTCATCTCGTTTACCTCTGTCTGCAGCCTTCTCCACTCCAGGTCCAGCTTGTATGCTTCGTCCACTATCGCGGGGTCCAGCAGCCTTTTCGCCACGTGCTTCTTCAGCTCTTCAGGCCTCTCCCTGAGCAGGGATAAGACGCTCCAGACCGCCAAGAGACCACCCAGGGGGAGGGACAGGCGTATACCTTTAACCTTAGTTATGCCGACTACGCCTTTGCCCTCTTCCGCGCGGCCTCAAGGGCCTCTCTCACTATCTGCTCCGCCTCCTCCCTCAGCTCCTCTGCAGCGAGTCGAGGCTCAGGGAGCCCAGAATATATCGTCTCCACGCTCCTCTCTATCGTCGAGAGCATATACCTTACGTCAGGCGGAGCGTAGGCCTTGAGGGCCTCCATGGCGATCATGAGCGCTAGAGGGCCCCTCATGAGGTCAGGGGAGGCGACCCCGAGAACTGATATTGTCTCCAGCCTCAAGGCCAGCCTCTCCAAGAGCTCCCAAAGGGCAAGCAGCCTGAGGGCGGACTCCTCGTCCAACCCCCTCATCCTCTCTCCAAGGAGCCTCACCTTTACCTGAGCTCTCCTTATCTCTGCAAGGGCTTTCAGCACTGCTGCCCTCGTCTCCTTGCCCAAGAAGGCCCCCTCCGTACTTGCAGACTGGGAGGGTTATAGCGGGCCTAGCCCAGCCACCTGTATATGAAGACCACCACCGCCTGCGCCTGGATGGAACCGAAGGCCTCGTCCTTCTTATGACAAGAGACTATTATCGCTTCTGGCGAGAACCTCTTCGTTAGGCCTAGAGGTATTGCTGGCAACAGCTGGCCTGTTGCGGGATCGTATGCAGAGGGCATTACGAAGCTCACGTTGTTAAAAACGGAACAACTCCTCACCAGGCCCTTGCTAGGTATGTGCGTCAGTCCCTCCATGCTGAGCCTGTAGAGGAGGCTGTTAAGGGTTAGCCTCACGTTCGCATCAGGGCTGCCCACCAGCGCTGGGAAGTGATAGGACCTAATCTGGCCCGAGATGGTCTGGGAGGAGTACTTTGTGCCTAAGACGCTCTCTGCGAAGGAGTCTATCCTGTAGCCTATCCTGAGCATTTGGAAGGACTTCGGGAAGTCCGCCATGCCGTACATGACAACGTACGAGTTGCCCTGCTTCTGGCTACTGGGGATCGGGAGGCCGTACACCATCGTGGAGTTCTCAGGCCGAATGAATATGAAGGCCTCGTAAAAGACCAGATACGTTTTGTTAGGCTTGGCGCGGAAGAGCGGCAAGAGGGCCGACGCCTCGTCCTCGTTCCCGGTGAGGATCCTGGCAAGGATCCTGATCTGGGTCTCGTTTTGCGTCGAGCCGTCTGCCACGGTAGCCCTCCCAGCTCCCACCGATATCCAGTAGCCATAGTCCCACCAACTTACCACGAGGGAGTCCTCGCTAGTGTTAGTCCTGAGGTAATCTAGGGCCCTCTGCCAGGCGTCGTTTACTGGCACGACGATCTCTCCGCCCATGGAATAAGCAGAGAGCCCTGCGGTAAGGATCTGGGGAGCCCTATAGGAGTTGACTTCATAGCTGTTCCTAGCGTAATATGTGGAGCCCCCGACCACGAAGAGTACTATCAACAGTGCCACCGCAAACCTCACTTCGTCCACGGACATAACCTTCCTCTTCACCTCCGTGACCACTCTCTCCCCAGCCATCCACGCCCCGACAGCTATTCCTGCAGCTATGGAGACATAGAAGGAGGCCATCTGGAGGAAGTACGCCATGTTTTTAGCCGCGTACATCATGAGGAACGACATGAGAAAGAGGCTCAGGACAATGTGATCTGTAACGTCTCTCCTGCCAGAGTATATGCGGTACATGTAGTATATGGTGCCGAGTGCCACGATCATGAAGGGAATGCCGAGCTCCCTGAACAGCTCTCCCCAGCTCACGCCCGTGTGCTCTGCTACGCTCTCGGCGAGAGGGCTGAACTCCCTTATGCCAAGGGCTAGTAAGATCCTCCCGGGCACTCCTATGGTCTCGGTTAGGATCAGCGCTAGAGCTGAGACGAATGCTGCTAGTAAGACCCAGAGGAAGAAGGGCCTGCTAAGAGGGAACAGCCTCTCAGAGAGCCCAAGCCTTTCCCAGAGGACTGCCGCCGTGTATGCTAGGAAGGAGGCTGTGAGCCCCATGCCGAGGCTGGTCACGAAGTACCTATACCCTAGCACCGGCGAAGCCAGGGCCACCAGCACGAAGAGGGAGGTGACTATCCCATATACCTTGAGCCTCTCTAGATCCGCTGTGCCCCTCACCGCTAGGTCCAGGAGGAATATGAGGGCCAACGATATGGTAACGAAGTGGTAGCCTCCCCAGAAGAAGGGCGTGAGGCCTGCAGCGAGGCCTGCAAGGGCAGCATATAGGAGCCTGGCTCTGCCTTCGCTCCTCAGCGAGAGAGCTAAGAAGAGGTAGAGGAGAGCTATGAGCACCGAGGCAATTACCATCTTCTCCACGAAGCCTACGGTGCTCCTCCCTATGGCTCCAGGCAACAGGGAGAAGAGAGCCGCCGTGGTGAGGGCCCCCAGCTTAGAGCGCGTTATGACGTATGCTATGAGGAAGCCCACGAGGGACGTGAGGAGGCCTGCAATGACGGGGGAGAGGGCTATCCACTCCCTGAGGGACAGGCCGAAGGGTTTCACCAAGGGGTACGTGGCAGCAGCTACCCAGCTAGTCCCTATGTACTCACGCGTGAGGAAGTTCTTGCCATAAGGGTACCAGAAAAGCTTCGAGTCGGATATGGACTCGAAGTTAAAGAGGCCGTGCTGGTATAGCTGCTCCGCTATCCAATACATGATCCAGGGGTCTGCTTCGTCAAGCTCGAGGCCATACTTTATGGCAGGCAGCATCCTCAGGTAGCCGCCTACTGAGATTATAAGGAGGAGTATGAGGATCGTCAGGGGAGTAGAATACCTGTCTATCATTATCACGAACTCTGCGAGCAGACTGGGCTTCCTTGCCAACCCATTCCCCAAGGCAGAGCTCCTCCTTAACCTTATAACCTTAGCAGGGACTGCTGCGCGTTATAAATGTAATAATGAATACATATAAATGTTCTGTCCCCAATAGTAAACGGGTGAAAAATAACAGTGAGAAGGAAGAGAGTGGTTATCCTGGGGGCCGGAGGCAGGGACTTCCACAACTTCAACGTGTTTTTCAGGAACAACGATGAGTACGAGGTGGTGACCTTCACTGCTTCACAGATCCCTGGGATGGGGAGGAGGGTTTACCCGCCTCACCTAGCAGGCAAGCTATATCCAGAGGGGATACCCATATTGCCAGAGAACTCGCTAGAGGAGCTCATAAGGGAGATGAAAGTAGACATAGCCGTCCTCTCCTACAGCGACCTCCCGTATAGCCAAGTAGGAAGGATACTGAGCAGAGTTCTCTCTGCCGGCGCCTCGTTCATGATCCTCGGCCCCTCCGAGACGATGCTCAAGGCAAGGAAGCCGGTGATAGCCGTCACAGCCGTAAGGACGGGCGCCGGGAAGAGCAGCGTTTCCAGAAAGATAGCTAAGATACTCTCCTCCAGGGGCTACAGAGTAGTTCCCGTGAGACACCCCATGGCTTACAGGGGCTTTGAAGAGAGCGCTGAGTGTTTTGAGAGCGTGGAGGAGCTCGACAAGAGGGGCGTCACTATAGAGGAGAGGGAGGAGTACGAGCATTACATTTCCAGGGGCTACAAGGTATGTTCCGGCATAGATTACGAGGAAGTGCTCAGGCTAGCGGAGAAGGACGCAGATGTGATCCTCTGGGACGGAGGGAACAACGACTGGCCCTTCGTGAAGCCCGATTACTACATAACAGTAGCGGACGCGCTGAGGCCCGGGCAGGAAGTAGGGAGCTTCCCAGGGGAAGTTAACGTGAGGCTAGCGGACCTCGTCATAATAAACAAGGTAGACCACGCTAGGAGGGAGGATGTGGAGAGAATAAAGAGGAACGTGAGGTCTGTTAATCCAAAGGCGAAGATCTCGCTCGCCGTTAGCAGCGTCATGGTAGAGGAGCCGGAGCTGATCAGGGGGAAGAGGGTAGCCGTGGTGGAGGACTCCCCAACGGTGACTCACGGCGAGGCACCCTACGGAGCTGGATACGTGGCGGCCCTAAAGTACGGCGCTGCCGAGATCGTAGATCCGCGGCAATATGCAGTAGGAGTCATTGCAGACATGTACAAGGAGTACCCGCACATGAGCAAGGTGATCCCAAGCACCGGCTACACGAGAGAGCAGGTGAGGGACTTAGAGGAGACGCTGAGAAGGGTCCCTGCAGACGTCATAGTCTCCGGCACCCCCATAGACCTTTCGAGGCTAGTAAAGTTGGACAAGCCTATAGTGAGGGTCTTATACGAGGTGGACATAGTAGAGGGCCCCACGCTGGAGGAGGCCGTGGAGGAGTTCTTAGAGAGGGGCGGGGTGTAGGCCTTGCTGGTCGTCATAGCCCTCGGCGGGAACGCCCTGCAGCCAGCAGGGAAGAGGGGAGTAGAGGGTCAGTGGGAAGCAGTGAGCAGCGCCATGGCCTCTATAGCAGACGTGATAGCCGAGGGCTACGACGTCGTGCTCACCCATGGAAATGGCCCTCAGGTGGGCTTCCTGCTCGAGTCCTTTGAGAGCCTGCCGCTGAGTGAACCAAAGCCCACGCTAGATCTAGCTGTGGCTATGACGCAAGGCTGGATAGGTTTCATGATAGCCCACGCCCTGGAGAGGGAACTGGCGAAGAGGGGTATAAGGAGAAAGGCGGCCGTGGTGCCCACTCGAGTTATGGTATCTAAGGAGGACTGGAGGCCCGTTAAGCCCATAGGAAGGCTGTACTCGAGGGAGGAGGCAGAGATGATCGCGAAGAAGATGGGGTGGAACATGAAGGAAGACGCCAGGGGTGGGTACAGGCGCGTGGTCCCCAGCCCTACTCCCGTGAAGGTGTTAGAAGTGGACGTAATAAGGACCCTCGTCCAGAACGGCATTGTACCAATAGCAGCTGGCGGCGGGGGGATCCCTGTAGTGCAGGAGAACGGGGAGCTGAAGCCCGTAGAGGCGGTGGTGGACAAGGACCTGGCTTCCAGCCTGCTGGCCGTGGAGCTGGGGGCAGATAGGCTGACCATTCTCACAGACGTGCCAGGGGTTGCGATCAACTTCAAGAAGAGCAACGAGCTCTGGCTTAGGAGGGTGTCCGCGGCAGAGCTCAGGAAGCTCTACGAGGAAGGGCACTTCCCGCCCGGCTCCATGGGCCCTAAGGTGCTCGCGTGCCTTCGCTTCGTGGAGGCCACGGGCAAGGAGTGCGTCATAGGCTGCCTCGAGGAAGCCTCTCGGGTTATTAGAGGTGAAGCAGGCACTGTAGTAGGGAGAGAACCTTGAGCTCCCCCCACAAGATCATGTTCCCTGCGATATACGCTCTCCCCTCCCGCCCCAACTCGCCTTGCGAGTTCATGAAGGTTTATGAGAGGGAGGGCTACTACATAGCTTGGTGCAGCGCTTGGGAGAGGCCCATAACGAAGGGCTCCGTGTATAAGTGCGAAAGGTACTGGAGCACCTGCCCCCTAAGGAGATCTGCTCTGAAAAGTCGCTAGATGCTCATGCTGTTCCCCGCCTGAGGCCTCGCCCCCTTCCTGAGCTTCTGGAGGGCCTTCAGGAAGTCCTCCATTTCCGGGACCCTAGAGTTCCTCCTAATAGTGAAGTATGCTGCCTCCGTTACTAGTGCCTTCAAGTCTGCTCCACTGAAGCCCTCCGTGAGCCTCGCTATCTCCTCGAGGTCCACGCTCTCTCCCAGGCTCATCTTCCTAGTGTGGATTTTCAGTATTTCTAGCCTTCCCTTCATGTCGGGCAGCGGCAGCTCTATGACCCTGTCGAACCTTCCCGGCCTCATTAGCGCGGGGTCCAGTATATCTATCCTATTTGTCGCAGCTATCACCTTCACCTTCGAGAGGGGCTCAAATCCGTCGAGCTCTACGAGGAGTTGGAGCAATGTCCTGTTCACCTCCCTCTCCCCGCTCGTCCCCAACTCCGTCCTCCTGGCCCCTATGGCGTCTATCTCGTCTATGAAGACTATGGCGGGCACTCTTTCCCTGGCTAGCCTGAAGACCTCCCTTACGAGCCTCGCTCCCTCTCCTATGAACTTGTTGACCAGCTCGCTCCCAGAGAGCCTTATGAACGTGGCCTCTATTTCCCCCGCGACCGCCCTGGCCAACAGAGTCTTCCCCGTCCCCGGTAGGCCGTGAAGGAGGACCCCTTTAGGGGGCTCTATGCCCAGGGAGGAGAACAGCTCGGGTTTCTTTATAGGGAGGACAACGGCCTCGTACAGTTCCCTTATCTGATCTGCAAGGCCTCCCACGTCCCGGAAGCCGACCTTGGGCCTCTCCTCCACTATCATGCCCCTGACTAGGGGATCGTAGTGGTTAGGCAGCACGCTGACTATGGTGGAACCTCTGCCGTTCAGCGCGACAGTAGAGCCAGCCCTAATGGCCCTTTTGTCCACACCCTCCGCCACGTTAACGATGAAGTTTGGCCCGGAACTGCTCTTAACGAGGTACCTCTCATCGTCTATTTTCTCTAGCACCACGGCCTCTATGAGAGGAGGGGAGAGCAGCTTCATTACCTCGTTCCTGTAGTATTCTAGCTCGCTCTCAAGGCTCGTAATGCGCTGGGTAAGCGTCCTCACCTTCTCTTTCAATATCGCTAGCTTTCTTTCTACCTCCTCTTCGCCCTCCAAATCTTCCCCCGACCTCCTTTGGCCTCATAATGCTTTTAGTCAGGAAACCAGCTAATACTGGGGCCTCACGCGAGGAAATAAATACTTTCGCCGCACAAATAGCGCGGATGCCTCTTGAAGAGCAAACAGCTGTACTGCGAGATCTGCGGTGCCCCAGCGGAGAGCCTCGTTAGAGTTAAGGTAGAGGAGGTGGAGCTCAACGCCTGCCCCTCCTGCGCCAGCAAGCTGGGCCCCAAGGCAATACTCCCCCCTCCTCAAAGGCAGAAGGCCCCAGAGAAGCCCAAGCAAAAACCCAAGCCCCGACTCGAAAGTTATGATATAACTGAGGACTACGCAGAGAGGATCAAGAGGGCTAGGCAAGAGAGGGGGTGGAGCGAGGCAGTCCTAGCCCAGAGGCTAAGGGTGAGCGTCGATCTGGTGAGGAAGATAGAGGCGGGGAAGCTTAAGCCCACAATAAGCCTAGCAAAGAGCATAGAGGAGATCCTCAAGGTCAAGCTCTTAGTTCCTACGGAGGAGAGCGACGAGGAGTTCAGTAGAGTCCCGGGAAAGGTCACGCTTGGAGACATAGTGGTCGTGAGGAAGAAGGGTGAGGAGTAGCTGGAGAAGGCTTACATGATCATCCCCAAAGAGCTGAAAGATCAGCTGGAGGAGGCCCTCCTCCTCTCGCGGATAGCGGGCTACGAAGTGATGAGGACATGGAGAACTAGGTACAAGAGGAGGGTGGGGAGGGGGTTATTAGAACAGATCGGGAGAGCGGCTAGGAAGGAGAAGCCTCATGTGATTATATTCTACGGTGACCTGCAGCCCTCCTCTGCGTTCCAGCTGATGAAGAGAACGGAGACGCGCGTCATAGATAGAGTTATGCTAATCTTGGAGATCTTCGTAAAGCACGCAGGGACAAAGGAGGCGCAGCTCCAGATAGAGATGGCGAAGATAGAGCACGAGATACCCATGGTTAGAGAGTGGCTTAGGAGGAGCAAGCTGGGTGAGCTCCCCGGCTTTCTGGGCCCTGGCGGCTATGCCATAGACGGCTACTACAGGCACCTCACGACCAGGCGAGCAAAGATAAGGAGAGAGCTAGAGGAGCTGAGGAGGCACAGACTCATAAGGATGGAGACAAGGAGGGAGATCGGCATTCCCCACATCTCCATAGTTGGCTACGCCTCTGCAGGCAAAACCTCGCTCTTCAACAAGCTAACGGGGGAGTCGAGGAAGGTGGGGGAGGAGTACTTCACTACCCTTCACCCCAAGCATACTGCCATAGAAATAGGCGGGAAGAGGGTGATCCTCATTGATACCATAGGCTTCATAAGGGATGTGCCGCCAGAAATAATAGAGGCCTTCCATGTAGTGCTGGAGGAGATAAGGCACTCCGACCTAATCCTTTTCGTGGTAGACGTCTCTGAAAGATGGGAGATCGTGGAGGAGAAAGTCGCTGCGGGCCTGCAGACTCTGTCCAAGATAGGGGCTCTCGATAGGCCGCTCCTCCTTGTGGCAAACAAGGTAGACAAGGCAGGCGACGTAGAGGAGAGGGTGAAGGGACTACGCGCTGTCCTGGAGTCCAGGGGGCGTCCTGCAGCCGTTGTTCCCATATCTGCCCTCACAGGTTTCGGCCTCGAGGAGCTGAAGAGGGCAATAGCAGCAGCGCTGGGCATAGGGGGAGCAGAGAGGGTTGAACGGGCTCCCCCAGCTTAGGGTGTATGGAAAGGTCTACGTGCTCCGCCTCGGCCACAGGCCCGAAAGGGACAGGAGGATCACCACCCACGTAGCTCTAGTGGCCAGAGCCTTCGGCGCCAACGGTTTCGTGATGGAAGGTACCTGCGACGATCATGTGATGAGATCTATAGAGAAAGTGCTGAGGTCGTGGGGAGGCAAAATGCACCTTGAGTGCGGCGTGGACGGGCTTAGGTATGCCTCTTCTTGGGAGGGCGACGTGATACACCTTACCATGTACGGCGTGCCTCTGGAGAAGATCATAGATTCCATAGCCTCCTCCCCGAGGCCCAAGTTAGTTATAGTAGGAGCGGAGAAGGTGAGAAGGGAGTACTACGAGATCGCACACTACAACGTCGCAGTCGGGAACCAGCCCCACAGCGAGGTCTCCGCCTTAGCACTGTTTCTAGATAGGTTATTTAGGGGTAGCTGGACTAATATTATGTTTGAGGGCGCGAAGCTCAAGATAATCCCCTCTGAGAAGGGCAAGAGAGTGATGAGGGTTGATGGCAGATAAAATAATGAAGAGCATTGAGAGGTTCATAGAACGTCTAGCCATATCGAACGAGGTGGACCCTCAGAAGGCCAAGCATGTCTTCAGGCTTGTGCTGGAGGCCAGCTTCGGTAATGACAAGGGATTGAGCGACGTGGAACTGGAGGAGATAACTGGCTACAAACAGCAGGACGTGAGAAAGATATTGAGGATGTTCGCCGAGGCTAAGATGATGATTAGCAGCAAGAGGAAGCTGCCTCCACAAGAGCTTGTGAGGTACTACTGGAGGGTGGACATAGACTCCATAAATCTGGGGCTCCTCAAGAGGAAAAGGGCTGTCGTCTCAAAGCTAAAGTACCGACTGGAGCACGAGATGAGCGCAGAGTTTTATGTGTGCCCACTTGACGGCAGTAGGTATTCCTTCAGCGAGGCCTTCGACTACGAGTTCTCTTGCCCGCGCTGTGGTGCCGTATTGGAAAGAAATGACAATCAGAAAGCCGTAGAAGAGCTCAGGAGGTTCATTAAGGAACTAGAGCAGGAGATAGAGGAGGATGAGAGGAAAATATATAGTAGTTGATCTTTTCGCGGGAGGAGGGGGCTTCTCTAGAGGCTTTGAAGAGGCGGGCTTCGTCACTGTGGCCGCCGTGGACAACTACCCGCCGGCTGCAAAGACCTTCAAGGTAAACTTCCCCCACGCGGCAGTTATAGCCGAAGACATTAAGGAGGTCAGCCACCGGGAGCTAAAGGAGGTCGCTGGGTATGGGAGCGGCGAGGCAGATGTAGTCATCGCTAGCCCTCCCTGCGAGCCCTTCACGTCTGCCAACCCTAACAGGATGAAGGACCCACTTGACAGGCTGTACTCTGATCCTCACGGCGTCCTCTTCCTCCACGCTATAAGGCTCATAGGGGAGCTCAGGCCTACCTTCTTCGTCATTGAGAACGTCCCCGGGATACTGGAGGGGCCTATAAAGGAGAGTATATCTCTGGAGTTGAAGAGGGTGGGCTACGGTGAAATCTACTTCAACGTCCTCAGGGCAGAGGAACATGGTAGCCCTAGTGAGAGGGTAAGGGTCTTTATCTCTAACGTGAGGCTACTCCCCCCAAAGTCCCCTGGGCCTACGGTGGGGGAAGTGCTGGAGGACATGCCCCCTCCCGGCTCCTACCTACCTAATCACGAGTACCCAGCAGAGGCGCCGAGAAGACATAGGAGGAGGCTCCACAAGCTGAAGTGGGGGAGAGCTCTCATAAGGTTCCAGGGGGCCGAGGGAACTCTGCCAAATTACGTGAAGCTCGATCCGCGCAGTAGAGCGCCCACCGTGATGGGCTCCTCGAGGTTCATTCACCCATATGAGCCGAGGCTGCTCACGGTGAGGGAGCAGGCAAGGCTCATGTCCTTCCCAGATCATCACTTGTTCCTTGGCAACAGGGACGCGCAGTATAACATGGTTGGAGAGGCTGTGCCTCCCTCCCTTGCACGCTCCATAGCCGTTTACCTCCTGAGCCTCCTCAAAGGGTAATACCTGCTCTCCCCTCGCATATCCTTCCTCGCCCACAGGGAAGCAAGGGAAGAGTAGTGGAAGCTATGATAGAGGAGCTGAAGGGCCTTCAGGCGGCCCTGCTGGAACAGAGGGCAAGGCTATCCAACTTGGAGAGAAGGCTCTCATCCTTAAAGCTGGACTTGAGCGGTCAGGCAGAGCTATACTCCTGGAAAATATTCCTAGATAGCCTCATAGCTGACAGCACAAGCCTCGTAAGGCATGCGGAGAGGGGGAACTCGATCGCAGTGAGCGTCATATCTTGCGACGTAGCGAACAGGATCAGCTCCCACATAAGGCTGCTCGGGGGCAGCGAGCTCATGGGAGAGGCGAGGGCAGTCCTCGTCGGCCTCTTGAAGGTCTCGAGGGCCCTCTGCTCTAAGGACTGATTATTAAGGCTCCCTGGACTCGCATAGGCGGTGCGGCGAGTGCTCAGAAGGCTCGCGGAAGGAGAGATAGGGGAGCCCATATCCTGGGTCCTCGCCATAGCCGCGCTCTCCTTCGCCTTCGGCAAGGAGGACGCGCTTAGCTTAGGCTTCTTCCTCTCCCCACACTTTGTCGGGGTTCTCCTGGGGTTCGCGCTTCATGAGCTGGCGCATAGAGGGGTAGCCAGGATGTACGGCTTCGCGGCCGACTTTGTGGCATACGTGCCGGGACTCATAGTAACTTTCCTTTCTGGCTTCCTGCCCTTTGTGCTCATAGCGCCCGGCTATGTGAGGGTGCTAGGCTGGGGGGACAGCAGGGGCGTCCTATACTCGGTGGCGGCAGGCCCCTTGACAAACATAGGCTTAGCCCTAGCTGCCCTCCTTCTCTCTCCCTTCTCTCCTGGCTTTATGAGCGCCGTAGCCTTCATAAACGCCTGGCTCGCCTTCTTTAACCTCCTCCCCATCCCGCCCCTTGACGGATCCAAGATATTCAGGGGTAGCCCCGTGGCATGGGGAGCCATGCTGCTGGCCTCTGTAGCCTTGCTTGCATACTTGGCGTGATGTGTATGAAAAGGGCGCTCCTTTTCGGTAGGTTCCAACCGTTCCACCTAGGCCACCTGAGCATAGTAGAGTGGACTCTAGCCTCTGGCTATGAAGAGATAGTACTCCTTATCGGCATGGCTTCTGAGAACTACACGCCAAGGAACCCCTTCACGGCAGGGGAGAGGATAGAGATGATAAGGCTCTCGTGCACAGACAGCGGCATCCCCCTCTCGAGGGTGATCACTGCAACTATCCACACTTTGGAGACTAGCATAGGCAGCGTCTACTACGTGCTGTCTTACGTTCCCCGCGTAGAGGCCATATTAACTAGGAACCCCGTTATCTCGAAGATATTCATGGATGCAGGGATCAAAGTGATCCGGCCGCCCCTTTTTAACAGGGACGAGTGGAGGGGAGAGGTCATAAGGAGGAAGATAGCTAAGGGAGATGATAGCTGGAAGAAGGCCGTTACTCCCTCCACTGCAAACTTCATAGAGGAGGTGGGTGGCGTGGAGAGGATCAGGTGGATGCACTCGGGGGACTAGGGGGACCACTTGTACCTAAGAATCCCAGCTACCCCCGCGAACTCCTTGAACCACTCTGCCTCCGGGAGCCCTGCAGGGATCACTATTGTCTTAGCTCCCTTTGCCTCTGCTAGCTCCTTCCACCTGCTAACGTCCTCCCTCTCCTGGTGAACTATGAGCACCCTAACAGCACCTGCCTCTAGAGCTAAGCTTACCTCCCTCTCGCCGTAAACTGCAAGCCCAGAGAGCTGGACTAGGTGCAGCTTGAACTCCTCTAGGGCCTCAGAGGCCTCCCTGTACAGCTGGGCCTGGACTACGTTCTGGGCCTTCATGACTGCCTCCTTCAGCCCCTCGTAGCCCTGGTAGGCTACGTCAACTAGCTCAGGAGAAACCAGCTGCTGCAGCCTGTAATCCAGGTAGTTCCCCTTGTAGAAGTCGACCTTAGCATAGCCAGGGCCACCTATCACTATGCCCTTCAAGATTCCCTTCTCTAGCAAGGGGACAAAGTGCATGTTAGCTACTTCCCCCACCTTCTTGAAGAACTCGTCCACCAGCTGCTCAATGATCCTCTCGTACCTCCTCTGGCTCTGGCCTCCTTTCTCGTGCTTCCCAGGCACAAAGCCCTCTATCTCATCGAGGACCTCTATCCTCCCTCCCTTGAGGATGCCTACCGTTGCCTGATCCCTCTCAACTATGATTATGCCTATTGCGTCTTTCTCCTCTACCATCTCCTCTAGGAATGAGGTGATGAAGCTCTTCTCGGTCCTATAGTAGAAAACTGGCACCTTCTCGGGCGGGGAGAGCATTATGCACATGAAGTCCCCGTTCTCCACGTTCTCCCCACAGAAGATAACTAGGCCGTTCGGGGGGATCTTCTGAACCATCTGCATTCTCTCTATAGCTCCCGACAGAGCCCTCTTCACTGCCTGCCTAGTTCGCTTCAGCTTTATGTTATCTGTTATAGCATACTCCTGCCTAAGCAGCTGGAGCACGTCGCTCACAGGCCTGCCTGGAGGAACGTAGAGGCTGAGGAGCACAGTAGCAGGTGCGCTCCACTTCTTAAGCTCTTTCAGCAGTGCTGCCAGCTCCTCCCTTGTCAGCTGGATCTTCTCGCCTAGCTCCATCTCTCCCCCCGAGAGAAAAAGTCCCTAAACTAATATGCGCTAGGGTACCAACAACGCCAGAACAGCCTTCTGAACGTGGAGCCTGTTCTCAGCCTGATCCCAAACGACGCTCTGAGGCCCGTCTATCACCTCGTCAGTTACCTCCTCACCCCTTTTTGCAGGGAGGCAGTGCATGAAGATGGCCTTTGGAGCCGCCTCCATGAGCTTCGAGTTGACCTGATATGGCGAGAGGAGCCTAACCTTTTCCTCCCTCAGCGCCTCTTGCCCCATGCTCACCCATACGTCTGTGTAAACCACGTCTGCACCGCTCACCGCCTCCCTGGGGTCTTCCGTGAACTCGATCGTAGCACCCGATTCCTTTGCGACCTCCAGGGCGTTCTTCAATATTTCCTCGTCAGGCCTCAGCTGCCTCGGAGAGGCGACGATTACATGCACGCCGAGCCTAGAGGCAGCAGCTATGAGACTGTTGAGAACGTTATCCGAACCGTCGCCCACAAAGGCAAGCCTTATGCCTGCGAGTCTTCCCTTCTTCTCCAATATTGTCATCATGTCCCCCAGCGCCTGAACTGGGTGGCTGAGGTCGCTGAGGCCGTTAATGACGGGCACGCTGGAGTACTTAGCTAGCTCCACTACTTTCCAGTGCTCCTTTACCCTTGCAACTATGCCATCCACGTACCTCGAGAGGGTCCTCGCTGTGTCTGCTAGCGTCTCGCCCCTGGCCAACTGAAGGTCGTTCCAGCCTAGGTAGAGAGAGCTCGCGCCCAGCTGCCTTGCCGCCACCTCGAAGCTGACCCTAGTGCGGGTGCTCGGCTTCTCGAAGACGAGTGCTATGGTCCTCCCTGGCAGGACTTCTACGATTCTCTCGCCAGCATAAAAGCGCCTCTTCATCTCTAGCCCCGTCTCCACGATGAACCTGACCTCCTCCGGTGAGTAGTCCGTGAGCTCTATGAGATGCCTACCTTTGAGCCTCAAGGCCCTCGCCGCGTAGGGGCTTGCGCTAAAATTATATATCAGAGCTCTTCTATGCCCTTTATCTCTACCTCGTTCTCGAGTAGGAACACATATATGTCAGAGACGGAGACCTCGTCCCTCATCATGAACTTCTCCGCCTCTTCCCAGCTCTTCACCCTTACGCCGAAGTCCTCCCATAGCCACTCCTTCACCTCCTCTAGGCTCACGTTTTCCTTCACTGTCTCTATGAGCGCTCTCTTTATCTCCTTGTTTTTCGCAATCCTCAAGGGATCTCCTCGGGTAGCACTGTTGTGATCACTTAATAGCTTTAGGCACGTTTTCGTTCGAGGCGAGGCTCATGTTCGTGAACGAGACCGTGAAGGAGATCGTCAACAAGTACAGGGCACTCTGGTCCCTAGGCCACGCAATGAGTCTCATGGGGTGGGATGCAGAGACATATATGCCCGAGGAGGGCGTCAAGGGCAGATCTGTTGCCTCTGCCGAGCTGGCACTTCTCTACAGGAGGCTCTTCCTACAAGACGTTGCTCCTCTCGTGGAGAAGGTCATGGGAGCAGAGGGGCTGAACGAGTACGAGGCCGGTGTGGCGAGGGTGCTGGGGAGGGAGCTGGAGAGGCTAAGGAAGGTGCCCGAGAAGGTCCACTACGAGCTGGCAAAGCTGAGGGTTGAGGCCTCTAAGGTCTGGAGAGATGCGAAAGCTCAGGGCAACTTCAAGGCGTTCGAGCCCTACCTGGAGAGGGTGTTCCAGCTCAGGAGAGAGTTCGCAGAGCATCTAGGCTACAAGGAGCACCCCTACGATGCCCTCCTAGACTATTATGAGGAAGGGCTGACGGATAAGGACGTGGAGTTCATGTTCCGCTCGCTCGTGCCGGCCATAAAGAGAGTTCTAGAGAAGGTGAGCGAGGACGGCTACTACCCCAGAGCTCACGAGCTGGAGGGGGTAGCATATGAGAAGGAGGAGCTGGAGAGGCTGAACAGGGAGGTGCTCACCATACTAGGCTTCCCCTGGAGCAGGGGGAGGCTTGACGTGAGCCCCCACCCCTTTACAGTAGGTGTATCGCTCTGGGACGTGAGGATAACGACAAGATACGAGGGAAGGGACTTCAGGAGGAGCCTCTTTGCAGCCATCCACGAGTTCGGCCATGCTATATACGACATGAACGTGGACGAAGCTCTTGCCATGACTCCATTGGAGGGCGGCGCTAGCCTAGGAGTTCACGAGAGCCAGAGCAGGTTCTGGGAGAACGTAGTAGGGAGGAGCTTCTCCTTCGTGACTGTGCTTAGGCCTCTCATAGAGAAGCACTTGAGCATCGCGCGAGGCTACAGCGAGGAGGAGCTGTACAGGTACTTCAACGTGGTGAGGCCCAGCACTATCA
>JAOAKH010000007.1 GCA_026413755.1 Acidilobaceae archaeon | reverse complement strand
AGATGTGTATAAGAGACAGTCACAGGCCTCCCCTGCGAAATGCTGCTGGCGTATTTCCAATGATCTAGCGTCATTGGCGAGACCCACTCGACCTTCCCCACCACCACGGGCTTCCTGAAGTACTCGTTGTCAAATATCCTCACCCAGTCCCCTATCTCGTAGCCCCTCATGCGCTCGGCAAAGTAGACTACCATGTCCTCCCTTGCCTGCTCTCCGTCGCTTATGATGTCCACCCCTGCCCAGAGGTGATCCTCCACGGCCTCCCTTATGGCAGGCTTCACCAGCTCCCTGAACTCCTCCTCCCCTATCTCCCCCGCCTTCCTCCTCTTTATCGCCTCCTGGGCAGCGGGGAACTTGGGATAGCTGCCCACTATCGTGGTGGGGAACTTATTCGGCACGCTGTACATCTACCTCACCCCCAGCCCCTGCGCAAGGGAGCCCAATATGCGGGCCTTCCTTATGCCGTACTCATAAGGCAGCAGGTCGAGCCAGGTGCTGGTTGTAACGCCGAGCTCGCCCTCGTAGCCCTTAGTGAGCGAAAAGAAGAGGGACTTCAGCTTATCTAGCTCGTCGTCATACACGTTCCTAGCGTTTATCAGCCCGAGCGCCACGCAGCCCTCCTTCAGGCCTTTCGAAGCTACCAGCTTCTGCGCCCTCTCAGGAGCATCTATGACGTCAAGGGAGAGGCAGTTCACCTTTGCCTCCAGCAACGCTTCGTATACGTCTGCGCTAGGCACGTCGAAGTAAACGGCTAGGATCACCTTAGCGCTGCCGGCCTCCCTTGCTATCCTGCCGGCCAGCTCGGCTGCGAGGATCGCTTGATCTTTTGTGGCCTCCTGATCTGAGAGCGCGGGCTCGTCTATCTGCACAGCCTTGGCCCCCGCCTCCACTGCAGCCCGCGCCTCAGCGGCGAGCAGCTTAGCTATCGCTTCTGCGAGCTCCTCCTTGCTGACGCCGCTCTCGTTGTGCGACATGTGAGCAAAGGTGAAGGCTCCCGGCATAACTACCTTCAGCCCCGCCGGCTCTGCGAGAGGCGAGAACCTCCTAACCCTGGGAGCCAGGACGAGGCCCTTGGGCTCCGGCTTGTCGGTGAAGAGGGGGATGCGGTAGAAGAAGTTGTTGTCGAAGTAGCGCAGGAGGGAAGTGGGGGTCACGTTCCTCCAGGACTCCACGAAGGGCCTGAAGATGTCCTGCCAGTCCAGCATGCCGTCAGTAACGTAGCTCAGCCCAGCCCCCAGCTGCGCGCCTATGATGGCCGCGGAGGCCTCCGCTATGGCGGCCTCCAGCTCCCCATAGCTCACTGCCCCCCTTTCGTGCTCCCTCATTAGCCTCCTCACCTGCCTGCTCCTGGGGAAGGCCCCTAGGGCGGAGCTCCACACCAAGCTGATCGCCGGGGGACAAAGAGGGGCCAAGGCTATAAGTGGCTCGCCCGGTCCGCGAACTCCTCACACTTCAGCCAACCTAGCGTCGCTCATCGCCATAACTACAGAGCCCTCGAGACCTAAATCTCGCACGAAAAGCTTATATACGTCGATTAATTTCCTAGAGCGTAGCGAGTGGGGTGGTAAAGAGGTGGTCAAAGAACTGAGGGGAATTGTAGCGGCTTTGTTGTTGGCTTTGATCTTGGGTTCTTTTGCAGCTCAGGCGCAGCAGCTCAAACCAGAGGAGATAGCCATTAACATAATGGGCTTCGACGAGGTAGTAGACTTCCTAGTAGAGGCGGCAGCATACCCTGAGCTCCAGAGAGTGAAGTGGTACGGCAGCGACGGCAGTGCCCTCTCACCAAAGGTCACCGGCACCCCAGCTGCAGCTAGGCTGGCGGCCCAGGGAGTCTGGAAGAACCCCACCTTCTTCAGCCTCTCGGACATAGGCATTAGGATCTACTGGACGGTGAGGGACAGGGTAGGCTACTCCCCTGATGCCTACATATTCCCCAGCTACGACGCAGTCTGGGTCCTCGGGCTATCTATAGTGGCTGCAGGAGACCCGCGGAACGTTGACGCTGTGGCGGAGCTTGTGCCGAGGATAGCTCAGGAGATATTTGTGGGCGCCTCTGGCAAGATAGTGCTGAACGAGGCCGGCGACAGGGCGGGAGGCGACTACGGAATATTCGTGGTTAAAGAGGAGGCCGGCAAGTTCGATTGGAGGATAGTAGCTACCTACAACTTCGCCGCTAACAGGATCGAGGAGGTAAAGCAAGACCCGCTGGCACAGAGGCCTGCCGTGCTGCCGGCAGCCCTGCCCAGCGTTGACCTAGCGAAGTTCAGGGGCCTCATAAGGGCCGTGCCACCGGCGCCGGTAGAGGTAACTCTAGGGGTCCTCTACCCGCTGAGCGGAGACCTTGCTGGAATGGGCAAGTCGAACGCTGAGGCAGTGAAGATAGCTGTGGAGGACCTTAACAAGTTCCTCAGGGACAACGGCTTCCGCTTCAGCTTCAAGCTGGACATTAGGGACAGCGAGACCAAGCCCGAGACCGCGGAGAGCCTCTTCAGGACCCTTTACGCCGCGGGCTTCAGGTACTTCCTAGGCCCCATGACCAGCGGCGAGCTGGGCAGGATCATAGGCGCCATGGAGGGAGCAGGCCTTAAGGCAGTCCTCATAAGCCCCTCCTCCACCTCTCCTGCCCTTGCGAAGAAGGACAGCGTCTACAGGCTCCCACCGCCTGACGACTTCCAGGGCAAGGTGCTCGCGCAGCTCTACAAGGCTGACGGCGTCAAGAGGGTCATAATAGTCTACAGGAGCGACGACTGGGGCAAGGCCCTTGCGGAGCTGACTAGGAAGGAGGCAGAGGCCCTCGGCATTAAGGTGGAGCTGATAATAGGCTACGACCCCAAGAGCCCCAACTTCAAGCCAATAGTGGAGCAGGTGAGAAGCACCGTTAACAGGCTAGCCCCTGCAGAGCCCGCCATATCTCCGCTCCTCATTGCTGCTGCGGTCATAGCTATAATAGTCGTTGCCGCCGCGGTCTACTTCCTGTTCGTGAGGAGAAAGTAATTCAAAACCCTTTTTAACCCCACTTTAAGCTCCTTTGTTGGTGCTTTGAAAGGGTGGGGCAAGTAGACCTAGAGAACCCCATATTGAGAGTTAGGGGCGTCTCTAAGTACTTTGGGAAGTTGAAGGCCTTGGACAACGTGGATCTAGACGTGCCGCGGGGAGCTGTGACCTTGCTCATAGGGCCTAACGGCAGCGGGAAGACGACGCTTGTGAACGTCATAAGCGGCGTCCTACAGCCCGACGGCGGCAGAGTAGAGTTCGAGGGGAGGGACATAACTGGGCTCCCGCCCCACGAGAGGTTCAAGCTGGGCATAGTGAGGAGCTACCAGATCCCTAGGCTCTTCCCCAGCCTGAGCGTCCTAGAGAACGTCCTCATAGGCAGAGACGGCAACCCGGGCGAGGGAATGGTGTCCGGGATCTTCAGGGGCCTCTGGGAGGGCCACGAGCTGAAGGCCACTGAGGACGCGCTGGCAAAGCTCAAGTTCCTCGGGCTGCTGGAGGTAGCTGAGAAGAAGACAAGCGAGCTGAGCGGAGGGCAGCTGAAGCTGCTAGAGATGGCCAGGAGCACCATGTCCTTGAGGCCAAAGCTGATACTGCTGGACGAGCCTATTGCCGGCGTGCTCCCCTCTCTGGCTCACGAGATCTTGGCGCTGGTGAGGAAGATGAGCATAGAGCTCGGCATAACCTTCCTCGTCGTAGAGCACAGGCTGGACATAGCTGCTCAGTACGCAGACTATGCGTACGCCCTCCACCTAGGAAGCATTGTGGCCAAGGGCACTCCTCAGGAAGTAATGACTAACCCAAAGCTCGTCGAGATTTACATCGGTGATTAAGGTGTTAAAGGTAGAGTCCCTGAACGTAGGCTACGGGAAGTTCCACATAGTTTTTGACGTGAGCTTTGAGGTGAAGGAGAGGAGCATATTCACGATAGTAGGCCCCAACGGCGGCGGTAAGACCACCTTGCTGAACGGCATAATGGGGATCGCGACTGTCTTCTCTGGGCGCGTGCTCCTGAAGGGCCAGGACATAACCCACCTTCCCCCTCACCAAAAGGCAAGGCTCGGCATAGGCTACATGGCACAGACTGACAACATATTCCCCGGCCTCACCGTCATTGAGAACCTTCTCATGGCCGCGTACGGTCTGCCAGAGAGCGTGGCCAGGGACAGAATGGAGACTGTGTTCACCTACTACCCAGTCCTGAAGAGGAGAACAGGACAAAAGGCGAGGAGCCTGAGCGGAGGCGAGAGGCAAATGCTGGCCATAAGCATGACCCTCATGAGGGATCCGGACGTCATAATGCTCGACGAGCCCACCTCAGGCCTAGCGCCCATACTAGCGAAGGACTTGCTGAAGAAGATCGCGGCCATGAGGGACGAGCTGAAGAAGACGGTGCTGCTCGTAGAGCAGAACGTGAAGGCAGCCCTGGAGATCAGCGACGACGCGATGCTGCTCGTGAGCGGGAGGAGCGAGTTTGTGGGCAAGGCGCAGGCACTGCTCAGCGACGAGGCGCTCGGGAGGAAGTACCTGGGGGTGAAGTGAAGTGGTTCTGCCTAGCTTTGAGTTCCTGCTCTCAAGCGCAGCTGCCGGCGCTGCCCTCGCCCTCCTCAGCATGGGGGTTACCCTGACATATATGACGACTAGGGTCTCTAACTTCGCGCACGCCACAATGGCGATAACGGGCGCAGTGACGACGCTGATATTGCTAGACAGGATCTTCGCAGGCTTCCGCGACAGCCCTCTCTACTACGGCCTCTTCATTGTTGCCCCCATAGTCGCTGCGCTCGTGGTCGGCGCTCTCGCCGTCATAATGTACCTCGTAGCCATAAGGCCCCTCATTCGGAAGGGCACGAGCCTCATAGGGCTCATGATAGCCACGCTCGCCTTCGACATAATACTCAATAACCTCCTCACCGTGGTCCTCCAGCTCACCCCTGCGCAGACAGTGGGGAGGCTCCTAGAAGCTAACGTGAAGGGATACCTCGTCGCCATATATGTCCCTCTAGTGGGCTACATCTACCCGCACAGGCTCCTCCTCCCCCTAATAGCGCTGCTCGTGGCCGTGGGGCTACACCTGTTCCTCACCAGGACGCCCTTCGGCATATCGATGAGGGCCTCCATCGAGAACCCGCAGCTGGCCAAGATCATAGGGATAGACATCGAGCGGATCTACGTGGTTTCCTGGTTCCTCTCTGGCGCCACTGCGGGCATGGCTGGTAGCTTGCTTGCCTTCGAGATGCCTGGCATAAGCCCAGCAGCTGCATACCTTTACATCGTTAGCATATTTGCGGGCAGCATAGTTGGAGGCATTAACAGCATATATGGGGCACTGGCAGGAGGCTTCCTCGTGGGCAGCATGGAGGCAATAGTGCCCGTAATGTTAAGCGACTTGTACCAGCTCCTCACGGGCAGCTACGTAGACATCCTGAGGTATCAAAGGATGTTCAGCTTCCTCCTGCTCATATTGGTCCTGCTGGTGGCGCCGGAGGGCCTCGCAGGCATAAAGTGGAGGGGGATCAGGCGTGGTTGAGCTCTCTGCCCTGCTCATAGAGATAGGCAACGTGATAACCTTTGTGACAGTAGTGCTAGCCCTAAACCTCATGGCCGGCTATGCTGGGATACCCAACTTCGGCATGGCAATATTTGTCTACACGGGCGCCTTTGTAGTGGGGGCCCTAAGCGTTAGGTTTGCGCTGTTGCTACTGGCGGCCCTCGAGCCTGCAGCCCTCGAGGCCCTGTTGGGCAAGCCCGCCTACAAGCCATACGTGGGCGACATGTCTCTCGTGGAGATAGCCCTCTTCAAGAGCATGGAGCCCACCATAAACAGGTCCCTTATACCTGAGCTGAGCGCAGTGCTCAGCCAGAAGGCGCTGGTGGCTGTGGCGGTGCTACTCTTCACCTTCCTGGTAGCTACAGTCCTGGGAGTATTCGTGGGAGTGATCTCCAGCTATGCGGCCGTGAGGCTGAAGGAGGACTACCTCGCCATTGCCCTGCTGGCTTTCAGCGAGATGATGGTCCAGGTCTTCTTCGCCCAGACGGACTCTGTGGCAGGCGGCAGGTACGCCGTATATGCCCCGAACGTATGGCCCTCCGAGCTCTCCAGCATTGCAGCAGCCCTGCCCCCAGCAGTCAAGCCGGAGTTGAAGATAGGGTTGCTGCTTGCCATAGCGCTGGCGCTCGTGACGTACCTATACGCTGAGAGGATAGCAAACAGCCCCATGGGCAGGGCGCTAAGGGCCATGAGGGACGACGAGTTCGCTCTATCTACATACGGCAGGGACATACCTGCCATGAGGCTGAGGGTTATGATGCTAGGGGGAGCCATTACAGCGCTGGCAGGGGTGGTATATGCAATGAGCTTCCAGCCGGTGATAAAGGCTACTGACTACACGAGGCTCACCTGGACCTTCATACCCTGGGCTATGATGATAGTAGGGGGGATGGCAAATAACCTCGGCGTTGTGCTCGGCGCAGTGGTGATCTATGTAGGGAGGAAGGTGCTGGAGTTCTCCCTTCCGGAGCTCTTCGATCTGCTAAGGTCAGTGGGCATCGGGCCTGAGGGAGCGGCGGTGGACGTGCTCAGGGCAGTGGCGCCCAACATATTTGTCGGCGTGATAATTCTGCTGATGCTGTACCTCCGGCCTAAGGGACTGCTAGAGGAGAGGCCGGGAAGAACCCTGGGAGGCAGGCTAAGGGATCTCATGGAGAAGTTCTCGCGCTAAGCATCTTTCTCAACACATATTTGAGTATCCCGCCGTGCTTAAAGTATTCTACCTCAACTGGCGTGTCGAGCCTAGCCTTGACCTTGAACCTCACGGCGCTCCCGTCCTTCCTCCTTGCCACCACCTCTAACACCTTCCCCGGGCTTATGTCCTCTAGGCCGAGGATGTCGAACTCCTCGTCCCCCCTGAGCCCCAGCTTCTCCGCGCTCTCGCCCGGCATGAACTCTAGCGGCAGGATGCCCATACAGACCAAGTTGCTCCTGTGGATCCTCTCGTAACTCTCCGCTATTACTGCCCTCACGCCAAGGAGGTAGGGCCCCCTAGCTGCCCAGTCCCTGCTGCTGCCGGCCCCGTACTGCTTCCCCGCTAAGATCAGCAGCGGCGTGCCGGACTGGCCGTAGAGCCGGGAGGCGTGGTACATGTGCATTATCTCGCCTGTTGGCCAATAGATCGTCCAGGCGCCGAGCCTGTCTACCAGCTTGTTCCTGAAGCCAGGGCTATCGAAGGTGCCCCTCACCATGACCTCGTGGTTCCCCCTCATGCTGCCAAAGGTGAGGCCCATCTTAGCCGCGTCCACTTTGCTCGCCTCCTTGAGGAACTTTGCTGCCTCCGAGCCCTCTGCTATCCTACCGGCAGGGCTGATGTGATCTGTATTGGTGCGATCTGGAGCCCAGACCAGCACCCGAGCTCCCGCTATGTCGCTTGGAGGCCTGTGCTCTAGGGCGAAGTCGTCGAGGAAGGGAGGCCTCCTAATCATGACTCCCTCTCCCCACTCGTAAAGGAGGCCCGTCGGGGCTTCCAGCTTCTCCCAGTTCTCGTCGCCCTCGAAGATGTCCTTGTACTTCTCTCTGAAGACCGAGGGATCCAGGCTCCTCTCCAGCACCTCAGCTATCTCCTCCGAGCTAGGCCATATGTCCCTAAGGTAGACGGGCATGCCGTTTGGATCGTAGCCCAGGGGCTCGCTCTCGAAGTCTATATCAACTCTGCCAGCCAAAGCGTAAGCTATGACGAGCGGCGGGCTGGCGAGGAAGCTCCCTTTCGTGAGCGGGTGAATTCTGCCTGCAAAGTTCCTGTTGCCGCTGAGCACAGCTACCGCGTATAGGTCTCCCTTCCTTATGGCCTCCTCCACCTTCTGCGGCAGGGGGCCGCTGTTGCCTATGCATGTCATGCACCCTATGCCAACCACATGGAAGCCGAGGGCCTCTAGGTATGGCAACAGGCCGCTCCTCTCCCAGAGCTCTATTATGGCCCTGCTGCCCGGCGCGTTGCTCGTCTTCACCCAGGGCTTGACCTTTAGCCCCCTCTCCACTGCCTTCTTCGCCAGGAGGCCTGCAGCTATCATGAGGGTGGGGTTGCTGGTGTTGGTGCAGCTAGTGAGAGAGGCAATGGCTACCATCCCGTCCTCCACGAGGGCCTGCTGGCCGTCTAGCTCTACGGTGACCTTTGTCCTCTGCTTCTTGAGGACCGCCAGGGTTTCCCCCAGCCTTCTCTTCGCCTCTCTCAGCGGTATCCTGTCCTCCGGGTTTGCAGGCCCTGCTATGCTCGGCTCCACCTCGCTGAGGTCCACGACGTGGAGCTCGCTGTACTCTGGCTCCTCCGCTTCGTACCACAACCCGACTCTTTTGGCATATGCCTCAACGAAGGCCACGTGCTCCTCCGGCCTCCCCGTAAGCAGCAAGTACCTGATCGTCTTCTCGTCTATGGGGAAGAAGCCCATGGTAGCACCGTACTCCGGCGCCATGTTGGCTATGGTGGCCCTGTCGGGTACCGAGAGCTTCTTAGCGCCCGGCCCAAAGAACTCCACGAACTTCCCTACGGCGCCCCTCTTTCTTATGAACTCCGTGAGGTAGAGCGCTATATCGGTAGCCGTTACCCCCTCCCTTGGCTCCCCCTCGAGCCTTATGCCCATGACCTCAGGGAGGAGGATGTAATTGGGCTCGCCGAGGACGACAGCTTCAGCCTCAACGCCGCCTACGCCCCAGCCGAAGACCCCTAGGGCGTTTACCATTGGCGTGTGGCTGTCTGTGCCCAGCAGGCTGTCTGGGTATGCCCACAGCGCCCCTCCCCTTTCGCGCAGCCAGACCACCTTTGCCAGGTACTCGAGGTTCACTTGGTGAATGATTCCTTTGCCAGGCGGCACCACTCGGAAGTTCTTGAAGGCCCTCTGGGCCCACTTGAAGAGCCTGTAGCGCTCTGCGTTCCTCTCGTACTCCTTCCTTATGTTAAGGGCGAAAGCGAACCTCGTGCCAAAGTAGTCCACCTGCACGCTGTGATCTATGATGAGGTCTACGGGAACTGCTGGGTTCACCTCTGCGGGGTCTCTGCCTGCCTTTGCGAAGGCCTCCCTTATCACGGCTAGGTCCAGTATTGCAGAGACGCCTGTGAAGTCCTGCATTATGACCCTTTCGGGATAGTACGGCACCTCCTTCTTCCCCGCGAACTCAGGCCACCTCGCCACTGCCTCCACGTCCTCCTCTCTCACGCTGAAGCCGTCGAAGCGTCTGACGACGTTCTCGAGGAGCACCCTTATGGAGAAGGGGAGGGAGGAGATGTCGGCTCCGATGAGCGAGGCCTTGCGAAGGTCCACGATCCTAGCCCTTCCCGCATAGGTCTCTATCTCCCCAAAGAGCTCTTGGAGCTTCACGCAGATCTCCAAGCTAGACTGCTGTGAAAGGTAAAGAGCTTAGGGCCTTACGCCCGCTTACGTGTAAGAGCTATAAGCCCTCCCCTCCTCTAAATAGCGGTGCCGGGGTGGCCGAGCGGTCTAAGGCGGCGGGCTGCAGTGAGCCCTTTGGCCCATCGTGGAGACCCGTTATCTCCCGGGTTCGAATCCCGGCCCCGGCTCCAAAAGCATAAAAGCCCCTTGCCTCCCTTCTTGCAGGGGCCGCGGTAGTATAGCCAGGCCCAGTATGCGGGCCTTTCGAGCCCGTGACCCGGGTTCAAATCCCGGCCGCGGCACCAGCTCGCGCGGCCCAGTCCTGCCACTCGAGGAGCCCCCACACCATATCTCTCACGTCCCTCCACTCCCTCTTCAGCACCCTAGAGGCGAACTTGTAGCGAAACCTCAGCCAGCTAAGCGCTAACGAGAGGGCGGAGCCCTTTGGGGCCAGCGAGGCGGCTATGGGCGAGAGCGCTATGACCGCCTTGCCCAGGGGGGAGAGAGGGAGGGCAAGGCAGGACCGCTTCAGGTACCTGCAGCCCTCCATGATCAGGTCCCCTACGTCAGGGTAGTATGGAGACACCACGTGTAGCCACATGCCATCGTACTTGCCCTCGCCGGCCTCTATCAGCACCTCCGCCACGTCCCTCACGTCAACCACAGGCAGCCCCACGCCGAAGAACGGGGCTAGGCGCAGGGAGAGGGACCTGCGCGAGTATCTCCAGATGGCGTGATGACCCCAGGGGCCCAGGAAGATCCCCGGCCTCAGTATACTCCACTTGCCCTTCAGCTCCTTCCCCATCCTGATCAGAGCCCTCTCCCCCTCTGCCTTCGTGATCTCGTAGAAGCTCTTGGGGTCACGTTCCATAGAGAGGTGCTCCTCTTCCTCGTAAACCACGCTCCCCGGCTTCAACCCCTTGATGCCCACCACGGCCGCTACGCTGCTCAAGTAAACGACCCTCGAGCCGCTCCTGGCAGCTGCCCTCGCAGTCTCCTCCAGGAGCGTTACGTTGCCCTCCCTGAACTCCTGGAGGCTGCCCGTGAACTTTCCCACAAGGTAGAAGTAGACATCCCCCGCGAGCTCCGCGAGGGCTCCCTCCTCTAGGCGTGGGAAGAGCGCCAGCTTCGCCCCTCTCTTCTGCAAGTAAGCTGCTATCAGCGGCTTCTTCTTCTCAGATTCCCTCCTGCTAGCCACAATTACCTCGTGACCTAGCTCTCGCAGGAGGTCCACGAGGCTCGGGCCTAAATGCCCTATGCCGCCCACCACAACTGCCCGCAAGGCCTCTACCCAAGGCCTTGGCTCTCCGATAAGTATATATTCTTCTATATATTCTTCGCCTCTTCGCCCTTCGCTAAAGCAAGGGCAAAGCAGGCGCAGCACGTATTTCGAGGTCGTGATGTAATGAATAGTAATGTAATAGGCCATAGAAATATATAGCTAATAAATAATAGGCTGCAGAAGGATATATAGTGCGAACAGGTGAACACAATGGAGGCCTTGAAGAAGTATAAGTTGTACATCGTTGGCCTCCTCGTGATCCTCGCCATACTCACTCTCGTACCGGGCTACTCCGAGAAGGAGAACTTCCTCGGCTACCAGTCACTCTGTCCTTGGGCACCCATTGCTACGATTATCACTTTGGCAGTGGCACTCGTCATATATTATGTAGCTCGCTGAGGAGGCACAAGCATTTCCCTTTTTCCTTGAGTTTTTTACCAGGCCATACACATAGCTCCATAGCTCGGCTACTCAGCGTTTCAGCAGCGACTCCTCTATCATGGACGACCTCCCCTCTAGGTCTCTGCTGGCGTCCGTGGGCACGTGATGGCTTGGGAATCTCTCTGAGACCTAGAGCAGCTAGCCGCCATACTGTCAATTCATATTCCTGCGTCCACTCCTCTCCCTCATAAGGACAGGGGTTTCTTATATAGAAAATATATAAGTCACAAATATATTATATACTCGGTGACAAAAGTGGAGACCGTAAAGAAGTACAGGAGTCACATAATCCTAGTGCTCATACTGCTGGCCCTTGTTACGCTCCTTCCCGACTTGGAGGAGGAAGAGAGCTTCCTAGGCTATGATGCCCATTGCCCATTCTCCCCCATCTCCACCGTCTTGTTGCTAATACTTGCAGCAGTAGTTTACTATTTCACCCGTTAGCACGCTAGACCGCTAACCCAATCAAGACCCTTTTTATTGAGTACACCAGCAGGAGAGCGCCTAGGCCTAGAAGCACTGCGCGGAGGGACGAGAGGAGGGGGCTCTCGCCGCTCACCCGCGAGAGGAGGGCCCCTACGAAGGAGAGTGCCAAAACGGCCAGCACGTTGGAGAGCACGTACGCTTCCAAAATCCCCAGGAGCCCCCAGTGGGAGAGGAAGTAGGGGGAAGCCACTAGCAGGGGGAAGAGCAATATGCCGAGTGAGCTCCAGAAGGCCACGTATACTGGCACCACCAGCGCTGCCCTCCAGTACACCGACCCCCTGAGGCTTCCGCCCAGCGCCCTCTCCAAATCCCTCACCTCCCTGATCCTCTCAGCCCTCTCGCTCAGCAGCGCGCCGAGGAAGCCGGCCGCAACGCCGAAGGCTATGCTGCCGCCCAGGATAGCCAGCGCCATCGAGAGGGGCCTCACGCCCACGTCAAAGGCCCCGACGTTCACCCCTATTGCAGATACTATGCCGTCTATGGAGTTTGTGAAGAAGAGCCTGCGGGCAACAAAGGCGGAGTCGGGCGTGGCCCTGAGTGCCTCCCTTAGCTGGGAGAAAAAGGCTCTCACCGTCCCACCACAATAGGCCTCCTGCTGCCCTGGCTAAAGCGAATGACCACCGCCTCTCCATCTATCGTTACCCTAAAGCTCTCGTCGAGGAGGCGCAGGCTACAGGCTGGGCAGTAGTAGTACCTGAACACCTGCTTGCTGCCGTTGCTGCGTCCGACCTCAGTCACATATCTCATCTCAGTTTTGCACCTTGGACAGAGGGCGATCTTGCTCAAGCTGGCACCCCGAGCTCTTTCCCGTAAAAAGGGGTGGGGGGAAGCCCTAAAAAGCGTTACAACTAAGCCTCCTCCGGCAGCTCGAAGGGAGCCTCTGCCTCTACCCTACCGGGCAGCACCTCGTGTCTGAACGTTGAGCCCCAGAGCTCCCTCCGCAGCAGCTCCCTCACGGCTATCCGGATTACCTCGCTCCTGCTGGAGTACCTGCCTGCCTTAACCAGCTCGTCCACCCCTTTCACGTAGAGCTCCGGCATCTTTACCGTCACGAGCCTCACGCGACTTCCCGAGAGAGGAGCATAGAGCTCCCCTTACCTTTAGGGGAATAGGGCGGGGAGAGAGAGGGATAGCACTCAACACATAGCTGAAGGCCTGAAAGGCTTCCTTCATGGGATCTACTCCAGCGGAATTTAACCCCTCCAGTTTATTTTGCAGGGGAGCAACGTGATAGAGGCCTCTGCCGGCGCAAGGCTTCACGGCGGTTTTCACACTATAGCGGGCGGGCGCTGGGGTAGCATAGGCTTCTACGCAGAGCCGCCTCGGGTAGTGGTGCGCGCGGAGGACTGCGGCGAGCTGGAGCTGAGGGGCTTCGGCGATCTAAGAGAGGAGGCTGCGAGGGCGCTGAGGGCACTGGGGCTCACGGCATGCCTAGAGCTCAAGGAGTCCCTCCCTCGCCACGTGGGGCTGGGGAGCACCACGCAGACGTTGCTGCTCTCCGCCCTTGCTGCAGCGAGGGCTCTTGCGAGGCCCTTCGACCCCATTGAGGCCGCGAGGAGGATTGGGCGGGCCACGGTAAGCGGCGCGGGGACTCTGCTCTTCGCGCTTGGGGGCTTCGTGATGGACGCAGGCGTCCCCGACCCCCAGGGCCCGCGGGCCCTCGTGAGGTTGCCCATTCCTGAGACCTGGAGGTTTCTCATAATAATGCCTCAGCTGCCACCCGGCCTCGCGGAGAGGGAGGAAGGCTTCATGAGGGAGCAGTGGAAGGTCGACGAGAGGGCAGAGCTGCTCATGAGCAGGGGGGCCTTGAGGCTGGCCGCAGGGATCGCGAGAGGGGAGCTCCGGGAGGCGCTCGAGGGGCTGAGGGAGGTGCAGCTGGGGACGGGGATGTACTTCTCGCGCTCGCAGGGAGGGGCATACAGGAGAGACCTCCAGCAGCTAGTGGGGGAGCTCTACAAGGACGGGGTAATAGTGGCTCAGTCCAGCTGGGGGCCCACGCTCTACACCATAACTGAGGAGAGCTCGGCTAGCGGGGACGCCAGCATGATAAGGCACCTCATGAGGGAAATAGGGTTGAGGGGGGAGGTGATCGTGGCTAAGCCGAGGAACTACCGCGCCTTCTGACGGGCCTGGAGCTCCTCTATCATCTTGTTTACCGTGTAGAGGACCTCGGGGGAGGCCCTCATGTCCATTAGCCTCTCCCTGATGTCCTTCAGCTTCTCCAGGTTGCCCTCTTTGTATGCCCTCCTCGCCTCGTCGAAGAGGTAGGTCTCCTCTCCCCTAGCGCCGACGCACATGGCCTTTCCCTCTCTTCTCTTCCCGCGGGGCCTTATTAATTCAATATAAGCCCCTAAGCCCTCCCTCTCCCGGTGAGGCCGTTGAACCCAGAGGAGACGCTGCAGAAGATAAAGGCCCTGGCAGAGGAGGGGCTAGACCCATACGTTAACGCCTACCGCTACGAGGTCACCGCCAAGGCTGAGGAGCTGAAGGCTAAGTTCTCCTACCTCCAGCCGGGCGAGGAGACCGAGCACAGGGTCAGCGTTGCGGGCAGGCTCTGGCACGTGAGGAGGCACGGCGGCATCACCTTCATGGACCTGAGGGACGAGAGCGGGAGGATCCAGCTGGTGGTGAGGAGGGACATAGCGGAGAGGAGCGAGAGGCTGTCCAGGACGTTGAAGTTCCTGGACAAGGGCGACATAGTGGGGGCAAAGGGGAGGGTGATCAGGACAAAGACAGGGGAGATATCTGTGCTGGCGGAGGAGATAGAGATCCTATCCATTGCTTGGAGGCCCATACCTTTCCACGAGTTCGGCGTTAAGGACCCTGAGCAGCGCTATAGGGAGAGGTACCTCGATATAATGTTGAACTCGCGCGTGAGGGGCGCCATCGTAGGCCTCTACAAGGTGGAGAGGGAGATGAGGAGGATCTTGGACGAGAAGGGCTTTATTGAAGTCCACACGCCGAAGCTCCAGCCCATATACGGCGGCGCCCTGGCAAAGCCCTTCGTAACGAAGATAAACGCGCTAGATAGGACAGTATATCTAAGCATAGCGCCCGAGACTTACCTCAAGAGGCTCGTGGTGGCGGGGCTCTTCAAGGTCTACGAGATAGCCGTCTCCTTCAGGAACGAGGACATAGACGCCACCCACTACCCTGAGTTCGTGCAGCTGGAGGCCTACCAAGCCTTTGCGGACTGGGAGGACATGATGAGCCTGGGCGAGGAGCTAATAGCAGAGGCCGTGAGGGCGCTCTACGGCAGCTACCGCGTGGAGAGGGAGGACGGGACCGTGCTCGACTTCTCTAGACCTTGGCCCAGAGTGAACATGGTGGAGGCAATAGAGGAGGCCCTGAAGACGAGGGTGAGGGACATGAGCAGGGAGGAGCTGGAGGAGCTCGCGGGGAGGCTCGGCGTGGAGGCAAGAGATCCGAGGGCAGGGAAGATCATGGAGAAGATATTCGAGAAGGTCGCTATGCCGCGGCTAAGGAACCCCACCTTCGTGACCATGTTCCCGCGGGACATAAGCCCCCTAGCTAGGCCCTCCCGGCAGGACCCCCGCTTTGCAGAGCGCTTCGAGCTATACATAGCGGGGCTAGAGGTGGCTAACGGCTACTCGGAGCTCAACAACCCGGTTCTCCAGTACTACTTCTTCAAGGAGGAGGAGGAGCTGAGGAAGGCCCTGGAGGCTGAGTCTCACCCAATGGACAGGGACTACGTGAGGGCCCTGGAGTACGGCCTCCCCCCAACAGGAGGCATAGGCATAGGGCTCTACAGGCTGATGATGGCCATAACTGGCCTCCCTTCCATAAAGGACGTCATCCCCTTCACCATAACCTCTCCGGAGAACATAGAGCTGGTCTCAGAGAGCCTGCAGGAGCTTGCTCACAGGTATCTTTAGGCTCCGGCACCCTTCGCTGCTGGGAGGGGCTCTTGGGGCGCCTCACCAGGGCAGACAAGCTGAAGTACAGGCTGCTAGCCGTCGAGTCCCTGAGGGCCCTCAGGCGCGTCACCCCCTACTCTTACAAGGAGCTCTCGAAGGAGATGAACATGGACCAGACGCTCATAGCGAGGTACGCAGGCGGGCTCACGGTGCCTAGCTATGCCACGGCGCAAAGGATCATAGAGACGGTGCGCAGGTCTTTCAACCTCGAGAAGATCCTGAAGTCGCGGGAGGGGCTCCTCGACCTCACTCCCTTCCTCTCCAACCCCCACTACCTCAAGCTGCTTGCCGTAGAGTTCTATGAGAGGTTCAAGGGGGAGGAGGTGAGCAAGATACTGGTGCCGGAGGCCGCCGGCATAACGCTCGCAACGGCGCTCTCCCTTGCCTTTGACGCCGGACTAGTGGTAGCCAGAAGGACCAAGGAGAACCCCACCGTGGAGTACATAGAGGAGCACGCGGTGGAGCCCCCATCGACGAGGGCGATCTTCTACATTCCTAGCAACTCCCTCAGGAAGGATGACAAGGTGCTCGTAGTAGATGACATAGTGCAGACAGGCCTCACGCTCTCCGTTATGAGGAAGCTGGTAGATAGGAGCGGCTCAAAGCTGGTGGGGGTGGCGGCGGTAGTGATCGTGGGAGAGGAGTGGAGGAAGAGGGTGAGCGTGGAGAGGCTGGAGGCCATTGTGAAGATATGACTCATTGATTAGTTTGATTCAAAATTTCGCGCTTCTTCACCTCAGAAAGAGCTATAAGTTTCCTCAGAGTAATCTATAATGGTGAAGAGAGTGAACAGGAGGGAGTTCCTGAAGCTCGCAGGAGCAGGCGCTGTTGCCCTCGGGGTAGGGCTAGCAGCAGGGTACTCGCTAGGGGCTAGGGAGGTGCAGCCCGCGCCCGCCGAGAAGAAGATCAGGGCGCTGTGGATCTACGTGGGCCCCATAACAGACGTCGGCTGGACCGCAGCACACCACGAGGCCAAGGAGAACGTGGCCAAAGCCTTCCCCTGGCTGGAGGCTAAACACATAGAGAAGGTGAAGGAGGAGGAGGCTAAGAGCATAATAGAGGCAGAGCTGCAGAGGCAGCACTACGATGCGGTCTTCGCCACCAGCTACGGCTTCAAGACAGCCGTGAAGGAGCTCGCGCCGAGGTACCCGAAGACCATGTTCTACCATTGTAGCGGCGAGTGGGAGGAGTTCAAAGATCTGCCCAACGTCTCCACATACTTCGTGGAGTTCTACCAGCTCTACTACCTTAACGGCATAGCTGCAGGCGCCGTTACCGAGAGCTGCAAGATAGGCTACGTGCCTGCCTTCCTCATACCTGAGGTCGTGAGGCACATAAACGCCTTTGCGCTCGGCGCAGTCCACGGCGCAAAGCTAATGGGCAAGTGCGGCGGCGGGGAGAGAGTAGAGATATACTCCACAAGGCCTTTGCTGAGCTGGTTTGCGCCAGATAAGGCGAAGGAGTTCACTGCATACCTCGTGGAGAGGTATAACGTGGACGTAGTTGCCTTCACAGAGGACACCACTGCAGTTCTTGACAAAGCAGAGGAGTACTACGAGAGGGGGAGGAAGGTCTTCAGCTTCAGCCACTACAACGACATGTTCAGCTACTACCAGCGCAAGGGCAGGACGCTCAGGTCCCACCTCACAGGCCAGGTGGCAGACTGGACGCCTATATACAGGGACCTCCTCCTCAAGCTCTACGCCGGCGCTTACGTGAAGGAGGACATATGGGCTAGGGTGGGGGACTACGCGCCGATAAGGTGGAGGAAGCCAGAGGCGCAATCTCTTGCCGGTAAGCCGGAGGGAGCAGCTTACCTAGCCCCCATAAGCGATCAAATACCCGCAAAGGCTAGGGCTGAGATAGTGAGGCTCTACGAGCTCATGAAGGAGCTCCTCTTCGAGCCCTTCGTAGGCCCCATACGCGGCTACAAGATAGACGGCGAGGGGAGGCCTCAGGAGAGCGTGAGGCTAAAGGTAGACAGCGGCGTGAGGCTGGGCAGGGACGAGCTCTGGTACATGGACTGGTTCCACGAGAAGATCATTTCTCCCGCCTAAGGTGCCCCCTACATGTTTTTTGCCGACCGCATCACCGTTGTTTACCCTACGGGCACTAGGGCTAACGAGGAGGTAAGCCTTGAGCTGAGGGGAGGGGAGATCCTGGCCTTACTTGGCGAGAACGGCGCGGGGAAGACCACGCTTGCGAAGGTGATGGCGGGGCTCCTCCGGCCCACCTCCGGCAGGCTGCTCATAGATGGGGAGGAGGTGAGCTTCAGGAGCTACAGGGAGGCGTTGGCAAGAGGGATCTATTACGTTAGCCAGCACCCCCAGCTCATAGAAGGGCTCACGGTGCTTGAGGACGTGGGGCTAACCCTCTCCCTCGCAGGGAAGAGAGCAGCTAGGGGGGAGCTAAGGGAGGCCATAAGGAGGCTGTCGTCAAAGCTGGGGCTAAAGGTGGAGCCGGAGTCCCTTTGCGAGGAGCTCTCTGCAGGGGAGAGGCAGAGGGTAGAGGCCATAAAGCCCCTCCTCCTCGGCTCCCGCTTCGTTATCTTCGACGAGCCCACCACCCACATGAGCCCGCTCGAGGCAAGGGCGCTCGGAGAGATAATGAAGGAGATGAAGAGGGAGGGAAGGGGGGTGCTGTTCATATCTCACAAGCTGAAGGAGGTGATGGAGCTCGCAGACCGCGTCGTGGTCATGAGGAGGGGCAAGGTAGTGGGAGGCCTCAGAAGGGAGGAGGCAGATCCGCGGAAGATCCTGGAGCTAATGTTCGGGGAGGTGCAGGCGCCTACGGGAGAGAGGAGGGAGGGCGCTAGAGGGGAGGTGCTGCTGGAGCTAAGGGACGTGAAGTCCTTTAGGGTAAGGTCAGTGAGCCTCAAAGTGCGCATGGGAGAGGTAGTGGGGGTAGCTGGCGTTGCCGGCAACGGCCAGAGGGAGCTGTTCGAGGTCATAACAGGCATTAGGGCGGCGGAGGGCGGCAGGATCTTTCTAGCGGGAAGGGACATAACAAGGCTGAGCCCGGGGGAGCGCATAAAGCTCGGCCTCTCGCTTGTCCCCGAGGATAGGCTTGGCTGGGCGCTAGTGCCTGGCCTTGACGTAGCCACTAACGTTTACTTCGCGCTGGACAGCAAGCGGTTCATCATAGACTGGGGGGAGGTGAAGGAGGTGGCCCAGAGGGCGCTCTCCATCGTCCCCATAGCCGGCTCCCCCGACTCAAGGGTAGAGTCCTTAAGCGGCGGCAACATGCAAAGGCTTATCCTGGCAAGAGAGCTATATAGGGACCCAAAGGTCATAGTGGCCATGAATCCCACGGCGGGGTTAGACTACGCAACCACGCGCGCGGTGAGGGAAATGATAGTCAGGCTCTCAGAGAAGGGGGGAGCGCTGCTCATATCCGAGGACCTAGATGAGCTGCTGGAGCTAGCAGACAGGATATACGTTATGAGCAGAGGGGCCATAGTAGGGGAGCACTCGAGGCCTTTCGACGTGGAGAGGATAGCAAGAGATATGGTGAGCTAATGAGTTGGAGCAGAGGGGCTGGAGGATCCTGGGAGGGGCCCTGCTGGGCTTCGCGCTTGCCGTTCTCCTCGCCTCCATAGCGACGGGAGATCCGATCGCTATTTTGCGCAGCGTTATCTGGGTCTACACCAGCCCTGCCCCTCTTGCAAACGTTGCCCTCTTCTCAGTGCCGATAGCGATGGCTGCCGTAGGGCTGTCGCTGGCGTATAGGGCCAAGTTCATAACCATAGGGGCGGAGGGGCAGATAATACTGGGCTCCCTCGTAGCCCTCTGGGTTGCAGCCTACTCTGGCCTCGACGGCCCCGCCGCGTACCTCGCCCTAGCCCTCCTCCCGGCAGCCGCGGGCGCCCTTTACGCCCTCCTCCCCTTCGCGTTAAGGGCCTACGCGGGGGCGAACGAGGTGCTCTCTAGCCTCATGCTCAACTTCGTAGCTATGTACCTTGCTAACTACTTCATAGCAACGTACCTCAGGGAGGGCCCCTTCGTCATCACGAGAGCCGTGCCCCCGGAGCTGAGGACGGGCTGGCAGCTGGGAGTACTTGCTTCCCTCCTCTCTGCCGCAGGGGCCTGGCTGCTCCTTCGGAGGACTGCGGTGGGGCTCGCCATAGAGGTCTACGGCAGAGCGCCTAGGGCTGCGGAGACCTACGGCTACGACCCAAAGCGCATAATGCTCTCTGTTTCTCTCCTCTCCGGCTCCCTGGCGGGCCTAGGGGGCGCGCTGGCCATGCTTAGCTTCCAGCACTCCCTAACCCCTATGAGCTTTCCGCCCGGCTACGGCTACGCGGGCGCGCTCGTGGCTTGGCTCTCTGGCAACAGCCCCCTTGGCTCCTTCCTTGCCTCCCTGTTCTTCTCCTCCCTCATAGTCCTCGGCAGATCCCTCCAGGCGGCTGGAGTACCGCTTAGCTACGCGCTCGCCGCCCAGGCCCTCATAGTGCTCTCCACCCTCGTTGCAGTCGCGAGGGAGCAGAGGTGGCGGTAGAGGTAGCGCTCTCCGCACTAGTTGGCGCTGCTCCAATAATGCTTGCCGCATACGGGGAGCTGCTGCTAGAGAGGTCTGGGAGGGTTAACTTGGGGGTGGACGGCATGATGGCGCTCGGCGCCAGCGTTGCAGTAGCTGCTGCCTCCATAGGCTCTCCGCTCCTCGGCCTCCTTGCTGGAGCGTTCGCTGGGCTCCTCGCGGCCCTCTTCTACGCCCTCCCCGTCGTGTACCTTCGCGCAGACCAGATCGTTGCAGGCCTCTCGCTGGCCTTCCTCGCGTGGGGACTTGCCGACCTCACGGCTTCCCTCACAGTCCCCCTCTCTCCCGCCATAATCGTCGGCTCTGCCCTGCATGACGTCCTCTTGCTCTTAACCCTCCTCCTCCCCCTCGTCCTCTGGGCGTTCCTGCGCTTCACCTGGCTCGGCGTGGAGCTAAGGGCCGTGGGCCACGACGAAGCGGCTGCCAGGGAAAGGGGAGCTAGGGTGGAGGCCCTGAGGATGGGCGCGGCGCTCTTCGGGGGCCTCATGGCAGGGCTTGCAGGAGCATATATGTCGCTGGTGCTCTACAACGGCAAGTACTTTGCGGGCATAACGAGCGGCTGGGGATGGCTGGCGGTGGGCTCAGTCATCTTAGGCTACTGGCATCCGCTGGGGGTTGCAGCAGCCTCCTACTCAGTGGGCCTCGTTCTCTCCCTGAGGCCCTACCTAGAGGCCTTCGGCCTAGGCCCCCTCTCCGCCACTGCGCCCTATTTGGTCGTGATAGCGGCGCTCGCGCTCTCCGCAGTCCTCTCCGCCAGGCTAAGGCTAAGACCTCCCATAACATAATACCTCTCTTCGCCTCTTTACGCGGCGTCCGGCATGAAGCTGGCCCTCTTCTCCCCCAGCGTGGGGGAGCCGAGAGTAGGGGTCGTGCTGGGAGAGCTAGTGCTCGACCTCCGGGACTCCTTCGAGGTCCTCTACGAGGCGCCCTCCCCTCCCATCTTCGAGGACCTGCAGCTTCTCGTGGAGGCCGGCGAGAGGGGGCTGAGGTTAGCGGAGCTGGTGCAGAGGGAGGCGCTGAGGGAAATAGAGAGAGGGCACGAAGAGCTCAAGAGGGCGCTCAGGAAGCTAGGGGAGGTGAGGCTACACCTCCCCCTCAGACCAGAGAAGGTGTTATGCGTGGCGGTCAACTATCATAGCCACGCTGCAGAGATGAACGTGAAGCCCCCGCCTAGGCCATACTTCTTCCCCAAGCTCCCCAACGCCCTGATAGGCCCAGAGGAGCCAGTTATCGTCCCCAGGGGGTCCTCCAAACCAGATCACGAGGTGGAGCTCGCAGTGATCATCGGCAGAGAGGGGAAGTATGTGAGCGAGGCGAGGGCTTACGAGCACGTCTTCGGCTATGCCGTCTTCAACGACGTAAGCCTAAGGGACAGGCAGTTCCCTGGCGCTGAGCTCCAGCGCTTTGGCATAAGGTGGGTTCACGCGAAGAGCTTCGACGCAGGAGGCCCTCTTGGCCCATATATCGTTACTAAGGACGAGGTGGAGGACCCCCACAACTTGAGGCTGGGGCTAAAGGTTAACGAGGAAATGAGGCAAGAGGGCCGCACTTCAGACATGATATTCAAGATCCACGAGCTCATAGCTGAGGCCTCTGACGGCATAACGCTGAAGCCCGGCGACGTCATCTGCACGGGCACTCCTAGCGGAGTGGGGGCAGCTACGGGGAAGTTCCTCAGGCACGGCGACGTCATGGAGGCCTACGTGGAGAAGGTAGGTGTGTTGCGCAACCCCGTAGTCTTCGAAGCCTAGCCTTTGAGCATCTCTCTTACCTCTGCTATGGCCATTTCTGCAGCTCGTAGCTTTCTAACGGCGCCCTCCAGATCGCCTCGATAAGAGTCCTCCGCCGCCAACTCTAGGAGTAAGCCCACCACCTCTTTCAGCTCAACTATGTGCTGGTAAGGACTCATTTTCCTCTGGAGCTCCTCCGCTTCCTCTTCTATAAGCCTCTCGCCCATCATTACCCACCTCTCTTGCTCTTTTCTACGAGCACTGAAAAAAGCTTAAAGTCTATATTGCCATAAGTAACGACTATATATAAGCCAGAGTACGTCTCGTTGAAAGGGGAGAGAAGGGTGCCCGTTCTAGATTCTCTCATGAGGAAGCTCATGGAAATGAGGAAGAAGCTAGAGAGAGACCTGGCGGTGGAGGTAGAAGTAGAGGGGCTTGAGTGGATCAAGGTGGAGCCAAGGGGAGGAGCTTCCTTTACTGCGAGCGATAGCAGCAGGCACGAGGAGCCGCTGAGGTACGCCCTCATCTACGCTGCGCAGGGCATAGCAATTAGGAAGAACGAGAGAGGGAAGGACGTTCTGGAGGACGCAGAGGCAGACTATCTCATACTCAGCGGCTACAGGGGGCAAAGGGAGGTGTGGGAGGGGCTCGTTTCTAACTCCTTTAAAACGCTAGAGGTGCGGCTGGCCTATAGGCTGCCTGCCGACTACGCCCTATTTGACGGCTCCTACCCCGGCTTTGCCGTCCCACGCCTGCCGGCGCCGGGCGAGGCCGACGAGCAGCTCCGCCCCTATTACGAGAGGGCATGCAAGTACTGGGGGGAGAGAGTAAATATGTGGAGGGAAATGATGGAGAATAACGTTCAGTTGGTCTTTGTCTCGAAGAGCGTCAAGAGGGCAAAGCTAACGAAAAGCGGGAGCCTTGTGAAGGTGAGGACTAGGAAAATAGGCGAGGAAGAGCCCTCTGAGCTCCTCTCGGCGAGGCCCCCGGACTTTATGATAGTGGAGAGCGTAGATAGAGACAAATCCGTAGGCTTCCTGTGGGGCAAGGACCTCATCTTCAAGCTATGGGGGGAAGAGGAGGAGAAGACTCTCTGCGAAGAGCAGGGGAGCCCTAGGCCCCCGAGGGAGTACACCTTAACATATGCGCGCCTAAAGCCCAGAGGGCCCCTCTACCAGATAACCGTTCCTGCTAAGCTGGATGAGAAGAAGATGGAGGAAATAATCGCTCACCTCTCATACATATCTACTTCCGGCTACCCTGACCTCCTGGCAGAGGCGCACCACCTCTCCGTGCTGCGCTCAAGGGAGTTCAGAGATCTGGTTAAAATGCTCCCGAGGCCAGAGAGCGGGAGGGAGGTCCTGGAGCCCCTTAGGAAGTCCTCTCAGCAGCGCTCCTCCTAGCGCTCCAGTCGTAGAGCATCACATATGTTGCAAAGGTAAGCATTACTATTAGGAAGGAGATCTCCAGGGGCCGCTGGACCAGGTTCAGGAGGCCGAAAGCTATCAAGATCAACCTCTCTTCCCGCATAAGCTTCCCTCCCAGCCAGCCCTCTATGCCCGCACTCAGCGTTATGATGGTCGCTATGCCGCTTGCAATGCCAAGCGTAAAGGCTATTGCGCTCTCCCAGCTGGGCTGCATGGTGAGGATGAGCAGGTTGGGGTTAAGGAGGAGCAGGTAGGGTATGAGGTAGCCTGCAAGCGATAGCTTGGTGGCAGTAATGGCAGTCCTCCAGAAGTCCGCTTTTGCGAGCGCTGCAGCGGCATAGGAGGCCAAGGCCACGGGAGGGGTCACGTCAGCGAGTATGCCGAAGTAGAAGACGAAGAAGTGGGCGACGAGCCTTGCGGACTCTATGGATATGCCGGTGGCCGACTGGATCGCCAGCGCGAGGGCAGGCGCTCCCACGGTAGAGGTAATGATGTAGTTGGCAGTCGTAGGCACTCCCATGCCCAGCACAAGGCTCAGGAGCATGACGAGCAGTGCAGTCAGGAACAAGTTCCCTCCTGCTAAGTCCAGGATCTGGAAACCAATGGTTGCAGCAAGGCCTGTAAGCGTCAGCGACCCTTGGATAATGCCAGCAAGCGCTGCAGCCACGAACACAGTGGCTGTGGACTCTGCGGCGTCCTTGAACGCAGCGATGACGCTGTTGAGCACGTCGCCGCGCATGAGGAGCGCGAGGAGGAGGAAAAACAGTAGCAGCGCTACCCCCACGAAGAAGAGGGTAGCTCCCACGCCGAACTGCGCCCAGCTGGCTACAATGAAGAGAGCTACGGTAACTAACACTACGAGGCCCCTTAGGTTCCCGGCAAGGGCGGGCGCGTCGAGGAGGACTAGCAGTATCAGGAAGCCGAGGGATCCCACGGCGGCGTACTGGGGCTCCACGCCCAGCAGCAGGAGGAGGGCGACTATGAGCATGGGGGCAAGTAGGTAGATCCTCCCTGCCATCGGTCCCAGGGGCGGCAGGTCCTCTCTCCTTACCTGCGTGAGGCCCAGCTTAGCGCTTATCCTGTCGATGAATGAGTACACGGAGAAGAAGTAGAGGAGCGCCGGTATAAAGGCAGCAATCACGATGTCCCGGTAAGGCCTCCCGAGGAACTCTGCCATCACGAAAGCTGCTGCGCCGAGTATAGGAGGCATTATCTGGCCTCCGGTAGAGGCAGAGGCCTCCACGGCTCCAGCCACATGTGGCGGGTAGCCGGCCCTCTTGCTTAAGGGTATAGTGTAAGTCCCCGTAACCATGACGTTTGCCACGCTGCTGCCCGTAACGGTGCCTGCAAACATGCTGCTTACCACGGCTAGCTTTGCCACCCCTTTCACTCGCGGGCCGAAGAGCGCCAGGAGGAACTCGGTGATGAACTTCCCGACGCCCATGTGGATCATGAAGGAGCCGAAGAGTATGAAGGCAAAGACGTAGGTTACCATCACTCTGAGGGGCGTGCTGAAGATCCCTTCGCCAGAGTAGTAGAAGTGGTTCACCACCAGCCTAAGGTTGAAGTCCTCCTGGTAAAGGGCGAAGAGGAGCGCCCCGAGCGCTATGAGCGGCAGCACGATGCCCACCGTCCTGCGGGCTACGTCCACGAGCGCTATGAGGCCAAGGAGAGGTATGAATACCCTCTCGAAGGTTATGGTTAAGTAGCCATAGCGAGCTATCTCGGGGAATATAACTGCCAGGTAACTGATGCCCACCACTCCCATGACGATTATGGCCAGATCGTACGCTAGAGATAACCTTCCGGCAAACTTGGAGGGCCTCGCCACTACCACAATGACTACTATGAGCGCTAGCAGGAGGGCCATGGACTGGAGAGGCTGAAGCGACCAGGTGAGGAACTCCAGGAGGAGCCCTCCTTGCCTAAATATGTTGTAAAGGAAGTAGTGCAGTTGGAGCACGTAGACGAGCTCGTAAAGCGCAAACACTATACCTAGCGCTGCTAAGACTTTCCCTCTATCCAACTCCTCAGCCTACCACTTCCCCCTTATACACCCTAAAAAGTATTTCCCACAGCGGAATCCACACTACCCTAAGCCTAGCCTCCGCAGACGGTATTTCTCTGCCCTTCACCTCTAAGCGCGGCTTCACTGCGTGCCTCAGGTCTACTACGAGCTCCCTCCCAAGGCAGGGCTGCGCCCGTAGCCGCTTTGCGTCCGCCAGAGAGGAGGAGGAGCCAGCGCCGTAAGCAACGGGCGCCTCCCTTAGCCTAAGGCAGAGGGGAGAGGCCTCTATGACCTCTCTCACTGCATATCCCTCCACGCTATGGATGTAAGAGATCTCGATCTGTGCAGGGAGAAAGAAGTAGTAGGAGCTGCTCCCTGCGACAACTTCTAGGAGAGGCAACAGAAGAAAAAGGAGGGGCGTCATGGGATGAGGTGTGGAGGAACGGTTATGCCCTTGTCGCGGTAGAACTTGACGGCGCCGGGGTGCAGGGGTATCGGCATGCCCTCCAGAGCCCTCGCGAGCGATATGTCGGCAGCCCTAGCATGCGCTTGCCTGAGCTCGTCTATGTGGGTGAACATGATGTCTAGAATGCTGTACACTACGCTATCAGGCACGTCGGCACTAACAGCTAACATGGCAAGCACTGCCACGGTAGGAACGTCGCTTGCTATACCGTAAGTCCCCCTAGGCACGGTAAACCTCATGAAGAACTGATATCCCTGCCTCCTTAGCTCATTAACCACCTCCTCTGGGACGGCCACCAGAGTTATAGGCGTCTTAGCCGCAAGGGTTTGGACGGCAGCAGTGGGGATCCCCGCGACTATGAAGGCGGCGTCGATCTGTCCCAGCGCTATGGCGTCGGCAGCTTCAGCAAAGCCCCTGTACTCTACCTTCACCCTACCCCAAAGGCCTGCGGCCCTTAGTATCAGCTCTGCCTCCACGGCAGTGCCGCTCCCAACAGGCCCTATAGCAACGATCTTGCCAGCGAGGTCGGAGAGCGTCCTTATGCCCCTGTCAGCCCTCGCAACGATCTGAATGATCTCTGGGTAGAGCACTGCTACCCCTCTCAGCTTGTCCACTGCCTGGCGCTCGAACATGTAGATGCCCTGGAAGCCGTAGTAAGCTATGTCGTTCTGCACAAAGATGAGGTTAGCGTCGCCTGCAGCAAGAGCCCTCACGTTAGCGACGCTAGCGCCGCTGGTGGATGCAGAGGCCTTGATGGCTCCCTTTGAGTACTTGTTCAGCATGTCTGCCAGCTTTGTGCCGAGGGGGAAGTAGACGCCTCCCGTGCCCCCAGTAAAGATCTTTACCTCAAAGGGTGCGGCGGGAGTTGGAGCAGGAGCGGGGGTTGGCGTGGGAGTCTCTGCTGGAGCAGGAGCGGGGGTTGGCGCTACTTCGGGAGCCGGCGCAGGGGCTGGGGCAGGTGGCTGTGACAGAAAGAAGAGTGCTCCCACTGCCAACAGAGCTAGCACAATGAGGGCTCCAACTACAAGCAATCCTCTCTCAGATGCCAAGGCGTCTCGCCGCAGTTTCATAAGCGGGAGAGCTTATTATTTTCTACCCTTACGATGGGAATGGTTTGTAATAGTTCTCGCAATAGCAGTACTACTATCCACAGCGCAGATAGTCGAAGCCTCCGAGGTAGTAGCAAGGACGACAAAGGTGGTGGACGGCGACACTATAGAGGTGGAGATCTTAGAGGTGAGGAAGGACAGGTACAGGGACCTCATAGGGACGAGAAAAGTGAGGCTCGCAGACATCAACGCCCCTGAGCTATCAACGCCAGAAGGCCAGAAGAGTAAGGAGTTCCTTGCTTCGATGCTGGCGGGGAAGGAGGTCTTGCTTGACGTGGACGACGTGAAGGTTACAGATAGGTACAACAGGATCGTGGCAGTGGTGCTCTTGCAGCACAACGCCACTCATTACCTAAACGTGAACGCCTTCCTCGTAGAGATGGGCTATGCCACAGTTTGGGATCACGAGAACGAGTTCAACCCCGCCGCCTGGAGGCTCTATGTGAGGCTAACGCCTAGTGATGAGAGCGCCGCCGGCGGAGTGCCTATAGAACTTGTAGCTCTAGCATTGCTCCTGCTGCTCATGCTTCTCGCCCTCAGAGTATTGAGAGTTCGGTAGGCACTAGTCCTCACCCTTCGGCCCGCTCGTGCCTCCACATCCCTTTGTTCATCGCCCGCCTAGCCCCTATATGTAACAGTGAAAAGTCTTCACGTGAGGGAGGATGGGGGGCCATGAGCCTGCTCTTGAAGTCAGCCTTAAGATCAGTCCTTTGCGGGCGGCTCGAGAGCGTTACGGTGGCGTTCGTAGTAATGATTACGGTGATAGGGGTTTCTTCCCTTAACCTTGCTCGAGAAAACTTCTCTCAATCAGTCTACTCGCTCACGCTCTCTGTAACGGGGGACGTGCTGCTCATAGGCGAATTTGCTCCCGACGCAGTGAAGGATCTAAGCTCTCTCCCCAGCGTTAAGGAGGCGCGAGTTCTTAGGGTCACCTTTGGGGCAGTTAGGCAAAACGGAGAGCTGGTCCTCGTCACCGTCATGGGCCACCAGAGCTTCGAGAGGGCCTTCAGGCTTTACGTGCTCGAGGGGGCTCTGCCCTCCGCGAGAGAGGAAGCCGTGCTGTACACGGCTCTTCGAGCTCCAAGCGCAGAACAAGTGAAGCCCAGCGAGAGGGTTAGCTTAGTTCTGTACGACTATGCGAGGGGGGGCCTCAGGCACTACGAGCTTAGGATCGTAGGGACGGCAAAGGGCTTCAATCACATAGGTAGATCAGGTCAGGTGCTGGTGGTTCACGAGGATCTCCTGAGGGAGGCGCTGGGAGAGAGCATAACCTACCTCTCCCTCTCCTCCGCCGGCGACCCAAGGAGCACGGCTGCAGAGGCGCTAAAGTTATTAGAGGAGAGGGGCTCCCCGCCCAGCTGGTACTTCGTAAACACGAAGGAGGAAAACGCCGTTGTGAGAATAGTGGAGGGAGTGACGACCCTCTTCTCCCTCCCCATCATCTTGCTCCTGATCTCAGTCCCCCTAATTTCCGCAAGCGTTGGCTCCGCCTTCGTTGCTAGGGACTTCAAGCTCATAGGCGTCATGAAGGCCCTCGGCGCGGGCCCTCTGGAGCTGTTCCAGCAGTACTCGCTCCCCTGGCTCGTGAGGGGATCTCTTGGGCTCGCGTTAGGGGCTCTGCTGACGCCCTTTGCGGCAAGGGAAGTGTACGTTAGGGCAATAGGGGACGACGAGCTCGGCAAGGCGCTCTATGAGATCTATGGCTTCGCCGTCTATCCAGAGGTGATCGCTCTCTATGCCCTCCTCACCGCCCTCCTGCTCTCCCTGGGCTCCCTAGTGCCCTTCTTCCTGGCGCTAAGGGTGCAGCCCCTCGAGGCCATAACGTTTTCAGGCCTATATGCGGGGAGGAGCGCGCGGGTGATCCCGTCTCTAGAGGTAGGCCTCAAGCTCACCTACTTCCTGCGCGACGCGGCAGCAAGGTTCTGGAAGGTAGCAGCGCTAGTGCTCGTCCTCAGCTCACTGCTGGGGCTTAGCATAGCATCTGCCATGGTAGCGAGCGGGGCTGAGGAGGTCTCGGAAAGGGCCCGCGACAGCTCGTACAACCCAATGGATCTCTACGTATACGTCAACGCGCTGGAGCCGAGCTCGAGGGTGGTGGACTTGCTGGAGGAGGAGCTAAAGCTTGGGGCTGAGAGGTACCACATAACTTACCTGAGGACGTTTTCGGGAGCCGTGGAGGGGCTAGGCTTCGTGTCCCTCGTCGCCTCGGCGAGGGGCGACCCCACAGTGGAGTTCCCGTTGATAGAGGGGAGGTATCCCTCGATGAAGGAGGCAGTAGTGTCTCAGAACCTAGCAAGGCTCAAGGGGCTAAAGATCGGGGATGTCCTTAAGTTCAGGGACGGGCTTGGCAGGGTTCATGAGCTGAAGGTAGTGGGCGTCTCGAGGGCGTTACATCTAGCAGGCTCTTACGTCCTCGTCTCTGCCGATCAGTTCATAGAGATAGCCGGCGCCTCCCGCCCCTCGGGCTACGGGGGGCTCGCGGCAGCTATGGCTCTGAGAGATGGAGATGATGGGAAAGATTTAGTGAGGAGGCTAGAGTCAATGCTCTCCATCCAAGTCGAGGCAGAGGACAGGGAAGCTCTAGCTCGCTCCCTTAGGTCCACTACCGGCCTCGTGAGGGGGGCATTGTACTCTATTCTCCTCGTGCTCCTCCTCGTCTCCGTGGTCGTGGTGGGCTCTGTTATAGTTGGGGACGTGCTGGCGAGAGTGAGGGAGATAGCGGTCCTGAAGGCCATAGGCATGAGGGCGCTAGACTTCTCCCTCATCTCCCTCCTTCAGGCTATCGTTGCCACCCTCCTCTCCCTCCCCCTTGCCTTCTTCATTGGCTACATAGTAGGGGAGAGGCTGGCGAGGGGGGTTGCCACCTTTGTCCCTTACGTGGAGCCGAAGGTAGGCATAGAGGCCGTCTTCAACCCCCTCTCTTTGCTAGCGCTTGCTTCTCTCTACCTCACGCTGTTCTTCGTAACTTGGATAGTAACGAGAAGGGTGGACGTGGTTAGGAGCGTCTCGGAAATATAAGCTATGGAATATATTTTCGTGCTGGACTCAAGCCGGCAGGGTAATCCCATGTCTGTCCGGGTTATAGATGTCTGGAAAGAGTACGTGATCGGCGCCACGAGGACCCTGGCGCTCCGGGGGGTGAGCCTCGAGGTAAAGGCAGGAGAGTTCGTGGCCATAACAGGCCCCAGCGGCTCGGGGAAGAGCACCCTTACCTACCTCATCTCTGCCCTCGACGTCCCCACGAGGGGAAGGGTGGAGGTAGACGGGACTGTTGTGTCGGAGCTAAACGAAGGCCAGAGGAGCGCTTGGCGGAGGAGGAACGTGGGGGTTATATTCCAGTTCTTCCACCTGATCCCAACGCTGAACGCCCTAGAGAACGTCATGTTCTCCATGGAGCTCGCAGGGACTAGAGGGGACAGGAGGAGTAGGGCGCTGGAGCTCCTGGAGTTCGTGGGGCTAAGGGACAAGGCGAGCAGGTTCCCCTTCGAGCTCTCTGGGGGCGAGCAGCAGAGGGTCGCCATAGCGAGGGCCATGGCCATGGACCCTAAGCTCATAGTGGCAGATGAGCCCACCGCCTTCCTAGACAGGGAGAACAAGCTGAAGGTGATGGAGCTGCTGATGAAGGTGAACGAGCAGGGCAAGACAGTGATCTTCACCACCCACGACCCCGAGCTTGCCTCCTTTGCAGAGAGGAGGGTGAGGCTGGTGGACGGCCAAGTTGCTGGGGAGGAGCGCTCGGGGAGGGCAAGATGAGCTCCCCCCTCAGGTCCTCCCTCAGGATATTGCTAGGGAGGAGGCTAGAAACGCTTGCTATGATCCTGATAACCCTCGTGGCAGCGATCGGCTCCACCTCCCTACGCTAAACTATGGTAGAGCGACCTATGAGCTCTACAAGGCCTCTGGCGGCACCTTGCTACCCTTGCCTCCCTCCCCATCGCTCTGCTCATGGGCTGGCTCCTTGCGGACGGCTTTGCCAGGAGCCTCCTTTATCCCTTTACATCTCTCCAAAGCCCGCAGCAGGAGCTCTCCTCTCACCGCTGCTCATGCTCTCCTTTTCTACCTAACAGTTCCTGCTAGCGTCTACATCATAACCCCGCGGATAAATGTGGTGAGGAGCCTCTCCGACCTATGAGCAGAACCTCGGTCTCGCGACGCTCTCCGCATAAGCTTTCTGCACTGCCTTCTTAACGCCAAGAGCTCGCGGGTGAACTATGTAGTCAGCGGCTGTGCCGCAGGCCTCAGCGATCCTCATCTGACCTGCGAGCTCCGCGAAGACCCCACCGAGAGCGCCCTCTCCCATAGCAGCGTAACCGAAGGCCGCCTCCTTCACGTTGCTGGGGAGGAGGGAGGAGAGGGGGACGACTTCAACTTCCCTAAGCCTCTCCCTTACCCTGCTGATGATCTCAGCGTTCTTAGAGAACCTCCCAGAAGCTACCACAAGCCTAGAGCGAGGGCTTGAGAGGAGGGCCCTGGCTGCGTCCTTTGCCGCCCCCTCCACGTAGGCGTTAAGCAAGGCCTCTGCTAGCCTGTCCCCCTGGGAGGCCTCCTTTGCTATCAGCTCCATGTCTTTCTGAGGCGAGAGCTCGTATAGGCCCCCGCTCCAGACGTCCCACCTAGCCCAGCTGCCTGCCGCGCCGACCACCTCCAGGTCCAGCGCGCCCGCAGTTACTAGCCCCACAGAGGCGTAGCTGCCCCCCACGCCGTCCACCACCTTTCCTCCCTCTACGGCTATGCTGCCCACGTACCCATAGCCTAGCTCTATAGTAACGAGGTCCACGTTACTGTAGTCTGCTGCCTCCCTCTCTGCTACGAAGTGCGTTGCAGCAAAAGCTGCCGCGAGCTTGTCCACTGTGCCCATGTCCATCTTGTTCAGCTTCCTGTACCAAGGCACTGTAGGTAGGTGGATCACTGCAGGCAAGAAGAGCACCCTGTCGCCCATCCTGCTCACGAGCTCCTCCGCAACTAGAGCCAGGCCGCGGTATACGTGAACTCCCGCCAGGCCTGCCTCCTCTCCCGCCCTGATTTGCTCCTCGTTGCTGAGGAGCAGCACCTCTAGGGCAAACCTCTTGACGTCCCTTACCTCGGAGCCCCTCGTAAGCGGCACGCCGTAGCCCGAGGGGGCTATTACGTGAGTAGGCCTAGCCCTTCGCGCCGCCTCCAGCAGCAGCTCGGGGCTCCCCACGAGCCTAGAGGTCTCTATGCTCTCCTCCCAGACTACCTTGCCCCCCTCGAGCGCCACGAGGTCAAAGCTCTTCGTGCCCGGGTCTATGCCCACTACCCTCATCTCGCCGCAGCCCTCTGGAAATCTGCCAGGAGCTGCCTATAGGCCTCCACTAGCACGAATATGTCTGCGCTGAAGGAAATCATGTTGTAGCCCATCTTGTAGGCCATGAGCGCCATCGAGGGCGTGGGGGCAAAGAAGGCCAGCAGCGGCTTCCTGCCCCTTGCCCTCTCTGCCACGCTCCTGAGCGCCTCGAGGAACTCGGGCCTCTCGTATTGGCCGTAGATCCCCAGGGAGGCAGACAGATCGTTTGGGCCCACGAGGATCCCGCTTATTGTCTCCACTGCCAAGATCTCCTCGAGGTTCTTGATCGCCTCCCTAGTCTCCACCTGAACCATCACTATCAGGTCCTCCAAGTACTTCTCGTAGTACTCCCTGAGCGGCACTGTGCCGTAGAAGGAGGCCCTGCGAGGCCCCACTCCCCTTATGCCCCTCGGCGGGTATAGGACCGCTCTCTCCACTTGCCTTGCCTCCTCGCCGCTGTTAACCCAGGGCACCAGGATGCCGTGGGCCCCAATGTCCAGAGCCCTCTTTATCTCCACGTGCGAGTTCCAGGGCACCCTGACGATCCCGGCCGTGCTCCCCTTTAGGGCTATGAGCATGTGCTCCGCCTCCCGGTAGCCAATAGGGGAGTGCTCCAGGTCTATCACAACGAAGTCAAGAGGCACGAGGCTGAGGGCCTCTGCCACGTCTGGGCTCGCCACGGTGACCCAGGTACCCAGGACTGGGGAGCCGCTGAGGGCCTTCTTCAGGAGGGTATGCATGGAGATCGCCGAGAAGAGAGGGCCTTCAGGGCTAATTACGTTTATTAGCCCTACTTCTGCATACCTCAGCGGGCCGGTAGCTCAGCCTGGAAGAGCGCTCGGTTGGCATCCGAGAGGTCCCGGGTTCAAATCCCGGCCGGTCCACCACAACAAAACTCCTACTGCTACCGCAAGCAGCCCCATAGATATCGCTAAACCCCTCCCCCGTCGCCTTGCGAGCTCTATGAGGGAGCCCATGGTGAGGTAGCCCACTAGGGCTGCTGCGAAGAATGCGGGCAGGAGCGCCGCCAGCTCCCCAACCTTCACCCCCTCGAGCGCTATTACTGCAGCCAGCGCCCCGGCGTTTGCGGGTATTGAAGCTAGAAAGCTTAGCCAGAGGGCCCTCTCTGCAGAGAACCCCCTGTAGAGCAGCAGGGCTACCGTGATCCCAGACCTGCTCACGCCCGGCAGCGCCGCGACCCCTTGAGCTATGCCGAACAGGATAGCATCTAGGTCCCCAGCGTGCTCCCTCGTCCCGCCCCTCCGCGGCAGGAGGCCTTGGGCTAGCAGCAGCAGCCCCACGAGAACGGCGGAGGCTGCCGGATCCATATAGCCGAGGGCCTCGCGGGAAAGGAGGTAGAGCGGCGCCCCGACGAGCGCAGTTAGCGCGGTAGATAGAGCGAGGAAGCGCAGCGTGCGCCGCTCCAGCGCAGGGGTCAAGTCGCGGGAGTAGTATGCTAGTGCCGAGGCTACCGTGCCCGCCTGGAGCGCTAGGCCGAGGGAATAGGAGAGGGCGAGCGGGTAGCCAAGCAGCGCAGAGGCCAGCATGACGACCGTCTTGCTGGAGACGGGCAGCCACTCGAAGACCCCCTGCAGGATCCCCAGCAGCGCCTGCTCCTCGAGCCTCAAGGCGGCCCCCAGCTAGAGCATATATAGCTCCCTTATCTCCTCACCTCGGATCTAACATGGACATAGCAGAGGCCCTCGTAGGCGTCAGGTTTGTGAGGAGCGTAAGCGTTAGCGAGAAGCTTAACGCCGTTGCTTTTAATTGGAACAAGCACGGCAAGTGGGACGTCTTCTTGGCAAAGGGGGAGGAGGTGGAGAGGCTCACCTCCGGCAAGGACTCCTACCTAGAGCCGGAGATCAGCCCAAGAGGGGATCAGGTGGCGTACCTCAAGGACAGGGAGGGGGACGAGAACTTCCAGGTAATAGTGAGGGACCTCTCCAGCGGCAGGGAGGAAGACGTAACGAGGAGCCCAGAGCACTACCACTTCTCCCCCTCCTTTAGCCCCGAGGGGAGCATGATAGCCTTCACCTCCAACAGGGGCGGCCTCCCCTCGCAGCTGTTCGTCTTCGACGGCGAGAAGGTGAGAGGGCTCACGCGCTGGAAGGACCCAATATTCTCCTTCCACTGGGCCTCGAGGGAGGAGATAGTTTACTCAAAGGGCATATACGACACTCAGGTAAGGATCGTGGACGTCTACGGCTCTAGAGATGAGCTCCTCCTCCACTTCCCCGGCTCTGAGACCTACGTTACCGACGTGAGGGAGGGCAAGGCCCTTTTCGTCTCTAACGTAGGCGGCTGGTTCGACGTGGGGGAGCTGGACATAAAGAGGAGGGAGTGGAGGTGGGTCTACAGAGATGAGAGCGAGAAGGGCTCTGCTCGCTACTACCGCGACGGAGTCCTCTTTGTGAGCTACCGCAAGGGCAGGAACGATCTCTTGCTGCTCAGGGACGGCTCGCCGGAGCTGCTCGAGACTCACGTAGAGGAGCTGGACGTGGACGGCAGCGCGCTAGCCTACGTGAGGTCCTCCTCCACGCTCCCCAGTGCCCTCTACATGAACGGGAAGAAGCTGATAGACACAACGCCAGACCTCCCGCTGGTGAGGGCTTCTGTCCTCTCATACAGCAGCTTTGACGGGCTGGAGATAGAGGCAGTTCTCTACAAGCCTGAAAAGTGGAATGGGGATGCCGTAGTGTACATCCACGGAGGCCCAGATGCGCACATATATGACTCCTGGTGCCCCCTCTGCCAACTCTTCGCCCTAGAGGGCTTCATGGTAGTAGCGCCTAATTACAGGGGGAGCACCGGCTACGGGAAGAAGTTCCTTCACCTCAACGACAAGGACCTGGGGGGAGGGGACATGAGGGACGTGGTAGAGGCTGCTAGGCTTGCAAAGCGCATGGGAGCTAGAAAGGTCTTCGCCGCAGGAGGCTCTTACGGCGGCTACCTCACGGCGCTTGCCCTCGTGAAGGAGCCCTCGGAGTGGAGCGGAGGGGTGGCCATAGTGGGGTTCTACAACTGGTACACCGAGTACGAAAGGGAGGCGGACTACCTAAAGGCCTACGACGAAGTGAAGATGGACCCTGCCCTCTTCCGCGACAGGTCCCCTATATTCCACCTGGAGAGGCTCTCTGCGCCTATCTTGTTCGTGCACGGCGCAAACGACCCGAGGTGCCCTGTAGAGGAGGTGAAGCAAATAGCGAGGGAGCTGGACAGGCTGGGGAGGAGGTACGAGCTGAAGATCTACGAGGACGAGGGGCATGGGATAAGGAAGGACGAGAACAGGGTAGATATGTACCGCCGCATAGCGAGCTTCCTGAGGAGAGCGAGGGAGGAGCAGCCTCATAGCTAAAGCCTCTCTTCCTCTCTTTCTCTGGGAGCCGAGGGCTTGCGCTTCGTGCCAGAAAGGATGGCAGCGTTTGCAGGGGGGTTCATGTCGCTCATAGCCATGTTCTTTGCCCTCTGGGGGCTCCTGGCTCCCGCCCTGCTCCTCTGGCTCCTCGGCCTCTCCTCTTTCTCCTTCCTCGTGGCGAGGCTGTCGAGGCTCTATGAGAAGCCTGAGATGGGCGAGAAGATGAGGGAGGGGACCTTCATGCTCGCCCTCTCCCTCCTGCCTGCCTACGCGGCGGGCTACGCGGAGCTCTCCGCAAGGCCCTATGCCCTCCTTGCACAGATCCACCTGGTCCCCGATCTCATCTCTACCGCCACTATGCCCCAGCTCTCCGCCATAATCCTCTTCCACATACTCTCCGTTGTCTCCTCCCTCATGATCTCCTCCGCCCTCTTTGAGTTCTCGCGGCTCTCTGGAGAGGCCTCCTATCGGCTCGCGGCCCTCCTCCTCGCTGCGGCCGTAGCGACGCTCTCTCCCCTCCTCGCCTTCCTAGGCTTAGGGGTGACGCTCCTCCTAACTTCTGTGTACGGGCGCCTGAGGGTACCGTAATATTAGCCCTCCCCGCCTACGCTAGGAGCGGGATGAGGTATAAGGGAGTCTCCTGAGGAGTGAAGAGAGCCGGAACGACCGACCCATATAAGCCCTCCCCCTGGTACTTCGCAGGAAGAAAAATGGCGGCAGCGCAGAGGTTTGAGCTGGGGCCTCTCAGGGCGAACTGCTACATCTTGGAGCACGGAGGGGAAGCCTTGGTCATAGACCCCGGCTGGCCTTATGGGCTAGAGGAGGTGCTCAGGAGGGTAAAGAGGGTGAAGGCAATAGTGGCTACCCACGGCCACTTTGATCACGTGGGAGGGGTGGCTTTAGCAAAGGAGATCACGGGCGCTCCCTTCGCGATCCACGAGAGGGACGTGGAGCTGGCTCGCAGGGCGCGAGAGCTAACCCTTCGCTACCTCGGCGTGGAGGTCCCCGAGGTGCCGCCTCCCGACTTCACGCTGAGGGAGGGGGAGGCGATAGAGGTAGGCGGGCTGGAGGTGAGGGTTATAGAGACGCCTGGGCACACTATGGGCAGCATATCCTTGCTGATACCCCAGGGCGTCTTCGTGGGGGACCTGCTGATAGCCAGTAAGAGGGCCCTCTCAATGACCTCCTATGGCGCGGTCTTCACGGGAGACACTCTCTTCAGGGGGACCGTAGGCAGGGTGGACCTCCCGCACTCGTCAGCGGAGCTCATGAGGGAGAGCCTCAGGAAGCTGGCTTCCCTCCCGCGGGAGACCGTCGTCTATCCTGGCCATGGGCCCCCTACAACGATAGGGGAGGAGCTGGAGCACAACCCCTACCTCATGGACCTTCTTTAGTCTTGAGAACTTGAGAGGGGAAGAAAGCGGCCAGGAGGAGGAAGGCAGTAAAGTAGAGGGCTGCTGTAGCAAAGAGAGGGGCCTCGAGGTGATAGCCCATGAGCGCTCCCCCCACTGCCCTCCCGACGCCAGCGGGCAGCTGCCATGCTATGCTTATGAGCGAGGCGCCCCTCCCGCGGTACTCCCTGGGGATGAGGCTCATCTCGAAGGCCTGGTAAAGCGGGTTAGCCACGTTCATGAGTATCGTCCTAACGATGTATATGATGGAGGCGAGGTAGTAGCTCTGAGCGAAGGCCATAGCTATGAGCAGGAGGACGCTCGGGGAAGCTATGAGTATGTAGGCCCTTAGAGGCCCTCCCACGGCCACGCTCACTCTGGGCGTGAGGAGCATGAGGAGCCCCATTATTATGCTCTGCGCTCCCAGCACCGTCCCGAGCTCCCCGCTCTTGACGTTGAACTTCATGACGAAATAGTAGTCTATGATGTGGATCGACATGCCGGCCCCCAGGCTCACCAGGGCGTTAACCAGCACTAGTCTTGCCAAGATCCCCCAAGGGGCCCTCTCCTCGCCCGCCCCTCTCTGCACGGGCCTCCTTATCTCCCTCACAGGCATGAGGAGGGGGAGGGCAAAGAGGGGTATGAGGAGGGAGAGGAGGAGGAACTGAAGGCTGTAGGCCTCCCGGATGTCCCAGCCGCGCTCGCTAAGGATCTGCGGCACCCAGCCGCCGAGGAGCCCTATGCCGCCGCCTATGCTAGTGGCAGCTCCCACGTATGGGAGGGCCTTCTCTAGCTGCTCGGCGCCGCGCACGCGCGTAGCTAGCACTATGCCAGCTACAGAGGAAATCCCCCCTGCCACCCCCGCCACTACGTAAGAGGCATATATTGATAGGGGGCTGCCAAAGAAGAGTAGGAGAAGGCTAAGGGACTCGAGCAGGAGGGAGGCTATCAGCATCTGCTTCGCTCCCACCCTGTCGCTCGCCCAGCCTGCAAAGGCTGTGGAGAGGATCCCGACAAAGAGGAGCAGGGCGCTCAGAAGGCCGTACTCTGCGGGCGAGAAGCCGAGGAGGCGAAGGTAGGGGGCTATTATGCTGAAGGAGGCCCCCATGGCAAGAGAGGCCAAGAAGCTCAGGGCGTAGAGCCTCTCTAAGTCCTTCATTTCCGGAGCTCCGGCATCCAGCGGAGTGCCACTAGCGCCACCGCTCCCCTCAGGAGGGAGGAGAGGGCGAAGGCGCTGGTAACTCCCGCAGCGGAGGCCACAGCAACTCCAAAGCTGGTGCCGAGCGTTGCTACGGCGTTAGAAGCTACCGTCTGGGCGGAAAGGAAGGAGGGCCTCTCCGCCTCCGGCACGAGATATAGCATGTAGAGGGTGTTGGCTATCTCCCACGGCGTCCATGCTACGCTGGCGTATAAGTTCACCCCTACTAGCGCAGCAAGGCTGTCCGAGGCCGTGTACATGACAGGTATCGGGGTGGTGGAGAACATGGAGGCCAGGGCGCTCCTCCTAGGGCCTATGACGTTTACGTAGTTGGACCAGGCCTTCAGGCTCAAGGCCTTCAGGGCTATGTTGGCAACGTTCTTTGCAGTTATCCATATCTCGTCGCCCCCCATGACCTTCATGACGTAGTAGTCCCAGAAGGCGAAGGGTAAGTGAACGGCGAAGGTGAATGAGTTTGAGAGAGCTATGAAGTTCCTGGAGCCGCTGTCCCTTACGAGCTGTGTGTAGCTCCTCATAGCCTCTAGGAGGCTCACCTCCTTGGGCTGAGGGCGAGAGAAGTCCCTCAGCCTGCTGAGGCTCCACGTAGAGATCAGCGCGAAGAGCAAGGAGGTGGCGTAGAGGAACGCGTAGGCGCCCTCGGGAGGGAGCAACCTAAACGAGGCCAGCGTGAGCGCGAGGGCTGCGAGCGTGGCGACGTTGTTAAGGGATGCCACAGAGCCGAAGAACCTCCCTGCAACGGAGGGCCTCACGTTATCTGCCAATGTATCCATAGATGCCACGCCCGCCACTGCCCCCGCGAACTGCGAGGTAGCCACAACTCCCCAGAGGACCACTTGAGCATATGGGGCTGGGAGGAGCGGCGCCAGGCCGCTGAGGGCCCACCCTACCCTGTTCACAGCTCCGAAGGCCAGCCAGACCTTGAGCCTCTCCGGCCTGTACTTCTCCAAGATGGGGAGGGCAGCTATGCTCCCGAGGCTTACGGCAGCAGTGCGCAATATGGCAAGGGCCCCTATATCAGCCAACCCGAAGCCGAGGTACCTCATAGCCAGGGCGTTCACGAGGTTGGTCGATATGGCGGTAGAGAAGGTATAGGTAGTAGTCTCCAGCACGTAGTTCCTCATGTTAGCTGCCCTCTCCTTTTCGCCCTCCATGCCGAGAGCTAGAGGGTCCCACTTCATCTGCTTCTCTCTCTTTAATTATAAACTGAAGCCTTTAACGTTAAACTGTGTTTTATACATAAAAAGGAAATTATTTTTTGATTTTGTAAACTCCTATCCACCTGTCGTAGCCTTTCTCCTGCGCATCTACCAGCTCCATCTCCAGCCCCACGTCCTTTGCCACGTACACGAGGTCCTCAAGCCAGTCGTATAGCCCGCAGGTCTCGCAGAAAGACCCCCTTACCTCCACCTTCACCAGGTCCCCCTGCTGCTCCACCAGCCTCGCACGGGCCTCCTTCCCGCGGTACTTGTTGTAGATCCTTATGGCCTTCTTTAGCCTCTCCAACTCAGCTCCTCCTGCCGAGATAGTAGAGGATCGCTCCTGCCACAAGCACCAGGGCTATTCCTGCTAATATGGCAAGCATGGTGCTGTCAAGCCCCATAAGCCCCCTGCCCTCCGCGGGGGCGGGAGATGGGGTCGGCGTGGGGGTCGCTCTCTCCACGCTCTCCACCACTAGCTCCAAGTTGTCGGCTATCCTGTTGAGGTTTATCTGAGGCGGAGCAGGCAGCTGTAGCTGCCCTTGAGGCACCATGAAGCCATCCACGCCGCGCGTTACAGCAACGCTCGTCAGAGCAGCTAGGTTCTGCCTGGCCCTGTCGAGGTTCTCCTTTGCTACCCTCAGGTTACCGGAGACCTCTAGCACCCCCCTCTTAGCCGTAGCGTTAAGGGAGCCCTCCCAGCCTAGCTTGAGGGGGCTGGTGAGGGAGTACTTGTAGCTCCACTCGAGCCTGTTTGAGGAGAACCTCAGCGTCAGATCTGTGCGTGACGTGTACTCGCGAATTCCCGCTAGCTGGAGCTGGTAGTCTATGTTGCTATATGGGAACAACAGGGAAACCGCGACCCTAACCCTGTTCTGAGCAAGGGAGACGTTATAGCTGAACTTAGCCTTTGGGTTAACTGTAATAATCCATTTGGACAAGTTAGCTAGCAGCTCCTCGAGAGTTGCGTAGATGAAGGCCGCGACGGCCCTGTCTATGACAGCGTTGCCGCTCCGCGACTCGAGAATTGCTAGGGCGCTAGCGTTAAACCACCTCTCGTCAAAGCTGAGGGAGGCGTTGCCCGCACCGTCAACCGCTATGGCCCTCAAGTTGATCCTCGCTGCGAGAGCTCCCTGATCTCTGAGGCTTATGTTGAACCTGGCGCTGCCCTTCACGGGGTCCCTTACGATGAGGTCAGCGGCTCCCACGAGCCTAAGGGTGATGTTGAGCCTGTTATCGCTCCTGTTGAAGAGGTTCACGAAGAGGTCTATCGCAGCTTTGGCGGTTTCGTTCCTCTTGTTTATGATGAGGGAAAGCCTCAAGCTCAAGTCGAGGGGGCTCGCGGCAGGAGCCTTCCCCTGCGACTCTGTAAGGATAGCGTTCTGCCTGAAAACTGAAGTGGAGGTCATCTCGTAGTCTTGGGAACGGATGGGCACTTTGAAATAAAACCGGAACTCTGCGTTGTTTTGGGCAGAGGCAGGCGCTGCGAGGGAGAGCAAGATAACTGCCAGTGCCAGGAGCGCTCCAAAGGACTTTACCATCATATTCCTCCCCGCGATGAGGGTTTAGCGAAGGTTAATATCTATAAACTTAGCTTTAAATCTAACTTTACCACTTGCTTTCTCAACGGCAGCGCTACGTTATAGACCGGCACGCCGCTGAGGTACGTGAAGGGGCTCCCCTTGTGGGCGTGCCCGTGAACGGCTGCGCTTGGTCTGAGCTCGGCCACGAGGGCTTCAATTGATGAAGAGAACATCTCAGGCCATATTCTCTCGTCCTCTCCCTTCAAGTTCCCCCTGGCTACGACGTAGTGGGACATGAGTATCACCTCCCCTCTCGCGCTCTGGAAGAGAACCCTGAGCCTCCTCTCCCTCTCCCTGAACTCCCTCTCCAGCCAGGGCATGTTCTTCCTTTGCCACGGCGTTAGCCTGTCCAGCGAGCCGGGGGTGCCCACCACGCTGACCTCCTTCCCATTACAGGAGAACGCATAGAGCTCGTCCTCCAGCCACTTCACGGAGGGGAACTCCTTCCTCAGCCTCGGCCTCACGTCGTGGTACTCCTCGTTGCCGAAGGTGGCTATTAGCAGAGAGCCCAGCTTCTCGAGCTCGGCGAGGACAGGCACTAGGCTCTCAACCTTCCCCCTATCCACTAGGTCCCCTGGCAGGAGCACTGCGCAAGGAGTGTCATTGAGCAGCGCCAGAGCCCTCCTCAGCTCCCCTAAGTACCTAGTGCCGTGGACGTCGCTCACAGCGTAGATCAAGCTGCTCCCCGTATAGAGAAGGAAGATATGGGAGCTGGCCTAATATGCGGGAGAGGCCATGAGGGCTATCGTTCCTGTCATGAGGGGCAAGGAGGGGTGGGAGCTGAGCCCCCTCTTCGGCAGGTCCAAGCTCTTTGCGCTGGTTGAGATAGGGGAGCAGGGCTACAGGCTGCTGGAAGTAGTGGAGAACCCCTTCGCCCTCTCCCCTGAGGGCAGCCGAGCTCAAGGGCTAGCTGAGCTCATGAGGTCTAAGGGGGTGGAGGCGATCATTTCTACCCACGTGGGCCCAGGCGGGTTCTACCTCTTCAAGCAGATGGGGATCAAGATCTACTACGTGGAGGGCAGGATGAGCCTAGAGGAAGTGGTGAGGGCCTTCGTAGAGGGGAGGGCTAGGGAGGCAGAGGGGCCCAGGGAGCACCGCTAGGTGGTAACGACCTTAGCGAGGCCCGGCGGCATGTCTATTGGCAGCCCCTTCAGCGAGCCAAGCTTGTATGCTATGAGCTGCAGCGGCACGACTGCTGTGAGAGGAGCTACGATCTTTGGGAGCCTCGGGAGCAGTATTGTGGAGTCGCGCCTGTAGCCAAGCGTTATGGCCCTTGCTCCCCTCCCGCTTATCTCCCCCAGCACCCTCTCGTACAGCTCCCCAGCTTGCTCCTCCACGGGCTCTATGAGCAGTATCGGCATGCCTCTGCCTGCTATCGCGAGGGGCCCGTGCCTCAGCTCCCCTAGCTGAACGCCCTCCGCGTGCGCTAGCGCGGCCTCCTTCAGCTTAAGGGCCCCCTCGAGGGCTACTGGATAGCTTATGCCGCTGCTCGAGACGTACATCCTCTCCGAGCCCATCAGCTCCTCTGCTACCCTCTGGGCCGGCTCCTCGAGGGAGGGGATCAGGTCGCGGAGAAGCTGAGAGGCGCCGCTGATCTCCGCGTAGATCTTCTCCAGGCCCGCCCTATCTAGCTTCCCCGTGTAGAGCCCCACGTAGCCAGCTAGTATTGCCAGCGCCGTGAGCGTGGAGGCAAAGGTCTTGGTGCTGGGCACGGCTATTTCTGGCCCTGCGCTTATGGGGAGATACACGTTAGAGTGCATAGTTAGCCTCGAGCCCAGCACGTTTGTGATCCCCACTATTACTGCTCCCCTCTGCTTTGCCAGCTTAACGCTCCTGATCACGTCGCCCGTCTCGCCGCTCTGGCTTATAGCTAAGATAACAGTCCCCGTTACGACGTTCTCGAGGGCATAGTAGGGGAATTCCGCTGCGCTAACAACCCCAACGTTTAGGCCCGCTAGGTCTGCAAAGTAGTACTGAGCTATAAGCCCCGCGTGGAAGCTAGTGCCGTTGCCTATGACGATCACGTTCCTTGCGCTAGAGAGTATCATGGCTGAGAGCCTCAAGTACTTCTCCATGAGGGAGGCTGCAGTGCGCCTTATGGAGTCAGGGATCTCGTAGATCTCCTTTAGCATGTAGTGCGGGTAGCCGCCCTTGCCGATGAGCTCTAGCTGGTACTTTACCTTCTTCCTCACGAGCTCCGCAACGGGGGCCCCGCTCTCGAGGCTGAAGACCTCCACCGAGGCAGGCGTCACCAGCGCCCCGACGCCCTCCTCCAGCACTATCGCCTCATCCGCAAAGCCCGAGAGGCTTATGATGTCGCTAGAGACGTAATGGCAATCCCCCTTGAGGCCTATGACGAGCGGCTGGCCCTTCGATATGAGGCCCAGCCCCCGGAAGCCCTCGAGGGCTACGGCAGCGGAGTAAATGCCCTCCACGCTCCTCGCTGCTTCTAGCAGGGCCCCCTTGAGGTCTTGCCTCTCCAGCAGCTCCTCCAGCAGGTGGGCCAGGACTTCTGTGTCTGTAGTCGAGACAAACCGGTGCCCCCTCCTCCTCAGCTCCTCCCTCAGCTCCTCGTAGCCGTTAACGAAGCCGTCCATGACCACAGCCAGCCTGCCCTTGCAGTCGAGAAGCGGGTGGCTGTTGAACTCCGCCGGCACCCCCCTGCTCGCATAGCGCGTGTGCCCAAGCGCCACGTCGGAGCTGTAGGACCCGAAGGAGAGCCTCTCCCACCCCTTCTCAAGGTGGCCTGCCACCTTCCTCACGACCAGCCTCCCCTCCTCGTTCAGGAAGCAGAAGCCTGCTCCGTCGTAGCCCCTGTAGGTGAGCCTCCTCAGCCCCTCCCCCACAACGCTGCAGCTCTGCGGCGCGCGGCATGCATAGCCGAATATGCCGCCCACAGGGCCTCCCGGGGTCTTGCGGGGCGAGGAGCTATAAAGGCCTTGGGGATCTATACCGTGCACATTTAGCCTCAAGAGAAATATGAGCGCGGAGGTCGGCATGGAGGAGCTAAAGGTGGAGTACACGTCCACTGTGTTCTTCGTTAAGTTCAGCGACGGCTCAAAGGCCTTCCTGAGGTACGGCATAGAGGGCGACAAGATGGCGCTGATAGAGACCTACACGCCGCCGCAGCACAGGGGCAAAGGGGTGGCAAAAATGATGGTGGAGAAGGCGCTAGAGGTAGCGCAGGAAAGGGGGCTCAAGATAGAGCCCATATGCTCCTACTCAGTTTACTACTTCCTCAAGAACCCGGACAAGAGGGGGATGCTAGCGGAGCCGTACATTAGGATGAGCGAGGAGGAGATGAAGAGGTACTACGAGCAGAGGCTGGCAGAGGAGAGGGCGAAGGAGAAGGAGTGAACGTTTAGCTCTCCCTAAGCTGCCCTCTTTTGTGAAAGCCTTTCCCCCCAGCCCCCGCTGCCCGGAGCAGCTAGGCGGGCGAGAGGCCTTGTAGCCCTCTTGATTGCAGCGGCAGTGCTCCCCTGAGCGCTCTGCTCCTTCGCCGCCATCGGCACGAGGACCAAGCAGATGCTTCCCGGAGACCATAAACGAGCCCATGCCCAGCTACGATATGAAAGTGGCGCCTGGCAACCTAATGCTGAGGAAGGCGGAGAGCCCCGTCGCGAGGGGCGCTGTTGGGGTCGCGTTCGTTGTCAGCAAAGGGTAGCTCCCTGCGTGCGGGGCTTTCCCGCCCTTTCCCTACGCTTTCCCGCCCCCTCCCTAATTCGGCTCCCCTTTCTACTTTAAGGGCGGTGAGGTAGGTGAGAGGCGCTCTAGCTCTCTTGACAGCGCTCTTGCTGCTAGCCTTCCCTGCGGCGAGCCAGGAGGAGCTACACAACGCTTGGAAGAGCTCCCTTGAGGCGTTGAGGAGCATGATAGGCGAGGAAGCGCTGAGGGAGATCGAGAGGGCGCGCGACCTGAGAGAGGCCGTGCTGGCACAGATAAGGGTGCTCGGGGAGCACAGGGAGAAGCTAGAGTCTGCTGTTATGCCGGCCGCGGAGGGAGAGGGGTTTGAGGAGGAGCTACAGAGGGAGCTCTCCAGCGTTGTGGGGAGGCTGGAGGAGCTTGGAATATTAGCTCAGGAGGCTTCGGCGCAGGCTAAGGGCTTCTCCGCAGAGGAGTGGATGGAGCTCGTAGCTAGGGCTCGGGAGGTCTGGAGCCTCAGGCTAGCTTTGCTGGAGCTAGCGAAGAGGACGCAGAGGGGCGCCGCAGAGAGCTCCGAGAAGATAGAGGAGCTCACGGAGAGGATAGCCAGCGCCTTCAACCTGAGCAGGGCGTGGAGGGCCTGCGTGATAGAGACCTTGCCGATCAGCCCTGAGCCGGAGCGCTCGCCCCTCCCCGACCCCACGGCTTGCATAAAGCCCCAGCCCATTCCTCTGCCCCTGCCAGAGCCAGATAAGGACGGCAACGTCTCGCTGAAGTTGCTGATAACGCAGAGGGGGGACATGAGACTTGAGCCGCCGCAGGTAGAGCTAGCGGTAAAAGGCGATATGGATGGCACTGCGCTCTTCAAGGACGTGGCAAAGCTGCACTCGAGCGGCGGGAGCATAGTCATCAAGGCGTTCGCTAGTGTGAAAGGGCAGGTGATAGGCGGCATAACGGTATACCTGAAGGGAGACAACGGGAAGACCTACAGAATAGACATGCCCTGCTCCTTCGCGACTGCTATCTGTGTAAGGATCATGATGATCATCCCTGGCTACGACGCCCCCATGAGCATAGAGCCCGGCGTGTACTCGGTGGACGTACAGATATCTTGGAATGCAGAGTCCGCGGTATCGGGCACTATTCAGGTGGTGCTGATCGGCGCCGACGGTAGAGGGTAACTCCTCCTTTTTGCACCCTCTCTACAAGCCCCATCTTCTCTAGCTTCTCCAAGCGCCTGTAGAGAGGGGTCTTCGGTATCCCAGTCTCCCTCATTATCTCCTGCGCAGAGAGCTCTCCCTTCTCTACTGCCTCTAGGATTGCCCTGTCCCTGCTGTCCAGCTCCTCAGGGACTGCTGCCCCCTGCGCCCTCCCTGCTCTACGCCTGTAGAAAACGTACGCTGCCACAGCCGCGAGCGCCAGCGCGCCCGCTGCGGCGAGAGAGAGTGGGGGAAATTGAGGAAATGGGGAGCTGGGAGGGAGAGAGGGCGGCGAGGGCGGGGGGACAACGTACTCAACGGTTATGGGCCTGCCTGCGGGGAACTTGAGGAGCAGCCTGTCCCCCACGGCAAGGGCCTCGAACTCCTTTGGCTCCAGCGAGACTATGAGGGCCCCTCTTGGCATGAGGAGGGAGGTTGGGAACTCTTGCGCAGGTAGGCTGAGCTTCCACATCAGCCCCCTCTTCTCCGTGAGGGCCATGTGGTAAACCCTTACCTTAGCCCTCTCAGAGGTAGCGGGGAACTCGACAAGGCCTGAGGTAGAGTTATATTCGAAGGGCATGGGCGTGTCGTTAGAGTAGGCAAAGACCGCATATGCTCCGGGGAGCGTCTTCAAGGAGACCCTCACAGGGTAATCGGAGAGGGAGAGCTCGTAGGTAGCTATGAGGCTGCCGTCGGGGTAGAGGTCTACTAGCACGGAGCCGGCGATCGCTAGCGCTAGGGCTAGCGCTAGGTACACTCCTTTTCCCGCTTTCCTAGTAGGCAGCCTATTTAACTCTGTGCTCTCTAACATATTTGGCGTGCAGGGAGGGCCGGGGGGTCGCCGTCCCCGTACCCCGAGGGCGCCAGGCGGGGGCCAGTAACTCGCGGCCTCGGGCAACTGGGGGCGGGGCGCTCGCGCGGAGTGAGGCAATGAAGCCCGTCCCGCGGGGCCTGCGGCGGCGGGAGGCCTGCCGGAGGGCAGGCCCTCACTGCCCTTGCCGGGGGAAAGCGGCTAGGCCCGGAAGGGAGCAACCTGGCCCCGGGCGCAGCGCGTTCGCGGGGGCGCGGGCTCAGACCGCTCCGCGCGAGTCCGCCTCCTGCCCCGGGGCCGCGGGAGCTGCACGCCGCGGAGGTGAGAATGGTGAACTGGGGCTACCTGGTAATAATAGGGATAGTGCTCATAGTGCTGGGCATGCTGCTGGTCTTCATAGGCACTTTCCTCTCCGCGCTGGAGAGGGGAGGGAAGGTGGAGGGAGGAGGGGTGTTAGTAATAGGCCCTCTGCCCATCATCTTCGGCACCTCAGCTACGGCAGCAATAGCTGTAGCCGTCATAGCGCTGCTTATAATGATAGTGGCTTTGCTGATAATGTACTTGAGGCCTAGCCCTTGACCCTTTTCACGAACTCCCTCACGGCGTTTTCGTAGCTTTCCTCCAGCCTCTTGTTGAACTCCTCGTACCTCCTCGCGAGCCTCCTGCGCCCTCCCTCGTAGCTCTCCCTCGCTGCCCTCCTGAGCTCCTCTAGGGCCCTCTCAAGGGACTCCCTGCCTACCAACCTGCGCGCCCTGCAGCCGAGGAGGGGGGAGCTTAAAAAGGGTTTCAGAAGTACTCCTGCCTCATCCTCTCCTCTATTGCCTTCCTCAGGGCGTTCAGCACGTAAGCCCCGGCAAGCGTGGCCAGCAGGACGACCGCGTAGGGCGCATACCTGAGCATCATGAGCTGGGGCGTGGGCTCAAGGATTACCTCCACCTCGCGTTGGTTCGGGATGTCCACCTCAACGCTGGCCCCTCTGTACATATTTGCACTCACTACTAGCTCGTAAAGGCCGTGGGGCGCCAAGAGCTCAGTGAGGGCCGTCCCGTGGGCCACGAAGTCGCTAACGTAGCCTCCCTCCAGCCTCACGAGGGTTATCCTAGCGTCCTTAACAGGCTCCCCCCAGCTGTTCTTCACCCTCACCGTTAGCGGGAACTCGCGCGGCAGGACTCTGACCTCTAGCGTCCCCTCCTCTTCCGCTCTGTAAACTATGGGGGTCGCTGGCAAGTACAGCTCGCTCGTAGGTATAGCGGTTATCCTATACGTGCCCCGCGGCAACGCTAGCTTACCGCTCCCCCTGCTTATAGTGACTTCCCGCGGGTAGGCTAGCTCCGGCGAGCCGATCTCTAGCCTCTCTATAGCCAACCTGAAGGGCTCCGTAACCGGCGTGTTCAGGAGGCCGTCAATCACCTTTACGGTGAGCTCCACCTTGCGCGGTTGTAGCACCAGGAGCTGCGGCTCTGCTCCCCTCATCGTGACCTTGAGCGCTGATATGTAGGGCTCGTACTTTGGTCCAGGCTCCTCTATGCTGATGGTGTAGAGCCCCACCGGGACTTGGGGGAAAGTCAGGACCCCCATTCTAGCCGCAGCTACGAACCTACCGCCAGGCCCATAGAGGACTGCCCTCAAGGACTCGAGGACGGGGTTCCCGTCCGCGTCTACCAACCTTGCCTCCACGTTGACGCGCGGTATGTTGCTCTCCACTATCCTCCTCACCTGGGTCTCGTTCTCCCCCCTCTCTGCGATGAGGGCGTCCGCTCTCGGGACGAGGACTACCTTTACCTCCTCGCTGCGGGAAACGCTTATGCGCAGGGGCCTAGAGCGCATTCCCTCGTACGTGAAGAGAAGGTCGTAAGAGTCGCGCGGGAGATAGAGGGCGGCCTTGCCGTCCCTTGCCACGCTCTTAGCTACCACCGCCCCGCGAGAAACCACAGCTATCTCCACGTCGCCAGGGGGAACGCCAATGCTCCACGAGCCCTCCTCGTCGAAGCTTACTAGCCTCAAGTCGAGCCTAAGCGTCATGAGCTCCTGGAGAGGTGCCTTGAACCAGTAGATCTCACTGCTCTGTGGGAGAAGCAAGATCATCTCCCTTACCCCCCTCGAGGCCGCCACTATGCCAGGGGAGAGCGTCTCGAGCCCCAGCAGCCCCTCGCTGCCTCTCCACAGCGGCTCCAAAGACTCCCTGAGCCTCACCATCTGAACCCTGCCGCTCTCAGAGGTGGTCAGGAGGAGCTCCCCTCCCTCGAGCTCTGCCAGCGACGTTATGGGCGTGGTGTCTACCTTGAGCGAGGAGTCCAGGAAGTACCTCTTCTCCAGAGGAGGGAGCAAAAAGAAGTCTGAGATCCAGAGAAGCCTGTACATGGTGCCGCTGCGAGTCCCCACGTATATCCTCTTAGCGTTTGGGGCCACTTCCAGGGAGGTGATCGGGTCTCCGATGTATATGAACTGGGGCTGCGCGTAGCCCACCTCTGCAAGCCTTAGCCCCCTGTCGAAGTAATATATGAAGAGCCACTCCCCTGCCGCGACGACTAGCATGGCATCTATGTTCTCCCAGCCCCTCGGCTTCTCTACGCCGGGCCTCATGAACACTGCTGCCGCGTGGGCCCTCAGGTCAGATAGGCCGCCTTCGGCCATCTCCCGGGATATGGGTATGAGCAGGGTCCTCACGTCCCTATCGAACTCTGCAAGGAGCGGCAGTCTAGTAGTGTCTATCAGCAGCATGGCCTGCACCCTCACAGGCCTCGCCAGCTCGTAGAAGCGCTTGCCATCTACCCTCACCCTCTCTAGGCACTCGGAAAGGCTGGAGCCCATCCTCTCCAGCACCACGGCCCCTAGGAAGGTCACGCTGCCCGGCTTCACCTTCGCGGGCACCACCTTTGCGTAACAGGCGCTCTCAGCCAGCCTCTCCCCGCCCGTCCGCCTGATCTCGTAGAGTAAGAGCACTTTGTACTCCTGCGGGAAGAGGCCGTGAAGGGAGAGCGTGTAGTTCTGGGCCTCTGAGAGCCCCCCTGCGCCTTCGTAGGGCACTATAAACGAGCTGTGCACTATTGCATAGTAGAGCCTCCTCTCCTCGAGGGCGCCGTCGCTCTGGAAGGTGCCGGTAACGGCAGGCTCAGCGGGGCTGCCGTAGTAGACCTCAGCGCTTATGCCGCCGAGGAACTGGTCTACTTCCCTTCTACCAGGTATCGCGCTATCAGTTATGGCAACCACCTTATCCCCTTCATAGTAGTAAGAGGTCCAGCCCCTCGTGTTGATCACAGGGTAGACGTGGGTCACCCTTATGCCGTATATGCCAGCAAGGGCGCCCAAGTGGGGCACAGGCCCTACCTCAAACCAACCGCCCCCGATACCTCCTCTGTGGACTCTCATCACGTAGAGGAAGCCCTTATCGTCCAGCGCCACCAGCCTAGCACCCTCCTCCACCCTCAAGATGTGAACTGACCTCACGGCGCCCCTAGAAGCCACGTAGAAGTTAGCCCTCTGCGCTAGCTCTTCAAAGGTCGCCACCACTACCTCTCCCCTGCCAGTTCCCACCGTGACCCACTGGGCTGGGACTGCGTCCACGCTAAGAGAAGTTACGTTGCCCACCACCCTCATGACTCCCTCTACGGCTTGCTTCCTGAGGTCGACCTTGCCTACGAGGCCCTCTGAGCCGAAGACGACGTGGAGGCCTGCCGCTATTGCCTTGCTGTAGCTAAGGTTGTTCGGCAGCTTCATCCTCTCTAGGCTGTGGACCGGCGTGCTCTCCACGAGGAGGGGGGCGCTTGCGGGGACCTCTAGGGGGGCAAGAAGTAGGGCTAACATCGCTATGGCCAGAGCCCTTCTCATCTGCCTTGCCCTGCTCCTCGCTCCTCTATATACTTTAAAACTCTATTAGCGCAAAAGCGGTCTACAGGTAATAGCTACTTAATTTGCGGAGAGGAGAGGGGGGAGAAGATAGGGGGAGGGGGTCGCCGGAGGATATGGAAGTAATAGAAGAGTACCCCCTAGCGGAGCCCTGGGCATACGCGCAGATCCTTGAGAGCAGGGCCTCGGGCGCCAGGTTCTACTTCGTGAAGGAGGCCCAGATGAACAAAGAGGAGGAGAGCGTGTACCAGAGGCTAATGAAGATCCTAGAGTGGGAAGTGAAGCCCTACGACTTCAGCGGCGCCTCTACTCATGAGCCGGTGAAGGAGTACTTCGTGAGCCAGGTGAAGAGGATAGTCAGCGTCTACCAGGAGAAGCTGGGAGCCAGGAGGGGAGGGATAGACTGGCAAAAGGTGCTCTACTACCTGATCCGCAACACCGTTGGCTACGGCCCCCTTGATCCTCTCATGAGGGACCCTTACGTGGAGGACATCAGCTGCGATGGCGTAGGGAAGCCCATTTACGTCTGGCACCAGAAATACGAGGGCCTCCCCACTAACGTCGTCTTCCGCACTGAGGAAGAGGTGGACTCAGTAGTCCTCAAGCTGGCCCACATGGCTGGCAAGCACATAAGCGTCGCCTTCCCCATAGTGGACGCCATGCTCCCCGGGGGCCACAGGCTGGCAGCTACCTTCAAGAGGGAGGTCAGCGTGGGCGGATCTACGTTTACCATAAGGAAGTTCAGGGAGAGGCCCCTCAGCATCGTGGACCTTGTGGCCAACAAGAACCTGAGCGCAGAGATCGCGGGCTACCTCTGGCTGCTCATGGAGAACAGGCTGCCTGGTATAATAATGGGCGTCACGGGCTCAGGGAAGACAACGATGTTGAACGCCATCGCAACCCTCCTGAAGCCCAACTTGAAGGTCGTCACCATAGAGGACACGCCGGAGCTGAGGCTCACGCTGGAGAACTGGGTGCAGCTGGTCTCTAGGCATAGCTACTCCCTCACCGGGAGCAAGGTGGGCGAGGTGACCCTTTACGATCTCGTGAAGGTTAGCCTGAGGTACAGGCCCGACGTCATCATCGTGGGGGAGGTGAGGGGGGAGGAAGCATATGTGCTCTTCCAGGCGGTGGCAACGGGCCACGGGGGGCTCACCACGGTTCACGCGGAGAACGTGCAGGCCCTTGTGAAGAGGCTCACGAGCCCTCCCATGAACGTCCCGCCCTCCTATGTCCCTCTTATGCGGTGGGCCCTCCTCGTGAGAAGGGTTAGCGTGGGAGGGGTGATCGGGAGGAGGGTAACCCATGTTTGGGAGATCAGGGACGTGGACGACTATGTGCTCGTGGCGGAATGGAAGCCTGCCAAGGACGTGCACGAGCTAAAGCTAGAGGAGAGCTACTTGCTCGACGAGATAGCCTACTATACGGGAAAGGAGAGGGAGGAGCTGGTGGAGGAGGTGCAGAGGAGGGCCTCCCTGCTGCAGCTCCTCGCAAAGAGGGGAGAGAGGGACTATAGGCGCGTGGCAGAGGTAGTATACAAGTACTACCGCGACCCGGAGCAGGCCTTTGAAGATCTGTTGCTGGAGGGATCGGGGCGCAGTGAGCCTAGCGCGAGTAATTAACTTGTTGGACTACGTGGCCCTCACGTACCTCGGCGAGCTGGGGGCGCAGGTGGCAAAGACCTTTGAGCTAGAGGAGGCGATAAAGAAGGCAGGCATGAACGTCTACCCGCCCCTCTACGCCGCGAGGGTCCTCCTCTTTACAGGCATGGCCGCTTTGGTGGCCCTGTATCTTTCTCTCTTCGTCCTCCTCTCCCCCCTTAGCCTCACTAGCAAGCTCCTCCTCTCGCTCCTCCTCTTCCTCATCCCCGTCGTCATCTTTGCTGCAGGCCTCTACTACCCGGCATACAGGGAGGGGGAGAGGAGGAGCTGGGTGGAAGCGGAGCTGCCCATGTTCTCCGCATACCTTACTGCCATGGCTATAGCAGGCCTCGACATAGTTTCGACTCTGGAGAGGGCTGCAAAGCTAAAGATTTTCAGAGGAACTAAGGAGGAGGCAGACAGGATCCTCACGGAAGTAAAGGTGCTGGGGAGGGATTCCCTCGATGCCATCGAAAGGGTTGCCGCAGACCACCCCAGCCGCTCCTTCCGCGAGTACCTCCAGGGCTACGTAGCTGTCACAAGGACGGGGGGCAGCCTGGTAGGTTACCTGGAGACCAAGACCGCCGATATTTTCAGGCACAAGATGGACGAGCTGAGGCTGCTGGCAGAGAGGGTTGCCCTATATATGGAGCTCTACATAATCTTCGCCGTCATCGTCGCCATTTCCCTCTACTTGATATTTACCGTGAGCGCCTTCATGCCGCAGGGAGGGGGCTTCTTCGGCACGGGGCAGCTAATAGTGTATAGCTTCGTCTTCATGCCCCTGACCTCTTTAGCCCTCATGTACCTCATTGGGAAGGCCCGCCCAAGGAACCCCGTGGAGGACCTCACCCCCCACTTCTTCCTCCTCACCTACGGCCTCCCCCTCTCGATTGCGACCCTCTTTGTCGTAGGCACCCTCTCAGGGGGCTACGCGGCCCTCTTCGGCGAGGTGCGGAAGGACAGCATAATAGGCGCAAGCGTCGCTCTGGCTTCCTCCCTCGTGGCCCTCAGCGTCCCCTCTCTCCTCGCTTGGAGGGTGAGGCAGGCAACCATAAGGGGGGTGGGCAACGCCATGGCTAACTTCTTGAGAGACCTCGTGGAGGTCAGGAAGATGGGGCTTAGCCCAGAGAAGAGCATCATATTGCTCTCGCAGCGCGACTACGGCTCCCTCACGCCGGTGCTGAGGAAGATAGCCACCTCCCTCTCGCTGGGCTTTGAGCTGGAGAGCGCCGTTGCGAGGGCCCTCCGCGGCTACCGCAACTGGATGCTCCTTGCCACCATGAAGTTCCTCTCAGATGCCATAGTTCTGGGAGGGGGCAGCATAGAGACCTTGGATAGCCTCGCCCGCTTTACGAGGAGCCTTGCAGACTTTGAAGAGGAGCTCTCGAAGAGGTTCCGCGTTTACCTCCTCATGCCCTACGTGGGGGTGGCGCTAGTGGTGGGCTCCACGCTCCTCATGATCTCTTACATGGTGCAAACTCTGTCCCTCGATCCCATGAGGGCGCAGCTATACATGGACGAGATAAAGGCTACAACGCTGTACGTCTCCCTCGGAGCCATACTCAACGCCTGGCTTATGGGCCTGATAGCAGGGAAGCTCACAACAGGCAGCGCCCTGGGAGGGCTGCAGCACGCTATACTGCTCACGATCGTCGCCCTTATCATGACTGTTCTTATAGTTGGCAGTATACCGTTCTGAAGGTTTTACAGAACATTTTAAGAGAGCTCGGCGCCCTTTTCTTGCGGCGAGGGCATTGGTCTTCCCATTTAAGAGCATAGAGGACTTCCGCATAGAGCTGAGCCCAGAGCACGAGCTCTTCCGCAAGGGCGTGAGGGAGTTCGTTGAGAACAAGGTAATGCCTAGGTGGAGGGAGATAGAGGAGAGCAACTCCATCCCTGAGGATATCTACAGGGAAATGGTAGCTCAGGGCTACACGGGCGTGGGGATCCCAGAAGAGTACGGCGGACAGGGAGGAGGGCTCACAATGGCAGTGATCCTAACGGAGGAGCTGTCCCGCGCCAGCGTGGCTCTGAGCGTTACCGTGGGCGTGAGGGACCTATTCGTAGTGCCCCTGCTGAGGCATGGCAGCGAGGAGCTGAAGAAAAAGTACGTAGTGCCCGTGGCCAGAGGGGAGGCAAGGGCTGCTCACGCAAACACCGAGCCGGGAGCTGGGAGCGATGTCGCTGGAATTCAGACAACTGCCAGGAAGGAGAACGGCCACTACGTCATAAGCGGGCGCAAGATATTTATTACTGGCGCTGCTGAGGCAGACTACCTGCTGGTCTCGGCGAGGACTGAGCCTCCCAAGCCAGACAAGCGCTGGTGGGGAATAACTACGTTCGTGGTGGAGAAGGGGCAGCCCGGCTTGAGGATAGGGCAGAGGATAAGGGTCATGGGGCTGAGGGGCGAGCAGCCTTATGAGGTGATCCTGGACGAGGTGAGGGTGCCGGAGGAGAACGTGGTGGGGAAGCTCAACGAGGGCTTCAAGGTGCTCATGGACACGTACGATCACGCGAGGATAGGCGTTGCGGCGCAGGGCGTGGGGATAGCTCAGGCCGCCTTTGAGAGGGCACTGAACTACGCCCTCCAGCGCGAGGCCTTCGGCCAGCCCCTCATAGCTCATGGGATAATAACGGAAAAGATAGCAGAGATGTACACGAGGCTTCAGGCGGCTAGGCTGCTGACATACTGGGCTGCTAGCCTTGCGGACAAGGAGAGGCCTGAGTACCTCATAGCTGCCAGCCTGGCGAAGTACTATGCTACCGAGGCAGCTGAGTGGATAGCCAGACAGGCCATCCAGATCCACGGCGGCTACGGCGTTGACTTCGAGACGGGCATAGAGAGGTACCTGAGGGACGCCATAATAACTACCATATACGAGGGGACCAACGAGATACAGAAGCTAATCATAGCTAGGCAGCTGGTGAGGCAGGCCTTCGGGCTGAAGATCTAGGGGTGGGAGTTGCCCAAGAGGAAGTTCGGCATAAGCGTGGAGAGGGAGCTGGCGGAGGAGCTTGACGGGCTGGCTGCGAGGCTGGGAGTGGAGAGGAGCGCCCTCGTGGAAAGGGCGCTGAGGGAAATGCTAAAGGAGCACAGGCACTCTGCAGAGGAGCACGACTGCAGGGCACTGATAGTTCTCTCCTGCCAGGAGGGAAAGGAGGTCAGCGTTGTTGCGGAGGGGCTAAGCGTTACTCAGCTCCATGAGCACAGGGAGGGCAGCTGCGTGCAGGTGCTGCTAGTCTCTGGCTCTAGTAGCAAGATATACTCCCTCTTCTCTTCCCTTGCGCAAGCTGAGGGCTGTGAGGCAAAGTACGTGGCCCTCCACTGAACCCCCTAAAAGCCCCCTCCTTTTTCACTTACCTCAAGGGTCCAACATATTTGCAGGCCTCCTCGTGGGCATGGCGGCCCTCGCCGCCGTCTGGGCGTATGCAGAGGCGCAGCTAGCGCTGAAGATATCGGAGGGGCTCTCCAGCGGCATATATGCTAGCCTCCTGGGCTTCCTGGGCATATTCGTGGCCTCCCTCGCCAGGCTCCCCCTCCTCCGCTACCTATGGCAGCACGAGAGGAGGAGGCTTGCCATGCTGCTCTCCGCCCTCCTGGCCCTCGCGGCGCTCCCAGTGAGCAGCCCCCTGGCCTTCTACCTGCTCCTCTCGGCCGGCTTCGGGATAGCCTCTGCCGCGGCCTTCTCGTACATAGTCCACGACCAGCGCTATGAGCTCTGGAGGAGCTCCATAGCTGCCCTCAACGCGCTCTCCTCAGGCCTAACCGCCGCGGCCCTCCTGCTCTGGAGCCAACTGGGGGCTCAGATAGCCCCGCTCCTGCTGCTGCTAGCCGCGCTCTCCCTTCTCCTCTCCTACCTCCTCCTCCCGCCCCCTCTCTTCTCGGGGATAAACCTAAGGAGCCTCGAGGTGCTCTCAGACATAGTTTCCTTTCGTACGAGCCCGCATGCATATGAGAGCGTCATGTGGGAGGCGGCTAGGGTGGCAGCGCTTCTCGGCGGCCTGGGGGCGCTGAGGGTGACCGTGCTCTCCGGGGCCTTTGAGGAGGAGGGGGCGCTCAGCATAGCCTCCTACGCCGCCGGCTCCCTCTTCGGCGCCCTGTTAGCGCTGCTGCACAATGCGTCCAGCGTTGCCATGCTGCTTGCCATGCCGGCTGTTGGGGGATCGCTGCTGCTGCCTCCCCTCCTAGAGCTCATGCTGCTCGGCGCGGCGATCTCTTATGCTCAGACGGCTGCAATAACGTACGTGCTCGAAACTAGGCCTAGGCAGGTGTTCTCTGCAGCGGGGCTTCTCTCGCTCTCTACAGGCCTCGGCGCGGGGGTAACGGGGGTCCTCTCGCTGGCGCAGGAGGACAAGGCTTCCCTCCTCGCCCTCCTGCTCGCGGCCGTCCTCACGGCGCTCTCCTTCCTCACGTACAGGAGAAGGTGGGACTAGCCGAAATGTTGCGCGAGCCCTCGGCGGTCAAGGACCTCTATGACTATGGAGACTACTACTAACGTTGCCCTCCTTTCCGTAAATACAAACCTATAGGAAGGAGACGGACTCCATGTGAGCGGTGAGCCATGAGGAGAGCCATTAGCCCCGTCATCGCTACCGTCATCTTGATCGCCATAACTATCATAGTAGGGGCAGCCGTGGCTGGCTGGCTGCTCGGCCTCTGGGGAGGCCTTGGCGAGGTGGAGGCCCTGAGGATATATCCCAACGCCACCCTCAGCAGTAATGGTGAGCTGAAGCTCACTATAAAGAACGAGGGAACGAGGGACGCAAAGATAATATCCATCGCAGTGGAGGGGCTAGGAACGAAGCCGCAGGACCAGGTTATTAAAGCCGGCACTATAAGGACTATATCAGTAGAGGTTGGCAAGAATCCAACTCCCGGAGCTTCCTACCTTGTGAAAGTTATGACAGAAGGAGGAGGCATATACCAGATCACAGTGAAGGCAAGCGGCTAACTAATGGACTACCTCATTCCTTATTCCTTTTTGTTACCCATAGACCCTATCTGCGTCCCCTTTAGTATCCTAAGCGGGGATAGGCTTTGAGGGAGTTCATATACCTCCTCCCTCCGACGGTCACAGCCTTGGTGCCGAGCATATCTCCTTCTGCAGGCCCCCGTACGGAACTGGAGCTCTTCCCCCTTCGGTCCTTTGCAATATGGGGGACGCCAGAAGGGGACCCATGTATGTTTATGAATAGGGAAAAAGAGAGGAGGTAGTACGCTAGTTACTTCTCTTTCGCCTTTACTGTGATCTGGTATATGCCTCCTCCTTCTGTCATAACTTTCACAAGGTAGGAAGCTCCGGGAGTCGCAGTCTTGTTGGTAAAGACTACTGATATGGTCTTTGTCGCGCCGGCTTTAATAATCGGGTCCTTCAGGCTCTGCGTTCCTACCCCCTCCACCGTAATAGACATTATCTTTGCGTCCCTCGTCCCCTCGTTCTTTATGGTGAGCCTCAGGGTAGAGTTAGACTTACCCACTTCGAGAGTTGCGTCAGGGTATATCCTCAGGGCCTCCACCTCGCCGAGGCCTCCCCAGAGGCCGAGCAGCCAGCCAGCTACCGCCGCTCCCACTATGATAGTTATGGCGATCAAGATGACGGTAGCGATGACGGGGCTAATGGCTCTCCTCATGGTTCACCGCTTACATGGAGTCCATATCCTTCCTATAGGTTTGTATTTGCGAAAAGGAGGGCAACGTTATTAGTAATCTCCATAGCTTAAAAAGACATTGCTAGTCGCTCGCCCTGACAATGAATTGGAATGTGCTGCCGCCCTCGGTCCTTAGCTTAATGAGATAGAGGGTGCCCGGCTTCACGGCGCCTCGCGCCACTCTGCAGGAGATCTTCCTGATGCCCTCCTCTATCCTAATCATCTTCTCGTGAGAGACGCATGTGCCCACCCCCTCTATCTCTATGCTCATTACCACGATATCCCTCGTGCCGGTGTTTTTCACTAGCAGAGAGAGGTGCACAGAGCCCTCTACGTTATAGAGGCTGGCGTTCGGGTATATCCTCAAGGTCTCCGTTGCTCCGAGGTTCCCCCAGATCCCGAAGACCCAAGCGAAAGCTGCAGCGCCTGCCACAACGGCAACGAGGACGAGGAAGTAGGTGGCTATCATGGGGCTTATGGCTCTCCTCAACCTGCCTCCCCCGTTAAACTTAACGAGCGCGCGCCACAGTGTGATATGTTGCTCCCCTCTCCGTGACCACCTTCACTAGATATAGCTCTCCTGGCATCACCTGCGCCCCTTGGTACAGCTGCAGCCTAAGGCCCTCTACAGGCGAGCGCCACATACGTCCTGCCGGGATCACTACGTCTCCGGGCAGCTGCGCCTCCCCCACTCTCTCCACGTAGATCCTCACTATGCGGGAGCTAGCCGTGCCTTCGTTCTTTATGGCAAGGAAGAGCCTCACCTCCCCGTTCCTTACCTCCAGCTCGGCGCCGGGGAGGAGCTGGAGGAGCTCCGTCTCTGTCTCCTCGTCCCAGAAGCCCGTCAGCCACGCCGCGACGGCCCCGCCTAACGCTAGCGTTATCCCCACTACTAGGGCCGTCGCTACGGCGCGGCTCATAGACCCCTCCCCGGTAATTACGATAGAAGGGCGTAGAATATACATTAAAGTCAAATTATAGCTCGATGGAAAAACGCTAATCCACGCTTATAACGTGGTAGCGGCCTCTGCTCCAGTAACCTTCGTAGTGGTTGTAGTACAGGGGGCTGTAGGGATTGCCGTGGGGACCGCCTGGCAGCGCTGCATATAGCCTGCCGGCCGCGAGGTCAGCTATGAGCCTCACGCTCGCACCGCTCCTTGCGGGAGCCCCTCTCTCCCCCACTTCCGCGGGGAAGGAGGGGCTAACGCTGTAAGGGCCTCCTCCCGCAGGGACCCTCGGGAAATCAAAGGCCCTAATGGCTATGTGCCTCGGCTCGAAGTAGTGGAAGTCCCCGTACTTCTGCTGCCTACCGCTGAAGTACTTCTCGAGCAGCTCCCTTGCTCTAGCCAGCGTTTCCTCCGCAAGCCTCTCCCCTTCTCCGGGCGGCAGGTAGCGGTGGGCCCTAGGGTCTCCGGCAAGGTACAGCTCGAGGAGGGCCTCGGCGTACTCTATCCTGAAGAACATGAGGGGCCCTGGGCTCCCCAGCCTAGCCCAAAGGGCCTCGTGGAAGAGGGCAGTCCAGGCGAGCGCGAGGGCAGGCTCGCGCAGCTCCGGCAAGGTCCTGCTGCCCTCCTGAAGCCAGCGGGAGAGCTCCTGCTCTGGCCTAAGCCTGAGGAGGAGGGACAGGTAGCGGGAAATGCTCAAGTCCACGCTCTCGTCCACCTGCGCCCTCATGACCTCCTCTATGCTTACCTTCCCGTCCCTCGCGGCCTCCTCTAGCAGCTGCAGGATCCTGTCCTGTCTGAACCTGTCAGCCCAACCCCAGCCGGCGTGGATTCCGCATGCTCCGTCCCACGGCTTCGTGTTGGCAGTAACAACGTATGGAAGGGGCGGGTTGAGCATTATGGGGAGCTCTGTGTACCTTACGTAGCCAGCCCACTCGCCCTCCCCCCTGCTGCCGTTAAAGGGCAAGAGGCCGGCGTTAACTACCCTGAGCTCCCCCTCCGCCAGCACCGGCACGTTCCTCCTCAGCGGGAAGGCGCCGGTAGGAGAGTAAGCTATGTTGCCCTCTCTGTCCACCACGAGGAAGTTCTGCACGGGGGCAACGAAGTGCCTCTGAGCGAGCAGCGCCTCCCTAACGCTCCTGGCCCTCGAGAGCTCCCAGAGGAAGAGGACCTCGAGGCTGGGCTCCCTGCCCGTAAATGCTACGGCAAACTTCTCCCCTCCTCTCTCTATCACAGGACCGTGGACAGTCTCGAGGACGGTGAGGTTAACGAGACTGAAGGCCCTCCTCCTCGGATCCCAGACCTTGATCGCCTCATCCCTCTTCTTCGGCTTTAGCCAAGCTCCCTTGTAGAAGTACTCTTCCCCCCTCCACACATAGTAGTAGAAGTCCACCGAGTCCCCCACAAGGCTTGTGAAGGACCAAGCTACGTCCCTGTTCATCCCTATGACAACTATAGGGGAGCCCGCCACGGTTACTCCAGCCACGCTGAGCCCTGGCGCCTTGAGCTTCACGAGGAACCAGAGGCTGGGAGCGGTGAGGGCGAGGTGCGGATCGTTAGCGAGAAGGGGGGCTCCCCCCTCGCTCAGCTCGCGGCTTATGGCCCAGCTGTTAGAGAGGGCTGCCGGCGTAATGGCCCTGAGGGGGTAGGAGGCTGCCTCGAGGTACTCTAGCACCTGGCGGGAGCTGAGAGGGGCGTAGCTGCCCTCGGCGAGGCTTAGGTTGCTAGGCCATCGCTTTGCGTAGGCGCAGAAGCCCTGCGGCGTGGCCCTCCTGCGCTCTACTATGTCTAGATCAGCTATTACCCTCACCCCCCACCTCCTCACGAGCTCGTTGAGCACGAGGTCGTCTGTGTCCCAGGCGAGCATCATGGTGAAGAGCTTCGAGATGGCCATGACGTCCTCGGGCCTCCAGGGCTCCGGCCTCTGACCCAACAGCCTGTACTCCGGCGGCAGGTCCCGAAGGGAGAGCCGAGACATGTAATCGTTGAAGCCCTGCACGTACAGCTCAATGAGCTTCGCTGCCCTCTGCCCCTCCGCCGAAGCCTTTAGCTTCCGCCAGGACTCCTCTGCCGCTATATGCATTCCTAAAGTCCTCATGAGCTTGTCGCTCTCTATGGCTTGCTCCCCTACGAGCTCTGCCAGCCTCCCCTGAGGGAGCCTTCTCAGCAAGTCTGCCTGGAAGAGCCTGAGGGAGGCGGCAAGGTAGCCGAAGGCAAACGCCACTGCCTCCTCGGAGTCCCCGCTAACCGTGGGCACGCCTGCGGAGTCCCACTCTATCCTCGCCTCCCCTGCAGGCGTCCTCAACGAGCCCGAGGGCAAGCCCGTCTGCCCGGAGCCGGCAAGGCCGTGGAAGGGGTCGAGGAGCAGCGGGAGCAAGGGGTTCAGGAGAGGAGCGAAGACTATTGCCAACGTCGCGACGGCAGCGAGGGCCCGGAATAGGGGAGGCGGCACCTGCATCTCCCTATAACAGCTAGGGAGAAAAATTATCTCTTACTGCTCCCCTCAGGCCTCACCCTCGCCGCCCTCTCCAGCTCTGGAGATGGCGCTAGCTCGTGCTCTGGGTATACCTTCCTTCTGCTTTTGCCAACATAGAAGCTACGACTTTCGCTGCTCCCAAGGGCTCAAACGCTAAAATAAAAGCCCTGGTTTTTCCCCTTTTTTGTGTATAGGCGACGAGAAAGTGTCCTTGGCAAGAAGGTAGTGTTCGTGGCCATCGCCATATTTGCCGTGCTATTCATCCTGCTCATTGGGGACAGAGGCTTTGTGCCAATCTACAGTGCCCTAAGAGATTTTGCCACGATTCTTGGCGTAGCGTCATACATTATCCTCTTCCTTGCTGGCGTTTATGCAGCGCATTTGATATTGAGAGGCATATCGAGAGGCAGAATGACCAAATCCGCTCTTAAGAAATTAGCCTTTGCAACAGGAGCTATTATCGTCAGCACCCTAATCCTAATCATTCTTAACGCTATTCTATAGCTCTCCTTAGCTGTTCCCACAGCTCTGGTAAGGTATATAGCTACTTTTTTGTCCCTCCTTAGCATAGGAGAAGCGCTTGTGGGGGTTCGTCGCTGAGAGGCTCAGGGTGCTCCTCTCTGCCCTCCTCATAGCTGCAGCCCTCTACCTCCTCCCGCCCCCCTGGGGGCCTCCTGTAGCTGTGCTCCTCTCCGGAGGCCTCCTGGGGGCCAGCCGCGCTTCTCCCCGCAGCTCCTTCCTCCTGGGGCTCGAGGCGGGGCTGGCAGGCTACCTCATAGCTTACCTGCTCTCCGGCGGCGGAGAGCTGGGGATCAGGGTTCACCTCGAGCTGCTCGGGGCTGCAGGAGTGGCGCTGCCGCTCCTGTACTACTCTCTCGGCACTGGCGCTGCCGCATACTTGCTCTCCTCGCTCAGGAGGGGTAGCTCGTGAGGGTCCTGGCTGCAGACGTGGGCGGCACGAAGGTAAGGGTGGCCCTCTTTGAGGGCACCAAGATGCTCTACAGGAAGGAGGTCCCCACGCCTAGGGCCGGGGGGCCTTATGCTGTAGCTGAGGCCATAGCGAAGCTCGCGGAGGGGAGCTTTGAGGTCATTAGCGTGGCCTCCATGGGCCCTCTTGACATGCAGTCTGGCTGGGTCATTGCTGCCCCAAACAGCCCCATAGGCAAGTTCGCCATAAGGGAGCCGCTGGAGAAGGCCTTCGGCGTCCCCGTCCTGCTGTACAACGACTGCGTGGCAGCGGCCTGGGGGGAGCACGTGCTGGGGGGCGGGAGGGGGATGAGGGACTTGGTATACGTCACCATAAGCACTGGCATAGGGGTGGGGGCCGTTGTGGATGGGAAGCTGGCGCTGGGGCGAAGGGGGAACGCCCACGAGGGAGGCCACATCGTTATAGATCTTGCCAGCGACCTCCAGTGCGGCTGCGGCGGCTACGGCCACTGGGAGGCGCTGGGGGGAGGGGCTAACATACCTAGGCTTGCGCAGAAGAAGGCAAAGGAGTGGGGGATCTCGTCTGCAGGAGCGCAAGCTGCGCTGAGGGGGGAGATGACGCCGGAGCTGCTGTACGCGCTTGCAAGAGAGGGGGACAGCTTCTCGCTGAGGCTCGTCGACTACCTTAACGCCGTTCACGGGGCAGGGATAGCGAGCCTGGTCGCAGTCTACGACCCAGAGGCCATATTCCTCGGCGGCAGCATATACCTCCATCACGAGGATCTCATGAGGGATGGGATAGAAAGGCATGCAAGAAAATATAGCATATTAGGGGTGCCGCCTCTTCTTCGCGCCACCTTCGGCCACGACGCCGTCCTATATGGCGCTCTGGCGCTGGCCCTTAGGCCTCCCTAGAGGGCGTAGACTTTCATCTCCTTCGCCTGCGCCTGGCCGGAGAGCTCAAGGACCACTTTTACCTCGTTGGATCCCTCAACTGGCTCCAGGTAGACCCTCTTGTAGCCTGCCTTCTTGAGCTCGTCTGCAATTTTCCTGATCAGCGTTGTGGCGGTGGGGGTCTTCCTCCTTATCTTCACCTTCACCTCTGCAGGCTTCATGCACAGCACCAAGTGTGCGTGTCAGCAAGAGACTATTAAATTTTTCGCAGGGAGCGAATTATAGGTTCTCAGCTGGGGGATAAGTGGGAGGGGGAATGAGGGAGCCAAGGTTTTACATAGTGAGCCCCGAGGAGGTGCTGAGAGGAGAAGCTACGGACATTTACTTCTACAGGACGAAGATCCTGGTCGAGAAGTACGGCTATGCCGACGTTGAGGTGAGGATGCAGGTCCACAGCTATTCCCTGCCGAAGGGCTACGAGTGGGCAGTGTTTGCAGGCCTCGAGGAGGCCCTAGCTCTCCTGAAAGGGAGGCCCCTTAACGTGTATGCCATGCCGGAGGGCACCGTTTTCAGGAGGAAGTACCCGCTCATGCTCATAGAAGGCCGCTTCAGTGACATGGCCCTCCTCGAGACAGCCTACTTAGGGCTCCTGAGGTTTGCCAGCAGCATAGCAACAAAGGCTGCCAGGATAAAGGCAAAGGTCGGCAACAAGCAGGTCCTCTTCTTCGGCCTAAGGGCCCTCCACCCCGCAGTCTACGTTTCTGCCGACAGGGCAGCCTACATAGGGGGAGTGGACGCGGTGAGCGGCATGCTGTCAGAAAAGTACCTAGGGCTGAAGCCGAGGGGGACAATGCCCCACGCGCTCATTGTGGTCTTCGGCGACCAGAGGAAGGCCTGGAAGGCCTTCGCAGAGACCTTCTCCCACGAGACCCCCGTCATAGCTCTAGCCGACACTTTCCTCGACGAGAGGGTGGAGTCCCTTATGGCAGCTGAGCTCCTAGGGAAGGAGCTCTACGGCGTAAGGCTAGACACGCCGGGGAGCAGGCGGGGGAGGATGAGGGACATAGTAGAGGAGGTTAGGTGGGCGCTGAGGAGGAAGGGGTACGACCATGTAAAGATAGTAGTTAGCGGGGGGCTGGACGAGCAGGAGGTGGAGGAGCTTAGGGACGTGGCAGATATATTCGGCGTGGGCACCTCAATAGCCTCTGCCCCCAGCGTTGACATAAGCGCTGACATCGTGGAAGTGAAGGGAGAGAAGGGCTGGGAGCCGAGGGCAAAGAGGGGGAAGATACCCCTCGCGCTCCAGGTCTACCGCTGCAGCGTCAACGAGGAGTACCTAGCGCCCTTCGACGGCTCCGAGAGGCCCAGCTGCAAGGACGGGAGGGAGGCAGAGCCGCTGCTGGTGAAGTACTTAGACAGGGGCGAGCTAGTGAGGCCTCTGCCGTCCCTGCAAGAAATAAGGGAGTACGTGCTGAGGCAGCTAGCGGAGCTCACTCAAAGTCCACGACCTTGAGGATCTCCTTTGCCTCCAGCTTCTTGACTGTCATATACCTCACCGAGATCTGCTTCAGGTAGTTGTTTTGACCATGGATCATGACGGTGTGGAGCCTTGCGTTAGCTTTCTTTAGCTCCTTTGCGACGAGCTCAGGGACTATTCTGTCCTCCCCGTCGGAGATGAGCACTATGTCGCTCACCTTGCCCTTCTCCTTAATTATGTCTGCACATGCAGAGCTTATGGCCTTAGCTATATCTGTCCCGCCGCTGGCCTTAACTCTGCCCAAGTAGCTCAACAGCCTTGTCAGCTGCGCAGGCCGGAAGTTAGGCCCTAGGCTGACGGGAGGATAAGCTACGGAGTCGAAGAACCTCGCATAGAACCCCCTCCCCTCTGCTGCTGTCCTCTTCAGGAGAGCCAAGGCTACTGCCCTAGCCCAGTCTATCTTGCTCCCTACCATGCTGCCACTCTTGTCGAGGAGCACGTATATTGGGCCCTTTGAGTGGGACACCACTTTGCGGTAGAGAAGCAGCTGAGAGTCTGCAAAGAGGGTGTAGAAGTAGAGCCGGGGAAGAGCTAGCTGCGAGGGGTAGACTCTCTCGAGGTCGCTGCCCAGCTCTATCCCCTCTATCCACCCCATGGTGGACCTCTCGTGCTTTCCCCGAGGCGCGGGCATCTTGATGCCCTCTAGCTTCTCCAGCACCTTCGATATGTCGGTCTCCCTCACGAGCTTCAATATGTCCTCCATGCTCTCGTCGAAGGAGAGCGACGAGCCCGCGCCGGCGCTGAGGCCTGTGAAGAGCCTCTTCATGTCCTTAGCCGTCTTTGCCTCAGTCGCCACTTGCTCTAGCGCTTGAGCTATCTGCTCCTCCGTTATCTCCCTCTGAGCCTGGGAGCGGGAGCCGGCGGAGGCCCCGCGAGGGACGTCGACGCTCAGGGTCTTGGCGAGCTTCTCTAGCAGAGAGGCAGCCGCCACAGTGCTCGTCAGGCTGTCTGCCACGGTGTATGGCTTCACCTTCCAGATATTAGGGCTGGCAAGCGTCCTAGCTATAAGGTTCCTCCTAAAAGGCTCCCCTCCTCTCTCCTTCACGAAAGGAAGCGGAAGCTTGAAGGCGTAGAAAACGTCAACGGCCAGCTCTGGCGTGAAGCTATCTGGAAGGCGCTCGTCTGAGAGCTTCCGCGCAAGATCTAAGATCTTCCTGCCCCTGTACTCCCTCACCTCGTCTATTACGCCCACGCCCTCTATGACGCTCTCTTTCCTCTCCAAGCGCTTCACCTATATGTAGAGCTTTGCCTTTATGCGGTCCATGAGATCATCTATCTCGCTTATTATCTCGTCGGTTAACTTCCTGATCTCCTCGTCCTCGTCGAAGTCCTTCACGTAGTTCAGCACCTTGTTCTTCGTGGTGCTGAGGCTCTTGTAGAACTCCGCAAGCCGAGGATCGTATGGAGGGACGCTTTGCACCCTCGAGGCAGTCACTTTCACGTTTGCCCTTATCTCGTGGAGCTCCCTGAGGACCCTCTCCTTGGTCTTCAGCTCCTCGCTGAGTATTACTCCTATTTTCTCAAAGTCCTCCAGAGCCTTCGGCACCGTGTACTTCAGCACCACTAGGTCGTCCTCTGTGGCCACTTTCCTGTTGTTAAGCAGCGCGTGGGCGGCTATGACCTTCAGTATCTTCCCCTTCCTCCTGTCGCTCACATGAAGCCCCCTCTCCTCTAACGTGAGTAGCATTTTGATCAGCTGAGGCCTCACGTTACTCACGTTAACGCTCATTACATGCTTGTGGAGCTCCTCCAGCTCCTTCATTGTGAGCACCGGCGCGACCTCTCCTACTTCGCCCGTCTCTAGCTTCCAGGTAGCTTCCAGCAGCTTGTCCCAATACTCCGCGTCCAGCGGCTGCACGTATGCCCTAAGCAGGAAGCGGTCGTAGAGGGCCTCTAGCTCAGGCTCGTCGGGAACCCTGTTGGAGGAGCCGAAGAGGCTCCAGAGGGGGGTCCTGATCTCCGTGTAGCCGTCGTAAACTATCCTCTCCATCATTATGCTGAGCAGCGAGTTCAGCACAGCGCTGCTAGCGTTGAATATCTCGTCAAGGAAGGCTATCTCGGCCTCGGAGAGCTTCCCCCTAGTTACGCGCGCATACACGCCCGCCTGCAGGGCCCTTATGTCTATGGGCCCGAAGAGCTCGCTGGGCTCCGTGTAGCGGGTGAGGAGGTACTTGAAGAACCTGGCCTTTAGGAGGCTGGCGGCCCTCCTCACCATAGCGCTCTTCGCAGTCCCCGGCTCCCCCACGAGGACCGCGTGCTCCCCTGAGAGAAGGGCCAAGACTATGACGAGGGCCTCCTCGTGCCTCCCCACGAAGGGGGCCTCAAGCTCCTGGAGGAAGGACCTCGTCTTCTGGACCGCCTCGCTAAAATTCAAACTCCTTCACCCTATCCTCCCGGCACGCCATTGTTTGCACTCCCTAGGGCTAATAAAAGTTGAGTGCAAGATCTCACGAGCGCTATATAGATAGTCCAGTTATTAGCGCACGCTCCAGAGAGAGCGTGGGGAGGGACGTGCTATACGAGTTGCCAGAGATGTATAAGGCCCTCGCCATAGCCTACGAGAGAGCTAAGGGAGACGAGGGGTGGAAGATAGTCCACGAGAGGATGAGCCAGCTAGTCTCCTACCTCGAGGGTCTGAACTCCCTAGGCTCCTCGCTGGGCCTAGACGTTGCATCCCACCTGAAGGAGGTGAGCGCCCGGGCCCTCAGCCTAGTGGAGGGGGGTAATGCGGCAGGGGCCCTCGAGCTCTTCGAGAGGAGCACAGAGTATCTAAGGAACGTGGAGGACTTGTTGAGGGCTTCCCGCAGCTACATGATCGCCCTCAGGCTGAGCAGCTCCTTCGTAGTCCTGGCGTCCTCGGCACTCCTTCTCCTCTGGGCGCTGGGAAAGGTGCTCATAGTTAGCGCCACCTTATATGCCGTATCTGCCGGCGCCGCGCTGGGCTCCCTTCTCATAGCGTCCTCCCCCTACTCTCACTGGGCCCTCGCGCTGGCTGCAGCGCTGCAGATCTTCTCCCTTGCCTTCTCCCTTGGACAGATGGGCTACACGGAGGTCCTCCTAGTGGCTGTCTCAGCCCTAGTAGCCATAGGGCTCATTTCGGCGGAGCTCTCGCTGAAGAGGAGGCTGTCCGAAGCCATAACGGCAGCGAGCAAGAGGGCAAGAGAGGGGACAGCACAAGTAGGAGAAGTTTTTGAGCCCTGAGCCCTCCGCTTACGTATGGAAACCGGAGCCGGGGTAGCTCAGTTATCTCGCTGAGGAGGAGGCTGTCCGAAAGCTGTATCGGTAGCGATCAAGAGGGCAAAAGAGGGGACAGCATTAGTAGGAGAAGTCTTTAAACCCTCCGCTTATGTATGGAAACCGGAGCCGGGGTAGCTCAGTTAGGTAGAGCGCCGGGCTGTTAACCCGGTGGTCGGGGGTTCAAGTCCCTCCCCCGGCGCCAGCTTCTAGAGAGAGCCCGTCGTGAAGTAGTTAGAGACGTAAAGCCTTGGGCTCTCCGTCCAAGCCGCTACGGCGACTATGCGGTAGTTCCCGCTCCGGTCCACGAGCTTCACGAGATATGCGGGGGCGTAGAGGGGAAAGATCGCCTTCACCTTAGCGTCGAGCAGCCTCTCCAACAAGAGCACAACGCTCCCCGGCGTATAGAGGTGATCTAGCCTTCTGCCCTCTCTGGGCTCCCCCCGCTCTATCGTGGCTCCAGCTTCCTCCAGCTTGTCCAGGCTAGGGAGGACATCCTTCAGCTCTATTACAGCAGGCCTCTCCGAGATCTTCGTCGCAAGGCCTGCCTGCGTTAAGTAGCGCACTAGCTTGTTCCAGGCAGCTTCCCCGTGCCTCTTCACAAAGTACGCCCTAGAGACTTGTTCTCCTGCGTACTTTTTGTAGAGCTCAAGGACGTCATCTGGCACGTTAGCCAAGGCCTCGCCGACCTCCACAAAAGCTCCCTTCCGCAGGGCCACGGGGAGGCCCGTGAGGCCTGAGGCAAGTATCCTAGCGTCCCTGTACTTGCCCCTCCCTGCGGAAACGTTGCACCTAACCAGATAGAGGGGCAGGTAGACCTCTTCAGCCTCCTTAACGTGCTCGGTCCTCAGGAAGAAGAGGAGCCTCTCCGCCACCTCCCTCTCTGCCCACATAATTACGCCCTCCCTGCTAACCCTCTTCCGCGCGTATATTGTCTCAGGCCTCCTCGCCCGCAGATCCCGCAGCAAGTCCTCCAAATTCAGGAGCTCCGCCCTCTCGAGCCCCTTGGCGAACTTCGTTAGGGCGGTTCGGGGCCTTGAGAAGCCTGCTGCCAGCGCCGAGGATGGGTTTAGGGTCGCCCTGTTCAAGGACGCCTGCTACAGGTCTGCCAAGCTGGGCGCTG
>JAOAKH010000006.1 GCA_026413755.1 Acidilobaceae archaeon | reverse complement strand
CTCCTGAGCTTGTCGATCTGCTCGCTCACGTCCTCTGCCCCGAGCCTCTGTTCGAGGGCCTTCACTGTGCCGACAGCTCCCCAGGCAGCTCCCCAGGCAGCATCGAGGCCCACCTTGCCAGGGCACCTCTCCACCACCTTCGCTATTGCCTCCACTAGAGTCCCAGGGATGACGTCCCTCTCCGGCACCCATCCTCTTGGCTCCCCTTCCCTTGCGACGGCCTTTACCTCCACCTCCTTTGGCACCTTGGCGATTACTCTGAAGTAGTCGAAGAGGGGGACTAGCATGACGTCGCCGCAGCTCTCCGAGACCACGAGAGCTCCTGCAGGTCTCCAGAGGCCTGTTGCATAGGTGATGTTTGCTTCCCCCACGAGGACAAGGTTGGAGAGGCCCCTCTCCTGCGCCAACTCTTTCAGCTTCTTTAGGTTCCTCTCGAACAATTACACCACCCTTTTACTTTGCTCCGCCCTTCCTACCATTCTGGGGTTTATATATGTTCCCTTACCTTGCTGTGAAGTACTCAGGATAGTGTTCGGTCAGTGCCCTCTATGCTCGGCCGAGGCGAGGCCTCCTAGGCCTTGCTCCTTGTCGTTCTCGAAGATGTCGGCTCTCTCCAGCAGCTTCCTCACCATCTCCGACTCCTGCTCATCTATCTCCTTTGCCCTCTCCTATGTCTATGAACTCTTCCGCACCTGGGACATTTCAGCGAAGTCGTCCTTGCCGCCTCGTAGCCGGGGTCTTTTGGCCCTGCCGAGGATATAAGCTAGCCTGTACTTAGCCTGGGGAAGCAAGGTGGGGGGCTTGAGCTCTCGGATAGCTGAAGTAAGAGGCGCCCTCGCCCTCGACTCCAGGGGCTCTCCCACCGTCAAGGCCAGGGTAGTAACTGAAGGGGGCGCAGTGGGCACGGCAATAGCCCCGAGCGGCGCTAGCAAGAGCGTGAAGGAGGCAGTGGAGCTGAGGGACGGCGGCACAAGGTGGGCAGGAAGGGGAGTAGGGATAGCAATAGCTAACATAAACGAGGTCATAGCTCCTAGACTGAAGGGGATCGACGCGAGGGAGCAGAGGTTCATAGACAGAGCTATGATAGCGCTGGACGGCACCCCGGACAAGTCGAGGCTAGGGGGCAACGCCATAGTTGCTGTGAGCCTTGCAGTAGCTAAGGCAGCTGCAGCGCAGCTGAACGTCCCTCTCTACTCTTACCTGGGCGGCGTGAGGTCCCGCGTTTTGCCGACTCCCTTCATGAACGTGATCAACGGCGGGGCTCACGCAGGGAACGAGCTCAGCTTCCAGGAGTTCATGATAGTGCCCGTGGGGGCAGATGCTTTTTCAGAGGCCCTGCGGATCGCCGTGGAGGTTTACTATGTCCTCAAGGCCTACCTGAAGGAGAAGTACGGGAAGGGCGCAGTTAACGTGGGCGACGAGGGCGGCTTCGCTCCCCCCATGAGGAGGAACGAGGAGGCGCTCGAGGCGCTCATGCAGAGCATTAAGAGGGCAGGCTACTCCGAGTCGCACGTGCTACTCGGCATAGATGCTGCGGCGAGCCAGTTCTACTCCAACGGCAGCTACCTCGTTGACGGCAGGGAGCTCTCTGCGGGCGAGCTGAGAGATTTGTACCTAGAGGTCCTCTCCCGCTACCCCATAGTCTACCTAGAAGATCCCTACGAGGAGGGAGACTTCGCCTCCTTTGCCGAGCTAACGTCGAGAGTAAAGAGGGCCCTCATCGTCGGGGACGACCTTTACTCCACGAACCTGAAGTACTTGAGGAGAGGGCTGGAGGTGAGGGCAACGAATGCTGCGCTCCTGAAGGTCAACCAGGCTGGCACGCTCTCAGAGTCCATAGACTTCTACGAGCTAGCGAGAGGCTCGGGGCTTAGGGTGGTGGTCAGCCACAGGAGCGGGGACAGCGAGGACAGCTTCATAGCCGACCTTGCCGTAGCTCTCGGCTCCCCCATAAAGACTGGAGCTCCAGCAAGGGGGGAGAGGACTGCCAAGTACAACAGGCTTCTGGAGATCGAGGAGGAGCTGGGGGGCACAGCTGAGTACCTCGGCAGCAACTTTGTGTAGCGTTAAGGCCGTAACGTAAGGTTCAGGGGATAGTACAGGCACACTCCGCGCGGCGGCGTTGCGCTGGGACACAGCTCTAGCAGCAGGTTAAGGGTAAGCGGGTAGGGGCCGGAGGCTGTCAGATTCACGTAGTTCTTCGAGCCAATGCGGAGGGCGACGATGTTGGTCTCGTTAGAGGTGACGGCGCCGCCGCTGATAATTATGGGAGTTGAGGGGGCAGCCCCCACTAGCCTTATCTCCACCGAGTAGCCGGCGAGAGATCCAGAGTGCCCGGAATAGATGAGCTTAGCAGTAAACGGTTGAGTGGTAGAGATGTTGACTGCTGCGACGCTCACAACGGGCGCCCTCCAAGCAACGGAAGCGCAGGTGCCGGCGGGACAAGCGCTGTAAGAGGCTAACATGTAGATCTTGAACGCGTCCGACCCCAACACGATGCCGCGATACTCTCCGCAGAGCGTTGTGCCATTGTACACCCTTATGCTGCCCGGATACCCCCTCCCCAGCACTATATCTCTCACTACAGTAACCGAGAAGTAGGTGCCGTTGCCCGTAAACTCGCGGACCCCCGCGTCGTCCCATATCTCTACCGAAACAGGAGCTGGGGCACTGAAGCTGATCGTTCTCGGATCTCCTGTGGAGGCCACGAAATCGTCGTATCTGGGATTAGGATATCCCCAAGCATGGATGCCGACGTAGGCAGGCTGGAAGAAGCGTTTGCCATCTATGGTGGCGCTCGTGTAGGCACCCAGAGTCCCGTCAGGCCTGTATGCCCACGCCTCAATGGTGATGGAGTTACCCGTCACCGTGTACCTCGCAACTATAGTGTACCATTCATAATCAGAAACACCGCCTTTTATCTTCTCATATTCGTGCTCCTTCCATGAATCCACGTAAGACCGTATTTTAAGCTTATCGGTATGTATAGATATCTCGTAAACTTTGCTCCTCGTATAGTCGAGAAACCCTATTCCCTTGTATGTTTTCTCTGGGTCGCCTCTCACCTTCACTGCGGCCCAGAGGCTATAGTAAGAGCTGATAGAGGCGTTCCAGTAAACCTGATGTCCTTTTTCGTACTTGCTCTTAACGGTGTTTATAGCGCCCTGCCCCTTATGACCGGCGTCTCTCGTCCAGGTGCCTCCGTCTATTGCCCACCCTGGCGGGGGAAAGGTCTCCTCGTCGAAGTCCGTGTACACGAGGGCAACCGAGCTCCTCGACACTTGACATGGGGGAGGCCTAGCGAAGCTAGCCGTAGGGGCGCTCGGCCGCAAGCTAGCTATGAGCTCCATATGGAAGTACGCTGAAGCGTTTGCCACAACGACTAGCGCTATCAAGACCATAGGGAGAAGCCTCATCTTCATCTCTTGCTCTCCACCCTCAGAGTTGCAGCGGTAGCCCCTCTTGCTCTCCCGTCGTCAGCCATGTACACAATAAAGTCTAACTCGACCACAGCTCCGCTCGCTAAGTTAAGGCATGCCGAATCAGGGGCGAGCAGGTTAAGCCTTGCCAAGAACCCAGAAGTGAAGGTGGGCGATGGGTAGCCTCTGACTGCCCTAGCGGCCCCGCTGGGGAAGACGAAGAGCTCTGCCCTATCGCCGGGCCTCAGCGCAGCGGGGCTTTGGACGTATATGCACGTTTGCCTTGCTGCCGAGTCGAAGTTGCTAATCCTCAACACATCACGGTACCAGTTAGTCTGGTAAGTAGGCCTTATGGTGACTGTGGCCCTGTCTCCCTCAGCGTTAATAGTTACGCCTATGGGGTAGCCACCCACGTCTGGCCTGCCTGCGTTCGACCCGGGCTCAAACCTCATAGGTGACTGCGCTGCGACGATCGCACTGCCCGTCATCGACCTGTAAGAATACACAGTAGCCTGCCCTAGCAGGGCAACAGCTATAGTCGTGAGCACCAGCACTCCTGCTAGCAGCACCTCTCTTTTCATTCTCCCTCCTCTAATAAATTCTTCAATGTCTTTTTAAGGTTTATAGTCGGACCACATTTGCCTTGCTAACTCTCCTTCGTACATGAAGAGCCTGATGAGCTCCTTTGCCCTCTCCCTCCTCTCCCTGTGCTGCTCAAGGAAAGAGTTGAGCCTCTCTATCAGGTACTCCTTGAGCTCTCCTGTGAGCATCCTCCCGCTCCTGTAGTCCTCCTCTATTTTTGCTAGCTTCGCGTCGTCTGGCTCAAAGTATATCTTCAGCCACTGGAAAGAGACGTCAATGTCGGGGTTCCCGCCTAACTTCCTGTGGAGCTCCACCGTGGGCTGACCGCCGGAGAAGGCGTACTTCATGATCTTACGCCTCACCTCCTTTGGGTCGTCGTGGAGGAAGATGGCGCTCTCTGGCCTGGAGGTGCTCATCTTTCCCTCGCCGGTGAGCGGCGGGAGGAAGCGGGAGTGGATCGCAGCAGCCTTGTAGTAGCCCATGCCCTCCGCTAGATCTCTCTGCACCCTCCAGTATGGGTCCTGGTCTATTGCAGCGGGGATCAGGCACCTTCTCTTCTCGAAGAAGGTGGGGACTATCTGGAGCGCGGGGTAGAAGGCAAGGCCTATGTTGGTCTCGCCCGTGAAGCCGAAGACTGCCCTCACGGTGTTTAGGTTGATCTTCTTTGCTACTTTTAGCGCCATGGGGTAGAGCTTTGCTATGTACTCGGTGTCGTGGAATATGAAGGTCCTGTCAGGGTCGAAGCCGGCTGCAATGATGTCAAGCGTGTTCTCATAAGCCCACCTCCTGGCCTCCTCTAGGCTCATGGCCGGCTCGTCGAGGAACTTCTCGTCGTCCGTGATCATTATGTAAACGTTCGCTCTGAACCTCCTCTGCAGCCAGCTGGTGAAGAGGAAGGGTATAATGTGGCCTATGTGCATAGGCCCGGAGGGCCCTCTGCCCGTGTAGAGGAAGAACCCCCTCCCTTCCTCATAATCCTTGAGCACCAAGTCGAGGTCCCTGTGGGAGAAGAACACGCCCCTCCTCAGCATAACGTGGCTCTCGCCGGCAAGTTCCTCCAACTTTCTAGCCAGCTCCTGAGTGATCCTCTGGGTCCCGAAGATCTCTATGAGCCTCTCGTAGTCTACCTTCCCTCTGACCTCCCAGGGAGTTACGGCGAAGTCCTCCAAGCCCCCTACCGGCTAACATAAGAGCACGATCCTAAAAGCGTTTCAGAGGGCCCTTGGAGTCCCTGAGGGAGGAGATCCAGAGGTGCGTTAAGTGCAGGCTCCACGCTTTTCGCAAGAACGCAGTTCCGGGCGAGGGGCCGTTGGGCGCGAGGGTAGTGCTCGTAGGGGAGGCGCCGGGAAGGGCGGAGGACGAGCTGGGGAGGCCCTTCGTGGGCCCCTCCGGCCGGCTCCTCGAGCAGCTGCTGGGCGCTGCAGGCCTCAGGAGGGAGGAGGTTTACGTAACTAACGTGGTGAAGTGCAGGCCTCCAGGCAACAGGAGGCCGAGGGGCGACGAGGTTAGGGCGTGCCTCCCCTACCTGCTGGCAGAGCTCTCCGCGCTCTCCCCCGCCCTGGTCGTCGCGCTAGGCGAGACCGCGGGCAGGACGCTGAGCGAGCTGCTGGGGAGGGAGTGGAGGGGGGTGCGGAGGAGCAGGGGGATAGCGGAGGGAGAGCTAGCGGGGAGGCGCTTGCGCGTGGCCTTTACATACCACCCCGCGGCCGCCCTGTGGGGTAAGGGCGTGAGGGCTCTCCTCCAGGAGGACCTGAGAGCCGTAGCTGCTGTTGCCCGTGGGGCTCCTCCAGGCGACCCTCAGAGTTATCTGCAGGGCAAAGATCATGCCAAAGGTGAAGGCAGCCACAAGGAGAGTGAAGGCCAGCACTGCTAGCCAGGGGTTCAGAGAGGGCGCCGCCGTGGGGCTCCTCCCCTCCTCTACCCTCACCGTTACGCCGCCGGGGGGCAGGACGGCCCTAGAGACGGCGAGGGAGCTCCAGAGGACAGTAGAGGCCACGGCCTCCTGCAGGAGGGCTACGGAAGCGTCGTAGTCCCCGTAGTCATACCTCACCTTGCTGTACTCAAGGTATGCAGGCGAGAGGCCCGAGGCGAGCCCCTTGGAGTAGGCGTAGGAGGAGAGCAAGAACAGCGTCTGGCCCAGCTCCCTCCTGTAGCGGTCCGCCATAGCTTTATCCATTATGTTGGGCGGAATGAAGAGCTCAGAGAGGCTCCTGGAGAATGCCTCCCGGTAGAAGCCGAGGCTCGCCACGTAGTTCCCTGCCTCGCGCTCCGCCCTCCCCTGCCTTCTCAGCTCGTCCACTAGCTGCGCCCTAACGCGCCTGCCCTCTGGATCTGGCGGCGGGTAGTATCTGATGGCGTGCTCCACGTACCTTATTGCGTAGCTCGTCGCGGCCTCCACGTAGCTTCCGAAGATGAACGCTGCCGCCTTCACCTCCTCCTCGCTCACCCGCGGCCTGCTCTCCTTCACTGCCTCTGCCGTCCTGATCCACGCCTTCACGGTCTCGACCCTCGCCCTTGCGAAGCTCAGGTACTCTATGGCCTCAGAGAGGAGGCCCCTGTTCAGGGCGCTCTCTGCGGCCCTGAGGCTAGAGTTAGAGTCCGCAAGCCTAGTGTACGCGGTTGCCAAGAACTCCACATAGTATATAGATCCCTCCTTCCCCTTTGCATCCAGCTGCGCCCTGAGCCGCTGCTGCTCCGCCCTGATCCTGCCCATCTCCTCCCTGACCCAGCCGACGCCTCCGCTCTGCACAGCCTGTTCATAATATGCCCTGAGGGCCGTAGCGTATGCTCCAAAGGCCAGGCTCGCCGCCGAGTAGGGGCTCCTGTTCAGCTGCTCCCTTGCCCTCGCGAGCTGTTGCCTCGCTTGGGGATTAAGGGAGCCCCTCAGGGACTCGGTGAGGTTAATGAGCTCGAGGGCGGCCCTCCTCATTGCGGCGTTGAAGCCCTCGGGCATCTTGAAGGAGACGTTGCCTGCGAGAGTGCTGGTGCCTGTCGTGACCTCAAAGGCCTCCAAGACCCCCGTCACGGGCCTGCTTACGGCGCACGCCCTGCTCAGGTCCTGCACGTTGCTTACGGGGAGCATGAGGTACAGGCCGCCGCCCTGTGCTGCCCTACACTTAGCGTCCACGCCCCCCACTCGGGACGAGAGGCCGTCTGGCGATATGGCCCCCGTCACCGCATAGCTGCCGAGGCTGAAGTTCTTCATAGATATGAGAAGGCTGTAAGTGAGAAGTGCCACGGCAAAGCCCCCGCTGGGGCCCGAGATCCTCTCCCTCGTCTTTATCGTTATGAGCGCGTCGAAGAGCCCCCAGTAATAGCCTGCAAGTAGGCTCCCTGTCATGAAAGCCATCGTCATGCTTGCCCTTGTGAGCTCATCCACGGCCGCCTCCCCGGCCTCTGTCCTTACCACGACCCGGCCGCTGCCGGGGTACTTCACTAGGACTGTCACGTTAAGCAGGCTCCCAGAGCCCCCGCTGTCCACGGCCGGCACTATGACCCAGCCGAAGATCTGGCTCCCCGCTCCTTGGGAGCCGGGGATCAGCGGCGAGAGCAGTAGGAAGATCACCATAAGGGCTGCTATGCGCAAATGATCCCCCCAGCGGAAGGGAGCAGATAGGTTTTAAGGCTTATGGGTTCCTGTAGAGCAGGTGCTCAGCTTGCCGAAGAAGGAGGAGAAGCAGAAGGAGCAGAAGCAGGAGGGCACTAAGAGCAAGGAGCTCAAGATAACCGCCGTGCAGGTCGTCACCAAGGAGGCAGTGATGAAGAACCAGAGGCAGATGAACCTTCTCTACATATTGGACAAGCTGGGCCCCATGCACGAGAGGACCCTGCACGAGCTAGTGAAGGCCATCCAGGAGAAGGGGATGCCGCTTAACTACACCTTCCTCAAGGTGGCAGAGGGAGCTCACAGCCCAGAGCTTAAGAACGATCTCATATCGCTCACCTACGTGGGCTTCGTGGAGACAGATCCCATAAGGAGGAAAGTGAGGAGCACCGGCGAGGGCAAAGAGGCCTTAGAGAAGCACTCCCCGCCTCCGGGGCTCCATATGCTCCTAGAGCGCGAGGGGGACAACCTCAAGAACCTCGTGGCCCTCGTTGACAGCCAGATAGACGTGCAGTTTAAGAGGAGGCCCGAGAGGGAGAGGAGGACTATAACGAGGCTCAGGGACCTGCTGAGATGAGGTCCCATCCATACATAGAGGGGGTAGTGAGAGGGAGGCAGCTAATATACATCTACGGCCCTCCCGCCTCTGGCAAAACAAGGCTTGGGGTACACGTGGCTAGGCTGGCTCAGGCTCTAGGCTACGGCGTTAGCATAATAGCCACAGAGGCGGGCTCCTCCCTTGCATACAGGACCTTCGGCGAAGCAACTAGCGTTGCCCTCACCATGGACGACATGGCCATGAGGGTGGCCCAGGCCACGCTGAAGGGGGACTACGTTATAGTGGACACCGTTAACTCCTTCTACCGCGAGAGCCCCGACTACCGCTCCAGGAGCCTGCTAGCTATGGCTTGCGCTTTCGCGAAGCTCTCCGGGGGAATGGTCATAGGCCAGAGCTCGGCGGCAGAGGATCTGCCCAGCCCCGGCGGGGTCGTGGTGGAGAAGTACGCAGAGGTGGTGGGGACTACGCGGCGGCTCCAGGAGGGCAAGTTCGCGCTGGAGATAACTAAGCCGCAGAGAAAGGTAACGGCATTTGCCCTGAGCGGTGATGACTTGATATGGCTGTAGTGGGCGACCTGATCGAGGGCCTCCTGCTGCTCCTACCCGCAATGGTAGCCAACGCTACGCCTGTGGTGGCGGGCGGCAGGACCCCCGTAGACATGGGGCTCACATTCCTTGACGGCAGGAGGCTGCTGGGGAAGGGGAAGACGTGGGAGGGGCTCTTCGCGGGCATCGCTGCCGGCACTGCTGCTGGGGCCCTGCTGTCCCTATATCGCCCTGAGCTCCTCTTCATAGGGTTCGGCGTCTCGGTGGGAGCCATGACGGGGGACCTCGTTGCCTCCTTCATAAAGAGGAGATTTAACATGGAGAGCGGCGCCCCTGCTCCCGTGCTAGATCAGCTCAACTTCTACGTGGGCGCCGTGGTGGCGCTCTACCTAATGGGCTACCAGTTTACCTTCTCTTTGCTGGTAATCCTAGCGATCGTCAGCGGCTCTTTGCACCTGTTAACCAACATAATCGCATATATCTTAGGGTGGAAGGAACACCCTTGGTAGGGGCGGCGCTTGGGTAGACTCTACACGAGGTCCGGGGACGAGGGGTTCACGTATACCCCCATTCTTGGCAGAGTGGAGAAGGATCACCCTCTCGTTGAGTTCTATGGCACTCTTGACGAGGCCAACTCTATAATAGGGATGGCAAGAGGGCTCCTGAGGGAGCGCACGGAGGAGTATGACGAGGAGCTGAAGTACATGCAGGAGCTCCTGTACAGGGTAGGCTTTAGCCTAACTCGCATGAGGGTGAGCGAGGAGGACGTAAAGAGGCTGGAGGAGATAGTGGACAAACGCTATGCCCAGCCCCTGCAGAAGTTCATACTTCCCGCAGGCCCTGCCGGCGTTGCTGCCCTCCACGTAGCGAGGTCCACGGTGAGGAGGGCAGAGAGGAGGCTCGTAGCGCTGAAGAGGGCAGGCATTAATGTGGACAACCTGCTTATAGCCGTCATGAACAGGCTCTCCGACGCCCTCTTCGCCATAGCGGTGGACGCTTCAAAGAAGCTCAGCTACGGGCTAGAGGAGCTGAACGTTTAGTATATACTTTAAATATATTTACAAATAAAATTTGCAGAGCCCTCTCTGCTCCGATGGCATATGGAGGGCACGGAAAGGAGCTCGAGGGCTATATATGCTATCTTAGGTTTCATTGCGTTCGCAGGCATATTCGACACTGCTCTCACCTCCCCAATACTCAGCATATATGCGCGGGAGCTAGGGGCTACCCCTGCCCTCGCGGGCTTCATAGTGGGACTCTACAGCCTCATCGCCATACCTGCTAGCATAGTAGCGGGCCTCCTGGTGGACAGGTTGGGGAGGAAGAGGATGCTCACTGTGGGCCTCCTGGTGGACTCCTTAGCGATCTTCTCATATGGGCTCGCCGGCTCGTATCAGCAGCTCATGGTCTTCAGGGCTATACATGCGCTGGGCGGCAGCCTCGTCTTCCCGGCCTTCATAGCTAAGGCAAGGGAGGTGAGCGGTCCCCGCGTGGGCATGAGCATGGGGTTCCTCCTGGCCCCCATAGCCATGGGCTACGCGTTGGGCTCCGGCCTCGGGGGCGCGGTGGCGAGGAGCTACGGCTACCTAGCTGCGTTTTCCCTGCCGGCAGCGCTGCTCTTCATAGCCTTCCTCCTCTCCTTCCTCGTGCCGGAGAGGAGAGAGGAGAGCGCCTGGAAAGGCCTAAGAAAGGTTATACAGGACGTAAAGGAAGGGGGAGCTAACGTGATCTCCGGCCTCTGGCTGATATTCCTCATATACGTTGCCCTAGGGGTGCTCGCGGGAGGGCTGGGGACTAGCCTGCTAATAGGCAGGGTGGTAGAGAGCGAAAGGGAAGCTAGGTTCTTAGCCGGCATATCGCTAGCCCTCACAGCCCTCCTCTCTGCCCCCCTCATGATAGCCCTAGGCTACCTCTCAGACCTCAGGGGGCCTCCCGTTGCCTCTGCAGCCTCCGCAGCCCTCTCCCTTCTCGGCATACTCGCAGTCATAGCTCTGGGAGTTAGCTCTTCCACGCTCCTCCTAGCCATGGCTGCCTTCAGCTTCTCCCTGGCAGGGCTCATAGTGGCCAGCACCGTGCTAGTTACAGATGTGCCGACGGGAGCAAGGGGGACTGCCGTTGGCTTGCAGCAGGTCTTCAACATAGTTGGAGTGGCGCTGGGAGCTCCTATAGGAGGGATCTTAGCTAGCTCCGGCCCCTCCGCCCTTCTCCTCGGCGTCTCGGCCCCCCTTCTTCTCAGCATGCTCGTCCTCCTCAAGCGCTAACCTTTTTATTCTGCCTCCCCTAGCTCTCCGGTGAGGCCTTTGAGGAGGGCAGTTGCAGGCCACATAAAGGCCTCCCCAGGCGACATAGCTGAGAAGGTCATCGTGGCAGGAGACCCGGGGAGGGTGAGGTTCATAGCACAGCACTTCCTTGAGGAGCCGAGGCTCGTTAACGAGAACAGGGGCCTCTTAGTGTACACCGGCAAGTACAACGGCATGTCCATAACTGTGGCTACTCACGGAATAGGGTCCTCCTCTGCCTCCCTAGTCTTCGAGGAGCTCATAGCCCTCGGCGCTAAGCTCATGATAAGGCTCGGCACCTGCGGCTCCCTGACGCCCAGCGTGGAGATCGGGGACTTAGTGATCCCCACCGTGGCTTCGTACTACCCTGGAGGACCCTACTACCAATATTACGGGGAGCTCGCCTGTGGCCCGGCAGCCCCCCACTTTGAGGTGCTAAAGGCACTAATAGAGGAGGCGCAGAAGGGCGGCAGCAGGTATCACGTAGGCCCTGTGATCTCAAGCGACGCCTTCTACGGCGAGGGGCCAGAGTTTGCGGAGAGGTGGAGCAAGAGGGGGGTTATAGCGGTGGAGATGGAGTGCTCTGCCCTCTTCGTCATAAGCCATATGAGGGGGGTTAAGGCTGGGGCACTGCTGCTAACAGTAGATTCTCCAGCCCACTACAAGAGGCTGGAGCCGGAGGGCCTGACGCAGAACATAAAGGCCGCAGCAAAGATAGCCCTCGAGGCTTTGAGGAGGCTCTAGGCCTTCTTCCCCGCAAGCTCGCCGCTCTTGGGCCTCAGGTTGGTGCTCCTACACCTCCTACACTTTACTGCACTTATTGGGTTCAGGGCCCCACATTTCCTGCACACCTTCTTCAGCAGTACTCTCCTCTCGAATATGGCTAGCAGCTCTGGGTCTTTGATGGGCACCTTTTACTCCCAGCTCTCCCCTCTCGTGAGCCTTTTAAGGGTTAAGAGAGGGAGGAGGTGAGGTAGGGGAGTTGATGAGCTCAAAGAAGCTGCTGGACCTGGGAGGGCTGAAGGCAGAGGTGACGGCGGAGAGGAGCAACAGGGTAATAGGCAGAAGGGAGATCAGCATAAAAGTCTTTCACCCCCTGGCCTCCACCCCTAGCAGAGTAGAGCTCAGGAGGAGGCTAGCAGAGAAGTACGGCGTGGACATAGAGAGGCTCTATGTCCGGAGCGTGATCACCGGGCACGGTGCTCACGTTTCCCACGTTGTGATCCACATATACGACAGCGTGGAGAGAGCTAAGCAATTTGAGCCCGAGCACGTGATAAGGAAGAACGGGGGCCTCAGGCCGGAGGGCGCTTGATGTCGAAGAAGGAGCTCAAGACTTACGTTCACAAGCTCTACGTTGTGGACGTGGAGAAGGGGACGGTAAAGCTAAAGAACAAGAGGTGCCCCCGCTGCGGCAGCGTGATGGCACATCACACTCAGGGCACGGAGAGGTGGCACTGCGGCAGGTGCGGCTACACTGAGTTCATCGTCAAGGCGGCCCCGCCAGCTCCAGCTAAGGAGAAGAGGGCAGAGAGGCCGGAGAAGAAGAAGAAGTGATAGTCCTGGGCATAGAGTCCACGGCCCACACGTTCGGCATAGGCATAGTGGACGAGAGGCTCAGGGTCCTCGCGGACGTTAGGAAGCAGTACGCCCCAAAGAGCGGCGGCATTCTGCCGCGCGAGGTGGCCCCCTTCTTCTCCCGCTCAGCTGCCCAAGCCTTGAGGGAGGCGTTAGAGGAGGCGCGGATCAGCGTGAGGGAGGTGGACGCCGTAGCGGTGGCGCTAGGGCCTGGGATGGGGCCTCAGCTGAGGGTGGGAGCTAGCGTAGCTCGGGCGCTTGCGAGCCATTACGCCAAGCCGCTCGTCCCCGTTAACCACGCGGTGGCGCACATAGAGGTCGCGCGGTGGAGCACGGGGCTAAAGGACCCCATAGCCCTCTACGTCGCAGGAGGGAACACAGCCGTCATATCGTACGCAGAAGAGAGGTACCGCGTCTTCGGCGAAACGCTTGACATACCCTTGGGCAACCTGCTCGACACCTTCGCGAGGGAGGTGGGCATAGCGCCGCCTTACGTGAAGGGAGGAAAGCACGCAGTGGACATATGTGCAGAGGGAGGGGATTTCCTTGAGGGCATGCCGTACGTCGTTAAAGGCCAGGACTCCTCCTTCTCTGGCCTGCTCACGGCTGCCCTGAGGATGGTCGAGAGGGGCGCGAGGCTGAGCGACGTGTGCTTCACGCTGCGGGAAATAGCATACTCCTCTGTGGTGGAGGTGCTTGAGAGGGGGCTGGCTCTAACGGGGAAGAGGGAGGTAGTGCTGACGGGCGGCGTCGCGGCCAGCTCGCTGCTGAACGAGAAGATCTCGCTCATGGCTTCCCTCCACGGCGCGGCCTTTAGGCCTATACCCAGGGAGTACAGCGGGGACAACGGCGTCATGATAGCCCTCACCGGCGTGGCGGCCCTGAAGTGGGGCCAGACGGTGAGCCCCAGCGAGGCCCTTGTCAGGCAGAGGTGGAGGATAGATCAAGTGAAAATACCCTGGTACTACGAGTTCCCGTGGTAAAGATGGAGCTGGGGCTGCTGGCTGAGGCTGTCAGGGGCTTCAGGCTCATAAAGAGGGGAGCGGAATCGGAGGTGAGGCTTGGCGCCTTCCTAGGGCTGCCTGCGATCTACAAGCACAGGCTGCCGAAGCCCTACATGCACCCAAGGCTAGCGCAAGTGCTGGCAAGGCAGAGGAGCGTGAGGGAAGCAAAGATAATACTGAAGGCCAGGGCGGCCCGCGTTCCAGCTCCTAGGCTATATGCGATCTTCCCCACGCTCTCCCTCATAGTCATGGAGTACATAGAGGGGGAAACGCTGAAGGAGGTGGCCGAGAGGGAGAGGGGGCTAGCGGTGAGCTTGGCGCATGAGGCGGGGAGAATAGTGGCAATGCTCCACGAGGCAGGCATAGCTCACGGGGATCCGACGACCTCTAACTTCATCTTCTCTCACGGGGAGCTCAGGGTCATAGACTTCGGCCTCTCAGATTTCACCGCAGACATAGAAGATCTAGCAGTTGACGTGCACCTCTTCAGGAGGGCAGTGGAGAGCGCCCACGCGCATATAGCAAAGGACATGTACTCCTCCTTCCTGAAGGGCTACGCCTCCGTGAGGGAGGCAGATGCCGTGATCAGGAGGGCTGAGGAGATAAGGTTGAGGGGGAGGTACGTGGAGGAGAGGAGGACGGTTTGGGGAAGAAGGTAGCCATAGTGACGTCTAACGCGGCGAAGGGGGAGGAGGCGAGGAGGATCCTAGAGCGCCTGGGCATAGAGGCGGAGGTAGTGGAGATGGAGAAGCTAGAGATCCAGTCAGAGAGCCTAGAGGAGATAGCGCTGAGGGCCGCCAGGGCTGCGTACGAGGTGCTAAGGAGGCCTCTCGTGGTAGATGACTCGGGGCTCTTCGTAGAGGCCCTCAACGGCTTTCCGGGGCCTTACAGCAGCTACGTTTACAAGAAGATAGGCGTGAGGGGGGTCTTGAAGCTCATGGAGGGGGTGAAGGACAGGAGGGCCTACTTCAAGACGGCGCTGGCCTACGTGTCTCAAGGCGTGGAGAGAGTGCACGTGGGGGTGGTCTGGGGGAGGATAGCTGAGGAAGCTAGGGGCAGCGGCGGCTTCGGCTTCGACCCTATATTCATCCCCGAGGGCCATTCGAGGACCTTTGCAGAGATGGAGCCGTGGGAAAAAGATGCGCTCTCACATAGAGCTAGGGCTTACGAGGCCTTTGCTGCGGAGCTCAAATGGATATAAGAGCCCCCTTTCATAGCTTTATTCTCAGCAGGTGAGGGGAAATGAGGAACATAGTAGTGGAGGAGTCCAAGTTCCTTGACGTGGAGGAGCTAGATGTCGAGATGGTGGAGAGGAAGGGGCTAGGGCACCCGGACTACATATGCGATGCCGTGGCAGAAGCTGTGAGCGTGGGGCTCAGCAAGTACTACGAGGAGAACTTCGGCAAGATCCTTCACCACAACGTGGACAAGGTGCTGCTCGTGGGGGGCCAGAGCAACCCCCGCTTTGGCGGCGGGGAGGTGCTCCAGCCCATATACATCCTCGTCTCCGGGAGGCTGACCACGGAGGTGAGGACTGCAGGCGGCGTGGAGCCCGTGCCCTTCGGCTCGATCATACTGGATTCGACCAAGCGCTGGATAAAGGAGAACTTTAGGTTCCTTAACCCCGACGTCCACGTCATAGTAGACTACAAGGTAGGCAGGGGGAGCGCGGACCTGAGAGCAATAGTTGAGGCAGAGACAGCTGTGCCGCTGGCTAACGACACGAGCGTGGGCTTGAGCTTTGCTCCCCTCTCGCCGCTCGAGAGGCTAGTGCTAGAAACGGAGAGGCTCCTCAACAGCCGGGAGTTCAAGACGAAGTACCCTATGGTAGGGGAGGACGTGAAGGTCATGGGCCTGAGGAACGGGAAGAAGATCTCGCTCACCGTCGCTGCGGCGATGATAAGCAGCCTCATTAGGGACGCGGGAGAGTACTGGGCGGCAAAAGAGCAGGTGGCGGAGGAGGTGAGGAGGCTGGCAGAGAAAATAGTGCCGGGGAGGGAGGTGGAGGTCTACGTGAACACGGGGGACATAAGGGAGAAGAACGTGGTGTACCTGACGGTTACGGGCACTAGCTCTGAGCACGGAGATGACGGCGCTACGGGCAGAGGGAACAGGGTGAACGGCCTCATAACCCCCTTCAGGCCCATGAGCATGGAGGCAACGGCGGGCAAGAACCCCGTGAGCCACGTGGGGAAAGTATATAACGTGGTGGCGAGAGCTATAGCTAACTCCATATACGAGAGGCTGAGGGACAGGGGGGTCTCAACGGTGTACGTGAGCCTCCTTAGCCAAATAGGCAAGCCCATAGATATGCCTCACATGGCCAACATAAAGCTGAAGATGGCGAAGGGAGCTCCCCTCACCCTAGACATAAGGAGGGAGGCGGAGAGCATAGCAGACGAGGAGCTGGCAAACATACGCCGCTACACGGCAAAAATAGTGAGGGGGGAGGTGGAGCTCTTCTAGGCTAGGCTCTCGAGCGGAGCTCCTTTCAAGAACTTCCTTATTGCCGCTGGCAGATCTGCAGCCTTCACCCTTACCTGCTTCCAGCTGTCGCGGTCCCTTATGGTTACTGTGCTATCCTCGAGGGTCCTGTAGTCCACTGTGACTGCAGCGGGCACCCCAATCTCGTCTGCCCTAGCGTACCTCCTCCCTATGCTTCCGCTGTCATCGTATATTGCCTGGAAGCCCTCCCTCACTAGCTCTTTGTATATCTCTCTCGCTACCTTGACGAGCGCCGGCTCGTTCTCCAGCAACGGGAAGACCGCCACCTGCACCGGCGCTATGTCCCGGGGGAAGGCGAGTATTACCCTCCCCTCCCTTTCTGTATAGGCGTACTCAAAAGCGACGTACAAGGCTCTGTCTGTGCCGAAAGAGGGCTCCACTACGTGGGGGACCACCTTCTTCCCCGTCACCTTCTCCTCCACCTCCTCTATCTTCACTGCCTCCCTCGGGACTGCGTAGCCCTCCACGACGATCTTCCCTTCCCTCGCAAGCATCTCCTCCACAGCCTCTACGCTGAGGGACTGGAGCTTGGAGATCACCTCAGGCGCCTTCTCCCTGTACATTCTCCCGAGCACGCCTTTGTCTGCGAAGACCTTCTTCACCTTCACGTTAACCGGCTCCTTGAAGGGCTTGAAGACAGTTAGGTCTGCCTTGCTGTAGCTCATGTGCCTCGAGAGGTCGTAGTCGCCCCTGTAGCTATGGCCTGCTATCTCTATCCATCCCCACCTCGAGGTCTTGACCGTCTGGTCAAAGGTCTGGCTGGAGTAGTGGGCCCTCTCCGCAGGGCCCTTCTCCACGAAGACCACCATGTCCGCGGGGACGCCTATGCTCTCCGCGAAGTCCTGCCCCACTGCCATCCAGTAAGCAAGGCACCTGTCTATTATTATCTTCTCCTCCACTGCCTCCTCCACCGTTATGCTCTGCGGCTCCTCGCCCCTCCTCTTTGCCTCGTAGCTCAGCACCTTCAGCCTTCTCTTAGCTCTCTCCTCGAAGAAGGGGCAGGAGCCCTCCTTGTCCTCTGGGTCTATGAAGTACTCCATCTCCATTATCGTGAACTCCCTCAGCCTTATCATGGCCTGCCTCGGGCTGATCTCGTTCCTCCCCACTCTGCCCACCTGAGCTATCCCCAGCGGCAGCCTGTTCCTCATGGCCTCGAGCACCCTCTTGAAGGCCACGAACATGCCCTGGGCGAGCTCAGGCCTCAGGTAGCCCACGTCGCCCTCGTAAGGCCCTATTTGGGTCTTGAAGAGGAGGTTGAAGGCCGTGACCTCCCCTAGCTCGCCGCCATCTGCGGGGCACCTAACCCACTTCTCCTTTAGCAGCTTGTTCATTTCCTCTAAGCTCATCCCCTCAGCGCTTATGCCGAGCAGCTCCTCGATCAAGTGGTCGGCCCTATACTTCTTCCCCGACTGCTTGCAGGCGACTATGGGGTCTGTAAAGTGCTCCACGTGGCCGCTGGCCTCAAAGACCACGCTGGGGGCAATTATGGGCGACTCTATCTCCACCACGTACTCCTGGTGGCTCCTTACGAAGAGCTCCCTCCACTTATCCACTATTCGGTGCTTCAACAGCACGCCGTAGGGCCCTAGGTCGTAGAAGCCGGAGACGCCTCCGTAGATCTCATAAGAGGGCCAGAAGAACCCCCTCCTCTTTGCCAGATCGCTGATTTTCTCGTATAGGTCGCTCATCCCCCACTGCCCAAGGGCGAGCGCCACAATGGGCTAATAAGGTTAAAGCGATATGAGGAATATGCGCCCGTCCCTCGCCTCTACCTTCCTAGAGCACCAGCGCTCTGCGTAGCAGAGCGCTGCCGCGGCAGACACCACGGCGTCCAGCTGGTCTCTGTTGAGGGCCTCGAGCTTCACTGCGCTCCTCACGCCCAGCCGAGCTAGGAGCGCTGCCACGTCCCTTGCGCCTGAGCTCAGCAGGGCGCTCCTCGGGTGGGTCTCTATCACTTCTGCGCACTCTATCATCCTGCTGAGCCTCCAGGCCCTTTGCGTGAGCTTTCTCATGGCGCCAAAGGTGGGGGGCAGCACCCTGAACCCAATAGATATCATGAGCTTGTCCACCTCCCTCATAGCCGGGATCTCCGCGAGGGGAGCATCTATTGCAACGACCCTCGCCCCCACGGCCCTCAGGGTGCTCAAGATCTCCTCGTCTGAGCGGAGGCAGATTGCTCCCTCCAGCTGCCGAGAGAAGATATCTATGTAGGAGAAGCCCGTGCACCTCTGCTCGCTAGCAGCGAGGTCGATCCCCACTACCTTACGGGCGTCGGCGCAGGTCAACTGCCTCACCGCTCAGCAGGCGTCCTCTCCCCATCTGCCCAAGAGGGCCTGCTATGCCGGGGCTATTAGCTGCCGACCTCTCGTAACGTACGCGTTCTCCCCCTCTATCCTGATCAGGGCCTCTGCCTCCCCAGCCCTCTTCGCCACGGCGCCGTATACGTCCTGTGCAGAGGCCAGCCCCTCGGAGTAGAGTAACACCATCTTAGCCTCCTCCCCCTCCTCTATCAGTGGGGGCCGGAGGCCTATCAGCTCGTAGGGCGCGACGAAGAGGGCCCTCAGGACCTCTTTGGCCACCTCCTCTCCCTTTGCCCCCTGGGCTCTAGCCAGCAGGAGGGCCTGCCTCGCCTCCAGCCAGACGTTGGGAGAGCTCCACGCCGCGTTGTCCGTCCCTAGCGCTAGCCTCACGCCTGCCTTTATGGCGTCTGCCACCGGCGGCAGGCCTACTCCGTGCCACATGTTAGAGCTCGGGCACAGCACTAGCCCCACCCCCTCCTCCCTCAGCGCCTCTAGGTCGTCGGGCGAGAGGTGGGTGCCGTGAACTATTGCGTCGAGCCTCGCTCTCAGAGCCCTCTCCAGGTCCCCTCTCCTCCTAGCCTCAGGGGTCTCTGCCACGTGAGCCATGGCAGGCCTGTGGTTCATGGCGAGCTCCAAGAACTCGCGCTCCCCGTAGTTCAGGGGGCTGGGCGCCCCGAGCCCTTCGCAGCCCATAGGCCACTCTGGCCCAGGCCTGCCAAGTATGAGCACCCTCATGCCCTCAGGGAGCCCCTCCCTAGCCTTTGCAGCCAGCGTGCACCCTAGCCCTCCTCCCTCCCTGAAGTCGACGAGAAGGCCTATGCCTAGCCTCCACGCAGCATAGTACAGCTCAAATATGGCCTTGGTCAGCGCCTCTGGGGGAGTTGCGGAGAGGAGGCGGTGCTTTAGGCCGTGAGGGGGAGCAACGAGCTCCTCCAGGCTAAGGCTGGAGCCGTACTCCGGGAAGGCGTGGTCTGCGGAGTGCACGTGAGCGTTTGCCGGCTGGGGGAGGAGGGCGAAGGCGGGGCCCCCTAGCGAGCCCTCCCTGCAGGAGCCGCTCCCCTCTATTGACTCCACGCGCCCGTCCCTCACGAAAACGCATACGTCCCTCCTGACCTCCAGCTCTCCCACGAGTGCTATGCCGGCCCTAACGCTCAGGGCTCTCATTCCAGAGAGCCTCCAGCTCCTGCGGGTAGGGCGCGAAGAAGCTCTGCGAGAGGACGTAGGAGTTGCCCACCTTCTCCGCCAGGGACATGAAGTGGGAGAGGAGCTGCCGAAGCGTTGCGCGGCCCTCCTCGAAAGACCGTATAAGTTCCCTCGCGGCCTCTCCATCCTCCCTTCTCTTCATGTGACCGTAGAGGTGGTAGAAGACGTTAACGTAAGACCTCACGGAGGGCTTCTTGGCGAGGGCCTCCATGAAGACTGCAGCATATGCCCTCTTCACTTCCTCCAGCGGTCTCCTCTGCCTGTTGGCAGCTATGTTCCCCAGCAGCTTCAGGTGGTGGGGGGAGTGGAGCATGATCAAGTACTTGTGCCTTCTGTGGAACTCCACGAGCTCCCTCTCCTTGCCTCCTGCCAGGAGGGAGCGGAGTTCCGCAAGCGCGAAGACGCGCGTGAAGAAGGCCCGGCGGACCTCGTAGTCTGAGAGTCTGCCGTGACTCTCCACGGGGATCAGGGGCTGGTGGTTCCTCACGCATCTCGTGAAGAAGCCGTCGTCCCTCCTGACGACCTTGAGCTCCCTCCCATACACCTTTGCGTCCTTCACGCCGCAGAAGGGGGACTCGGACCTCAGCAGGAAGCCGTCCACCTGTAGCGCGGGGAGCAGCGAGCTTGCAAAGGCAATGAGCTCTTCCGTTACCCTTAGCTTCAGCCTGGGGCTATAGATCTCGAGGGAGTTCTCGAGCTCGCTGAGGACAAAGAACTCGCGGGGGTAGCTTATTCGAAGCGAGAGGCGGGGGCAGAGGGGCGTCACGTCTATGAACTCCGAGAGCCCCTGCACTAGCCCCTCCTCCAGCAAGCATTGGCTCACTGCCAGCCTCGGCCTGGCGGGCAACTTCACCCTTCAGAGCCTTAGCTGAGAACAAGGAGGCGAAGAATATAAACGTAATAGACAACCAAGGCTCGGGCAGAGGCTTTGCGGGCAGTCGTGGTGGGCGGCATAGGGTATCTTGGCGCGAACCTCGTGGGCCTTATGCGAAATCTAGGTCATGAAGTAGTTGTGGTCGGCAGAAAAGGGTCTGAGAAGAAGAGGCCGCAGATAACGGCCTACTTACAGGGAATAGGGGCGAAGCTGGCGCTCTTCCCGCGCCTAGAGGAGGGAGCCCTCGCGGAGCTCGGGGGGGACGTTTACTTTTACCTCATAGGGAAGCTCTCGGGCAGCCTCCAGGAGTTCAAGGAGGCCCACGTGATGCTGCTGGAGGAGACCGCAAGGGCAGCTGCCAGGAGCGGCTCTAGGTTAGTGCACGTAAGCAGCACAGGGGCTGTGGGGGGCATCAAGGGCGTGAAGCCGGGGAGCGTGGTTTACGAGGAAGAGGAGCACCTCTCCGGAGAGCGCGAATATCGGAGCTTCTACGAGATCACGAAGGCAGAGGGGGAGAGGGCTCTGGTCAGGATGGGGAAGGAGCTGAAAGGCAAGTGGAGCATACTGAGGCCAGGGATCCTCATAGGTCCTTGGGGCTACCATGGCATTTGGAGGCTTTTCCGCAGGTCCCTCTCCTTGCGCATAGCCCCCTTCTTCGGCGTGGGGCTGCCCGTGGTTGACGTGAGGGACGTGGCGGAGGTGCTGGTGGAGGCCGCAGAAGGAAAGTACGACGGCATGTGGCTACACGTGGTGTCCCCCTATTACCCAGAGGCAGGGGACCTGATTATGGAGGGCTGCAGGTACCTGAAGCGGTCCTGCCTTGCTCTCCCTCTCTCCCCCCTCGGCAAGGTGGCCATAGCCCTCTCGCCCCTGGCCATCTCACTGGTCCCCAAGGGCTCCGCCCTCTCTTTAGCGCTCAGCGGTCTGAAGTATCGCTACAAGTTCGCCTCGAGGGTGCTGAAGAAGGAGTGGAGGGACGTGGGGGAGATGGTGAGAGGGCTCCTTGAGTGGCAAGATCGGGCCGCGCAGGCTGGTGCCGCGGCCGGGATTTGAACCCGGGTCACGGGCTCGAGAGGCCCGCATACTGGGCCTGGCTATACTACCGCGGCTCCTCTCTTTTCCACCTCTTTCAATGCTTATAAACTATTTCTCCCCCCGCCGCTCCAGAAGCCGCAGGAGCCCCCTGCGCGTTGGCCCTTCTTTGCATGTAGTACGAGGCTAGCTCGTATGCCACGAGGAGCTGGACTACGTCAATGTTCAGCAAAGGGCCGTAGGGGCTCAACTCCACTATGAAGAAGGGGAGGGGCACCGGCCTAGTGTAGTACGAGATCACGGCGCCCACATGAATGCCGACGAGGAGGGAGAGGGGGAGGTACCTAGTTTCTGGGAAGAAGAAGGACGCAGCAACATACGCTATTAGCGCTCCCACGAAGGCGAAACTGGTCCAGCCGGGCCCTAGGGCGAGGGCTACAGCTAACCCCACGAGCGCCAGCAAGTAGAGGGGCCAGAGCTGTAGCGCCCTCAGCGCAGTTCCCTGCGAGGAGAGGAGGGGGCAAGCTTATATTTGGAAGCCTTATACATAGAAGCTTTAGATCGTCTCGAGAGCTCGACGGAGTTAAGAAAGGACGTGGGCCTCTCGCAGCAGTGACGGGCATCGCGGACATAATTAGCTTACCTGCCGCTCTCTCGCTCGCCTGGTTAGACTACTATGACGCGGTCTGGGGCGTTATAGCCCTCTCCTTCAGCCTCGTCGCGCTCGCAGCCACAGCGGGCTTCCCGGCAGACGCGGAGGCGAGGAAGGAGCTCATGGAGGTGGAGCCGAGGCCCTTCATAAGCCTCGGGCGTTGGTGGAACATCCTCGTCAAAAACGTGATCATACCGTTCGTCTTCTTTGTCTGGTGGATAGTGTATTGGGACTGGTACAAGGGGTGGGACGCAGGGCTCCACTACTACACCTTCCCGGGCCTTTTGATCCTGGCCATAGGAGGGGTAGTGCTGTACATAGTGGCCAGCAGGACCATAGATAAGGTGGCGGGGGAGGGAAGATGAGCTGGCTTCCCCTGTTCATAGTAGCCTGGCTCCTCGTGGTGCTAGCGCTATACAGCTGGTACTATGCATATGAGAGGGAGAAAAAGGTAAGGGAGATGGGTGAGTGAAGTGCCCTTTGAGTGGTGGCTAGTGCTGGCCTTCTCGCTGCTAGGCCTCCTCCTCTGGGCTATACTATTACGCTCAGAAAAAGGCCTGAGACTCTCCGTAAGCTTTAATCCCTCTTTTTCGACCTTCCTAGAGGCTTAGGTGGGAAGCTTGGAGCTCAGGCCGAAGATCTCGAGCACGCGCTGGGACCACGCGAGGAGGGAGGCGGAGCTAAGGAGGCTCTGGGAGGAGGAGGGGCTCTACGGGACTAGGCTCGAGGGGGAGAAGCTAGTCATAATAGACACGCCCCCGCCATATGCGAGCGGCAGGTGGCACGTGGGCGGAGCTTCCCACTTCGCCCAGATAGACATGGTGGGGAGGTACTTCAGGCTCAAGGGCTACGCCGTCGTTATGCCGTTCTATGCAGACAGAAACGGACTGCCCGTGGAGGTGCAGGTAGAGAAGGTGAACAAGGTGAACGCAAAGGAGATGGCGAGGACCGTAGAGGGGAGGAGGGAGTTCCTCAAGCTATGTAAAGAGTTTCTGGACAAGGCGGAGGCTGAGATAGTCGAGATCTGGAAGTCCCTCGGCTGCAGCTTCGACTACTGGCCCGAGGGCACCGACAGCCCCCTCTACAGGGCCATCACTCAGGAGACCTTTGTGGAGATGTACAAACGGGGCCTTATCTACGAGGCCGAGAGGCCCGTCCGCTGGTGTCCGAGGTGCGGGACCACCCTAGCTGAGGCGGAAGTGGAGCACGAGGAGGAGGAGGGGGCGCTCTACTACGTAAAGTACAGGCTGGCGGAGGACGGCAGGAGCCTCGTCGTGGCCACAACGAGGCCTGAGCTGCTGGCCGGCTGCGCGGCCCTGGCTTATCACCCCCAGGACCAGCGGTACAAGGGCCTCGTGGGCAGGAAGGCCATAGCGCCTCTCTACGGCCACGAGGCGGTCATAGTGGAGCACCCAGCAGTGGATCCTCACTTTGGCACTGGGCTAATGATGATCTGCAGCTACGGCGACGAGGAGGACGTGAGGCTCTTCAACGAGCTGAGGCTCAAGCCAAACGTGGTGATAGGGGAGGACGGAGTTATGAACGAGAGGGCCGGCCCCCTTGCAGGCCTCCCAGTTAAGGAAGCTAGAGCTAGGGCGGCGGAGCTCCTCAGGGAGAGAGGGGAGCTGGAGAAGGTAGAGAAGATCGTCCACAAGGTCCCCAAGTGCTGGAGGTGCAAGACGCCTCTGCAGATAGTCCACAGGAGGGAGCTCTTCCTCTCCCAGCTGGCCTTCAAGGAGGACATGAAGAGGATAGCAGATCAGATGGAGTTCGTGCCGGAGATGCACAAGAAGAAGCTCCTGGACTGGGTGGACTCGATAACCATGGACTGGCCGATCTCGAGGGACCGCTACTATGCCACCGAGATACCCATGTGGAGGTGCAGCCGCTGCGGCGCCGTGCTGCTGCCCGAGAGGCCTGGCTACTACAGGCCCTGGGAGGAGAACCCGTGGGAGAGGTGTCCGAGCTGCGGCGCCTCGCCGGAGCACATAGTGGGGGAGAAGAGGGTGCTGGACACATGGTTCGACTCCAGCATAACGCCCCTTTACATCGTTAGGAGGATAGGGCTAAAGGAGTATCCCTCTAGCTCCATGCTGAGGCCTCAAGGTCAGGACATAATAAGGACATGGCTGTACTACACCATGCTCAGGATATACCAGCTCACGGGCAAGCCCGCCTTCCGCTGGGCCCGCGTGACGGGCATGGGGCTAGATCCCACAGGTAGGCCCATGCACAAGTCCCTAGGCAACATAATAGACCCAGAGCCGATAGTGAAAGAGTACGGCGCGGACGCCTTCAGGTTCTGGGCCGCCGTAGCGTCCAAGGTCGGCTACGACTACAGGTTCGACGAGGGCAAGATAAAGACGGGGAGGCTGCTAGTCACTAAGCTGTGGAACGTGGCAAGGCTCATCTCCTCGTTCCCGGAGGAGGGGGAGGTGAGGGAGCTCACCGACAAGGCCTTCCTAGCGCTTTATGAGGAGTACCTCGAGAGGGTCGACAGGGCTTACGGGCAGCTCGACGTCTACGAGCCCGCAAACCTCCTTTACGAGCTCGCCTGGGACGTCTTTGCATCGCACTACGTGGAGCTGGCTAAGGACAGAGCATACAATAGGGAGGGAGCATACAGCAGGGAGGAGCAGGCCTCCGCCTGGGCTGCAATGCACAAGATGCTGAAGGGGATCCTCATAGCCTTCTCCCCCATAATGCCCTTCATAACCGACGACATATTCAGGCAGATTTACGGCCAGAGCGTTCACAGGCAGCGCTTCCCAGAGGTCTCCGGGGGGAGCGAGAGGGAGCATCTGGCAGCAATAGCCAGGAAGATCGTGGAGGTCAACAGCGCGGTGTGGGCGCTGAAGAAGAGGCTGGGCCTAAGGCTCAGCGAGCCCTTGGAGGGGGAGCTCCTGCTGCCGAGGGAGCTAGAGGGCGCAGCTAGGGACATAGCTGCCCTCCACAAGGTGAAGGTTGCAATATACGAGGCCCCCGAGGGGGAGGAGATAGCGCCCGGCGTATACTATAGGCGAGCGAAGTGAGGGTCCTCGAGGTCCACCCAAACAGGAGGGCAGTAACGGTAAGGATCGATACGGAGGAGGACCTCTGGACCCTCCGCACCCTGCTGAAGCCTGGCGACGTAGTGGAGGGGAAGACGGCAAGGGACGTGGTTTCCGGAAGAGGGGAGGAGAAGGAGAGGAGGGTCATAACGGTAAAGCTGCGGCTGAAGGCCGTGGAGTTCCAGCCCTTTACGGGCAGGCTGAGGCTCTTCGGCACCATAATAGAGGGCCCAGAGGAGTACGGCGTCGTGGGCAAACACCACTCCATGACCCTGCAGCCAGGAGCTACCGTGACCCTCGAGAGGGAGGAGGGCTGGAGCGAGAGAGCTATAGAGAAGATGAGGGGCAGCGGGCCTCGCGGGAGGGCTATAGTAGTGGCGGTGGACTACGAAGAGTATGCTTTGGCCGTGCTCTCTGCCTCTGGCTACAAGGTCCTGGAGGAGGGGCTCCTGAGGCTCCCCGGCAAGGACGACGCGAGGAGGGAGAGGGCGCTGGAGGAGGCAATGTCATATATAGCGCAGAGGGTAGCCGAGGCTGCCGGCTCTCACGGCGCTTCCGTGATCGTGGCGGTAGGGCCGGGGTTCCTGAAGGAGGAGCTGGCAGATAAGATCAGGGCGCTTGCGCCGAGCGCCAAGGTCTACTCCGACAGCGCCTCCATGGGGGGAGCTGCAGGAGTGGAGGAGGCGCTGAGGAGGCAGTCCACCCTCGAGCACCTCAGGGAGCTCTCGATAGCTGAGGCAGAGAGGTTCCTTGGGGAGTTCATGGAGCTCCTAGCGAGGGAGAGGGAGAGGGTTGCTTATGGGCTAGGCGACGTGTGGGCCGCTGCGAGGGCGGGCGCAGTGAGGGAGCTGCTAGTCCTGGACTCGGCGCTGTACGACCTGGAGCTGGGGGAGAGGGCAGCCAAGGCCGTGGAGGAGGCCGAAGCCAAGGGGGCCCTAGTGACCTTTGTGCCGGAGGAGAGCCCGCCGGGCCAGAGGTTGAAAGCCTTAGGGGGACTTGCAGCTATCCTGAGGTACCCGCTGCCGGAGGAGGCTAGACGGCTATCAGGGTAACGGTCCTCCTTACGCCCGATATAGCCCTTATGTCTGTGGTGACCTTCTCGAGGGCTGCCATGTTCTCCACTTCCACCTTTACCACCAGGTCGTACTCGCCATAAGTTATCCTTGCTTCAGTTACCGAGTTCTTGTACTGGGAAAGGAGGATGTCCCTCACCTCCTCCTCTGCCCCCATCTCCACATTGATCAGTATAAAGGCCACCACATGCCTCTGGCCCGGCGTCACTTGTCACCCACCTCTCCTGTCTCCTGCGGCTCCAAATAAGCTTATTGCAGCCTCTCCAGCACCTCCCACGCCCGTTGCCTGACTACTTCCAGCTCCTGCAGGTCTCTGCTGACGTCAACGAACTCGCTGAGCTCCATGAGAAGCTCCCTCTCGTTAACGGACGCCACCTCGAAGTAGTAGCCCACCAGGGCGAAGAGGTCGTCGGATTTGTCTCCCTCGTAGAGCCCCAGGTCGCTCAGTATGCTCCCCCTGTTCAGCCTCAGCAGCTCGAGGGGCTCCTCGAAGGAGACTGCTCCGCCGGCCCTCGCGAGGGACAGGACCCTCTTTACCTCCTCCATTAATTCGTGATGCTCGTGAAAGCGCTGAGCCAGCTCCTCCGCGAGGCTCTCCGCCTTCACTCTCTTCACCTAGCTGCCCTTACAGTGACTATGCTGTTGTCAGCGACGCCTTTCTCTAATAGGGGGGAAGGGTTCACGAACACCCTCTCCTCCTCGAGCGACTCGTCTATTATTGCCTGGAGGAGCAGCCTAGTCCTCCCCGCCACCACCACCTCCAGTTTATCCGTTATGCCCAGCGCCCTAGCCAGCTTGGCGCTTATCCTCGCGTGCCCCTTCTCCACCGCCTCCTCGAACTTCAGCCTTACCCTCTTCTCCCTAAGCTGCTTTTGCTCGCCCGCAAGGGCAGAGGCAGAGGGGAGCACGTCTAGCATCCTCGCGATCCTCTCTCTCCCCTCCTTTGCCTCCAAGCCTTCCACGCCGCATGCTCCTTCTCTTCCAAGCCTTAAATCATATTTAAATGCGGGCTCCCTACACGCGCTGGGTGACACTGTGCCGCTTGAGCCCGCGGCGGCGGCACAGCTGGTGGCGGAAAACATGAGGAGGAGCGGCTTTCCCCTCCCTGCCCCTAGCGATGTGGCATATGCTTGGGCTAGGCCCCTCAATTTGCCTGCGCGCGGCTCCCCTATGCTGTACACGGGGGCCCTCTACCAGCTCATGCCATACGCGGTCTCCCTCCTAGAGTACACCTCTCGCCTAGAGGGCACAGCCGTCTCTTCGCTCGCCCTCAAGGTTTCCCGTTACTTTACGCAGCTCGCAGCCATAGCCATAAGGCCGGACGAGAGGCTCAAGGCTTACGTGGAGAGGGTGCTGAGGTCCATAGTGAGGCTTCTGGAGAGGAGCGGGATCAAGGTGGCCTACCCTTACGAGGACGACCTCTACAGCGGCGCCCTGCTGTACGACCTGGGCCTCGACGAGCTTTTTGCGGAGCAGGCCAAGAAGGTGTACAAGGCCCTGAAGGCCAGAGGGGCGCAGGAGGTCATCACGGTAGATCCTCACACCACGCACATGCTCAGGAGCATCTACCCCAAATACGTAGACGGCTTCGACCTAACGGTTAGGAGCTACCTAGAGGTGCTGAGCGTAAGCCCTAGCCAGGCGGGCAAAGGGGAGGTGGTGATCCATGATCCCTGCCTCTACGCCAGGTGGGAGAACGTAGTGGAGCAGCCGAGGCGGCTGCTGGAGGGCGCAGGCTACCAGGTGCTTGAGCCCCGCAGGAGCCGTCGGATGACATATTGCTGCGGAGGCCCCATAGAGGGCATAGCGCCGAAGATGGCAAAGAAGATAGCGAGGGTGAGGCTTGCGGAGCTCTCCGAGAGATCGAAGCACATAGTGACCCTCTGCCCCATATGTTACGTAAACCTGTGGGGAGCGGCAGAGGGCGAGAAGGTGAGCGACATAGCGCTCCTGCTGGCAGGGGAGGAGGGGTGAAGGCCTTCGAGGAAGTTAATAGGGCGCTGGAGGACGAGGAGCTGCAGCTGGCGCTGGGGAAGGCCTCCCTTTCCTCCCAGCTTAAAGTGGAGGAGGTGCTGAGGAGCAGGCCCGAGCTGGCGGAGCTGGCGAAGGAGGTAAGGGAGATCAAGAAGAGGTCCATAGCGAGGCTGGACGAGCTCATAGAGCAAGCCATGAACAGCCTTAGGGCCGTGAAGGCCACCCCTCACTTCGCGGAGGGCGCGGAGAGAGCTAGGGAAATAGTGGGGAAGCTCGTCGGCTCGGGGAAGCTGGTGGTGCTCTCAAAGAGCATGGCAGCGGCAGAGGTGGGCCTCAGGGAGCACCTACAGTCTCTCGGCAACGAGGTGTGGGAAACAGATCTCGGGGAGCTGCTCGTACAGCTGGAGGGCTCAAAGCCCATGCACACCATAACGCCCGCAGTCCACATGACGAGGCGCAGGGCTATGGAGCTGCTGAGGAAGGCAGGGGCGAGGGTGGAGGGGGAGAGCATAGAGGCTGCGGTAAGGGCTGCCAGGGAGTTCCTGAGGGAGAAGATCGTGAGGGCTCACGTGGGCATAACGGGGGCAAACGCGCTGGCCGCAGACACGGGAGCTCTCGTGACCGTTGAGAACGAGAGCAACATAAGGCTGGTCTCCGGCGCTCCCCCTCTCCACATAGCCATAGTCCCGGTAGATAAGATAGTCCCGACGCTAATGGACGCCGTAAAGGTAGCAATGGTTCAGGCAGCCTACGCGGGCCTCTACCCGCCCACATACATAAACATTGTAGCTGGCCCCAGCAGCACGGCAGACATAGAGAGGACGAGGGTCTACGGAGCCCAAGGCCCCGTGGAGCAGCACGTGGTCCTACTCGATAACGGCAGGCTTGCCGCCAGAGGAGGGCCTTTCGAGGAGCAGCTGCTGTGCGTGCGATGCGGGAGGTGCCAGTACGAGTGCCCCGTCTGGGTGCACACCGCTAACCATTGGGGAGGCCCAGTCTACGGAGGCCCCATGGGGCTCGCGTGGACTGCCATCACCCACGACGAGCTGGAGGCTGGAAAGCTCTCCTTCCTCTGCCTGGGCTGCGGCAGGTGCGACGAGGCGTGCCCAGTTAGCATACCCATCTCGCGCATGGCCAGGGAGCTCAGGAGGAGAGCTTTGACCTTAGGAAAGCCCTAGCCTCTCTCACAGCGCCCGCCACGTCTATCTTTGCCGGGCAGACCTGCGTGCAGGCGCCGCAGAGGAGGCAAGTGTAGAGGGCCTCCTCTACGAGCCTACTGGAGCTCCCCTCGAGCAGGAGTATGAGCTGTACCCTCCCCCTCGGCCCATGGCCTCTGTGACCCCCAGGGTACAGCGTAGGGCAGACGGGCTCGCAGAAGCCGCAGAGAACGCACCTCCTCGCTTCTGAGACAGCGTACTTCACACCACCTTCCCCGGGTTGAGGATCCCCTTCGGGTCGAAGACCCTCTTTATGCCCCTCATGAGCTCCAAGGCCTTCCTTGAGCCCAGCTTCTCCAGCTCCGCCTCCAGCAGCCCCTTCTTCAGCGTGCCTATGCCATGCTCTGCGCTCACAGTCCCCCCGAGCTCCACGGCTATCTTTGCCACCTCTTCGTGCCAGGCCACAGCCTTTGACTTCATGACCTCATCGTCTAGCGGGAAAGCGACGGAGGGGTGCAGGTTGCCGTCGCCTACGTGCCCTCCTATGGAGACTTGGAGCCCGTGCTTTTCGCTTACTTCCCTTATTTTCTTGATGGCCTCCAGCAGCCTGGAGGGCGGAACTGCTATGTCCTCGAGAATCACCATCAGCCTCTTGCCCGGGTAGCGCTTGTTGCCAAAGAAGACCTGAGCTGGGAAGAGGCTCCTCCTCAGCGTGAAGAGCTTCTCCGACTCCTCAGGCTTAACCGCGGTGTACACCCTCTTCGCGTTGTGCCTCCTCATGAGCTCTGAGAGCCACGCCTCCACCCTGTCAAGCGCTTCCCTATTGCAGTCCACCGCCGCCAGCAGCATGTGACCTTCTACCTCTACTGGCGCCGCCGAGGCCTCCTTTGCAAGCCGCGCGGTCTCCTCGTCCATGAACTCGAGGATCAGGGGCTGCACCCTGCTCTCCTTTATCTCCTTGTATGCAGCGTATAAGTCCTCGAGCTCCGGGAAGAAGGCCAGAGCTGTGACCACGGCCTCCGGCATGGGCGTTATCTTTAGCGTGGCCTCAGTGACCAGCGCGAGGGTCCCCTCGCTCCCTACGATAAGCCTCACCAGGTCGTAGCCCTGCCTGCACTTCGTGGTCCTACAGCCTACCCTCAGCTCGGTGCCGCTCTCGTCCGGGAGGACCACCTTGAGCCCCAGCACCCAGTTCGTCATAGTGCCGTACCTTGCCCCCCTCAGCCCGCCCGACCCCCCGTTTATAGCTCCCCCCACCGTCGCTACGGCCACGCTGCCGGGGTCTATGGGGAACATATAGCCGTAGCGGGCGAGCTCCACGTTAAGGTCTCCTAGCCTCACGCCGGCCTCCACGTCCACGGTTGAGTCTACTACGCTTACCGAAAGGATCCTGTTCATACGCTCGAAGGAGATCACTATGCCCTCCTCCGCCGGCAGGGAGGAGCCTGAGAGGGACGTGGTGGAGCCCTGGGGGAACACCTTTATGTTGTGCTTGTATGCGAAAGAGACTATCTTCGAGACGTCCTTGGAGCTCTCCGGGAACACCACCGCTCCTGCGCGGGAGGATAGCCCGCTGGGCTCCCGGGAGTAGAGGTTCACTATCAGCGGATCGGTTATGACCTTGTCCGCCCCAAGAACGTCTTTGAGCCTCTCCGCTGCTCTCATGCTCTCCCCAAAAACGCGTAGGCGCTGAATTAATATAAACGCCTTCTAAGCATGCTGCCTAGGCCGTAGAGGACTACGCTCGGCCTGGCTATCCAGGCGTTCAGGAGGAAGAGCACGGCTGCGTAGAGGGCTGCCAGGAGCAGCGACAAGAGGCCCTCGCCGTAGGCCCCGTAGAGCGATAACTTAGATGACTGGAGCGGGGGGTATATTGGGAAGAGGTAGAAGAGGGGAGTGCTGGCGCTGAGGAGCATGATGTCCAGTAGGGCAGGGGCGGCCGTGATCAAGCCAACGTAAGAGCTCGTGACGAGGGCACCTCTTATGTCGCTGGCGAAGAGGTAGCCGAAGAAGGTGCCGAGGAGGGAGGAGGAGAGCGCAAGGAAGAGGAAGGCAGCGAAGGATATGAGCAGCTGGGGAGCTCCAAAGGAGGCCTCCGCCAAGATGCGGCTCACCTCCTCCGCAGCGCTCCTACCTCCTACCTCAACGTGCGCAAGCAGGAAAGCGTATACAAAGGCGAGGCCTGCGGTGAAGCTCGTGAGGGCCACTATAGATGTTGCTATTACCCCTGCGGCCTTTGCTAACACTAAGTCTCGCCTGCGGAGGGGGTACGTGAAGACGCTCTCTGCTATCCTAGCCTCCTTATCTATGCCCACGCTTATGGCCCCCACCTGGATCGTTATAAAGTGAAGGATGAGGAAGAGGAGGGCAACGGCGTATTGCAGAGAGGCGACCGCCAGCGCCTCCCCCTCTTCCATGACTTTCCCCTTCACGAGGTACTTCTTCTGCAACTCCACGGAGACCTTCGGCGGCGGGGTAGTCCACCCTCTCTCTATCGCCAGCTGAAGGGAGGCAGCCTGCAGGGCGGAGGATATCGCTGCCACCGCGGTCTGGTCTGGGAGCGAGAGCGGGTTGTCTGTGCTCACCAGCACTACTGCCTCTGCCCTCTCGCCCGTGCGCAGCCTCTCGCCGAAGCCCTCCCTAAGCGTGAGCACGTATCTGCCCTCGCAGCTCATTCGCGCGCCTAGCCTAGAGGCGAGCTCCCTTGCCACCTCGTCCCCCGCGTCCTGCACACAGAGGGAGAGCTCCGGCAGCGAGTTCCCGTTGTCCTCTACCCCTGCCAGCATGGCTACCGTTATGCCTCCTATGAGGAGCATGGAGAGGAAGGGGGCGACTATTATAGAGAAGATCACGTAGCGGTCCCTGAAGAGGGAGAGCAGCTCCCGCCGAAGGAGGGCCAGCAGCTTGTTCATTTCGCCACCCTCACGAAGACCTCCTCGAGGTTCTTTGCGCGATGCTTTTCCATTATTTCCTGCGGGGCCCCCGCCTCCACCAGCAGGCCCTTGTGCAGGAAGAGGACCTCGTCGCAGACGTACTGCACTTCTAGCATGTTGTGGCTAGCGTAGATGACGGCCGCGCTCTTCTCCTTAGCGTAGGACGCTATAGCGTCGCGGAGGAAAAGGGAGTGAGACACATCGAGACCCGCGGTGGGCTCGTCCAGCACGAGGAGCTCCGGCTCCACCATAAGGCCTGCTGCTACCAGCAGCCTCCTCTTCATGCCCACGCTGTAGGTCTCTACCCTCCTGTCAAGCTCCTTCCCCAGCCCAGAGAGCTCTGCCCCCCTATCCGCTGACCCCCTACCGTAAACGCTGGCTATGAAAGATAGGAACTCTCTTCCCGTCAGGCCCTTGGGCAGCCCCGCCTCTTGAGGTAGGTAGTAGGCCCTGCTCCTCAAGGACTCGTCCCATGACTCTCGGCCGAAGACCCTTACCTCCCCCTCGTCCGGCTCCAGGAGGCCCATAATGATCCTGAGGAGGGTCGTCTTCCCGGCGCCGTTTGGGCCCACGAGGCACACCACCCTCGAGGGCGCGGCCGTGAGGGAGACCCTCTCGAGGGCCCTCACGCTCCCGAACCTCTTGGAGACCCCCTTTGCCTCTACCAGCGCCAACATCGCCTCTCGGGAGCTGGGCAGAGGGAAGATATAAATAATCTACATCTTCTTTGGAGGGGCAGAGAGCTTGAGGAAGGAGTTCGTCAAGCAGGTGGACGAGAAGAGGCTCTCCCAAGCCCTTCTCGCTGCATATGCTGACGAGTGGGTGGCAGGCTATTACTACACCCTCACTGCCTACTCCATCCAGGGCCCCGTGGCTGGGGAAATAGCGGAGAACTTCCTGAAGGAGGCAAAGGAGGAGCTCACCAAGCACGCGATAATGATAGCCGAGAGGCTGCAGAGCCTTGAGGTGGAGCTGCCAAGGGACTTCAAGGCCCTCTTTGAGATCTCTCGCTGCAAGTACCCGGAGCTCCCCCAGGACCCCTTCGACGTGGACGGCTGGCTAATAGCGGCGATAAAGGCGGAGGAGTGCGCTATAGAGGGCTACAAGGAGCTATACGAGCTTACCCATGGGAAAGACCCGGTAACGGAGAGGCTGGCGGTGGAGCTGCTAGAGGACGAGGTGAGGCACCGCACAGAGCTGATGAGCCTGCTTAGCGAGGAGGGGTTGAAGAGGCTAGTCGGCTAGAGGCCCTATTACCTCCTCCCCTACCAGCTTGTTTATCCTCTCCACCTCCCTGTTTACCTGCTCCTGTATCTCCTCTATCTCTGCCTCCGTGAGCCCCCTGAAGCGGCCCTGGAGGCTCAGGTAGTGCCTCACGTGCTTCCTCCTCGGCACCCTCGTCGTCACCCTGAAGTCGCCCCTGCTCCACTCCCAGTTGACCCAGATTGCCGTCTCCACGGCAAGCCTCCCCAGCTTTATGCCGTAGCGCGGCTCAAACCTCCAGCCAGTGGGGCAGGGCTGCAGGACGTGGAGGAATGTGGGGCCATCTATCTCCAGGGCCTTGGAGAACTTGTTCAGCATGTCCATCAGGTATGCTACGTTAGTTGTGGCCACGTAGTCTATCCCGTGAGCTATAATTATGTCTCCTATGGGCTTCTTGCGCTGCGGCTTCCCCCTCATGAGCTTTCCTATGGGCGTGGTGGTAGTCCAGGAGTGGAGGGGCGTGGAGCCGCTCCTCTGGATGCCCGTGTTCATGTAGGCCTCGTTGTCGTAGAGCACGTAAGTTACCTTGTGGCCCCTCTCTAGCATGCCGCTCAGCGCCTGGAGGCCTATGTCGTAAGTGCCGCCGTCGCCCGCCAGCACTATGACTTTTACCTTCTTCTCCGGCTCTATGAGACCCTTCCTCGCCATTACCTTCAGCGCAGTCTCAATGCCGCTAGCAGCTGCGGCAGCGTTCTCGAATGCCACGTGTAGCCACGGCACTTTCCAGGAGGTGAAGGGGTACATAGTAGTGGAGACCTCCACGCAGCCTGTGGCGTTGACTATTATAGTGTTCTTCCCGGCTACCTTCAGCAAGTGCCTTATTATGGTTGCAGCGGTGCAGCCCGCGCAGAGGCCGTGGCCTGGGGCGAAGAGCTCCTCCCTAGGGAGGTCCCTAAGGGTCCTGATCCTCACGCTTCCACCCCCCTAACTCCCCAATATATAGTTTCCCTTAGCCCTCTCAACTTGATCCCCCTCTCTATCATCCCCACCACGTCCCCCTCAGTGACAGCCCTCCCGCCGAGGCCTGCCACAAAGCTGATCACATCTATGCCGCTGCCGTACAGGGCGGCCATGACCTCTAGGGCAGCTGGGCCGGAGATGGGGGTCCCGTAGCTCACGGCTCTGTCTATCACCACGAGCTTGGAGACCCCCTTCACTGCCTCCCTCAGCTCCTCCGCTGGGAAGGGCCTCCAGAGCCTCAGCCTCAAGGCCCCAGCCCTTATGCCCCTCCTCCTCGCCTCCTCCACGGCCCCCATTACGTTCCCGAATATACCGCCGTAGGTAACTACTGCCACATCTGCGTCCTCTAGCCTGTAGCTCTCCACCGGCTCGTAAGACCTGCCGAGGACCTTCCTCATGCTTTCTCCTGCCTCCTTCATGACCTCCCGCGCGGCCTTCATGGCTTCCACCTGCTGGTACTTAAGCTCAAAGTACCAGTCGGGGCCCACGAGGGTGCCCAGCGTTATGGGCCTCTCCGGATCTAGCTTCGGCCTAGGCCTCCTAGGCACCAGCTCCCTCACCTGCTGGGGGTCCTCGGGGATCAGCAGGGGCTCGTAGGTGTGGCTCATCCAGAAGCCGTCGTAGGCCACTATGCTTGGCAGTAACACCCTAGGGTCCTCCGAGACCATGTAGGCCTCTATTATCGAGTCGTACACCTCCTGTGCCGTGGACGCTATGGTCGTGATCCAGGAGGCATCTCTCACGTTCATTAGGTCGCTGTAGTCGCACCATATGTTTATGGGGGCTGAGACTGCCCTCGTAGCTACAGCCATAACCACGGGGAGCCTGAGGCCGGAGGTTATGGGCAGTATCTCGTGCATGAACTCCAGGCCCTGCGAGGAGGTAGCAGTGAAAACCCTAGCCCCCACAGCAGATGCTCCCACCATGGCACTGAGCGCAGAGTGCTCGCTCTCCACGTGTATCATCTCTGCGTCCAGCTCCCCAGCAGCTATGAGCTCCGAGAGCTTCTCCACAACGCTCGTCTGCGGCGTTATGGGGTATGCGGCGATCACGTCAACGTCCACGTCCCTAACGGCGTACGCTGCTGCAAAGTTGGAGTTTAGGAGGACCCTCTTCACGTTACTTCACCTCCTCCACCATAGCTATGGCCTTGACGGGGCACTCCTCTGCACATATGCCGCACCCCTTGCAGTAGTCGTAATCTATGCTTAGCGAGAACCCCCAGACCCTGCCGCCAGCCCTCTGCTCCCCGTCCACTATCTTTATAATGCCCTCGGGGCAGTAGGCCCAGCAGAGGAGGCAGCGGGTGCACTTCTCGTTATCTATCACCGGCCTGTAAACCCTCCAGTCCCCCGTTTTCCTCCTCTCGCTGCTCCCAGGCTCTAGCAGCATGCCGCCTATCGGGAGCTCCCTCCAGCTCACGCCTCCGCCACCTCCGCAGAGTTGAACGCCTCGTGGAGGACTGCCAGGTTGGCCATGAGGGGCTCCGCAAGAGCTCCCCTTAGCGCCTCGAGCGAGGCTTGGGGCATGAAGCCGAAGAGAACTTTGAGGGTAGCTTTAGCGATGCTGTCCAGGCTGGGCCTATCTAGCGCTCTGGCCAGCGCGCCCAGCATGGCCACGTTTACTATGGGGACCTTCAAGAACTTCAGCGCTATGCCCGTGCCGTCCACTGTCACCACCTTCCTCCTTGCCAGCTCCCACACCTCCTTTGGGCTCCTCTTCGTGTTGATCACCACAACCCCGCCATCCTTCAGCCCCATGAGGTAGAGCTGCGGCGGGAGGCTGGGGTCGAGGACTACTACAATGTCAGGGCTCGTGATGGGGGAGCGGCTCAGGACGGGGCTCTCGGAGATCCTCGTGTAAGCCCTCACGGGCGCCCCCCTCCTCTCCGGCCCGAACTCCGGAAAGGCCTGGGCGTACAAGCCCTCCATGGTGGCGGCCTCTGCGAGAATGATAGAAGCTGTAACTGCCCCCTGCCCTCCCCTCCCATGCCACCTAATTTCCTTCACTCCTCTTCCCTATATTTTTAACACTTGAAAACCTTAAAAATACGAACTTAAAGCCTTTTCGGGGGCCTCGCGAGCTCGTACTCCATCCCTGCCCCCAAAGGCTTCGTGGCATCTATTCCCATCTTCGACGTCAGCCCCTCCCTCGCGCTGGGGTCAAGCGTGGAGCCCCTCGCGCCCCTTATGATGAGCAGGTCCTCGTCCGGCTGGAACCTAGTAGCTAGAGCCCACTCTACCTCGTCCCAGCTGTCTACGTCTATGTCCTCGTCTACTACTATGGCCATTTTTAGGCTGGGGTGGGCTGCAAAGGCTGCTAGCAGGGCGTTCTTGCCGTCCCCCTCGTGGGCCTTGCTTATCGATATTATAGCGTGCAGCCAGCCGCCGCTCCCCTTCGTGAGCCTCACCCTGTGCACCCTGGGCACAACTCTCGAGACAGCCTCCCAGATAGCTGCCTCGCGGGAGAAGCCCATGAGCGTCGAGGACTCTGCGCCGCCAGAGAGGATCACGCGGGTGGGCTCGTCGGAAAGGTAAACTGCCTCTACCTTCAGGCCCGGCTGAAGCCTCACCTTGTCGTAGGTCCTGATCACGTCCACGAACATGCCCTCCTCTTCCATCTCCCTCGTCAAGTAGCCCTCTATCACCGCTGCTGCGCCGACGGGCACGGGGTTTCGGTGGAGGGGGCTCTCGTATGCCTCTAGGCCCCCCAGGATCTTGGCCGCTATGCCCAGCTCGAAGACCCCGAAGCGCGGAGAGGTAGCAGCGGCTATCTCCACCGCCGGGTGAACGCCGACGAGCACAGTTACCGGCAGGTCCTGGCCCTTTGCAGTAGCGCGCTTGTATAGCTCCCAGAGGTGCCTCGGCACAACCCTCACTACTCCCCTCCTCTCGCCCTTCACATAGATCCTGTGGACGCTCGCGTTGCATACCCCCTCGAAGCAGGCTATGAAGATGGAGGAAGAGACGTAAAGCCCCCTCTCCTTCTCGTAAAACCTCGCTGCCGGGAGGCTCAGGAGGCCTCTTGAGGCCTCCCTCAGCTTCGGCGCCCCTCCTATGCTCAGCTCCCCAGGGCTGTTCATGGCCTCCAGGAGCTTCAGGTAAGCTTCCCTCTCCTCCCTCGCCCCCATGGCCTTCAGCAGCTTATGGCGGGTGTCCACCATGTTTGAGACGCTCTCTCCCTCCGCCCCCTCCACTTGGAAAGCTATGACAGGCCCCTTGCCCTCCCACTCCGCTATGGTCCTCGAGACCTCGAGGTCCCTCCTCAGAACGCCGGGTATCCTCTCGACGCTAACCTCTCGCAGGAACTCAGATATTGCCCCTCTCATGCCTCTCTCCGAGCATATATACGCCGCTCTATTAAGAGATTGCATAGACGCAGGCTCAAGGGAGCTATGAAGAGGGATCTCAGGCTAAGGGGGAGAGGGGACGAGAGCAGGAGGCTGCTGCTCCTTGCCGTCCTCATATGGCTCCTCTTCATAGCTATAGCTTCGCTCCAGCCGAGGGGAGGGGGAGCAGATGGGGTTCTCGAGGTAACGGACCCGCGTAAGCTTGAGGAGAGCATACCGAGGGAGGGCGCCTCTGTAGTCTTCTTCAAAGCTTACGGCTGCCCCGGCTGCGCTAAAGTAGAGCCCGCGCTGCTGAAGTACATAAAGGAGAACGGCAGCGTGAAGCTGGTGGTGGCTAACCTGAGCGAGATGTCGCAGAGGGACTACGCGGAGACCCTTAACATAATGAGGAAGTACAACGTGCCGGGCACCCCTACGCTCCTCCTCTACGTGAACGGCTCGCTAGTGGCGAGGAAGGTGGGGGTCTTCGGCCCGGGGGACCAGTACGAGGGGCTAAAGAAGTTCGTGGAGGAGGGGCTGGCGAGGGCTAAGGAAACTAAGGGCACCGAGGCCCCTGCCTCCGGCTCCGGCGGCGCGCTCGAGCTGCTAGCCTTCCTCTCCGGCTCCCTTTTCCTCGGCCTCCTTGCAGCCGTCTCCCCCTGCAGCCTGCCGGTGCTGCTAGTCTACGCCTCCACCTCCAGACAAAGGCCGGGCGCAAGGGAGGCAGTGAAGAAAGCCGCAGCGCTGTGGGCGGCAGCAGCTGCGGGAGGGCTCCTTCTCGCCCTAACGTACTACTTCAGCTCCGTAACAGCCCTGAACGTCTATGGCCTCCTCACCTCCTTCCTCGCGAGCCTCGTGGTGGCTTGGGGGGCGCTCACCCTCTGGTCCTCTAACCCCACCCTCGTCAACTTACCGCAGCTCTCGAGGGCAGCGCCGCTGCTCGGCCTGCAGTGCTCCCTCCCCTTCCTCCTCACGCTGATAGCCATAGCTGGCAGCTCCCCGCTGCAGGCATCCCTCGGCGGCCTCCTGTTCGCCCTGGGCTTCTCGCTGCCCTTCACCGCCCTCTCCTCTGCTACCTCGCTCGCAAACGCGATCGTGGGGTTCATGAACAGCAGGGCGGCAATAGTCCTGCAAGGGGCAGCGTTAGTAGCAGCTGGCCTGTACGTGCTCTACTACCTTTACCCTGACTTCTCTATATTGCTCTAGCTATTAATACCCCCTTGCAGTATAGATCGCGGTGGTGGCCCGTTAGGGCGCTCCTCGAGCGCTTCGCCCTCAGCCTAGAGGGGCCTGAGCTGAGGGTGCTCAGGGCCCTGGAGGCCTTGAGGAGCAGCTACGAGTACGTGCCGCTGGAAGTGCTGGAGCTGAAGCTCAAGCTGCCTGAGCCCCACATAGCGAAGGCCCTGGAGAGGCTGGCAGAGTTCAAGGCCGTGAAGAAGTCCGAGCTCGGCTTTGCGCTAACCTTCAGGGGGCTGGACCTGCTGGCCTACCTTCACTTGAGGAGCAGGGGGTACATAGCGAGGCTCGGCGAGAGGATAGGGGCCGGGAAGGAGGGGGACGCCTTCCTGGTGGAGCAGCCCAGCGGGGAGCTTGCCGTGCTCAAGCTCCACAGGGGCGGCGTGAGGAGGTTCAGGAACATGAGGAGGCACAGGCTCTACGCCGGGGAGCTGAAGGGCGACAGGATAAGGCTGGCTATCCTCACTTGCGAGAGGGAGCACTGGGCGCTCCAGGAGCTGAGCGACGTGGGAGCGCTTGTGCCGAAGCCCATAGCTCGCTCTAGGCATGCGTTGCTCCAGGAGTTCATAGAGGGCGTGGAGCTCTACAAGCTGAGGGAGGCAGAGGACCCGGCGGAGCTCCTCAGGACCGCCGTAGAGACGGTAAGGAAGGCGTACGTGGAGGTGGGCATTGTGCACGGCGACCTCAGCGAGTACAACGTGCTTGCGAGCAACGGGAAGTCCTACGTAATAGACTGGCCGCAGTACTTGCGCAAGGAGGAGGAGCTGGCAGAGAGCGCGCTGAGGAGGGACTTGGAGAGGCTCCTGCGCTTCTTCTCCCGCCGCTTCGGGCTGGGGGTGAGCCCCGAGAGGGCGCTCAGCTACGTGAGGGGGGAGAGCAGTGAGCTCTGAGAAGTGCATGGGGGCAGACCTGGAGCAGGGCGCCCCTGGGCGCAAGGATGCCCGCTACGCTGTGGCTTTCGTAGATCCTGAGGGGAAGCTCCTCTACAAGGCAGAGGGGGTGGGGCTGGCGAAGCTCATCAGGCTCGCCTGGGAGCACCTGCCCAGCCGAGTAGGCTTCGACAACGTTTACGAGCTAGCTCAGGAGGAGAAGGCGCTCCTGCGGGTCCTCTCGCTCCTGCCGCCCAAGTCCTCCATAGTGCAGGTAACCCTGCTCGACGGCCAGTTCCTCGACCTGAGGGAGGTAGCTAGGAGGGCGGGGGTTCTGGAGGAGGGCTCAAAGCTAAGCCCAGCAAAGACAGCATACATTTGCGCCCTCCTCGCATGCAGGGGCTACGGGACCGTGGTCAGGAGCGTGGAGGAGAGGACGGTGGTGCAGGTCTCGAAGCTCAGATCGCCCTCGCCCGGCGGCTGGAGCCAGCAGCGCTACCAGAGGAGGGTGAGGGCCGTGATCCAGGGGGCCGCTAGCAGCATAAAGGAGGCCCTCGACAAGGCGGGGGTGGACTACGACTACTTCTACCGGGAGAGCAAGGGAGGGCTCGAGTCCGCTACCTTCACCGTCTACGCGCCAAGGGAGCTGGTGGAGGCTGTGGTTAAGGAGCACAGAGGGCAGGACTACGTGGTGAAGGTGAGGCCCGTCTACAGGAGCAAGCTCTTCCTCTCACAGCGCAGGCCAGAGAGGGCCCTCATAGTTGGCGTCGACGCAGGGACTACTACTGGCCTCGCAGTGCTGGACGTGGAGGGCAACCTGCTGTACTCCTCTAGCTCAAAGGGGATGGACAGGGGGTCCATAATAGACCTGGTGCTCAGCTACGGGAAGCCCATAATAGTCGCCACCGACGTAGCGGAGCCGCCTGAGACTGTCCGGAAGCTCGCGGCACAGCTCGGCGCCACGCTTTACCTCCCTCCGGAGGACCTCAGCGTAGCGGAGAAGAAGGAGCTGGTGGAGAGGCTGCTTGGAGAGCCTGCAGAGGACGCTCACCAGAGGGACGCTCTCGCCGCGGCGCTGAAGGCCTTCGGGAGCGTGCGCTCTAAGCTAGAGCAGATAGAGAGGAAGCTGGACGACCTGAGCTTCGAGATAAGCAGGGAGGAGGTGAAGAGGTGGGTAATAGAGGGGCTGACGGTGGCCGAGGCGCTGGAGAGGGCCATAGAGAAGGCCCTAGAGGAGGACAAGGAGGTGAGGAGGGCCGAGGGCCGGAAGGCCCAGCAGCCGGACCTCAGCTCATATGCCATGGAGCTCGAAGTGCTGAGGGCCCAGAAGGAGGCCTTGGAGGGCCGCGTCAGAGAGCTCGAGAGGGCCATAGAGGGCTACGAGAGGAGGCTGAGGGAGGCCTGGAGGGCAGCCAGGGCTGAGCTGCTGAGGGACAGCGAGATAGCGAGGCTAGAGGGCCGGCTAGGGGAGCTGGAGAAGGCTTTGGAGGAGGCAAAGAGGGAGGGCGCTGCGCTGCAGGAAAGGCTCAGGGGCATGAGGGACCTCCTGCTGGCCCTCTGGAGGGGCGACCTCCTGCTCGCCAGGAGGCTCTCCAGCCTCACTACAGCAAACCTGAGGAGGAGCGAGAGGGCGCTCGGGGGGCTGAGGGCGGGGGAGGTGATAGTAGTTGATGACCCGGGCGCTTTCGAGAGGGAGGCAGTAGCGATGGTGAAGGGCGCAGCGGCCGTCCTCCTGCCCCACCTCGACTCCCCGCTTGCCAACGCCCTCAGGGGCGCTCTCGTGCCCGTGCTCGAGAGGGCTAAGTACGTTAAGCTGGAGCTGGACGAGGAGGTCGCGCTGCTAGATCCCTCGGTGCTCAAGGACGCAGGAGCAGAGAGGGAGAGGCTGGAGAGGGGGAGGAGGCCTCTGGACTTAGAGAGGATCGTGGAGGAGTACAGACGAGGGCGCAAATATTAACTCCTAGCGCCTCCCGCTGAAGGGGACTAGCTTGCTCTCTAAGCTGGAGGCCGGCTACAAGTTTTACCACGTCCTACACCCCTCTCCCACGGTGGTCCTCATAACTTTCTGCCCTAACGGCAGGTTCAACGCCATGCCCGCCTCCTGGAACATGCCCGTCTCCGAGGAGCCGCCTACGGTCGCGGTGGCAGTAGATCGGGAGAGCTACACCTTCCAGTGCCTGGAGCACTGGAGGGAAGCTACGATAAACGTCCCCCACAGCGGCCAGGCGTCGCTAGTTTACGCGCTCGGCAGCGTCTCAGGGAGGGAGGTGGACAAGGTAGCTAAGTTCGGGCTGAAGCTGGAGAGGAGCGAGTACGTCGAGCCTCCCCGGTGGGTCGACGCTATAGCTTCCCTGGAGGGGAGGCTCCACTCCATGATGGACGTGGGGGAGGTGAGGCTTTACGTCTTCGAGGTAGTTGCTACCTACGTCAGGAAGGAGCTGTACACTAGGTGGGGATGGGACATTAGCAAGGTGAGCCCGCTGCTGCACGGCGCCGGGAGGACGTTCTACGAGGTGGGCAAAATGATCAGGGCGCAGGTCAGCCCGTCATGATGATTTCACCGCTCAATCTGGAGCGGCCTCTTCATCCCTGCGCGTCAGCCAAATGCCTTCATCTCACCCCTCGAAGTCGGGAGTAGACATCATTCGCGCAGCGCCTCCTCCACTTTCCTCTTCACTATCTCAGCCACCTTCTTTCCGTCTATCCTTCCCCTTAGTTTACTCATAGCCCTGCCCATAATAAGGCTAACTGCCTTTTGACCTCTAGCCCTAACCTCCGCCAAGCTCTCCCTCACTATTTCCCCCACTATCGCCTCTGCCTCCTGCTCGCTCACTGCCCTCAGCCCCAGCCTCTCCGCTGCCTCCCTGCAGCTAATGCCCTCCTTGCCTACCGCTTCCAGTATTGCCTCCGCTGCCTCCTTCGAGACCTCCCCCCTGGCTATCATGTCCACGAGCTCCTCTATGCGCTCGTCAGCTATCGCCTCCACGTCCACCCCCTTCCCCCTGAGGCCCCTGAGGGTGACCACCACGAGGGAGGCTATGACGCTCGGCGGCACGCTTGAGGAGTACTTCGCTATGAGCCTCTCTATGAGGTCCAGCCTCACGTCGCCTATTGCCTCGAGCGCAAGCTCCTTCGACATGCCGAGCTTCGCGAACCTCTCTAGCTTTGCAGAGAGGGGCTCCGGCTTGAGCTTCTCCGCCTCCTCTAGGAGCTCCCTCCCCACCCTCACTGGGGGTATGTCGGTCTCAGGGTACATCCTCGCTGCGCCCGGCCGAGGCCTCATGAAGCGCGTTGTGCCGTCCTCCAGCGCTGCCCTGGTCTCCTCAGGCACCCCCTCGAGGGCCGCCCTAACTCTCTCTGCCACGGCCTCCAGGGCCTTCAGCGCCCTCTCCCTCTGGTCTGCCACGAGCACAAAGGCGTCCTCGCTGCCTACCCCCAGCGCCCCTTCTATTGCCTTCACCTCCTCCGCAGTTATCCCGTAGCCCGGCAGCTCGTCGCTGTGTATGAGCCCGCTCACACCGCCGTAGAACCTCGCGTAGTCAGCGAGCTCAGTCCCGAAGCGCCTGCCCTGCGAGACCTCCTTCCCCAGCAGCCCCCTCATGCCCCTCAGCTTCATGCCCAGCACCGCCCCTCCGCTATCTATTGCCCTCCTCAGCACCTTGCTCTTCGTGGAGGACAGGAGGGCCGTGAGGTCCTGCGGCGGCGAAGCCGGATCTCCGGAGAGCCTCCTCCTCATCTCCTCCCTTATCTCCAGCAGCGCCAGCTGCCTCCTTACCTCCTGCTCGATCACCTTCGGGATCAGCTCCAGCTGCTGCACCCCCTTTATCTCGACCTTTGCCCCCCCTGCTATGCTCACGTTCAAGTCCTGCCTAATGGTCCCTATGCCTCTCCTCACCTTCCCCGTGAGCCTCAGGAGCCTCCCTATAGCAAGGGCCACCTCCTTTGCCTCCTCTGGCGAGGAGATGACCGGCGCTGTAGCTATCTCTATCAGCGGCACCCCCAGCCTGTCGAGCCTGTAGGAGACCTTTGCGCCCTCCTCCCCCACCTTCCTAGCAGCGTCCTCCTCGAGGCATATGGTCTCTATCGGAACCTCCTTGCCGCCCACCTCTATGCTCCCGCCCATGGCTATCAGCGCCGTGCGCTGGAAGCCCGTGGTGTTGCTGCCGTCTATCACTATCTTCCTCATTACGTAGACCTCGTCAACCGGCGTGGAGCCGAGCGCTAGCGCTGCCGCGAGCGCTATGACTAGCGCCTCCCTGTCAAGCTCGTGGGGGGGCTCCTCGTCTGCCTCGACGAGCGATGCGTTGGAGACCTCGTACTCGTAGTACCTCCCCCTCCTCCACTCGAAGAGGGCCGCAGGGTCCACCTCGCCTAGCTCGCTCCTCGTCGGCCTCAGCCTCCTTACGAGCACCTCCCCTGCCTCCTCAGAGAGCTCCGGCGGCGCGTGGGAGAACAGCCTCCTCTTGGTGAGCAGCTGCTGGTGGACCTCTAGCCCCACTTTTAAGCCCAAGGCCTTGTAGTCAAGCATTTGGGCTCACCGGGAACAGCTCCATCCCGTGGAAATAGCTGATCTCCCCCGCTAAGTTTGTCGTCATGATCCTCCTTACCTCCTGCAGCTCCCTCGTCCTCGCGAGGGCCCAGGAGAGCTTCACGTATGCTACCTCTGCCAGCATATCCTCTACAGGTATTGCGCCCGCTGCCAGCATCCTCCTCCCTGTGCTGTAGACGTTAAGGTTTACCCTGCCGAAGATCGTTTGGGTAGAAACTACCACAGGGACCCCCATCTCTCTCGCCCTCTCTAGCGCAGCTATTGCGTCGCTCGAAACGTGGCCTAGCCCAGTGCCCTCTATCACTAACCCCCTGAAGCCCTTGTCCAGAAGGGCCTCTATTACCTCCGCTATCATGCCCGGGAAGTGCTTTATGAGGGCCACCCTCTCCTCGAAGCCGTTCTCCACCACGAGCTCCCCTCCCCTCCGCCTGAACTCCCTCTCCACGAGTTCTATCTTCCCCTCGTAGGGCCAGACCTTCGCCAGCGGCCTCGCGTTAACGGACCTGAAGGCGTCCCTCCTGCTTGAGTGCATCTTCCTCACCCTCACCCCCCTGTGGGCCAGCGCGTAGGTGTCGCCGCTCTCCCCGTGCATAACTACGGAGACCTCTGCAAAGGGGGCCTTTGCTGCCACAAGCGTTGCAGCCACAAGGTTGAAGGAGGCGTCGCTGCTGGGCCTGTCGCTGCTCCTCTGAGCGCCTGTCATGGCTATGGGGACGGGGAGGCCCTTGTGGAAGGCAAAAGAGAGGGCCGCGGCGGTGTAGCTCATAGTGTCCGTCCCGTGGGCTATGACGATCCCATCGTAGCCCCCCTCTATTGCCTTTGCTGTCTCCCTCACTATCTCCTCCCATAGCCTGGGCTTCATGTCCTCGCTGAGTATTGAGAGCAGCTGCTTTGCTTCTATCCTGGCATACCTGAGCATCTCAGGCGAGCTGAGCGCCAGCTCCTCTGCAGTTAAGTAGGGCCTTACGGCACCAGTCTCGTAGTCCACCCTGCTCGCCACAGTTCCGCCGCAGCCCAGCACGAAGACCCTCCCCTCGCCCACCTCCACCTTTTCAAGCAGCGGCACGGGGCTCCCCGGCGGCCCCCTCTCTGCTCTCCCTACCTTCTCTATGCTGCCCTCCTCCACCTCAACTCCCACGTTGTAGCCGTTGCCCAGCTTGATCACCAGCACCTCCCCGCTGCCGTAGCTAGGCATTACGATGCCCTCCAGGACCCTTCCTCCCTTCCTCACCCTCACCTTGTCGCCCGGCTCTATGCCCAAGCGCTCCAGCAGCCGCGCAAGCCTCCCAGAGTAGCCGTATGCGCTCAAGGCTCCCTGGCTGTAGCGGGAGCTAAGGATTAAAAGGCCTGAGAGGGAACAAGAGAGGGGAGCAGGGATGCCAACCCACGGCTCCATGACGAAGGCCGGGAAAGTTAGGAAGGCGACGCCGAAGATAGAGCCCAAGCCCAAGGAGAGGCCCTCCCCAAGGGTGAACAACAGGAAGAGGTATGCTAAGCTCCTAGAGAAGCCGCTCACGCAGAAGGCAAAGGTTCTCTAGCCTCCTTTACTGATACCCTGGTCAGGAGGGAGTATATAGCGAGGAAGACGACTATTGCCAGGAGCACCCTCCACCAGACTACCCCTTCTTCCCTCAGCGGCAGCAGGCTGACAGAGAAGGCCTCCTCGAAGGCCATGTCGCCGAGCCAGAGAACTATAACGGCTAGCACGAAGGCCAGCACTACGTTAAGGCTTATAGCGATCAGCGCTGCCCCAAGGGCTATGGGGACTATGAGCGCAGCCAGGAGCGCCGGGAGGCCCGCGAAGAGCAGCAGGAGCACAGCAACGGGGGCTAGGAGCAGCAGGACGAAGAAGAGCCAAAAGCCAACGACGCCCGCCGCCAGCAGTATGGCCAGCAGCGCCACGTATGCGGCCGTGAGGGCTGCAAGGAGGGCCAGCAGAGCCCTCTTCGCCAAGGCTCCTTTCACCGCGCCATCATAAGCTATTAAGCCTAGCTAGCCCTTCAGCGCCGGTGCAATGCTTGAAGCTCTACTTGACCCTAGCGCCGTACGGAGCCCTAGCGCTGAGGGAGGACGGCAGTCTAGCTGACTACGAGGCCTTCCCTAAGAGCGTGGAGGAGGCAGTGGAGGAAGCGTTAGCTTTCGAGAGGGGGGAGCTGCCGCCCTCCCTCCAGAGGCTAGCAGAGAGACACAAAGGGGAGGAGCTAGTTGTTGAGGACGAGGAGACCGCAAGCGCCCTCGCAAAGCTAGGCCTCAGGGCCTCGGTGGAGCGGGGCGCGGCGCCCTTCAGGCTAGCTAGGGCGAGGCTTGCGGAGATAGCTTCCTCCATAGGCTTCGCCTCCGGCGAGCAGCTGGATCGCTGGCTCTTCGAGCTGGAGCTTGAGTACACGCGCAGAAAGCTGAGGAGGGCTGCGGCAAAGAGGGACCTACTGGCTGTGCAGAGCATAAGGGCGATTGATGACATAGATAAGATCATAAACATGCTCGCCACGAGGGTGAGGGAGTGGTACGGCGTCCACTTCCCAGAGCTGGACGAGCTGGTGAAGGAGCACGAGGTCTACGTGAACTTGGTCTCGGAGATAGGCCACCGGGACAACTTCACGGAGGAGAACTTGAAGAGGTTCGGCATGAGCGAGGAGAGGGCGCATAAGATAGCAAGGGCGGCCGAGGGCAGCGTGGGCTCTGACTTCTCTGAGGGCGACGTGGAAGCCGTGGCTACGCTGGCCAGAATAGTGAGGGACCTCTATGAGCTGCGCAACGAGCTCACTCGCTACACGAGCGACGTGATGGAGGAGGTAGCGCCGAACGTAACGGCGCTAGTAGGCCCGCTGCTGGGCGCAAGGCTCCTCAGCCTCGCCGGTAGCCTGGAGGAGATGGCCAAGCTCCCCGCCAGCACTATACAGGTGCTGGGGGCTGAGAAGGCCCTCTTCAGGGCCCTGAGGACGGGCGGCAGGCCGCCAAAGCACGGCGTGATATTCCAGTACCCAGACATAAACAGGAGCCCCAAGTGGCAGAGAGGAAAGATAGCGAGGGCCCTTGCTGCAAAGCTAGCGATGGCCGCAAAGATAGACGCCTTCACGGGCAGGAACATGGGGGAAAAGCTGAAGCAGGAGCTCCAGCAGAGGGTGGAGGAGATAAAGAAGCTCTACGCCCAGCCGCCCAAGAGAGAGGCTAAGCCCCCGCCCAAACCTAAGCCCAAGGGGAAGAGGAGGAGGTAGCCATGTCTGAGGCAGTGAGGGTGGAGGAGCACAGGGAGTGGAAGGGGGTATACGTAGTTGAGCTCAACGACGGCAGCCTGAAGGTAGCTACAAAGAACCTCGTGCCGGGCCAGCGGGTCTACGGGGAGAGGATATACAAGGTAGGGGGGGTTGAGTACAGGGAGTGGAACCCATATAGGAGCAAGCTGGCCGGAGCGCTCCTCAAGGGCCTCGTGGAGCTCCCCATAAAGCAGGGGCACAGGCTGCTCTACCTGGGCATAGGCAGCGGCACCACGGCTAGCCACATAAGCGACGTAATAGGGGAAAAAGGGGCTATCTATGGAGTGGAGTTCGCCCCGAGGGTCGTGAGGGACCTGCTGACGGTGGTGAGGGACAGGAGGAACATATACCCCATACTGGCAGACGCCAGGTTCCCTGAGAAGTACAGGCACCTCGTGGAGCTCACCGACGGGCTTTACGCTGACGTAGCCCAGCCAGAGCAGGCGGCCATAGTGACGAGGAACGCCTCGCTGTTCCTCAAGGAGGGAGGCTACCTGCTGCTGGCCATAAAGGCCAGGAGCGTGGACGTGACGCTAGAGCCGAGCGAGGTCTACAAGAGGGAAATAGCCACGCTGAGGGAAGGGGGCTTCAGGATAGTTGACGTGGTCCACCTGGACCCCTTCGACAAGGACCATGCAATGATATACGCTTTGTACAGAGGATGAGCGAGGAGAAGGCAAGGGAGTATTTGGCAAGGGCGCTGAAGGAGGAGGCGAGGAGGCTAGCTGCCCTCCTCCCGGCGGAGAGCATAACGCTCATGGAGCTCTCGCGCGGGAGGAGGGAGCTGAGGCTGAACTCCGGCGACCTCCACCGGCTCAGGGAGGAGGAGGTGGAGAGGCTCCTCCAGCTCGTGCCGGTCTACCTCTGGCTTAACGTGAGGGTGCCCCTGCTGCTGCGCTACAGGCGGGAGGAGGACGGCAGTTCCCGATACCTGGTGGAGGGGGACATATGGCAGAGAAGGCTCGCGGCGCTCATGCTTGGGCTGGGGCTCTCAGCCGAGGGGGCCGCTGAGCTCTCTGTGGCGCAGTTTGGGGAGCTGGTAGCTAAGTTCGGCAGCCTCGTTTTCGTGAGCATAGAGGCGAGGTGGGAGGAGGGCGAGATATAAGCTCGCACCTCGGCAGCTCGCTGGGGAGAGGGTTGCTCAAGGAGCTGTTCGTAAGGGAGGCCGTAAAGAGGGGAGCTGAGCTAGAGGGCCAGGAGCTGAGGCTCTGCGGCTGGGCCCACAGGATAAGGGACTTGGGGGCAATACGGTTCGTGGTGCTGAGGGACAGGAGCGGCACCCTGCAGGTGGTCTTCAAGAAGGGGGAGACGCCTCAGGAGGCCCTCAGCGCAGCGCTGGGGCTCAGGGAGGAGGCGGTCATATGCGTCAAGGGGGTGCTGAGGAGGGCCCCGACGAGGGAGGGCTTCGAGCTGCTGGGGAGGGAGCTGGAGGTCCACTCCTCGCCGCTAGAGTCCCTCCCGCTCGAGGTACACGACAGCACGAAGGCGACTCTGCCCACCAGGCTTAGGTACCGCTGGCTCGACGTGAGGAACCCGAAGGTCTCAGCGGTGTTCAAGCTAAAGGCTTGGGTGGCGAGGAAGTTCAGGGACCACTTCTCAGCCCTCGGCTTCACGGAAATTTTCACCCCTAAGATAGTTGCCACGGGCACAGAGAGCGGGGCAGACGTGTTCCCGGTTATATACTTCGGCAAGACTGTTTACTTGGCCCAGAGCCCCCAATTCTACAAGCAGATGGCCGTCATAGCAGGGCTCGAGAGGGTCTTCGAGGTAGGCCCCGTCTTTAGGGCTGAGCCCCATCACACGACGCGGCACCTTAACGAGTACCACTCCCTCGACATCGAGGTGGGCTTCATAGAGAGCTACAACGACGTGATGGACTTCGTGGAGGGCTTCTTCCGCAGGATAGCGGAGGAGAGCCACGAGGTAAAGGAGCTGCTGGAGGAGCACGGCGCAGAGCCGTTGAGGGTGCCAGAGAGGGTGCCGAGGGTGACAATGAGGCAGGCCTACGAGATCTTGGCGGAGTACGGCAAAAAGGTGCCGTACGGAGAGGACCTAGATCCCGAGGGGGAGAGGCTCCTGGGGAACTACGCTAGGGAGAAGCACAAGTCCGACCTGATCTTCGTGACCGAGTACCCCTGGAAGGTGAGGCCTTTTTACACCATGAGGAAGGAGGAGGAGCCGCAGTGGACGTACGGCTTCGACCTCCTGATGAGGGGGCTGGAGGTTGTCACTGGAGGCCAGAGGGAGCACCGCTACGAGAGGCTGAGGCAGAACCTGAGGGAGAAGGGGCTGAAGGAGGACGACTTCGAGTACTACCTGGAGTTCTTCAAGCACGGCGCCCCTCCCCACGGCGGCGCCGGGATGGGGCTGGAGAGGATAACCATGCAGCTGCTGGGGCTGCAGAACATAAGGGAGGCAAGGCTCCTGCCGAGGGACACGGAGAGGCTGACGCCATAATACGTCTCAGCGCTCTTCCCTCGCGGGGGATGAGGAGCACGGGGAAAAGCGATAGATGAAGAGGCCCTGCATCTCTGACCCCTCGGGCCGCCACGCGCTTTCAACGCCGCGAGCTGACCTCTGCCCTCTTGACCTTCTCGCCGCCCCGCGGCTTAGATGTATGATTGGCGCCAGCTTGCGGAAAGCTCTCTGGAGTTCCGCGTGGATATTAGGGGGGCTGCGAAAGGCCTTTGCGACCTAAGGGGAGGGGACATGCGCATGGCGATCTTCAGGCGCGGGAGGGGGAGGAGGGCGTACGTTGTCGTCAGCACTTACGTGGAGGTGAGGGTCCCCAGAGGCGTCAGCCTCTCGCTGGCCCGCAGGGCGGTGAGGAGGCTCCTCCCCTATCTCTTCAGGCAACTGAGGAAGAGGAGGCTAGAGCTCAGGAGGGCGCTGCGGCTCCCTCTGGCCAGCAGGAGCGGCGAGGAGCTGCTCGCGGAGTTCTCGGAGCTGCTCTCCGCAGCGCTGCGCAGCCTCGGGCTAGAGGGGGCGGCGGTGAGGCTGAGCAAGATGAAGTATGCCTGGGCAGCAGCAGAGCCGGCGAGGAGGGAGGTAAGGCTTAGCGCAGCTGCAGCGGTTCTGCCCAGCGAGCTGCTCGAGTACCTGGCTGCCCACGAAGCTTGCCACTTCCTAGCGAGGCGGCACGACAAGCAGTTCTGGGGCTGCGTGGCGAGGCTGCTGCCGGACTACAGGCAGAGGAGGGAGCTGCTGAAGCTCTACTCCCTCCGCACGTCTTAAACCCCTACTTGCCCTCATGCGAGGGGAGATGCTTTGGACTCCCTGGAGGAGCTGGCAGGCAGAAGGGTGCTAGTGGCGGGCATAGGAGGGGGCGGCGACTCGCTGGGGGCGCTCGTGTTTTACCATAAGCTGAAGGCCCTTGGCGCCAGGCCCCTCCTGGGCAGCGTTGGGTGGGAGAGGCTAGTAGTAGACCCTTTCCCGGGGCCTATCCCGCTGGAGCAGCTGAGGAACGCTGAGCCCATATCGCGCGCGGCCGCGCTAGTAACAGGGGAGTCCTACGCAGACCGCTACGGCTACCGCGTAAGGCCCCAGATAGCCGTAGCTGCGGGGCTGCTGGGCGAGAGGGCGGTCTTCCTGGACCTCAGCAAGGGGGCGGAGGGGCTGCGGGAGGCCTTCGAGGCCCTGGGGCAGCTGGGCGTGGAGGCAATATTGGGCGTGGACGTGGGCGGGGACGCGGTTGCGATAGGCTGCGAGGAGGAGCTCTGGAGCCCGCTTGCAGATGCGATTAGCCTCGCGGCGCTCAGGGCCTCTAGCCTCCGCTCGCTGCTGATCGTCCTCTCCCCTGGCGCCGACGGCGAGCTCCCGTCAAGCCTAGTGCTGGAGAGGATAGCAAGGGTGGCGAGGAGGGGAGGGCTGGTGGGCACATACGGCCTCGCTAGGAGGGAGCACGCCCTCCTAAAAGATCATCTACACCTGTTTGCCAGCGAGGCCTCTAAGATCCCCTTTGAAGCCTTTGCCGGAGCAATGGGCGAGAGGAAGATAAGGGGAGGGGTGAGGACGGTGCAGCTCTCGCCCCTCTCTACGGTAGCCTTCGCGCTCGAGGTGAGCGCTGTATACGAGCAGAGCGAGCTGGCAAGGCTTGCTGCTGGCAGCAGGAGCGTGAGGGAAGCGCGGGAGAGGCTGAACTCCAGGTGCGTTTACACGGAGCTGGATCTAGAGGAGGACCTCTCCTCGAGGCAGAGCGAGAGGCCGGTGCCCATAGCTGAGCTCAGGAGGGAGGGGAGGAGGAGGCTACTCCTCGCCGGCTGCTCCCCCATCATCTGCTAAACGCTCTCCTCTGCCCTCTTCCTGCTCTTGTACTCGGCTATTGACTCCTCGAGTATCTCGATCCTCTCTATGACGTAGAAGAGCGTCTCCTCCAGCTCCCTCAGCTTGCCCTCCAGGTAGGTAATCTTAACCCTCGTGTCCCTCTCCACCCGATCGACCTTCTTTGAGAGCGCGTTAGCAGCTCCCCCCTCCTCGGCATAGCCGCGCTCCAGCCCCTGCTTTATGTAGAGCTTTATGAGATCTGTGACCTGAATGCCCATCTCGCTAGCCCTGGTCCTCAGCTCCTCGTAGGTCTTGTCTGGAATAGCTAAGTGTACCGTAGGCATGTGTATTCTCCTTTGAAGAGTAATACAAGGAAGGCTTTTAAATCTTTGTACTCGTGTATTCCTCTTCATAGAGAAAGACTGAGAGCGAAGGACCCTCTAGCGTTTTACCCATAGAAGAGTACTAGCCCCTGGAAGAGAGATGAGGGTGGTGAGCTTCAAGGCAGAGGAGGAGCTCGTGGAGCTGCTGGAGGAGCTCTCGAGGAAGAAGAACGTCGCCAAGAGCGAGATCATAAGGAGGGCGCTGAGGAACTACATAAGCAAGAGCCTCGAGGAGGAGAAGCCGGTGGAGACAAAGAGGATCAGGATCATTACCTAGCTCTTTAAAATTTCTAGCTGGGCCAGAGAAGGAGGGGCCTATTGCCGGACTACGTGGTCGTAGGGTCTGGCATAGTAGGGCTTGCCACGGCTTTTCACATAAAGCTCCTCTCCCCTAACGCCAGCGTGCTAGTAATAGATCGCTTCGGCGGCCCTGGCGGCGGGGACAGCGCTAGGAGCGTTGCTGCCATAAGGGCCTTCTTCACTAACCGCGTCAATCTCATGCTGGCTCACTCGAGCATAGAGTACTACAGGCAGGTGCACGAGAGGTACTACGACCTAGGCATGAGGCTCGTGGGCTACCTCTTCCTCACCGACAAGAGGCTTTTCGAGCTGCTGAAGGACGGGCTGAGGGAGGCGGAGAAGCTGGGGCTGGAGTACAGGCTGCTCGATCCCGGCTACCTCGCTGAGGCGCTTAACATGAACGTGAAGGTGGAGGGAAAGGAGGAGGCAGAGATGATAGGCGTGGGGGACATCGAGGCGGGGGTGCTGGTGCCGAGGGCCGGCGTAATTAGGGCGGAGAGGCTCATAGAGTATTACTACAAGTCCGCGAGGGGGCTAGGAGTCGAGTTCTCCTTCGGAAGCGAGGTGAAAGATCTCCTCCTGGCCCCCAGGAGGCCGCTGGGGATAGAGGGAGAGCCCTTCCCGTGGCAGGACGCGAGGGTAGTGGGCGTTAGGCTGGCGGATGGGCGGGAGGTCTTTGCGAGGAAGAAGGTGATAGTTGCCGCAGGCTCCTGGACCTGGAGGCTCACGAGCAAGATAGGCGTGGAGAGCTTTACCAGGCCTAAGAAGAGGCAGGTCTTTGCAGTAAAAGCTACGGACGGGCTGGCTAGGACGCTTAGGGCAAAGCACCTCAACCCCCACGGCATATCTCCCTTCATAATACTCCCGAAGAAGGTCTACATGAGGCCGGTGATCGAGGAGGGGTCCTTCTGGGTAGGCATGAGCGACGAGCTGGGCAGGCCTTACGAGTTCTCCGAGGAGCCAGACCCGAAGGCCGACGTGGACTTCTACGTTAAGGGCATCCTGCCCATAGCCTCCCTCTACTTCCCAGAGCTCCAGCAGCGCTACCCGCACGCCTCCTGGGCGGGCTACTACGACATCAGCCCCGACAAGTTGCCGGTGATCTACGAGCCATACGAGAGCGATCTAGTCATTTCCTGCGGCACCAGCGGGAGCGGCATCATGAAGGCAGACGCAATAGGCAGGATCACTGCGGCCCTGGCGCTGGGGATGGAGGAGGGGGAGCTGTTCACTGGAGAGAGGATAAGGGTGGACGCCCTGGGCCTGAAAAACAGGGTCTCGGGGGCTGAGAAGCTAGTCCTCTAGCAGCTTCTGCTTAGGTATAAGCGCCTCCTCTCTCTCGAGGGCGGAGAGATCTACCCCCTCTATTGGCTCTGCCTCCGGCGGCAGGGGCACTGTTGGCTTCGCCTCCTTCATGGGCTCCACCGGCTTGGCGGTCCTCTTGCGGAAGAGGCGGAACTTGTAAGTTAGCAGGGCCCTCCTCAGCCTCTGTATTGCGCCCGCGGGATCTACCACTTTCGGGCAGACGTAGCTGCAGGAGGCGGCGAAGTGGCACCTGTATGCGCTCCCGTCCTCGTCTAGCTCCTCGAGCCTGAGCCTCCACCCCTCGTCGCGGCTGTCGGCAAGGTAGCGGTAAGCTTGTGCCAGCGCGTGGGGGCCGAGGAACTTGGGGTTAGAGGCATACACCGGACATGCTGCGGCGCAGAGGCCACAGGATATGCAGAGGGTGTACTCGTAGTACTCTTCAAGCTCCTCAGGCCTCTGCTCGTACTCTAGCTTCGGGTTCTCCCTCTCCTCCTTGTCGAGCCTGATGAGATAAGGCCTCACCTTGCGGTGTTTCTCGAAGAACTCGCTGAAGTCCGTGAGGAGGTCACGCAGCACAGGGAAGTTGTACAGGGGCTCTAGCCTTATCTCCGGCTTCTCCTGCGTCGCCTTCTCTGCTATCTGCGTCTGGCACGAAAGCCTCGGCTCGCCGTTAACCACTAGCCCGCAGCTCCCGCAGACTCCCATTCTGCAGCTATATCGGAAGACGAGGGTGTGATCTGTCTCTGCCTTTATCTTCAGCAGCGCGTCGAGGACCGTCATGCCCCTGTGCGTCTTCACCTCGTAGCTCTGCCACCAGGTGGCCCCCTTCTCTGGGTGGAACCTCCTGACCCATATCTTTACTGTCTCCGGCGGCCTCCGAGTCACCGCCTTTAGGTCCACTGGCACGCCGATCACCTCACGGCGGAACTACTGCCACTATAGTGTGGATCCCTATCGCGCAGAGAACCACCGCCGCCAGAAGGGAGGCGCCATTTACCAGCAGCCTCCAGCTGTCGCTGGCGTTCCACTCCAGCAGCATGGTCCTTATGCCGTTTATGCCGTGGAGCACGGTAGCTACTAGCAGCAGCGAGAGGAGGAGCCAGCTAGTTGAGATCTCCTTGTACAGCACCTCTGGCGAGAGGGTCTCTGGGAAGCTCTCCACGCCGTAAACTGGAGGGAACCGCAGGGCCATGTGCCAAGATATGAGGAAGACCAGCAGGAAGGCCGTGAGGTATTGAAGTATAGCAGAGGTCCCCGCCTTCATGGCCTTCACCAGAGGAACATAACGTAGCCTATGGCTGCCCAGATGATCAGCCAGAGGGCAAAGACGGCGTAGATAGCCCTCCTCTGGAAGCCCTTCAGCGAGGGAGCTACGTACGGCGGCTTGGGCTTTTCAGGCCTGCCTATCCAGAGCGCAAGGGCCTCCACGAGGAGCAGCCTTATGCCGTTAAGGCCGTGGAAGACCGCCGCCCCCATCGCTATGAAGAAGGCTAGGGAGATGGGGTTGAGGGTGCGCAGGTGCTCCACCTCCACTGCCATCCAGTGCTCCCACCCATTGCGGGCCAAAGAGTTAGTGGAGATTATGTGGGCGAAGATGAAGCCGACGAGGATTATGCCGGTTATTCTATGCATGAGGAAAGCCACTCTCTCTGGGTTGTCCCTGAGGTTAGCGCCCATGAGCTTGAAGCTCCCCAAGACCCCCAGCCTGTTCTTCTGCGCCTTCATCAGTACCTCCTCTCCGTGGGCCTCCAGGTAGTTATCCTGACGGGCTCGTAGAGCAGCCTCACGTCCTTCTCGCCGTACCTCGTGGCTAGCGTGTGCTTTAGCCACTCCCTGTCGTCCCTTGCCCTGAAGTCCACCCTGTAGTGCGCTCCCCTGCTCTCTGCCCTGGCGATGGCGCTCCTCGCTATGACTTTGCCCACCTCCAGCATGTTGAGGGTCTCTATGGCCAGAATGAGGTCCGTGTTGTAGATCCTTGACTTGTCCTCCACGTAGGCCTCCTTCATCATGATCTCCTCTAGCTTCTCTATCTTGAGCGCCCCGTCCCTCATGCTACCGCCCTCCCTGAAGACGTAGAACTTCTCGTTCATGGTCTCCTGCAGCTCCCTCCTGATCTGGTACGTGGGGATGCCGCTCTCCTTCCTGACTAGCCTGTAGACCCACTCCTCCTCCCTGAGCACCCTCTCCCTCGAGGGCCCTTTGGCCTCCTTGGACCTCAGGGCGTACTCCGCTGCCAGCTCGCCGGCTATCCTGCCCGAGACGAGGCACTCGGTGGTGCTGTTGCTCCCCAACCTGTTTGCGCCGTGAATGCTGGCTGCAGCCGCCTCCCCAGCCACGAAGAGCCCCCTCACCCACCTCCCCTCGTGGTTTAGGGCTCTATAGTAGGAGTCCGTGTGGATCCCGCCCATGGTGTAGTGCGCCACGGGCCTTACGGGTATGGGCTCCTCCACCGGATCTACGCCCGCGTGCTTCAGCGCTAGCTCCCTTATTGCCGGCAGCTTCTCGTTTATCTTCTCCTCGTCCAGATGCGTTAGGTCTAGGTGCACATACTCAATGCCGCTCGCCTCGTCTTTGAAGCCCCTCCCCTCCAGGATCTCAGTCATTATGGAGCGCGAGACTATGTCCCTCGGTGCAAGCTCCATCTTCTGGGGGGCGTACCTCGCCATAAAGCGCTCTCCCCTGTTGTTCCGCAAGTAGCCCCCCTCGCCCCGCGCTGCCTCGCTTATGAGAATGCCGCTCGGCACGAGGCCCGTGGGGTGGAACTGGATGAACTCCATGTCTTTGAGGGGCAGGCCTGCCCTGAGCGCCATGGCTAGCCCGTCGCCGGTGACTGTGTGGGCGTAGGTGGTGAAGCTGTAGAGCCTCCCTGCGCCCCCAGTGGCTAGCACTGCTGCCTTCGCCTTGAATAGGTACACGTCGCCGTCCCTTGGGTTGAGGGCAAAGAGCCCCCTGAACTCGTTGTCCTCTATATGTATGTTTGTCACGAACCACTCGTCGTACCTCTCCCACCCCTCGTACTCTAGCAGCTTGTTGTAAAGCGTCTGCATCTCGTAGAAGCCAGTCTTGTCCCCGGCGAAGAGGGTCCTGTCGAAGCTGTGGCCTCCGAAGGCCCTCAGCGCTAGCCTCCCGTCCGGCCTCCTGCTCCAGGGCATCCCCCAGTGCTCCAGCAGCCTCACCTCCTCGGGCGCCAGCTTTGTGAAGAGCCAGACCGCGTCCTGATCAGCTAGGAAGTCGGAGCCCTTCACGGTGTCCCATGAGTGGAGGGACAAGCTATCGCCCTCCTCCCGGTAGATCACCGCCGCCGTGCCGCCCTCCGCAGACACGCTATGGCTCCTCATGAGCTGCACTTTGCTTATTATGCCCACGTTAACCCTCTCACCGTATTTCCTCTTTATTTCGACCGCGGCCCTGAGGCCCGCTATGCCAGAACCCACTATAACAACGTCGTGCTCTATTACGTTAATTCCCACCTACCTCACCGCCGAGACATAGGTAACGGACATTATTAAAATATGGTAAAAGTTATGCATTAGCCCAAGGCTAGCCCAAGGCCTCCCTCTGTGCCCTCTCGAGGAGGGGAGCTATACGCCTCAGGGCCTCCTCCCTCCCCCTCTCGTTGTACACGGTTATCATATCAAAAAGGGCCGCAGAGAGGGCCCCCCATACCTTTACCATCTTTGGAGACTTGGGCACGAGGGTCCCAGAGGAGGCGGAGCTGAGCATCGCTAGAGGTATAGGGTACAGCTCTCCCCTCCTCTTTACGAAGTCTGCCATGCTGAGCTTTGCTGGAGCTACGTCGTTGTCGTTCACGAGGTACCAGAGGGCCTTGTCGTTCAGGGCAAGCCAGAGGGCGAAGAGCAGGCTTGCGTAGAGCCTCTCCTTGCTCTCCTCCGCTGCAGCAGTTATCATGATAAGCTTCACGTAAACGAAGGGCTTGGGCTTCCTGCCCTCCACCTCAGGCAGGGGGCCCACTAGGAGGTTCTTCACCTTCTCCTTCACGCGCGTTAAGCCCGCCTGGTCCAATGCCGCACAGGGCACCTTGCCCTGCTCGAAGAGGGAGAGCTGCTCCTCCTGAGACGCGTTACCGTCAAAGGAATATGGGAGCAGCCTGGAGAAAAAGAACCTATACCCCTCCACGGTCCCGGCGCTGTTCAGGCCTATGGCGTCCTTCTCCTCGTCATAGTAAAACCCCCCAAAGGCGCTAACGAAGGGGTACACATGGTAAGGGCTTACCTGCCACGCTATGCCGTATCTCCCCCTCTCGGGGGCGTGGTGCCTCCTCATTATCTCCTCCAGCTCTGCAAAGGTCCTCGGCAGGACGCCCCGGGTGAGCTCTGCATTGCAAGCGAGGACGAGGCTCTCCACCGCGAGGGGGAGACCGTAGACGTGGAGCTTGTAGAGGGTAGCGTTATATGTAGAGGGGAGGAAGAAGGTCCTCAGGTCCTCCAGGGTCTCCCTCGCCATCACTCTCGTAAGGCTCACCACGAGGCCCTCCTCTGCCAGCTCACCGAGGCGGTCGTGGCTTGAGAGGAACACGTGGGCGGCGCTCTCCGGATCTCCCGCCCTCACGCTGGCCTTCACTGCCCCCACTATGCCCGCTGCGACGCTCCGGTAGCTCACGGCGACGCCGGGGTACTCCCTCATGAACTGAGAGACGAGGGAGCTGAAGGTGATGACCTCTTGCGGGAGGAGGGAAGCCCAAGCGTTAATCCTGACCTCCACCTCCTTTTTCTTGGCCTTTTCCACGAAGGCCTTGAAGTCGCTGGGCGCCCTGAGCTGCGTCCCCCCTATCTCCACTGTCTCCAAAGCAGTGGAGGGGGGCGTCACAAGGGGCATAGTAGGGGTGACCTCTTCGGGAACTATGCGGGGCAAGAGGGCGCCAGCGAGGAGGAGGAACAGGAGGAAGGCTAGGAGGGAGAAGAGAGTCCTTGGGGCTGACGAAGATGCTAGCCCCCCCTTCACAGTCTCTTCCTGTTACGGAGCGGAGCTGACATGTGCTTATATTTATCTTATTAAAAGACCACGTGTTAGAGCTCTTATACCAATAATCAGGAGAGCTCCCCTCTCGCCGAGAGAACTTTCCGTGAGCGCAGAGCATGTAGCAAAGGGGAGCGCCGCGAGCTCAAAATCCGGTTCATGAAAAAGGAGGGCTCCACCCGCGAGGGGGGAGCTCCTTCCCTCTGAACTCAACCCCTCTCCCCTCCTTCAGCTCTCCCACTACCTCGCAGGGGATGCCCTTCTTCCTGCAATATGTCAGCACGCACTCCGCCGCCTCCCTGCCCCCTGCGGCTGCCAAGTTGTAGTCCTCCCAGCTGTGCAGCACCTCCTCCTCGGCTCCCCCCACGGCGCCGAGCGCTTCCAGCGCCTCGCGGGCCGCGAGGTACGACTCGAGCCTTACCCTAACGCCGCTTGCGAGCGAGAGCTGGTAGAGGGACGCTGCCCAGCCGTCGCTGTTGTCTATTGCAGCTGTTGCGCCGCACTCCGCTAGCCTGTGCCCCAGCTCCAGCGGGGGCTTGGGCCTCCGCGAGTACTCAAGGCTCTCCGGGAACTCGGCTATCTCCAGCCTCCCCTCCATGGCCAGCGTTGCCACAAGGCCATAGCCGAGGAGGCCTACCTGGATCAGCAGCTCCCCCGGCCTCGCGCCGCTCCTCCCCAGCGGCCTGGTTGTGTAGCCCAGGGCCACCACGTCTATCCAGCCCTCCCTGCTGCGGTTCGCGTCTGACTTCAGCACCCTCACGCCCGCCCAAGCGGCAGCCTCCCCGACCCCCCTCGCCACCTCCTCCAGCACCTCTGCGCTCGGCGCCCCCACGCTGTACGCAACCGCAGCCCCCCTGCCGCCGGCTGCAGCAATATCTGCCAGCGCCGCCACTGTGGCCTTCCAGCCCCAGTCGCTCCAGGACATCCAGGGCAACCTGGAGTCCTCCGCGGAGTAGCCGTCTATGTTGAGCAGCAGGTCCGCGAAGGGGGAAGCGTCTGCCTCTAACGCATGGAGGGAGCCAGAGAGCTCTGCCAGCCTCCTCAGGAGCTCCAGCCAGCGCTCGAAGGACAATCCTCTCCCTATTTTCCCCGAGCTTTTTAGGCTAGGGCTATGAAGTAAGCCGGTGTGGACCGTGAGCACGAAGACCACCATAAGCGTTATTAAGGCAGACATTGGGAGCATTGCAGGCCATCACAGGGTTCACCCCGACACTATTCTCGCCGCCAGCAGGGTGCTCGCGGAGGCAAAGAGGAACGGGATCATAAAGAGCTTCTACGTAACTAACGCTGGCGACGACCTGCAGCTCATTATGACGCACCACCGCGGCGTTGACGACTCGGAGGTTCACGGCGTGGCCTGGAACGCCTTCAAGGAGGCCACTAGGGTCGCCAAGGAGCTGGGGCTCTACGCAGCTGGGCAGGACCTCCTCAGCGACGCCTTCAGCGGGAACGTGAGGGGCATGGGGCCGGGAGTGGCGGAGATGGAGATAGTGGAGAGGCCCTCTGAGCCCATAGTTGTCTTCATGGCAGACAAGACGGAGCCGGGGGCCTTTAACTTGCCGCTCTTCAGGATCTTCGCAGATCCCTTCAACACCGCCGGGCTAGTCATAGATCCAAGGCTCCACAACGGCTTCAGCTTCGAGATCCTGGACGTATATGAGGGGAAGGCCGTGGAGCTAAACGCGCCTGACGAGATGTACGACATACTCGCCCTCATAGGCACTCCTGGCAGGTACGTCATCAGGAGGGTCTATAGGAGGCCCGACAGGGAGATAGCTGCCGTCGTTAGCATAGAGAGGCTAAGCCTCATAGCCGGGAGGTACGTTGGCAAGGACGACCCAGTGATGATAGTTAGGGCGCAGAGCGGCTTCCCTGCTGTGGGCGAGATCCTGGAGCCCTTCAGCTTCCCGCACCTTGTGGCGGGCTGGATGAGGGGGAGCCACCACGGGCCCCTAATGCCGGTGGGCCTGAGGGACTCGAAGGTGAGCAGGTTCGACGGGCCGCCGAGGGTAATAGCGCTGGGCTTCCAGGTGAAGAACGGCGAGCTGATAGGGCCTGCGGACCTCTTCGACGACCCTGCCTTCGACGAGACGAGGAGGGTTGCGCAGATGATAGCAGATTACCTCAGGCGGCACGGGCCCTTCATGCCTCACAGGCTAGGGCCGGAGGAGATGGAGTACACTACGCTGCCCGACGTGATGAAGAGGCTTGCGCAGAGGTTCGTGCAGGCAGAGATGGGATATAAGCCCATAGTGAGGAGATCTGAGGAGTTGAGCGGCGGGCACGACTAGGGCCCGTAGCTCAGCCAGGACAGAGCGCCGGCCTCCGGAGCCGGAGGTCCCGGGTTCAAATCCCGGCGGGCCCGCTGCTTTTTCGCTATATAGCCCAAGCACATTAAGCGCCGCCTAGCTTTTCTCGCGAGCTGCCGTGAAGGCGCTGCTGATCTCGGATATCCACGGGAACCTAGAGGCCCTCCAGGCGGTGTTGGAGCACGCCAGGGGCTACGACGAGGTGTGGGTGCTGGGGGACCTCGTGGACTACGGCCCTAACCCGGCAGAGGTCATAGACGTAGTGAGGGGCCTCTCGCCCGACATAGCTCTGCGCGGCAACCACGACGAGGCAGTGGCTTTCGGCGTGGACTGCGGGTGCGGGGAGAAGACGCACTGGCTCAGCGTGTACACGAGGGAGAAGGTGAGCATGAGGCTGCTGGGGAAGGAGCACATCAGCTGGCTGGCCTCCCTGCCGCTGAGGGCGGAGAGGGAGCTGCAGAGGAGGGTGCTGCTTGTGCATGCTAGCCCCCGCAACCCCTTGCACGACTACCTCCTGCCCACCTTGCCCCCGGAGGAGCTCAGGAGGATGCTCTCCGTGGGCCTTAGGGGGAGGCTAGTGAGCGCAGACCTCGTCGTCAGCGGGCACACGCATGTGCCGGCAGACTTCAGGGTGGAGGGGATAAGGGTGATCAACCCGGGCAGCGTGGGGCAGCCGCGCGACGGAGACCCGCGGGCCTCCTACGGCCTCCTGGACCTGGAGAGCTGGGAGTTCAGGGTGTTCAGGGTAGACTACCCGAGGGAGAAAACTCTAGAGAAGCTGAGGCCATACATAGAGGATCCTAAGGTCTACGCAAAGCTCGCCGAGATCCTCACGATTGGGAGAGTATAGTCAGCTCTGCCACCTCCCTTAGGTATATTGTTGCGTAGGCGGAGGGCGGGAGGCAGAGGGTGAAGGTGACAGATCTAGCGCCCCCTGCCACAGACCTGAGCTGCGCAGGATACAGCAGGGCCCTCCGCTCCCCCTTGAGCCCCCGCAGGTCCCTCCTCGTCATGCCCTCCTCCTTTAGCACCTCCTCTACGAGATCTGCCCAAGCGCTGCCCTTGAGGCCCTCGTGCGGGAGCCTCACGGCGGGCAGCCTGAGATCCCTCCTGCAGGCCCCGAGCTCCAGCTCCCCCTCTGCGAACCTCTCTGCCCCCGAAGCTATGGCCTTGGAGAGGGCCCTGTTGAAAATATATGCCTGCAGCGCCTCCCTATAGATCCTCCCTGCCCTCCTTAGGAGGATCCAAGGATCTTTCTTCTCCCTCGCCTCGCCCAGGAGCCTCCTCTCCCAGGAGAGGCCGCGGGAGAGCTCCCTGGCCATGGCAGAGGGGTCCTCCCTAGAGGCGGCAAGGCCGTATAGGTGCGTTGAGAGCCTAGCGCCAAACCGCTGGGGGCCGTAGAAGGCTGGAAAGCTGCTCACGGCCCTCAGGTTCTCCTCCAGCAGCGCCGGCTCCTCGCTCTCAAGCGTTATCCTGAAGAGGTTCCCTCCGTGGGAGCCCCTCTTCACCTTCCCCCCGCTCCCCACCCTCCACGCCTTCACCTCGCCGAGGTCCACGAAGGGGAGGGAGGAGGCTGCAGAGAAGTACTGGTAGCTAACGCTGCGCGCGTCCTTCATGCCGGCGTATGAGGCCTTGGGGAGCAGCGCGGAGAGCCTCCTCATGGCCTCCTCCGTGGAGACCCCCACCTTCCTGAGGAAGTATATGCCCAGATCGCCCCTCCCCAGCCAATCCCCCTTCAGCTCAACCACGCGGAAGCCCGAGGGGAGCCTGAGGACGGCCCTGGGGCGCCTGAGCTGGTGGAGCCTTGCCTCTAGCCCTATGAGCAGCTCCGAGCTCATGGGGATCGCCTAGTATAGCTTCAGGTGCCCAGTGAGCTTGTCTACCTTCTCCTCAGGCGCAGGGCCTATGGCTATAGCCGTCAGCGTCCCCGGCGGCAGCTGCGTCCTGCCGGCATCTCTCACGAGCGATGCTGGCAGGCCAGCCCTCTCTGCCTCCTCGTAGAGCTTCAGCATCTCCCCCTCCGAGTCTGCCCTTAGCACCACCTTCTCCTGCCCCTCCTCCAGCCACCTCTCGAGCCACTCCCTCCACTCAGCCCTTGAGGACCTAAGGGCCTTCAGCGCAGCCTCCAAGCTAGCGTGCGCTGCCTGCGCTGCGGCCTTCCCTTTCCCCATGCTTATGTCCCTCCTGAGCACTATGGCTTGCTTGTACCCCACCGCTCTCCCCCTCTCTGCGCGCTTTAGGCTTATTTACCCCCAGCTCCCGCCCCCGCGCGGTGATAGGGGTGATACCTCCCCAGGAGAGGGCTCACGTGGGCATCATAGGCGGCTCTGGGCTATACGATCCTGGCATAGTGGAGGGAGCAAAGGAGATCAAAGTGGACACCCCCTACGGTAGCCCCTCCGATTACATAATAGTCGGCGAGGTCAAGGGCGTGAGGGTAGCCTTCTTGCCGAGGCACGGGAGGGGCCACAGGTTCCCTCCCCACTCCATAAACTACAGGGCGAACATCTGGGCGCTTAAGTCCTTGGGCGTTAAGTGGGTAGTGAGCGTTTCAGCGGTAGGCAGCCTCAGGTGGGACTACAAGCCAGGAGACTTCGTGGTGCCAGATCAGTTCATAGACATGACGAAGAACAGGAGGCACTACACTTTCTTCGACGGGCCCGTCACGGTGCACGTAAGCATGGCAGACCCCTTCTGCCAGAGCCTCAGGGAGAAAATAGTGGAGGCAGCAGGCAGGCTGGGCATCCCTGTGCACCCAAGGGGGACCTATGTGTGCATAGAGGGGCCCCGCTTCTCCACTCGCGCAGAGAGCAAGGTCTGGAAGGAGGTCTTCGGCGCTGACATAATAGGCATGACGCTGGTGCCCGAGATAAACCTAGCCTGCGAGGCCCAGCTGTGCTACGCCACCATAGCTATGGTCACTGACTACGACGTTTGGGCCGAGAGGCCCGTTACAGCGGAGGAGGTCATGAGGGTCATGAGCGAGAACGCTCAGAAGGCTAAGAAGCTCCTCTACGAGCTGGTGCCGCAGCTCTCCGGCGAGCCAGAGGAGCGCAAGTGTTCCTGCTGCAGGGCGCTAGAGAATGCAATCGTCTGAGCTGCGCCAGCAGTACTCCAAGGCTCTGCAGGCTGCGAGGGCCTTCAAGCTGGAGCTGAGGGAGGGGGACGTAATAGTATACTCGCGGGGGGCAGAGCCGCCTGCTCAGATAGCATACATAGCTGCCCTCCACGCCGGCATGAGCGTTTACCTAGCTTCCACGGCTGAGGCCTCCCTACACATGCTGCCCTACGCAGAGCGCCCGAGGGCCGTGGTCTTTTCCGCGAGCCCCAAGGACAACAGGGCTGTCTCTGCAGCCATAACCGCCTCCCTTCTCTGCTCAGAAGCATTGCTAGTAGCCCCTCCCCAGCCGCCGGCCCTTGAGGAGAGGCTTGAGGCGAGGGGCGTGGGCAGGCTGAAGCTCCCGCACGAGGCGCCGCTCATGACCTCCAGCGCCCTGGCCCTCCTGAGCGCCCCGAAGCTCATGGGGCTCAGGGAGGGGAGGGTGAGGGGAGAGATAGAGGCTCTGGAGAGCGCTTACGAGTGGGCTCTGGGGCTCCTGCAGGGGCTGAGGAGGCGCAGCTACGACCTCATAGCCTACTCCCCCTCCACAAAGTCGGGCGCTTACTACTACAGCCACGCCCTCTCAGGCCCAGAGCCCGTCCCAATAGAAGCCCTCCCGAGCCTCAAGGAGGGGGCTTCGGCGCTAGCTCTATATGCCTCTGCGGAGGAGTGGGAGTACAGGGAGGTAATGCTCAGCCCGCGGAGGGCAGAGGCGGAGTTCCTAGCTATAAACTCCGACCCCGTCACGGCCAGCTTCTACTCAGTCCTCCTGGCCTCCCTGCTGGCTGGTAAGCTCATTTAGCCTCCTTTTTCTTCCCGCCCTAGGGGCCTGCGGTGAAGCTTGCGCTAGTGATCACTAGCAACTCCGTATACTGGGGGAGGAGAAGGGACGAGATAACAGAGCTCGTGAGGTCGCGAGCAAAGGGTTTTGAGCTAGTGTCAGCAACGGTGGTGCCGAACTCGCTCGGGGAGATAAGGGCTGCCGTGCTGAGCGCAGCGCAGCAGGCAGACGTGGTGCTTGTGACCGGCGGCACGGGCGCCAGCCCGAGGGACGTGACGATAGAGGCCATAGAGGGGGTAGCTAGCAAGAGGTTGCCAGGGCTAGGGGAGGAGCACAGGAGGAGGAGCTACGCGCTGATCGGCGCGAGGGCGCTGGGCAGCAGGGCGGAGGGCTACGTTGTGGGGAGGGCCCTCGTGTTTGCCTCTCCCGGCAACCCGCATGCCGTCAGCGTTGCGCTCGACCTCCTCGCCGAGGCGGCGGAGCACATAGTGGAGGAGATCAGAGGTACCGGCCACGGCGGGGCTCATGAGAGAAAGGGGGGAGCGCAAGAGTAAACAGCTTATTAAGTCGCGTGGAAGGGAAAGGACGGGTCGGGGAGAGGGGTGGACAAGGAACAACGCGACACAATAGTCGGGAAGCACGTGTACGCAAACCTTTATGACATAGACCTTGACCTTGCTTCTAACGAGGAGGTCATGAAGGCCCTGGTCGTTAGGGCAGTGAAGGAATCTGGAGCCAACCTGCACGAGGTGCAGGCCTGGAAGTTCGGGGGGAGGAAGGGAGGGGTCTCCGTTCTAGCCCTCGTGCTGGAGAGCCACGTTGCAGTGCACACTTGGATAGAGTACAACTACGCCACAGTTGACGTCTACACTTGCGGAGATCACACAGACCCTTGGAAGGCGCTGAAGGTGATCCTGGAGGCCCTCAGGCCCAAGCACTACACTGTGCACTACGCAGACAGGAGCCAGCTCCCTATATAGCCATTGCCCCTCCGCCTCATTTTTTACCTGCTGGGAATGGGCAGCACTTGGTGGGCTGCATAGTACTGCCTGTTGTTAAGCTGGAGGATTAAGATCACCATGGGGCGGTCCTGCGGGCTGTCAGGGAAGCGGGCATAGAAGGTGGCAGAGGCCTTTGGGGGGAGCGTTACCTCTCTCACCCGGAGCTCGCCCCTAGAGCCGAGTTCGGCAAGCGATATCTCGCTCTCAGTGAACAGCTGAGCCACGCTGAGCCTCTTCTCTATCGGAACGCAGTGTCGCGGCGGCGGGAGGGAGTGGCAGTCCTCCGGCCTTATGATGTCTCCTCCCCTCAGAACATAGGCTCCCCTTGCGTCTCCCCTTATTACAGGGTAGCCTTGCCCCTCCCTCCCCACTCCAAAACCTATCTGGAAACTTATGCTCTCTTTCCCGATGTTGATCACCTCCAGGACGTAGGAGAGCTCTCCCTCCTGCACGCGGCTGTACACGATCACCAAGTCCACGCTGCTCTTCAACTTCGCTATCTCTAGCGTCTTGCTCCTCTCAGCTACCATCTGCTCGTAGCTAAACACGAAAAGGCCGAGGAAGGCTATGCCGAGGACTATTGTAACAGCCATTATCAGCGTCGCGCCTATTATCTCCGAGGACGCCCTCATAGCTCTCCGAGTGCAGACCTAGAGAAGTATTTATAATGCAATATCTCAAAGCTCCGGAGCACTCTTGATTGAGCCATATAAAAGACTCCAGGGGTAACGCCAGGGGGTACCGGTGAGGAGGGCCCAGGCGCAGATAGTGGCAGGCCTAATAGTCTTGCTAGCTGTGATGGTGGTCCTCTACCCGCTCCTCCTCCAGACGCTCTCCAGCGAGGCCGAAATGGCTAGGAGGCACAGCGAGATGGGCAGCTTCCAGGCGGAGAGGTACGGAGAGAAGGTGTCCCTTTTCTGGCTGCCGCCCACAGACCTCAGGGCTCCTGCCTTCTGGCTTAACAACACAGGCACCGTCACCGTGACCTTAAAGTATCTGAGCCTGGTGGACAAGAGAGAGGGGAAGCTCCTGTACTTCATAAACCTGTCCAGGTACTCCCCAAGCGCGAGTGGGCCATTGCTGAAGATAGAGAAGTACCCGGGAGCACAGCTGGTCTCTCGGGCTCCCCTGGTCCTCGCGCCCGGCGAGGGGGCGCTCTTCTACATTAACAGAGACTATGTGAGGAACTACGCCAGCGTGGCTCCAACGCTGCTCTCAGATAGGGGCGTTCTCCACCCCATGTGGGGCAGATCCCCCACAATGGAGGAGTTCTACCCGAGCGTCCCGTTCTCTAGGATGCAAGTGATCAAAGCGCAGGAGATCGCTAACCCCGCCTTCTTCCAGCCGCCGCCGGACGTGAATTACTACGATAACAGGAACCCACAGGTGGGAGTCCGCAGCTATAAAGACAATACATTCTATTATTATACTCACATAAACCTTAACATCTTAGGCAAGGAGCTAAGTCCCGTTTACTCCATAGTCATAGGGCTAAAGCCAGGCTCAAGCGAGAAATTCAACTTGCTGATTTTCTACGAAAATACCACTGCGAAGACATACCTTCGGGCCAAGATAGAGGGGTTTGTCCCAGACAACAACTTCTACTTCAAGTTCAAGTACGTGAAAGGTGGTAGCGAGAGAGAGATAAAATATCTTCGCAACAATTTCACTGACGCGACGGGCGTCTATGTCTTTAGCAAAGAGGGGAAGAAAATAGATCTAGGAGGGTACTCGGCTTCTATAAGGCTTTCCGGAAGGGCGGACAGCATAAAGGTCTTCCAGCGGAACCAGGGCGACGCAAGCAAGATCTCGAGCTATGATCCCTTCGTGATCGTGGCAGACCTAGATAGGAACGGGGCGGGGGAGCTCGTGTTCTCCACCGCAGATGGACCACGCGCAGAACCTCAGAAGAAATGCCCTAGAGATAGGGAGGAGCTCCAGTTCGAGCAGTCCGCAAGGGTAGTCGATGGCAGAGTGGGAGAGGACCTCCAGTGGGGTTTCGCTCACAGGGTGACAAACGTACGCATCGACCCTCAGGTCCACCTCGGCGTCCACGTGACCCTAAGGCTCTTCTATTACGACAGCGAGTCCGAGCACCCCTCATGTGTAGATCCGAGCCACTTGCCCTTAGTTAAGGTAATGCTCGTCACGAGCGATTGGAAGATAGTAGATAGCAGGAGCGTTTACTTCTGGGAGGTGGCCCTATCTGAAGCCACGTGGCCCCCCGAAAAGAATTTCCTGACGCTCCAGATGACCTTGTTCGTGCCGCCCCAGGAGAGGAGGGAGCTGTACCTCGTCATCTCCCTCCTTGATCCCTTCTTTGGTCCCGAGAAAAAGGCTAACGATGTGGACTTCGCTTTGGCCCTGGAGCTGGTCGGAGTAATGTTAATAAACAGGTAACTGTAGGCGTCGTATTCCCTTATTCCTATCTCTCCTCCCTTATGAGCCCTCCCTCTATACCTTTTCACGGTGAGCCCAGTGAGCCAGGAGCAGCAGGAGCAGAAGAAGAAAAGGTCCTGCGGGAGGAGCAAAAAGGAGAGATGACGGAGGGACCGCAGGCAAAGGTCCACGCGCTGCGGGTCTCCAGCCTCAAGGGCAGGAGGGTGGAGAGGGTAGTAAGCAAGAGGGAGGAGCTGAGGGCTCTGGAGGGAAGGGCGCTGGAGGGGGTCGCTACTCACGGCAAGAACATAGTGCTGCTCTTCGGGGAGCTGGCCCTGAGGGTTCACCTGCTGATGTTCGGGGGCCTAGCAGTCTGCGCGAGGGCAGAGGAGTGCCCTACCGACAGGCTCAGGCTCATGCTGGTCTTCAACGAGGGCGCGCTCTCGATCTACAGGCAGGCCTCGCTCGAGCTCGGAGGTAGGGAGGAGCTGCTGGGGAGGCTGAGGTCTTCGCTAGGCCCAGATCCGCTAGGGATCTGGAGCGAGGAGGAGTTCATAAGGAGGCTGAAGGCAAAGGGGGAGGAGAAGGTGGGGGCAGCGCTGCTAGATCAGGGCGTGGCGGCGGGGGTGGGGAACATACTGAGGAACGAGATCTTGTTCCTGGCGGGCGTGAGCCCTGAGAGGCTTGTGAGGGAGCTCAGCGAGGAGGAGGTAGTGAAGATAGCCAGGATAACCTACGAGTACACAAACGACTACTTCAGGGCGCTGCTGGCTGGGAGGAGGGAGAGGGAGCTGCACTCGGTGTACATGCGAGCAAAGAAGCCCTGCCCCCGCTGCGGAACCCCGATAAAGATGTTTTACCAGCAGCCGCACGGGAGGAAGACGTTCTACTGCCCCTCCTGCCAAAGGTAGTATATACGTAGTATATACGGGGC
>JAOAKH010000005.1 GCA_026413755.1 Acidilobaceae archaeon | reverse complement strand
AGATGTGTATAAGAGACAGCCCCTACGTAGAGCTCAAGACAGAGTATTATGACCTTCACGTTAAGGTAAGGGACGAGACCAACGACGAGGTAACTGTTAGGGCAGGGGAAGCTGTGAAGAAGCATGGAGTTGGAGTAAAGTGCGCTACTATCACTCCAGATGCAGAGAGAGTGAAAGAGTACAACCTGAAGAAGGCCTGGCGGAGTCCTAACGCAACGCTAAGGGAGATGCTCGATGGGACGCTCTTCAGGGCGCCCATAATTCTCAGCAACGTGGTGCCCGCCGTTAGGTTCTGGAAGAAGCCCATAGTAGTGGCAAGGCACGCCTTCGGCGACATCTATTCTGGCGTGGGGCTATCGGTAGAGGAGCCCGGGGAGGTGGAGCTAGTCTATAGGAGCTACTCTGGCAAAGAAACTAGGGTGAAGCTCGCAAGGATAGAGGAGAGAGGGGTGGTTCAGGCATACTATAACATAGACTCCTCTATAAGGAGCTTTGCTAGGGCTACTTTCGGCTACGCAATAGCTAACGGCCTCGACGTCTGGTTCGCTGCAAAGGACACAATATCTAAGGTCTACGACGCGAGGTTCAAGGAGATATTCCAGGAGGTATACGAGGAGAACAGGGAGGAGATGGAGAGGAGGGGGCTCAAGTACGAGTACTTCCTGATAGATGATGCATATGCTAGGGCCGTGAGGAGCGAGGGGGGCTTCGTCTGGGCTGCGAAGAACTTTGATGGAGACGTGCTCTCAGACTTCATCTCCTCAGCGTTCTCTGGCAGCATAGCCCTCATGAGCTCTGAGTTGTACTCTCCGCACGGCTACTACCTCTCAGAAGCAGCCCACGGGACCGTTAGGAGGCACTACTACAAGTGGTTGAAGGGCGAGAAGACCTCCACTAACCCTACAGGCACAATATTTGCCTGGACTAGGGGGCTGAGGGAGAGGGGCAGGAGGGACGGGAACGAGGAGCTCATGAGGTTTGCGGAGAAGCTCGAAGAGGCTGTGAGGCACACCATAGAGGTGGAGAGGATCATGACGCAGGACGTAGCCAGGGTGGCAGAGCCCCCCATTAGCGCGGTGGTGACGACGGAGGAGTTCGTGGAGGCCGTAAAGAGGAGCCTCGAGAGGCTCCTCTCTAGACCTTGAATGTGTTTCTCCTGTAGCATTTTCTAGTTATTTAAACTATATTTACTGTAGTAAATTAGTGGGGAAAGGACATAAGAGAGGGAGCCATGGAGGCGAGGCCTCTCAGCCAGTTCAAAGAGGGGGAAGAGGTCGTAATAAGGGGGGCTGCGCTGGACGAAGAGCTGAGGTTCAGGCTATACTACATGGGCCTCTACCCCGGCTCGAGGGTTAAGGTGGTCAGGAACGACGGGAAGTACCCAGTGCTAGTGGAGGTTCATGGCTCCCTTGTTGCCATCTCTGCCGATCTGGCGCATAGGGTCTTCGCAGAGAGGCTAGGAGGGGAGAAGCAGTGAGCCTAAGCTCTTTCGTCGCGCATTTCCACGGGCCCCCGGCGAGGGCAGAGGGAGGGAAAGAGGTCATAAGGGTGGGGATCCTTGGTTTTCCTAACGTAGGAAAGAGCGCCCTCTTCAATGCCCTCACGGGCGGGGAAGCAAAGGTAGCCAACTGGCCGGGGGCTACCGTGGAGATTCATTACGGCTACGCAAAGTACGCCGGGAGGCTCATAGAGTTCACAGACCTCCCCGGCGTCTACAGCCTCGGAGAGGGAGGCACGATAGGGGAGATAGTTAAGAGCTATCTGCTCTTACAGAGGCCTGACGTGCTCCTGGTCCTCGTGGACGGCACTAACGTGGAGAGGACGCTGAGCCTCGCCCTGCAGGCCGCAGAGCTGAGCGATAAGGTAGTGATCGCCATTACTAAGCTAGACCTCGCGCACAGCAGGGGGATCCACGTTAACGTAGAGGGGCTCTCCAGAGCTCTTGGGAGGAAGGTCGTGCCCACCTCTGTCGGGTGGGGCTTGGGGCTAGAGGAACTCATGAGAGCGATAGTGGAGGTACACGAGTCCAGAAGAGGGGCCCCCCTGAGGGTGGACTACGGGCCCTTGGAGCCCTACTTGGCAGAGATCTCCTCTAAGCTGGAGCAGGCGGAGCTACCGTCATACCTCAACGCTAGGTGGGTTGCAGTGAAGCTGCTCGAGAGGGACTCGTTCGTGGAGAGACTGGTGGGCGAGAGGGCCAGGGAAGCAGTGGAGGATGCGAGGGAGATGGGAGTTGAGGTGACTAGGGCCCTAGGGAAGGAGCCCGCAGGGGTCATAGCGGAGGCCAGGTTCAGGCGCTCTTTATCCATAGCCGCTGGCAACGTGGCAAGGTCGACCCTTAGGCTCCGGAGGGCTGAAAGGGCAGACAAGCTTATGCTAGATCCGCGCCTGTCCCCCCTTATTTCTGCGGCCTTCATCTTTGCCCTCTTCTTCGCGGGCTTTACGGTAAACACCGGCTTCCCCCTTAACGTGATTCTCTCCTCCTTTGGCTTCTCTCAGCTGGCGGAGCTGGTGGATAAGTACAATCTAGCTGCCCTCATGGAGGCTGGCATAGGTTACGCGATCTCCCTCCTGGAGCGCTTGCTGGAGGACAGCCCTGAGTGGGCCAGGAGCTTGCTGATCGAAGGCGTTGTGGGAGGCATAAGCGTAGTCCTCCTCTTCCTGCCCCTAATATTTACTATAGCCCTCATGTTCGCGCTCCTGGAGGACTCTGGCCTAGCTCCCCGCTTTGCCTACGGCCTTCACCCGCACACTTGCAAAGTGGGGCTGTCCGGCCACTCGCTCTTCCCTGCAGTGGTCTGCCTCGGCTGCAACGTGGGAGGACTCATGGCGGTTAGGGCTAGCCCTAACTACGCAGAGAGGTTGAAGCTTTACCTTCTCTTACCCTTCCTGCCCTGCCAGGCGAGGCTTATAGTGTTCCTCGCCCTCGCAGCTGCCGTAGGCAGCCTGGTGGGCCTCGTGGGCATACTGGTCACATACTTCGCATCCATATCCCTCGTAGCTCTCCTCAGCTACCTACTAGACAAGATTTACAAGAGCTCTAGGCCCATCATGCTCATGGACATTCCAAACCTCCACATGCCGCTTAGGCGAGTTGTCTGGTGGATGGCATGGTCTACTACAAAACACTTCCTCTACCGGACGGGTAGCGTGATATTCATCGGGGCTCTGCTGACGTGGGCCCTCAGCAGCTTCACTCCCTCTCTAGAATACACTTCAGATCCGTCACGTAGCATCGCTGCTCACATATCGAAGGCCCTGGTGCCCCTTTTTGAGCCCATTGGCATAGAGGGGGAGAAGTCATGGATGGTCATATACGGCCTCATGGCTGGCTTTGTAGCCAAAGAGATCTACCTTTCCTCGATGGCTGTGATAACCGGCATAGAGAACCCCATTGAAGCCATATCTTCTCTAGGACTTTCCGAGGCCACCATACTCGCCCTCATGGCCTTCATAGCCCTTTACATTCCCTGCCTAGGCACTATAAGCGTAATCTACACAGAGACTAGGAGCGTTAGAGTAGCGCTCACAGCGCTAGTGCTCTCGCTGCTAACGGGCTACGTCGTTGCCGTGGCCGTTTACCACGCCTTCTCGCTGGCGGCACTCTAGTGGGGCCGCCGGGATTTGAACCCGGGACCACAGGGTCCCAAGCCCTGCATCCTACCAGGCTAGACGACGGCCCCAGCGCCGGGGGTGGGATTCGAACCCACGCGTCCCTTTCGGGACAACGGGTCTCCAGCCCGTCGCCTTGGACCGCTCGGCCACCCCGGCGCCCCGCTATAGCATAGCAGGAGCCCTAATATTCTCTCTACCGGAAGGAGGTGTTAGGGCTGCTTGGGCACCCTTACGTACACTTTGCTGCCCTTCCTCTCCACTTTTGCCATATGGGGGTCTAGCTTGAAGGGGAACACGTACTCGCCCCTTACCCTCTCAACGTGCCTAGCGGCTCTTCCCAAGGCCCTCTCCACCTTTCTCTTGTCCACCCTCCCCTCCACTATCACTCTGTCTTCCAGGAGCGTTATCTCCAGCGTCCCCTCCTCTACCTCTGGCACGTCGAATATTAGCAGCAGCTCCCTTTCCTTATCTATCACTGTGTACAGAGGGCTAGAGCGCCTGCTCCTGGACTCCCTTTCCCTCTCCTCGAAGATCCTCTCCATTTCCATGAGCTCTGCCATGTGGTCCTCTAGGGCCCTCTCCAGCCTCTCCATATCCCTCAGCATCTTCCTCATGATCTCGCGGAAGAACCTGCTGCCTTCTGGCTCGTACATCAGCATCACCTAGTAGCTAAGCGGTGCATGGAGCTCGTAGCCCTTGCCCATCCTTGCCAGCGCGCTTTTCTGATCTTTCATGAGCTCCTTTAGCCTTATCTTTATGAGCTCCCCCTCCTCTAGCAGCCTGTCTACGGGTATCTCGACCCCAATTATCTGAGAGACGGCGCTCACGAGAACGACGGCTGCTTCAGGGTCCGGTATGTCGAGGAAGGAGTCGGCTAGGAGCACCAGAGAGTGGACCCTTCTCCTCACGGACTCTTTTAAGAGGATGGCGTAGGGGCCCACGATGTAGCCCTCCTCCACCCTCCTCGCCTCCGGTAGGCCTGAGGCCAGCCTTGAGGCCTCCTCGCTGCTAGCCACCCAGTGCACCCCCGGCTTGGTCATCTCTGCCCTCTCGAAGTTCACAGCCCCGGTAAGGCCTAGCAAGTACTCTATGCCCCTGATCCGCGCATACTCCACGATAGCGAGGGAGAGGGGCACAGCGCTCCGGGGACTGAGGGCTATGTCAGCGATCAGGGCTGCGACGTCGCCGCTGCCGTAGATTCTTATGGGGGCCAGCACCTCCCCTCCCCTGGCAACGGCCACTGGCGGCAGGAGGGAGTAGCTGTCCACCTCCGCCTTGTAAGATAGCTTGAGGCTCCTTACTATGTGCTCCGTAGCTATTTTTCCCACTAGCCCCACGTCGGGGAGGCCTACGATCATGAACTTAGGCCTCCCAAGCCTAGAGTGCTCCCTAAAGAAGAAGTCGCCTATCTCCTCCTCGTAGACTTCCAAATATGGTCCCCAGGTAGTAATCCTTTAGCAGACTTATAACTCTACGAGGGACGGAGGGAATGATCGAGGTCTGGATAGAGAGGAGGGAGGAATGCCTGGGAGAGCAGGCATGCGTCGTGATCTGTGGCGAGGTGTTCCAGATAGGGGAAGACGGCAAAGTGGTCGTGAAGGGAGCAGCAGGGGACGAGTTTGAGGTGTGCGTGAAGGAGGCGGAGGAGAGCTGCCCTGTTAACATAATAAGGTGGAGGAGGGCCTAACGTTCCAAGTTCCTCGCGTAGAGCTGAGCGCCTCCTACTGTTAGGAGGAGGGTCCAGAGGAAGAGCTTTGCGAGAAGTAGCTGCACCTCCGCGCTCGGGGCCAGCTCCGGGAGGAACACATGGCGATATATTGTGGTGGCTATTGAGATCGGGTTGTTCTCTATGATAGCATATACGGCCTCCGGGAACCTCTGCCTTATGATGCTCTCTGGGTAAAAGACGTTAGAAAGGAAGAAGGCAATGAAGTAGAGGAGGCTCCTTATAGTTGCCTGAAGCTCCAGGTTCCTCACGAGGGTGGATGCAGCTATGGAGAGGCTGGACATGGAGGCCACTATCATGAGGGTAGCGAGGGAAACGAGCGCCATGCCCCGTATGCCTGGGAAGCCGAGGAGGGCGAGAAGGAGTGCCATGAAGGGGGCCTGGTATATTATGCCTCTCACCATCCCAGCAGCTATCCTGCCCACTACGAGCTCTGAACGAGATATGGGCAGGCTGAGGAGATAGTGGTGGAACCCCCGCCGGAGCTCCATCATAACCTCCCTCCCGATGGTGAAGGCCGCAGCGAAGGCAGCTATCGAGGCTATACCGGGGGCAAGGAAGAGGAAGTAGTCAGGCAGTATGTCCTTCCTCACTATGCCCCTGAATATAAGGGCGAAGACGAAGAGGTCTGCTAGGTTCATGGTCACAAGGGCCGCGAGCCACCACTTGTACTTCCAGAACCTCTCCAGGTCCCTGAGGGATATGATGGCTATTGCCCAGCCCCTCATCTACCATACCCGCCCTCTATCTTCTTGTCCAGGAGGACAAGTGAGGAGAGTATCGCAGCTACCGCAAAGCCTGTTAGGAAGGCTATCATGGCCTGGGCGGAGGAGACCGTGCTACCCTGAACCACCTCCGGTATGGCTATGAGCCTTAGCGCGTCCACCATGTGGCTCAAGGGGTTCACCTTAGCTAAGTAGTAGTATGCTGCCACGGCGCTTACGGCAGCTATGGGGTAGAAAATGGTGCTTACCCTCACGAGGAGGGAGTCAGAGACCCCCATGAGTATGTCTAGCCTGTCGCTGGAGCGCAAGACTAGAGCTACGCTCATGGCTACCCCTGCCAGGCTGGAGGCAAAGACGAAGGAGGCGAAGGCGAGGGCGAGGGCGGCCGGCAAGCTCTCTATGCCCAGCACTGCGAGGACCACTATGAGCATGGGGAGGGAGTGGAGGAACGCGGAGAGCCCTCCGCCTACCGCCCTCCCTATTGCGAGCACCCTTCTCTTCACGGGCAGCGAGAGCTGGTAGTCTATGAGGCCGTCCTCGAACTCCTCCACTACGTCGTGGCCTTTGACCATAGACATGGAGAAAAGGACTGCCATGAAGGCCCCCACTACATAGAACTTGTAATAGTCTAGGTTACCCACCGACACCATGTTCGCAACGAGGAGGCCGAAGACGAGCACCTGGAGCAGGAACCATGAGAAGCGCATAGCGAGGAAGAAGGTATACCTCCTCAGCTTCCTCACGTCCCAAAACGCTATGAGCGCCAGCGCTCTCAAGTCGTCCCATATGCTCACTTTCCCTCCCCCAGCTGAGCGCCGGTGAAGTAGAAGAACACGTCGTCCAACGTGGGCTCCTTAATGGATATACTCCTCACCCTCACGCCCAGCCTTGAGAGGGTTTCTATTGCTATGGCTGCCTTCTCCTCCCCCCTGTTCACATAGGCCTTCAAGGTGCCGTTGGAGACGTTGAGCTTCTCCGTGCCCAGGGCCCTTGCCAGGGCTGAGATCACGTGCTCTCCGAGGGCCCCATCTACTCGTAGCTCCAACACGTCCCCCGCGGGTATCCTGTCCTTCAGCTCTGCAGGAGATCCGAGGGCCCTAAGGCTACCCTTGTATATTATCCCTACCCTGTCCGACAGCCTCTCCGCCTCCGTCATGTCGTTTGTAGCCACTATGACGGTTCTCCCCTCGTCCTTCAGCGCCCTTATCATTTCCCAGACCCTGTGCTTAGTCGTGACGTCGAGCTGCGCAGTGGGCTCGTCGAAGATGGAGACCTTCGGCTTCTGGAGAAAGAGCTTAGCTATCTCTACCTTCTTCCTCGTCCCACCGCTGAGCTCTGAGAACAGCTTCCCCCTGTGCTCCCATATCTCTAGCTCCTCCATTATTTCCCTGACCGCTCTCCTGGCATCGAGGAGGCCGTAGCCCACCACCATGGCATGCCAGACGAGGAGCTCGTAAGGGTTGTCCACCCAGAGGGCCTTGGGGTCCTGGAAGGCTATCCCCACGAGCTTCCTCACCTCGTCAGGCCTCTTTGTGACGCTATGGCCATAGACCTCCACGTCGCCCGCAGTGGGCTTGTACACTGTGGCAATTATGAGAAGCGTTGTGGACTTGCCCGAGCCGTTAGGGCCCAGGAGGCCAAAGATCTCCCCCTCCTCTATATCGAAAGTGAGGCCGTTGACGGCGGTGAAGTTTCCGAACTTTTTCACGAGGCCTCTGACCCTTACTGCTGCGCCCACGAGATCACCAGTAGAGGGGGGCAGCCTAAGCCTAAATTACTCCTTATGCGAAGGGGGGAGCAGCTCGAGGGCAAGATATAGGCGACGGATGCCACTGTTAACTTGGGGGGCCGCGTGAGGCTGGCCAGCTGGCGGGAGCTGTGGAAGCTAGCCAGGAGCGCGGACGTTACGATAGAGGTGCTCGACATCCGCGACCCCCTTAGCACGAGAAGCAAAAGGTTGGAGGAAATGATTGAGGTTCTCGGGAAGCGCCTCCTCCTCGTGCTTAACAAGTCCGACCTAGTGCCGAGGGAGGTCGCTGAGGGGTGGAAGAAGTACTTCGAGGGGAGGGGCTATAAGGCCATGTATATCTCTGCCACCTCGAGACTCGGGACGAAGATGTTGAGAGAATGGATCAAGGCCTCTGCAGAGTCGAGGCCTTTCACGGTGCTCGTGGCGGGCTACCCCAAGGTGGGGAAGTCCAGCATAATAAACGCCCTGAGAGGGAGGAAGGGAGCTCCCACCAGCCCCGTGCCGGGGAGCTTTGGTTACACGCGGGGCGTTCAGCTGATAAAGGTAGAGGAGGGCTTCTACATGATAGACACTCCGGGCATCATACCTGTGGAGGGAGGGTGGCCCGAGGCTGTGATAAGGGGCATGGCGCCAGAGGAGATCAAGGACCCGGTGCCGGCAGCAATGGCTCTCATAGAGAGGTCCCTCCGATACAACCCTTCCGCCCTCCGAGATGCATACGGCATACAGGAGACAGATCCTTACAGAGCCCTCGAGGTCATAGCGCTCAAGAGGGGGTGGAGGTACAGATCTACAGGCGAACCTCTCGTAGAAGAGGCTGCGAGGGCCGTCATAAGGGATTACCATACCGCAAGGTTGTACTTCTATGTACCGCCCCCCTAGCCCTCTGATAATCACCACAAGCAGAAGGCCTGCCAAGAGAACGAGGAGCCTAGTAAAGGAGCTAGCGCAGCTGCTTGGGGGGAGCAGGCTCACGAGAGGCAAGAGGTCCTTCAAGACGTTAGCGACAGAGGCTCTGGAAGCAGGAGCGCAGAGGGTTATAATAGTATCTACTGTGAAGGGGAACCCAGGCCTCTTGAGGATCTATGAGGTAACGCCGGGCGGGCTTAGGCAAATTGGCACCTTGCTCATAGTGGGAGTCAAGCTGGCGAGGGAGGCACGCAGAGAGGTCCCTACCGGCGTGAAGAAGCCCGAGGTCGTGGGGGACGGCAGCGAGCTAGCGGAGGAGGTGGCGAAGGCCCTCCGCGAAGCGCTCCCTCCTGCGAGCAGGGGGCGGCAGCTGATGGTAAAGGCAGAGGGCGATAGGGGGGCAGCCAGGGTGACGTTCTTCTACCAGGGGAGGGCGGTGGGCCCCACGCTCTGGCTCAGGCCTCTCAAGGCTAAAGCTCAACTTAATAGCTCTAGATAAGTGCTTAGCAGCGGGCGAAAGGAATGGGCGCCAGAGTAAAGCTAGTAGCTGAGATAGAGAAGATCATGGGCAACTTGGAGCAAATCAGGAACATAGGCATAATAGCGCACGTGGACCACGGAAAGACCACTACTAGCGACACTCTGCTGGCTGCGGCTGGCATGATCTCAGAGAGGGTGGCGGGAGAGGCTCTGGTGCTGGACTACCTTAACGTAGAGAAGCAGAGGGGGATCACGGTAAAGGCGGCAAATGTGAGCCTCTATCACGAGTTCGGCGGGAAGCCCTACGTGATCAACCTCATAGACACCCCAGGCCATGTGGACTTCAGCGGCAAGGTCACGAGGAGCCTGAGGGTGTTAGACGGGGCGATAGTGGTCGTTGATGCCGTGGAGGGCGTCATGACGCAGACGGAAACCGTCATCAGGCAGGCGCTAGAGGAGAGGGTCAGGCCTGTGCTCTTCATAAACAAGGTGGACAGGCTCATAAAGGAGCTCAAGATGACGCCGGAGAAACTCACCGAGAGGTTCACAGAGATCATAAAGGAGGTCAACAACCTCATGGACACTTACGGCGAGCCGGAGTTCGCAAAGAAATGGAAGATAAACCCTGCGGAGGGCAACGTGGTCTTCGGGAGCGCTAGGGACAAGTGGGGAGTTAGCGTTCCTATGGTGAAGAAGAAGGGCATAAGCCTCGCAGACGTGATCAAAGCATACGAAACGGACAACAAGGAGATGATAGCCCAGTTCGCTAAGAAGGCTCCCATTCACGATGCCCTCCTCGACATGGTAGTCAGGTTCATCCCCAACCCAAAGGAGGCACAGAAGTACAGGATACCCAAGATATGGAAGGGCAAGCTGGACTCTGAGCTAGGGAAGGCAATGATGGAGGCAGACGCGAACGGACCTCTGGTCTTTTTCGTAAACGACGTCAGGGTGGAGAAGGCAGGGCTAGTAGCTACGGGCAGGGTCTTCTCTGGGACTCTGGAAGCAGGAGCAGAGGTTTACCTAGTAAACGCGGCAAAGCAGGCAAGGGTGCTGCAGGTGAGCCTCTACATGGGGCCCTTCAGGGAGATAACGAAGATGGTAACGGCAGGCAACATAGGAGCGATCATGGGCATAGAGGACGTGAGATCCGGAGAGACCTTGGTGAGCGTTAGCAGCATTTCTAGCGCTGCCCCGTTCGAGCACCTTAGGTACGTAAGCGAGCCGGTGGTGACAATAGCGGTGGAGCCGCTGAAGGTGCAAGACCTGCCCAAGATGATTGACTCCCTGAGGAAGCTCATAATCGAGGACCCGAACCTGCTGCTGAAGATAAACGAGGAGACAGGAGAGTACTTGCTCTCTGGCATGGGCCCGCTGCACCTGGAGGTGGCGCTCACGCTGCTGAAGGAGAAGTTCAACGTGGAGGTGAAGACCTCGCCGCCCATAGTAGTCTACCGCGAGGCAGTGAGGAGCGTGAGCCAGGTCTTTGAGAGCAAGAGCCCCAACAAGCACAACAGGCTCTACATTAGCGTGGAGCCGCTTAACGAGGAGACTCTTGAGCTCCTGAGCAAAGGCGTGATAACTGAGGACCAGGACCAGAAAGAGAGGGCAGCCATACTGAGGGACAGGGCCGGCTGGGACTATGACGAGGGCAGGAGGATATGGGCAATAGACGAGAACCTGAACATAATGGTAGACAAGACCAGCGGCGTGCAGTATCTAAAGGAAGTAAAGGACACTATAATAGCCGGCTTTAGGCTGGCGCTCAAGGAAGGGCCCCTTGCAGCTGAGCCCGTGAGAGGGCTCAAGGTGATCCTCCACGATGCCATAATACACGAGGACCCGGCCCACAGAGGCCCAGGACAGCTATACCCAGCTACTAGGAGCGGTATATGGGCTGGCATACTGACGGCAAAGCCTACCCTCCTTGAGCCCATTCAGAAGCTCGACATCAGGCTACCGCTGGACGCTGTAAGCAGCGTGGCAGGGCTTCTCACGAAGAAGAGGGGCAGGATACTTGACATGTTGACGCACGGCACTGCAGCGAGGCTCATCGCAGAAGTGCCGATCGCGGAGAGCTTCGACCTGGCGGGAGAGCTGAGGAGCGCTAGCGCCGGCAGGGCCTTCTGGGGCATGGAGTTCAGCAGGTGGGCTCCCGTCCCTGATCAGCTCCTGGACGAGCTCATCAAGTCCATAAGGAAGAGGAAGGGACTGCCGCCCACTATACCCACCCTCAGCGACCTGCTAGGTCCCTAACATCTGTTTGTATACTCCATACCTAGAAACGTATAATTTATAAGGTTAAGTCAGCATCTAACCTATTAGGAGGAGAGATGGTGCTGGAGCTTCTATATAGCGGGGAAGTGAGGGCCCTCCTCTCTGTGGCGATTATCCCCGTTGCCGCATTCCTCCTATTCGTGGCCCTAGTGTACGCGCTTTACCTCCTCACCTCCCCGCGGCAGGACGTAGCTCAGCTGGAGAAGTACAAGCTAGAGAGGTACGAGGCAGGGAACCCGGGCGCTAAAGGAGATCCGAGGAGGGCGGTCTCTATGCAGTACTTCGGCTACCTGGTGCTCTTTCTTGCCGTAGAGCCCGCCCTCGTGATTTTTGCCCTCACCCTCCTTGCTAGCAGCGAGCTCTATGTTAGGGTTTTCGGCATATACTTCATAATATTAGCAATATTCATTCCGTTTCTAATATATGGGGTCAGGGAGTCAAGGAGGGTTGAGTCATGGGCGCTGGAGTAGGCTGTCCTCGGGAGGGTAAGGTCTACGCGGGCAACTTGAACGTGGCGGCGAAAAGGGCGAGGGAAATACTTTACGGGAAGCTAAAGTTGGGGGAGGTGGTGGACTGGGCCACGACCTTCAGCCTCTGGCCCGTTCACCTCATGACAAGCTGTTGCGGCGCCGAGTTCGCAGCAACGTGGAGCCCCAGGTTCGATGCGGAGCAGTACGGGGCCCTGCCGTGGATAAGCCCTAGGCAGACCAACTTCATAATAATAGAAGGCACTGTGACGAGGAAGATGGCATGCGCGCTAAGGGTGACCTATGAACAAATGGTTCACCCCAAGTTCGTGATAGCCATGGGCGCATGCGCACTGGACGGAGGGCTCTTCTACAACAGCTATAACGTCGTTAAGCCCTGGGAGGTGGTGCCAGTGGACATATACATAGCCGGCTGCCCGCCGCCGCCTGAAGCATTAGCCAAGGCGATCTTGGATCTCAGGAAAAAGATCAGGGAAAAGAAGATGGCTAGCCGCTGGCTCACGGAGGGCTGGAGGGAGGACAGGGAGTACTTAGTGCCGAAGGAGGACGTGTGCAGGTGGTGGAGGCCTTGAGCCTCCAGGCGTTAGCGGAGGTCATTAAAGAGAGGCTAGGGACGCTGGCAAAAGAGGTGAGGATAGCGAAGGGGCACGTTGAGATAGTGACTGAGGGGGGCAGGCTCACGGAGGCTGCAAGGGCCCTAAAGGAGATGGGGTTTGACCACGTGAAGAGCGTCACCGCTGTGGACTACCCGAAGGAGGGCAAAATAAGGGTCACGTACCACGTCTCCAGCTACCTTAAGGAGGACTTATCTAAGTACATTGTCGGCCTCTCCGTGGACGTACCAAGGGACAACCCAATCGTGGAGACCCTAGTCCCCCTGTGGAACAGCGCAGAGTTCTTCGAGAGGGAGGTCTTCGAGTTCTTCGGCGTACACTTCAAAGGCCACCCCGATCTCAGGCCTTTGCTCCTCATCCCGGAGCTGGCAGAGAAGAGGGTCTTGAGGAAGGACTTTGTGGTAAGGGAGGAGGGCATATACGAGGGGGTGCCCCATGAGTATAAGTGAAGGGACTATAGGAGAGCTCAGGGCGAAGGGGGTAGAGGTCAAGAGGCTAGAAAGGGAGTACTACGAGATCTTCATAGGTCCGCAGCACCCCGGCTCAGGACACATGAGGATCATAGTTAGGCTCGACGGGGACATAATAGTAGACGCAGATCCCGATATAGGCTATGTGCATAGGACCATGGAGAAGCTGAGCGAGGGGAGGGAGTGGATAAAGGTTACCCCTCTCGTGGAAAGAATGACGATAATAGATGCATGCAACGTCACGCTCCCTTATATAAATGCCGTGGAGAAGCTAATGGACAAGAGGCCCTCCACGAGAGCGAGCTACCTGAGGGTCCTACTCTGCGAGATAAACAGGATCGCCTCCCATCTTTACGGCTTTGGCATTTTCGGCGTCTTCCTAGGGCACTCCACCGCATATATGTGGGGCTTCGGGGACCGCGAGGTCTTCTTAGAGCTAGCAGAGATCCTCACCGGCACGAGGTTGACCTACACGTACCATATCCCTGGCGGCGTGAGGAGGGACATGCCACAGGACTTTCCCCAGATGGCAAGGAGGGCCGTGAGGTATATGAGGAATAGGATGGCTGAGTACGAGAAGATCTTCCTTAACAACCCCGTCATCGTGAGCAGGCTCAGAGACGTGGGCGTGATATCGAAGACCAGGGCTGCTGAGCTGGGGATAGTAGGCCCAACCCTTCGGGGCAGCGGCGTCAGGTATGACGTGAGGCTAAACGAGCCTTACGAGGTTTACAGTGAGCTTGACTTCGAAGTCCCCGTCTTCGAGGAGGGGGACGCCCTTGCTAGGACGCTGGTTAGGATGGAGGAGATCAAACAAAGCCTCAACATAATAGAGCAGGCAGTGGACTGGCTCGAGAAGCACAGGGACGAGCCTGTCATAGCGAAGGAGGACTACGAGAAGCTCCCCAAGCTTCACAAGGAGCTTTACGAGAAGACGGGAAGGGTGAAGCTCCTCCCAACTCAGATCTCCATGAAGGTGCCCCCCGGCAAGGCTGTTGCCAGGGCCGAGGCAGGGAGGGGAGAGATATTCTACTACGTTGAGAGCGACGGAGGGGTCATGCCTTACAGGGTGAGGGTGGTGACGCCCTCCGCGAGGAACGTCATAGTCTTCAAGAAGGTGGTGCCCGGCCACAGGCTAATGGACTTACCGGCAATATATGGGAGCATAGACTACTTCCCGCCAGAGGCTGATAGGTGATGGTGCTCGAAACCCTCCTATATATAATAGCCTACCCGCCCCTCTGGCAGGTCATCGTCATAGGCCTCTTGGGCTCCTTCCTCACTGCCATGATAGCCATTTGGTTCGAGAGGAAGGCGGCAGCAAGGGTTCAGAGGAGAATAGGGCCTTATTGGGCTAGCCCAAGGCTAGGGGGCTTCCTCAACCTCGTGGCAGACATGATAAGGTATATCTTACAAGAGGTCATAATACCTAGGACGGTTGACAAGGTCCCGTTCGTGCTAGCGCCGGTTGCAGCCTTTGTGGTCTCCATCATGCCCATAGCTTTTGTGCCCCTCTCGCCTTATGAGAAGTTCTGGCCTGTGCCTGACATGCAGTATAGCCTGCTTATAGCCCTTGCCATAACCACAGTGCCCCCCTTGCTCGCTGTCATCGGCGGGTGGGCCAGCAACAACAAGTTCGCCGTCATAGGCAGCCTGAGGGAGTCTTACGTGATCACCGCGTATGAGCTGATTTTCGTGATAGCGGTCCTCTCTGCAGCCCCCACGTTCCTGACGCTTAACGTCCTTCACATCGTGGAGGCCCAGAGCCCCTTCATGTGGCTTGCCTTCCTTAACCCTATAGCCTTCCTAGCGGCCTTCCTGGCAGTGCTGATGTCGACCTCCGCCTTCCCCTTCGAGATACCTGAGTCGGAGCACGAGGTGGTTGCAGGGCCCTACACGGAGTACAGCGGCATACTCTATGCTCTCAACATGGGCGGAGCCTACGTGAGGAGGTTCATATACGCCGTCCTCATATCTCTCGTTTTCCTCGGCGGATGGGCCCCCTATGTGCCGCCCTCAGAAGGTCCCCTTTTCGCGATAATAGTGCCCTCTATCATAGTGGCTGTCAAAGCCCTCATAGTGGTCCTAGCCATGAGCTTCCTCAGGGCGGTTTACGGCAGGTACAGGTTAGATCAGGCGCTGGACTCTGCCTGGCGGCTAGTGCTCCCCTTGGCCCTCATAGGGCTGGGGTGGGGCATAGCGCTGGGTTTGATAATGTAGTTAACATTTAGTCAGAGTATAATATATAAGCTATGCCCACTATCTTTTTAATTGGTGTTTAACGGGTGACCTGAATGCCCCCAAGGGTAGCCGTGAAAAATCTCAAAAAGGGCGGCGGGCTCTTCGAGGGGGTAAAGAGCAACATCGAGGCCCTTATCGTGGGGATTAAGTACTTCGTGGACCCGAAGAGGATGACCCTCTTATACCCCAAGGAGTACCCTGAGCACAGGCCCGGCTACAGGGGCTTCATAGTCCTGAAGAAGGACGTCTGTATAAGCTGCGCTGCTTGTGCCAGGGTGTGCCCCTCGGCCGCCATGAAAATGGTGAGGGTCACAGAGGCTGACCCAAGAGAGCCGGGGAAGGCGAGGCAGAAGCAGTACCCTGTGATCAACTACCAGCGCTGCATATTCTGCGGCTACTGCGTGGACGTATGCCCTGTTGAGGCCCTCTACCATCTGCCCTTCCACGACATAACTTACGAGAGCCTGGCAGACATGTTCCTCACCCTTGAGGCCTTCCAGAAGGAACCCCTCAGGCCTGTGGAGAAGGAAGGCTCTCCCGTCGTATACGAGTTCGACGAGAGCGCCGGCCTCGTGAAGAGGGAGAAAAAAGGTGGAGCTTAGCTTTTTGCTCTTGGTGATAGCCTCCCTCCTCTCGCTAATAACTGCGGCCCTCATAGTTGTTGTAAGGGACCTCGTCTATGCAAGCGGCCTCCTAGCCCTCCTTGGCGGCCTCACTGCAGCAATAGCAGCCATCCTGGGCTACTCTCTCGTGGCTGCCTTCATTATCATAGTTTACCTGGGCGCCGCGGTCATGTTCATAATCATCACCGTCTCCACGCTCGGTGGAGGGGGGAGGGAGGAGAGGCTGATCCCGGAGGGCCTCATGGTAGGGCTCCTGACGCTACTGGGGCTGTCGTTCGTGTTCTTCAGGGCGCCGCTGGAGCTCGGCGACCTGCCGGCAAACGTGGAAGCAGGGAGGGTAGCAGGGGAGCTCGTTGTACGCTACGCGCCGCTGCTGGCGGTGCTCTTCGCAGCATTGGCAGCCACAATAGTAGAGGCCATAGCCGTTGCGAGGAGGTGAGGGGGAATGGAGCCTGTGCACGCGGTTATAATTGCGACAGGAATATTGATGATCTCTATAGCTGCCTTCGGCTTCGCCTCCTCTAAGAACCTCATAAGGCAGCTGCTCTCCGTGGAGGTGGCCTTTAACGGGGCGCTCTTGCTCCTGCTGGCGCTCCTCGCCGCAAATCCCTCCTTTGCAACGCTGTTCGCCCTTCTCCTGATCTCCGTCGTCACGGGAGAGATAGTGGTCGTCGTAGCGATACTGATAGCCTTCTACAGATCTACTAAGAGCCTCAGCTCAGAGCCTTTAGAAGAGGCGATGGTATAGTGGAGCTGCCGCTGCCCCTCCTCTGGCTCTCCGTGCTGCTTCCCGTGCTCTTGGCAGCTCTGGGCTCTCTGAGCCAGGGGATCTTACGCTTCTCGGTGATCCTTTCGGCGCTCCTCTTCCTCCTGCCGGGGCTCCTGGGGCTATATTACGTGGGCTACTTGGACGCGCAGCAGCTGAGGGACCCGTTCACCATAGGCCTAAAGGAGTACTCCCTTGGGAGTTTCTCCCTCCTCCTTGACGGCCTCTCCTTGCCCGTCACGCTGGGCATATCGCTGGTGACGGCGCTTGTAGCTCTCTACAGCCTAAAGTACATGGAGCACAGGATAGATGAGCTTAGGAGGGAGGGGAAGCAGGTCCCCGGTATGGGAGGCTACTTTGTCCTCTACAATGCCTTTTCCTCCTCAATGTTAGGCATGGTGCTCTCCTCTAACTTGATCCAGTTCTTCGTGTTCTTAGAAATATCCCTGCTCACATCCTTTGCCCTCATAGCCTACTACGGTTACGGCGACAGGATGAGGATAGCTCTCATGTACTTCGTCTGGACCCACGTCGGCGGAGCCCTCTTCTTGGCTGGCACGCTCTTCTATGGCATAAACGCGGGCAGCTTCGACGTGCTGCTGGAGACTGGCTACAACAGGGCCTTCCTAGAGGTGGGGGCGGAGGGGATCTTTGCGCTAGCGCCTCTGCTCATATTGCTAGGGCTGCTAGTGAAGATGGCCGTCTTCGGGGTCCACATGTGGCTCCCATATGCTCACGCAGAAGCACCCACGCCCATTTCTGCCCTGCTCTCGCCCAACCTCATAGGCATAGCGGGCTACGCTATAGCGCGCTTTGGCTTATCGCTCTTCCCCTCCTTCATGAAGGGCGCGGCGGACTTCCTCTTCCTCCTAGCGCTGTTGACGATAGTGTACGGTGCCTTCGTGGCCCTCAAGCAGAACGACTTCAAGAGGTTCCTCGCATATTCTAGCATAAGCCAGATGGGCTACCTGCTGCTAGGCATCTCCACGCTCACTGCCTTCGGGCTGGCAGGGGCTATGCTACACTACCTGAGCCACGCGATAGGGAAGGCAGCTCTCTTCATGGTGGCAGGGGTCTTCATAACGGAGCTCAGAGGGCTGAGGGATATGAACAAGATGGGAGGCCTCGCGAGGGTCTATCCGGCGATGGCAGCCGCGTCCCTCCTCGGCTTCATGCACCTCGTCGGGATGCCGCCTACTGTCGGGATGTGGGGAGAGTTGCTGATACTCCTCGGCGTAGTGCAGGCATTTAACCCCCTCACGCCCTGGAGCCTCCTCGCGCTTTCTATTGCGCTTGTCCTAAGCTTCCTCATGACTGCTGTGTACTCCTTCTATGCCATGCGCAAGATCTTCTTCGGCGCGCCGAAGATGGGAGGAGGCGAAGAGATGGACTCCTTCAAGGGGAGCGTCCTCCTCATCGCCGCGCTGGGGCTACTGCTTTTCCTGCTCGGAGGCCTTCTGGTGCCTCCTGCACAGGGGGCAGTTGAGCTCCTCCTCGAGGCCTTGAGGTGATCCCTATGTACGAGCCCCTGTTCCCCTGGGCCCTCGCATGGCTTGCCCCGTTCGTGGCCGCAGCAATTATGGCCTTCGGCATGCTGCTAAAGGTGAGGGACGAAAGGTTCTACGGTTACCTGAGCGTCATCAGCATACTCGTCTCAGCTCTCGTCTCCTCGCAGGCAGCCTTGAGGGTGTTCTCCGAGAAGAAGCCCCTATACTCGGGCGGCGATTTCGTGTGGGTGCCTTGGCTCAACGTGACGCTTGGCACATACTTTGACGGCCTCTCCTCAGTTATGGCCTTAGTCGTCTCGTGGGTTAGCCTGCTGATAGCTATATACAGCACAAAGTACATGGAGGGCGACTGGGGATATGGCAGGTACTTCACCTTCTTCACCTTCTTCGTGGGCAGCATGATGTTGCTGGTGCTCGCAGACAACCTCGTCCTCATGTTCATAGGCTGGGAGGGAACTGGGCTGGCTAGCTACGCTCTCATAGGTCACTGGTACACTGACGAAGAAGAGAAGTGGGTGGGCAGGCCCGGCAGGTATGCGCTGGGCTTTCCGATGTTCTTCGAGCCGAGCCACAGCGGGCTCAGGGCCATACTGTTCACCAGGGTGGGAGACATAGCGCTGCTGGTGGGCATGGCCGTCCTCTTCCTTACGGCTGGCACCTTCAACATAGTCGAGCTGGCTCAAGAGGTCCCTAGCTGGATGGGGGAGCTGAGCGCTAAGGGCATTCTCTCGCTCACCTTGGCTATATTCTCCTTGGGCATGCTGGCAAAGAGCGCTCAGTTCCCCTTCCATGAGTGGCTGGTAACCGCCATGACAGGCCCCACGCCCGTCTCAGCGCTCATTCACGCCGCCACGATGGTCAAGGCTGGCATATATCTCTTTCTCAGGTTCGTGCCCATAGTGATGGCTGGCGCCCTTGCGATAGGAGCAGCAGGTGAGCTCTACCCCTACTTCCTCTTCATGGCCGCGATAGGCGCCATAACGGCCTTTGCGCTGGCCACAATGGCTCTCGTGTCTGACGAGCTGAAGCTGATCCTGGCTTACTCCACGGCCAGCCAGATAGGCTATATGTTCTTAGGCGCAGCCTCCGTAGGGCTCCTCGTGGGCTCCCTCGGCCCTAAGCTAATAGCGGAAGGAGTGGTGGCTGGCATGTCGCACCTGGCTAGCCACGCCGTGTTTAAGGCCGCCCTCTTCCTCGTCGCGGGCTGGCTGATCCACGCTGCGCACAGCAGGTTCATGGATCAGATGGGAGGCTTTGCCGGGCTCATGAAGTTAACGGCCATAGCCTTCTGGCTGGCGGGCCTTAGCCTCATAGGCCTGCCGCCGCTGTCGGGCTTCTTCAGTAAGGAGCTCGTGATCCACACAGCCCTCTCCGCCTCCCCCATAATCGGAGGGCTTGCCATCCTCACTGCTGCCTTCACCGCAGCCTACACTGTGAGAGCCATCCTCAGGACCATGCACCTCCCGCCGCAAGCAGGCAAACGAGAAGGGCACGAGGCGCCCGCGACCATGCTCGCCCCCTACCTTGTCCTAGCGCTAGCCTCCCTAGCCTTGGGCCTCGGCTGGCCTTACCTTGCCAGAGTGTACTCCGACATGGCTCTCCTCACCCTCTCTCTCAACGCTTCCTACATACCGGAGGTGGCTCTCTCTGGGACTGCTGCAGCAGTCGTAGGCTTAGTGCTCCTCGCCGCAGCTGTCGTTTTTGCACACTATTACTTGCGGCCTGCGGCAACGTCAGCCCTCCTAGGCTCCCTCAAGCCCGTTTACGACTTCCTATATGACAGGTGGTACATCAACTCCCTCCTCTACGCCCTCTTCAAGAACAACGGCTGGAGGCTTGCCAGCTTCTTTGTGACGGTAGACGAGGGGATAGACTATACTTACCACAGCGGAATGCCCTTCACGGGCGGCTGGTTGGCTAACCTCCTGAGGTCCCTCCACAAGGGCGCCACGAACTACTACATGGCCCTATACGCGGCCTCTATTGTGGCGCTAATACTACTTATGGTAATACTCGCAGGGTGAAGGAGATGGTAGTGGAGGTCCTCCTCGGCATAACCCTCCTCTCCTCTGTGATAGTGCCTGTCCTGGTCGAGAGCAGGCGGGCCGTAGCGGTCCTCAGCTGGCTAGGGCTGATCTCTTTTACCGGCGCCTCTGTCTATATGCTATTCAGAGGCGGCGGGAGCTTCTTTGACGGCCTGGTAGTGCACGATGTCTTCTCCTCGCTCCTTCTGCTGGGCGCCTCCCTGTCCTCTGCAATGATCCTCTTCGCTGCCTGGCCGGAGAGCACTAGCTGGAGGAGCTACCCAGCCCTCCAGAGCCTCCTCCCGCTCTCCCTCTTCGGCCTCTTCTTCCTCGCGGGCGCGAATAGCGCCGTGACTATCATAGCGGCCTGGCTCCTCGTCTCTGTCATTAGCTACGTAACGATTGCCCTCCCTGGCGATAGGGAGAGCAGACTTGCCGCAATTAGGTACATATACGTGGGCATGATAGCGACGCTAGCGCTGGCCCTCTGGCTGGCCAGCTCTGTATATGCGACGGGCATAGATAGACTGTCGCCGCTCTCCGGCGGCATAGAGGTACTGGCCCTAGGGCTGGCCGTAGGAGCGGTGGGCTTTAAGCTGGGCCTCTTCCCTCTCCACTGGTGGCTCCCCAGCGTATACGGTAAGGCGGACGGCAGGGTCGTGGCTTTCGTGGCAGCTGCCGTAAAGCTCGGCTTCATAGCCCTCCTCGTGAGAGCTCTTGCGGAGTCCTTTGCAGGATCGGAGGATGCAGCGCTCTTCCTGGCAATACTGTCTGCCCTCACTATGACTTATGGGAACGTGGCAGCCTTGACCACAGCCGATCTGCAGAAGATTTTGGCATATAGCAGCATAGCCCAGGTAGGATACATGCTCGCGGGCATGGCAGTGGTGGTAGCCTTCCCAGAGTCCTCGCTCGCGAGGCTTGCGCTGGCTGGCATAGCCCTGCAGGCCATAGCTTACTCCCTCTCAAAAGCTCCCCTCTTCTCCATGGTGGCGGAGGCAGGGAGGGAGCTGGGCGGGGAGCTGAAGGGCCTGCTGTCCAGAGACCCCGTTTCCTCAGTCTCCTCAGCAGCCCTTCTCGCTAGCCTCCTCGGCATACCGCCGCTGCTCGGCTTCTGGGGAAAACTCTATATATTCTTCCCCTTGGCGAGCTACTCCCTCCCGCTGCTGATCTTAGCGCTGATCAACAGCGGCGTGAGCTCGGCCTATTACATAAGAGCCCTGAGAGACATGACGTCTGCGGAGCCAAACCCGCGGGCGCCGCTGAGGGAGAGGTACAGGACGATCCTCCTCGCAGGAGCGCTGCTGACCGCGTTGCTGGGTCTCGTCGCCCCCATAATAGTAGGACTTATTTCTTAACTCTATATTTGCTTTCTTAAACAGTTAAAGAGGATAGTAACCTTTATTAATCCTAGTAGCCATATAGCAAAGCTTATAGGGAGCGAGAAGTGGGGCTCGCAAAGCTAAACGGTGCGGCGCTGAGCCTGAAAGAAAACTACGCGCAGGCTATGGCAGTCACCGCACCGCTAGGCAGCGTTGTCTCTACGACGACGGTAGCGGTAGCGTATGCGGGCGGAGACGTAGTGGTGGCCACGCTGCTCGCCCTATTTGCCAGCGCCTTGTGGGTGTACACGCTAACAATCTACAGCAGAAAGCTGGCCAGTCCTGGCGGCTACTACACCTTTGTTTACGCAGCATATAGGAGCAAGCCCATAGCCTTCGCGGAGGCAATCATCGAGCTCTTCTCCTTTGTGCTGTTGAACGCCGTGAACGTGATAGCAGTCTATCTCATGACGGCCACTCTCTTGCGATATTACGGCCTCTCCGACTTGTCTCCATACCTTTTGCCTGCAGTCCTTCTCATCGGCATCCTATATCCTACGCTCGTCTCCTTCACGACCAACATCAGGAGGCTGTTGAGCACAGTAGTTATGGTGGTGGCGACCCTGGAGGTGCTGGTGCTCATAGCCCTCTTTGCCCTCTCCTTGCGAGAGGGCCTGAGGACAGAGCTTGTGCTGCCGCCCTTTGAGGCTAGGCTAGGCGACATAGCCCTCGCCTTCATGGTGATAATGGTCAGCCTCGACGGCGTGGGCACCGCTACGTACTTGGGAGAGGAGACGAAGAGTCCTACTAACAACGTAACCAAGGGCATGTGGCTGGCCTTCCTGCTCGGCGGGCTCTCCATGGTGCTGGGCACTTACGCCATGATAGCCCTCTGGCCCTACGGCATAGCTGCCCTTTCCAGCTCTGAGCAGCCGCTTATTGAGCTCGTCTCCCAATACGGATCCCTGCCTGCCCTGCTGGTGTTTCTGATTGCTACCAAGAGCCTCCTCATATCTAACGTCGGCACCACGCTGGCTGCAGCGAGGATCTTCTTCAACCTGGCAAGGGAGAACGCAGCCCCCGAGATCCTCCAGTCCACAAACGTCCATGGGCAGCCTCACGTGGCCACGCTGCTCGTAGGCCTCCTGACGGCCCTAATAACGCTCGCCTTCGGCGAGCTCCTCGGCTACGCCGAGGCCTTCGTTAACCTAGGAGTAGCCACCGGGATCTTGTGGATCTTGGGCAGGGTGCTGAGCTCGGCGGGGGCTCCTCTCCTCCTCCTGAGGCTCCAGCCATCCGCAACCCTCCTGATAGCAAGGGAGTCCGTAGCGCCGATAGCTTCCACGCTCCTAAACGTCGGGGGGCTCCTCATGTCCGTCATGGACCTCACCGTCGTGAGCACCGCTGCTCTCGGCGGGATAGCTCTGCTAGGCGCCCTCTGGTATGTTCTGATAGGGAGGTACGGCATCCCCGGCGAGCTCGTGGTGGACGAGAGCAACAACGTCATGAAGCTAGACGACTACCTCAGCTCCCTTAGGGCAGAGAGGGGACACTCTGTTTAACCTCCCCTCTCCTTCTCCTTGGGACTCAGCTTGGAGATGGCTGAGAGAGCACAGAGGGTAATCGAGGCCATGAGCGATCCGGTAGCCCTCCTGCCCCCTCTCCTCCTCTCAGGGAGCGCTCTCGCGAGCCTCCCCGCAAGCCTGCTAGGCCCTCCGCTCTCGCCCATAGCCCTATCCTTCCTCGTCTCCCTATCCTTTCTCGGCGGCGCCCTGGAGCTGTACTACTTGCTCCTTGTAGCCCATGCTAGGGGAGTGCTGGAGCGCAGTCCTCCGCGCCTGTCTTCCCTTCTCTGGGCCCTGACTCTGCTATCCCTATACTACTTCCTCATAGGCATAGCCCTCCTTTCCCTCTACCACGCCAGGCTGCTCTCCAGGTACGGCTGTAGGGAGAGGCATGGAGTGCTCCTCGACCTAGCGACCTTGGGGCTAGCCCTTTCGCTGAAGCAGAGAGATCTAGCAGCCTGCTTAAAGGAGAGGGTGAGGTCCTCTCTGGGGGCGGAGAGGGTTGACTGAAGAGCTTGCCTCTGCTCTAATGAAGTACGCTCACCTCGTCGGGTCTCCAATAAACTTGGAGTGGGTAAAGAGCGTGGAGAGGGTGCAGCAGGAGATCATGTCCCAAGTGAGGGCGGAGGCAAGGGAGAGCTCAGACCTCCGAGAGCTTCTCTCACAGCTAGACTCCAGCGGGAAGCTCGAAGCGATGGTGAGAAGGGTGGCGGGCGAGATAGGGGACGAGGTAAAGGACGTGAGGAAAGCTGTGGCGGCAGCACTTGCTGGCAACGCGGAGGAAGAGGGCTTTCGCTCTGCCCTCCTCACCCTTCAGGCGGTGGCAAGGGCCTTTGCTGAGGGGAGAGAGGCAGTGGCGGAGCAATCCGCCTTCTGTCCTCTGTGCGGCGCGAGGAGCGAGACCTCCTTCAAGAGGGGAGACAAATACTATATGGTATGCCACTTCTGCTCCTATGTTTGGCTCCAGAGCAGCGGAAAGCCCACGTGCCCGTACTGCGGCAACTCCTCGGAGATCTCCATAGGGATGTTCTCCGACAGGCAGAGGAGGCTGGCGCTGATGAAGTGCTGGGAGTGCGGCTCCACTTGGCGGGCTATCCTGGACGAGACCATAAGGGCTCCGGCTATAGTCCTCCCCCTCATCGCCATGGGGGCGGAGAGTTTCAGGAGGGCAGCGGAGGAGGCTCAGGGCTGACTTTCAGCAGGAATGCCCAAAGCTCTCTCTATGTACCTAGCAGTTACCTGCGTGTCCGTCCCCCTCGTGGAGTCCACGATCACCCTTTTAGGAGAGGCTTCCCGCACGTACTCTATTATCTCCCTGAAGGTGGCGTGATCGCTAAAGCCCACCCTGAAGACCCCTTCCCTCACCTTCACCGCAGGCGCCCTGAGCTCCCACCCCGTGAGGAAGATCTTCGTGGAAGTCCCCCTGCTCTCGTCGAACTTATGCGCATGAATGAAGGATATGTAGCTCGACTCGTCCTGCGGCGAGAGCCAGAGCGGGTCAAGCCTCACGCCGTAGAACCTCTCTGCTACCCTTGCCATCTTGTACCCCTTCAGATCCGTGACGAAGGGCTCCTTTACCCCCCTTAGCCTGAACTCTGCCATGACCTCTTGGATCTTCCCATGGTATGCGTAAATTTCCACAGGCCCCTGCCTGAGGGCTATCTCCACTATACTGAGTAGGGCTGCCATGGCCTCTGCGTCGCTCCACTTACGCTGCAGCCTCGGGCTGCCGTAGGTGGCGTCTATTACTAGCACGTCAAGGCCCTCGAGCGGCGGGGTGCCGGGGAGCTTGAAGTCGCTAGTGTACCCTACCCTGTAGCCCTCCCCCTCTACCACTACCTGGGCACTCCCAACTATGTGCCTTGCCCTCTCCAAAGTTACTTCCTCATCCATGATCCTCAGGCGCTTCTGGTAGCTCAGCGCCAGCCGCTTCTCCGGAGGCACGTAGTAGCCCAAGATCTCCAGGAGCTCCATGGTGAAGTCGGTAGCAAGGAGCAGGAGGGACTCCTCGAGGCTCCTCTCCAGCCCTATTATGTGATCTGCGTGAATGTGCGTTACGACTCTTATCGGCCTTTCTGCGTGAGCATCCACAGCGAAGTTCTTCCCCAGAAGTATGGCGCCCTCAGCGCTCACAGAGGCGAGGGAGCTCAGCATAAGTTACCCTCTCTTAGCCCTCTCCAGCGCCTCTGCTACCTTCCTCCTTGCCTCCTCTGCGCCCCTCCAGCTCCTCACCTTCACCCACTTGCCCGGCTCTAGCTCCTTGTAGTGCTCGAAGAAGTGCCTTATTTTGTCCTTCAAGATCTCCGGCATGTCCCCGACGTCTTTCCAAGAGGCAAAGTAGGGGTCAAGCTTTGGCTTGGGGACCGCTATGACCTTGCTGTCCACGCCCTCCTCGTCCTCCATCTCTAGCAGCCCTATGGGGACCACCTCTATCAATGAGCCGGGCAGCACAGGCTCCCTGCTTATGACGAGGACGTCCACCGGATCTCCGTCCTCCTCTAGCGTGCCGGGAATGAAGCCGTAGTTGAAGGGGTATACCATGCTAGTGTAGAGGAACCTGTCGACCTTTGGCATACAGCTCTCCTCGTCCAGCTCGTACTTAACTGCGCTGCCCATAGGTATCTCTATTACCACGTTAACGACTTCAGGCGCGGACTTCCCAGGGCCGACCCTCTCGAGGCAGCTCACTGTAGGCCCCTGCCTCTCCTCTCGTCATAGGCTTATAAGGGTTGAGAGGTTACCCAACGCGACGACCCGGCGGGGAGGAGGATGAAATGCCGAAGGCGCCCCATGTGAGGTTCCAGGTCCCTGAGGACCTGGCTGAGAAAGTGTATCAGGCGGTTAGCAAGGCCAGAGAGTCAGGGAAAATAAAGAAGGGAGTTAACGAGACCACGAAGGCCGCGGAGAGAGGCCTAGCTAAGCTCGTCGTGATAGCTGTCGACGTGGACCCGCCTGAGATAGTGATGCACCTGCCCTTCCTCTGTGAGGAGAAGAAGATACCCTATGTCTACGTTCCCAGTAAGAAAAGGTTAGGGGAGGTTGCGGGCATAGAGGTGCAGGCCTCCAGCGTGGCTATAGTAGAGCCCGGCGAGGCAGAGTCATTGGTGAGGGAGATAGCGGAGAAGGCTAAGGAGCTCAAGGCGAAGGCCGGCGCTTAGCCAATGGTTATATACTCTGGGTAGGGAGAAGCTAGGGGAGTAAAAGTGGAGGCAGCGGTCCCGCAGTTCAGATACATAGTGAGGGTGCTAGGGACAGACCTGGACGGTAACCTGAAGCTGATCTGGGGACTTGCCTCCATTAAAGGCATAGGCTACTCCACGGCCCTTGCAGTGATCAGGAAGCTGGGGCTGAACCCGGAGCTGCTAGTAGGGTACCTCACTGAGGAGCAGGTGGCTAAGATAGAGGAAGCCTTCCAGAACATAGCGAAGCTAGACATGCCCGCCTGGATGTACAACAGGAGGAACGACTACGAGACGGGCGCAGACATGCACCTCATAGGGTCGGAGCTCATACTGTATGCAAGGAAGGATATAGAGAGAGAGATCAGGATAGGCTCCCTGAGGGGGACAAGGCACAGGCTCGGCTACAAGGTGAGGGGCCAGCGCACGAGGACTACGGGTAGGTTCGGGATGACCGTAGGCGTGAGGAAGAAGAAGGGAGCACAGCAGCAGCAAGAGAAGAAGGGGTGAATTGAGCTGGGAGACCCTAAGAAGTCCAGGAGGAAGTGGGAGGGGCCAAAGCATCCTTGGATTAAGGAGAGGCTGATCAAAGAGATAGAGCTAGTGGGCAGGTACGGCCTCAAGAACAAAAGGGAGCTCTGGAAGGCAGAGACCCTCGTCAGGACCTTCAGGCACAAGGCCCGAGCTACGCTTGGGCTGCCTGCAGGGACTAGGGAAGCAGCGCTGAAGGCCATTTTCGAGAAGCTCAGGGGGCTAGGGCTGGTGAGCGGCGAGGTGTCGCTCGACGCTGTGCTCGGCCTCACGGCGGAGCACGTTTTGGAGAGGAGGCTGCAGACTATAGTGTACAAGAAGGGCTTGGCCAAGAGCATACATCATGCAAGACAACTCATAGTTCACGGCCATATAGCTATCGGGGGTCGGCGCGTTACCTCCCCAGGCTACCTAGTTAGCGTGGAGGAGGAGCCCCTAGTGGGCTACGCGCCGGGCAGCCCGCTTCTAGAGGCGGAGGGGAAGAGCGGTGTCTAGGGAGCTGAAGTGGGGGGTAGCGCATATATATAGCAGCTTTAACAACACCCATGTCCACATAACAGACCTCAGCGGCGCAGAGACCATAGTTAGGGTAAGCGGCGGGATGGTGGTTAAGGCAGACAGGGAGAAGCCCTCGCCCTACGCAGCTATGCTCTCAGCCAGCAAGGCTTCCCAGGCTGCCTTCGAGAAAGGTATAGTGGCGATCCACATTAAAGTAAGGGCGCCCGGAGGCCACGGCCCGAAGACGCCGGGCCCCGGGGCTCAGGCGGCCATAAGGGCCTTGGCGAGGTCGGGCTTCATAATAGGCAGGATCGAGGACGTGACGCCCATACCGCACGACACCACCAGGAGGCCGGGCGGCAGGAGGGGGAGAAGAGTCTAATGGAGAAAAAGAGGAAAGGGAGGGTAGAGATAAGGGAGCTGAGCGAGCGGAGGCTCTTCCTCGTGGTGGAGGGCTTCCCTGTAGCATACATGAACGCCATTAGGAGGCTAGTGCTCTCCGACGTCCCCACCATGGCTGTGGACTTCGTCTATTTCTACAATAATAGCACAGACGTATACGACGAAATGATAGCCCACAGGCTAGGCCTAACGGTCTTCAGGTCGGAGGCAGCGCTTGAGAAGTACGCGTCTCCCGAGGAGTGCGCGGAGGCGGAGCCTCCCAACCCAAAGTGCTTTGTGGAGATGGTGCTCGACTTCAGCGTAGAGGAGGGGAGGCCCGGAACCTACGTGAAGGCAGCAGACATCATCACGAGCGATCCGGAGGTGAGGCCTGTGTACCCTGAGACGCCGATAACGTACGTGGCTGAAGGCCAGGCGATCCACTTCGTGGCATATGCGAGGCTAGGGAGGGGGAAGGAGCACGCAAAGTGGAGCCCTGCCACCATCTCCGCCCTCACGTACACGCCAACAGTGAGCTACGACTCCTCCAGGCTTAGCAAGGAGTGCCGCGAGTGCCTCAGCGCATACCCAGAGGTGCTAGAGGCAATAGATAAAGGGGGCAGCGGGGAGGTGATGCTCTACGGGAGGAACACGAGCGGCCTTAGGTACTGCGCTGAGGCCGTCTGCGCGGGCGCGATAGAGGTTAAGTACAGCAGCAAGGTGCTGCAATACGCCCTTGAGGTGACGGGGGCCCTCAGCCCCCTGAGGACGGTGCTAGAGGCCACCAGGGTTCTCGATAATAAGGTTAAGAGGCTCAGGGAACAGCTTGAGGCTCTAGAGGTGAAGTAGGTGAGGCGCACAGGACCAACCAGCGAGGTAATCAAGGGAGTGGTAGCGCAGCTGAGAGAGGTTGGGAGGAGAGAAGGAGCGGGGGCCTGGCTGGCGGTAGTTGAGGAGCTGGAGAGACCCCGCAGGAGGAGGGTTGAGGTTAACTTGAGCAAGATAAACAGGCACGCTTTAGAGGGGGAAATGGTGCTAGTGCCCGGCGCCGTGCTGGGCACAGGGAGAGTGGAGAAGAAGTTGACAGTGGCGGCCCTCAGGTTCAGCAAAGCCGCTAGGGAGAAGCTATTAGCAGCCGGATGCACTGTAATGACTCTTAAAGAGGCTGCTGAGAAGAACCCAAAGGCTGAGAGGGCAAGGATAATCACGTAGGTGAGGAGGCTTTGAGCAAGGAGATATACGTGGACGGGGAGGGCATGATCCTAGGGAGGCTGGCGAGCAGGGTAGCTAAGCTTCTGCTGCAAGGCAACAGAGTATATGTAGTGAACGTGGAGAAGGTCGTGGTGAGCGGCAAGAGGTCCTCATTAATTTACTACTACAAGAGGACCATCTTGAACGTGAGGAGCCACCTCTCCCATAGGTGGAGGCCCAAGAGGCCCAGGAGCCCCGTGAGGCTCTTTAAGGCAGCCGTGTGGGGCATGTTGCCCAAGAACAATAAAGGGGTCAGAGCCCTCAAAGCGCTGAGGGCCTACGTGGGAGTGCCAGAAGAGCTGAAGGGGAAAGAGTTCGTGAAGTTCGAAGAGGCGAGCGGGGAGAGGCTCTCCAGGAAGCCTGTGCAGCTTGCAGTTATAGCAAAGGAGCTGGGTTGGAGGGGTGGTGAGGCATAGTCCTTGAGAAGCTGGAGGGTAAGATAGTCACGGCCGTAGGCAAGAGGAAGACGGCCGTAGCTGTTGCCACTGTGAGAAGGGGGAACGGGAAGGTGCTGATCAACGGCGTGCCGGCAGAGCTGCTCCCAGTAGAGGTGGCCCGAATTAAGGTGCTCGAGCCGCTTATGCTCATAGGCGAGGCCATTAGGAGCGCTCTCGACATAGAGGTGAAAGTAAGAGGAGGGGGCTTCATGGGACAAGCAGAGGCGGCAAGGATGGCTATCGCGAGAGGGATCGTGGAGTTCTTCAGCTGCGATGAGGAGAGCGAAGAGTGCAAGGCAATAAGAAAGGTGGGGGAGAGCATAGAGAGGGTGCTTGTAGACTACGACAGGACCATGTTCTCGGGAGACCCAAGGAGGACCGAGCCGGAGAAGCCGCTCATGTACAGCGCGAGGAGGAGGAGGCAGAGGTCCTACAGGTGATCGAGGTGCTGCCTCCCGTCAGGTGCTTCACATGCGGTGCCCCTCTGGGGCACCTCTGGGATCAGTTCAAGGCAAGGCTGGAGGCAGGAGAGAGCGTGGGAAAGGCTCTCGACGAGCTGGGGGTCAAGAGGTACTGCTGTAGGAGGACCCTATATACTACGGCTACCTACGTGGAGGAGCTCGCGCTCTACTCAGTCTACAGGAGAGAGAGGGAGGCAGTGATCAGGAGGCACTTCCACGGGGTGGAGGGGAGCTAGCTTGGAAACCCTAGTGCCGGTAGACATGTATAAGAAGATGGGCGTGATAGTGGGGACGCAGATCTGCACCAAGTACATGAAGAGGTTCGTTTACAAGATAATCCAGGAGGGCTACTACATTTTCGACGTAGCCAAGGTGGACGAGAGGCTCAGGATAGCAGCCAGGTTCCTCTCCGCCTTCGAGCCCGAGAAGATAGCGGTGGTCTCAGTAAGGATCTATGGCCAGAAGCCCGCCCAAATGATGTGTAAGTACGTGGGGTGCAAGGCAATACTGGGCAGGTTCATCCCAGGCACCTTCACGAACCCGAGGCTTGAGCACTACATAGAGCCCGACGTCGTCCTCCTCACAGACCCTAGGACGGACAGGCAGGCCCTGCTGGAGGCCTTCAAGGCAGGGATCCCCGTGGTGGCCTTTGCAGACACGGACAACAAGGTGGAGATGATAGACCTGGTCATCCCCGCGAACAACAGGGGCAGGAAGAGCCTGGCACTGCTATACTGGATCCTCACAAGGGAAGTGCTGAGGAACAGGAACATATTAGCCCCCGATCAGGACTTGGACGTAGGTCCAGAGGCCTTCATGGCGCAGAAGGTGGCAGAGGAGGAGGAGGCTTAATTTTAGCTCCAAAGCGCCTCCCCTCCTGGTGAACGCCTTGCTAAGGCTACCTTATCATGCAGGGAGCTTCTACCCGGAGGAGAGGGAGGAGCTCCTCGAGTCCATAAGGCAGAGCTTCCTTCACTCGCTAGGCCCGCGGCGGCTTCCCGGACCCCCCGGCTCAGCCAGGCTATCTATAGCATACCTCGTTCCCCACGCCGGCTACATGTACAGCGGCCCGGCTGCAGCTCATGCGTACCTCCAGATGTCCATGGAAAGAGTCCCTGAGGCGGTGATCCTGATAGGCCCTAACCACACGGGCCTCGGCCTCTCGGTCTCCGTCTACCCTAGAGGCGCCTGGAGGACGCCGCTAGGAGACGTGCCTGTGGAGGAGGAGGTGGCAAAGATGATCTCCACGCTCTCCGGCATAGCAGCCCCAGACACGAGGGCTCACATATACGAGCACTCACTGGAGGTACAGCTGCCCTTCCTGCAGTTCATATACGGGGAGAAGCTCAAGATAGTGCCGATAACGGTCCTTGCGCAGGTGCCCTCCATATCGAGGGCCCTTGCGGAGGCGATACTAAGGGTGAGGGAGGAGCTGGGGGTGGACGTGCTCACGGTGGCTACCTCTGACCTTAACCACTATGAGCCTCACGACGTGGCGCTCAAGAAGGACTCGCTGATCCTTGAGGAGTTCCTGAAGCCAGATCCTGAGGGGATCTTCAGGGCCGTGGAGGACTACGGCGTCAGCGCCTGCGGCCCTGCGCCTATGGCTGTGGTGGCCTTCTTGGCAAAAATGACGGGCGTTAAGCCCGTCCTCCTCTCCCACTTCACCTCAGGCGACGTGACGGGCGAGAAGGGGTGGGTGGTGGGCTACGCGAGCGCGAGGGTGCCGAGGGCTTGATGCCAAAGGCCTCTCTGCCGGCGGTGCTCCCAAAGATCCCTAAAGGCTCAAAGAACCCCCTCATAGCCGCTCCCGTGGGCCAGACGAAGGTAAAGGCGTCCTTCTGGAAGCGCAAGGCAGGGTGAGCAGCATGTGCAGAGTTGCTGCGGTAAAGCTAGGAGGGGGCGCCATAACCTTCAAGAGCGCTCCTGAGAGCGTTGACGAGGACAGCCTGCAGGCCATAGCAGCGGCGATAGCTTCCTATCGCCTCTCTGGGGGAACTGTGGCGCTGGTGCACGGCGGCGGGAGCTTTGGGCACTATGCTGTGAGCAGGATCTTAAGCGAGAGAAGCTCCCTCCTCGCAGCCGACGCTAGCCCAGTGCAGCTCTCCATGCTTAGGCTATCCCTTAGGGTCCTCCAGGCCCTCCTCTCCCAAGGCCTCCGCCCCACGCTCCACCCCCCTCACTCCCTTTGCTACACAGCAGATCCCAAGAGCTGCTCCTTCGAGCCCCTCAAGAGAGACCTCGCGGCAGGGCTAGTTCCGGTCTCGTACGGGGACGCGATCCCGGAGGGCAAGCTGACAAGGATAATCAGCGGCGACGACCTGCTCGTTGAGATGGCTTCTGCCATAGGCGCTGACTGCGTGCTGTTCGTTATAAGGGAAGAGGGGGTGCTGGACGAGGAGGGCAAGCTAATGAAGACCGTCAGCTCTCTGGAGGGGGTGAAGGTGATCAAGAAGGAGGGCTTCGACGTCACGGGGGGCATAGCCAAGAAGGTGGAGAGCGCCCTCAGGGCTGCAGAGAGGGCGAGGAACGTAAGGATCGTAGGGGCGGCGCTCTTGCAGAGGGCCCTCATGGGGGAGGACGTAGGCACTCGGGTAAAGGCATAAGAGAGCCTATAGGAGGGAGAGGAGTTGTCGAGCAACACCGCTTCCAGGAAGCTCGAGCATGTGAAGCTCCTCTTGGCTAACAAGGTGGAGTCGGGGGAGAGCACGCTCCTAGAGCACGTCAGGATAGCCCACAACCCGTTGCCCGAGCTGGACCTGGAGGAGGTTGACCTAAGCGTTGAGTTCTGCGGGGGCAAGAGGCTCAAGGCTCCCCTCATGATAACAGGTATGACGGGAGGCCACAAGGACGTAGCGTGGATAAACGAGAAGCTAGCCATGATAGCGGAGGAGTTCGGCATAGCCATGGGAGTGGGGAGCCAGAGGGCAGCCATAGAGGACGAGAGCCTCGCGGAGACCTTCGCAGTGGCGAGGAAGAGCGCGAGCAAAGCGGTGATAGTTGCTAACATAGGCGCGCCGCAGCTGGCGAAGGGCTATGGGCTGAGGGAGGCAGAGAGGGCTGTGGAGATGGTTGAGGCTGATGCCCTCGCGATCCACCTTAACCCTGGCCAGGAGGCCTTCCAGGACGAGGGCGACACGGACTTCAGGGGAGTCATGAAGAAAATAATAGAGATCTCCTCTAAGCTAAGCGTGCCGGTGATAGTGAAGGAGGTGGGCACGGGGCTCTCCAGGCATGCTGTAGCTGCGCTCTACAACGCAGGCGTCATGTGCTTCGACGTAGCAGGGCTCGGGGGGACTAACTGGATAAAGGCAGAGGTGCTGCGCTCAAAGGCCCGTCACGGGGAGCCTCTAAGGCCTGCAGGAGGACTGGAGGACCTTTGGGGTAACCCCACTGCTGTAGCCATAGTGGAGGCGAGGCTCGCGGCCCCCAAGGCCTTCGTGCTGGGGAGCGGAGGCATAAGGAACGGGCTAGACGCAGCCAGGGCCATAGCGCTGGGGGCAGACGCAGTCGGCATGGCCCTTCCGGCGTTGAGGGCCTTAGTTAACGGCGGGGAGGACGCCCTGAGGAAGTTGCTGAGGGCAGTGATCTACCAGCTAAAGGTCTCTACCTTCCTGGCGGGGGAGAAGCGGGTGCTGGGCCTCTGGAGGGCCCCCATTTCAGTGGGCGGGAGGCTAAGGGAGGAGCTGGAAGAGAGGGGCGTGGAGGTGGACCGCTATATAAGGGTTCACAGGCTCCGCTCGCTTATGTGGAGGCTGAGAGGGTGAAGGACTTAGAGCTCACGCTGTTCAAGTACGCGAGGATCGTGGACCACTATATTTACGAAAGGCTCACCGGCACTCCCGAGGAGCTATACAAGGCAGCGCTCCACCTCATAAAGGCAGGTGGGAAGAGGCTCAGGCCTGCAATAGCCCTGCTAACAGCAAGGATGCTGGGGGGCATAGAGGCGGAGAGCAGGGCAGTCCCGCTCGCTGCTGCAATAGAGGTCTCCCATAACTTCACGCTCATTCACGACGACATAATGGACAGGGACGAATACAGGAGGGGCGTGCCCACAGTGCACAAGATATGGGGCGAGTCGTGGGCCATCCTTGCTGGGGACCTCCTACATGCATATGCGTACCGCTTCATAGTGTTCTCCACGGATCACGGCATGAGCAAGGGGGAGGCCCACGAGGCCATGAAAGTGCTCACCACCGCGGGCATAAAGGTCTCGAGAGGTCAGGCTTACGACCTCATGTTCGAGAACAGATGGGACGTGACGCCCGTGGACTATCTGGACATGGTGTACCACAAGACGGGGGCCATGATGGAGGCCTCAGCAAAGCTAGGCGCCATAGCCGCCAGGGCCTCCAACGAGGTAGTGGAGCTGATGGGCCAGTACGGGAACCTTCTAGGCGTGGCCTTCCAGGTAAGGGACGACTATTTGGGGGTGTTCGGAGACCCGAAGAAGACGGGGAAGCCAATATACAACGACGTGAGGAGGGGCAAGAAGACCTTGCTAGTGCTGCTAACCCTCAGCGCCGCGGATGAGAGGGACAAGGAGCTCCTTATGCGCGTGCTAGATCCGCGGAGCGAGAAGAGCGAGGAGGAGGTGGTGAGGGCAGCAGAGCTCATGAAGAAATACAACGCAGACGTGGAGGCCATGAGGATAGCCACCGCGTATGCGGAGAAGGCAAAGGAGATACTTCGAGAGCTACGGGACGTGGCAGATCCTAGCGCAAGAGATATCTTGTCCTTTATGGCAGACTATGCCGTGACGAGGGAAAAGTAGCAGTTGGAGGGCGACTACGTCTTCCCGGAGCTATATGTGAAAGGAGAGAAGGGAGACGTCTGCGCCAACGTGGACCTAGAGAACAAGTCGTTCGAGCTAGGCTGGGGAGACCTGTGCAAGGTGATTTACGAGGAGGGATGGGGGAGGGTAGTGAGCCCAGAGGGGAGGGCCCTGAAGACGTTCCTCGTGACGAGGGGCGAGAGAGGAGTATACGTTAGGGAGGGCTCGGAGCTAAGGCTCGTGGAAGTGAGCGGCAGGGAGGTCTACCTGCTGGCCAAGGAGTGCGAGGCGGTGGAGGAGGGGAGCAGGATAGCTCACGTGACGAGCGCGAAGGGAGAGTCCAGGTGGGTGAGGGCGGGCGTGAGAGGGGTGATAGCTCACATAGCCTGGATTCCTGGAAAGCCAGAGAAGTACATATACGTCATAGCCGAAAAGGGGGAGCTCCTGACTAAGAGATAAAATAAGCCCCCTACCCTTGCCTATGGGGAGCGGAGTGAGCGAGCTGAGGGGATTAGTGAAGGCGTACGCCCTCAAGAACGCAGTGAAGCACGGCGGCAAGGCGAAGCCCGAGAGCGTTCTGGCCATGATACTCGGCGATCATCCTCACCTCAGGCCTCATGCAAGGCAGATCTTGGAGCTGGCGAGGGAGGTGGCAGCGGAGGTAAACAGCATGAGCCAGGAGGAGCAGAAGGAGGCCTTGCTCCGCGAGTTCCCAGAGTTAGCCGAGGAGGAGAAGAAGAGGGAGGAGAGGAGGGCCCTCCAGCCGCTCCCGAAGGCTGAGGAGGGAAAGGTTGTGCTCAGGTTCGCCCCTAACCCTGACTTCTACATTCACCTAGGCAATGCAAGGCCTGCCATACTGTGCGACGAGTACGCAAAGGCATACAAGGGGAGAATGATCCTGCGCTTCGAGGACACAGATCCCAGGACAAAGACTCCCATCAAGGAGGCATACGAGGCCATAAGGGAGGACCTGCGCTGGCTGGGCGTGGTTTGGCATGAGGAGTATGTACAGAGCATGAGGCTCGAGGCTTACTACAGCGTGGCAAGGGAGATGCTGAGGAGGGGCTGTGCGTACATAGATCTTTGTAAAGAGGAGGGCAAGAGGATGCTCGCGCAGGGGAGCTACTGCCCCACAAGGGACAAGGAGCCAGAGTGGCAGCTGGAGCATTTCGACAAGATGGTGGAGGGCCATTACAGGGAGGGGGAGGCCCTCCTCAGGATCAAGACTGACCCAAGGCATCCTAACCCGAGCATGAGGGACTGGGCGGCCATGAGGATCATAGACACGGAGAAGCACCCCCACCCTATCGTGGGGAGCAAGTACTTCGTGTGGCCTCTGTATAATTTCTCAGTTAGCGTAGACGACGCCCTCATGGGGGTAACTCACGTCATAAGGGGCAGGGAGCACGAAGTGAACACGGAGAAGCAGCTCTACGTGTATAAGTGCATGGGCTGGAGGCCACCGGTCTTCATTCACACAGGTAGGCTGAAGCTGGAGGGCTTCATACTTAGCAAGAGCAAGATAAGGGAGCTCCTCTCCAGGAGGGGCTCAGAGTTCCTAGGCCCCGACGACCCGCGGTTCGGTACTATAGCTAGCCTGAGGAGGAGGGGGATACTGCCGGAGACGATAAGGGAGCTGATCCTCAACGTGGGCATAAGGGAGAACGACGCTACCATAAGCTGGGTCAACCTGGCTGCGGCGAACAGGGCCCTCCTCGACAAGAGGGCAGACAGGATCATGGCAACTCTTGAGCCTCGGGAGGTAGTCTATGAGGGGAACTGCGTAGACGCAGAGATCCCCTACCATCCCGACTTCCCAGCTAGGAAGAGGCGCTACAAGCTGTGCGGAGGCGATAGGATCTTCTTGAACGAGGGGGACCTGCGCCTCGGCGAGTTCAGGCTGATGGGGGCAGCTAACGTTAAGGTAGAGGGGAACAAGGTTGTCCTGGTCTCAAGAGAGCTGGAGTATGCCCTCCGTAAGAAGCTGCCCGTGATCCAGTGGGTGCCTGCGGAGGGCGCTGTGAACGTCAGGGTATACGTGCCTCAGGGCCTCGAGCTCAGGAGGCTAGAGGGGGTGGCAGAGATGGCTCTTAGGGAATATGGGCAAGACGCAAGGCTCCAGCTCGTCAGGTTCGGCTTCGTGAGGGTAGAGAGGGCTGGGGAGAGCTACGAGCTCATATTTACTCACGAGTGACGACCATGTCTACCGCGGACCTCTTCGAGGAGAGCGCAGAGGAGTACGACAAGTGGTACGAGAGGCACCCTGAAATAGCGGAGTCAGAGGCCAGGCTGGTGGAGCTAATGATGAAGGACGCGCCCAGGCCTGCCCTTGAGGTAGGCGTAGGCTCCGGCTTCTTTGCGGCGAGAGCCGGCGTTGAGGTAGGGCTAGACCCAGCCGCGGCCATGCTCAGGCTTGCAAGGAAGAGGGTGAATCACCTTGTCAGAGGGACGGGGGAGCACCTGCCCTTTGCTGACTCCTCCCTGGGCTCCGTGCTGATAGTGGTTACCCTCTGCTTTGCAGAGGACCCTGTTGAGATGTTAAAGGAAGCACATAGGGCCCTAAAGGAGGGCGGTGTCGTCGTGGTCTGCGTTATACCCAGGGACTCGAGCTGGGGAAGCCTCTACGCGGAGCTGGGCAGGAGGGGTCACAAGTATTACTCGCGCGCACGCCTCTACTCAAAGCAGGAAGTAATATACATGCTGAAAGCGGCTGGCTTCTTAGTTGAGAGGGCCGCCGGCGTCCTCCGCTCCCCTCCGCCGAGCGCTAAACTGGAGGAGCCCAGCGAGGAGCTGGAGGGGGCAGGCTTTGTTTGCATAAGAGGAGCAAAGGTGAGGTAACGTGCGGAGGTACGCGACGCTATCCATCCTCCTCTGGGCCCTGCTCTTCCTCATAATGGCACCCCAGGCCCTCGAGCTGGATAGGAGGCTTCAGTACAGCGAGGAAGCTTTCGTGCCGCCGCACTCTGAAGGCTACAGGGGCTTGGAGATCCTGAGATCTCTTAATGCGGGGGATGCGGCGGCTGCGGAGTACCTCGTGGTGCTGTTCTCTCCCAACGATCTCGAGACTGCAGAGAGCGTAGAGAGGGCCTTGGCAGAGGCCACGGCAGGCTATGGGGCTAAGGTGATAGGCCCCTACAGCGCATATTCAGAGGCGAGGGGCGAGGTAAGGAGGAGGCTAGAGGGATCTTTGCTGGAAGCAGCAACGAAAAGGGAGGAGCTAGTTAAGGCAGGTATAGAGCTGAGGGCCGCATACCAGAAAGTGCTTTCTGCCTTAATCGTTACATACGGCACTGCTGCTGCGTACTTACGCATATATCAGCAAGCCCTCGCGGCTGGCAGCCTAGACCCTAGCGGGGAGGCATATAGGGAGCTCTCCCAGCACCTTTCGGGAGAGGCCCTCCTGCTCCTCACGCTCTTTCACCATAACTTCAAGCGCCTCGCGGCCTCCATGGAGCCGGAGAGGGCCGCAAAGGAGGCCATGATAGAAGCTGTCAGAGCAGCGAGCCCAGAGCTCATCCCCCTGCTGCAGTACTTCGAGCTGAGGGAATACGATAACGTCACAAAGGCGGCGCAGTTCCTTTACGAGCGCTCGGGCCTCGGCGAAGCAGGGGTGTCGTTTACCTCCTTCCTTAAGTTACTCCAAAAGCCGGAGGAGGCTGCTACAGCAATGGCGAAGGAGGTCCTCGGCTCCATAGATCAGTGTATGGTAGACGCGTTAGAGAAAGTATTAGTGGGCGCAAGGCCTGAGGAAGCTGTGCACCTCTGCGAAGGCTTCATATCAAGGGTGGCCCCCTACCCAGAGGTCCTTCCGCAGGAGGTGAGAAAGAGGCTCCTGGCAGGGGAGAAAGGAGCGGCATATGCGCTCTTCCCTGCGAGCATAGCTGCCGAGGACGGCTCGAGGCTAATGAAAAAGGTAGAGGAAGAGCTGGCGGGCAGCGTGAGGGAAATCTACTTCTACGGAAGCGTGCCCTTCCACGCGGACATCAGCAAGGAAATACTCGAGGAGATCAGGAGAATAGACGTAGCCACAGTGATCCTAGTAATACTTCTGCTAGCGATCCTCGTGAGAAGCCTCTCGGCCCCCGCAGTCATCCTTGGCTCCACTGCAGTCTCCCTCGTTGTTAGCCTCGGGGCCCTCAGCGTGGCATCTTTGTACTTCGACGTCCACTACCTGGCAAGGGCTCTCATGATCCCCATAGTTTTCGGCATTACGGTCGACTACTCGGTCTTCTACCTTTTCAGGGTGGCAGAGGAGAGGTCCAGGGGGCTCAGCTGGGAGGAGGCAGTCTTCCAGGCCTGGAGGAGAGCGGGGAGGGCCCTGCAGCTGGGCGGCGTCTCTGTGGTCCTCGGCTTCCTGGCTTACGCCTTCACGCCAATAGACGCGGTGAGAGGAATAGGGATAGCCCTCTCCATTGCCTCTGCCACCTCTTTCCTCTCCAGCTACACGTTATTCCCCGCAGCCCTCCTGTTCCTCGGAGAGAGGAGAACCTTCTGGCCCTCCGGTTCACTAAAGGTTACCGGCGGGGCACAGAACGTATTGCTGAGACGCATGGCTGAGTTCAGCGTGAAGCACGGAGCCCTCCTGACGGTCATTATGATATTAGTGACCATAGCGGGAGCCGCATATCTCATAGAGCTTGGCGTCTCTGGAAACGTGTACATGAGTCTAACGGACGACTCCAGGTATGTGCAGGGGAGTAGGGCCCTCTTCTCTAGCTTCCCACCGGAGGCTTTCGTCGCGGCGATTGTAGTAGCGCCTAAAGAGGTGAAGCTCAACGATCCTTTCGGCTTACTAGAGGAAAGAGGGCTCATGAAAGACGTAACGATAGAGGAGAGGGGCGCATATGTGCTTGCTCGGGGCGGGCTGCCGCTAGATCCTCTCGACGACAGGATTTTTAGCGTGGTGCGGGAGATAAGGGAGCTGCTCCCAGAAGGGGCGCTCCTTACGGGCTTCCCCGCCATAAGGGTCGACGTGGTGAGCTACATAACGCGCGAGTTCTTCACGTTCACCCTCCCCCTGGCCGCAGCTCTCATAACGCTGTACCTAATGTTGGGCATGGGCTCGCTCCTCGTGCCCGTTAGGCTCCTCCTTACCGTGACGTTTAGCTCCGTCGTTAGCATGCTCTTCGTCGCTCTCCTCTTCCGCCTACTGTTGGGGCAGGAGATCCAGGGCGCTCAGCTCTCCTCTCCCATTTACTGGGTGGTCCCGATCACGGTGCTCGGCCTCATGCTCACGCTGGGCATGGATTACGACATATTCCTTACCTCGAGGATAAGGGAGGAGCTGGCAGCAGGAGAGGCAGAGGAGAGAGCCATAGCTAACGCGGTGGAGAAGACGGGGCTCGTCATAACTGTGTGTGGGCTGATACTGACAGGAGCCTTCTCCTCTCTGCTGCTGGCAGACATATGGATCATGAGGCAGGCCGGCTTTGCCCTGGCTCTCTCGATACTCATAGACACCTTCCTCGTGAGGCCTGCGCTTGTGCCTGCGGTGATGTCTCTCTTCGGCAAGTACAACTGGTGGCCTGGGAAAGGCTTTATAAGCAGGTGGGATTAGGGCTTCAGGGCTCTGTCGAGGGCGTCCTCGGGCAGCACCGAGGACCTTATATGGGGCCAGAGCCTCCTCAGGACCTCCAGGGGCGGCTCCTCGTAGAAGGAGTAGGACTTCACCGTTTCCTTCACAAGCCCTTCGTCTAACCCCACGAGGTTTGCATATGCACTCACCTCTAACCTCCCTCTAGCGGAGCTAACGGCCTCCGCGAAGTCCCTTGCTATGCGGCTCACGTCCCCCACGCTCTCATGAGCCCCGAGGAGGCAGCAGAGCGGGAGGCCGCAGGGCTCCGCCCTAAGCCCCTCCCTCCTCGCTAGATATGCATATGGCTCCCACACTACCCCGTACTTGGTCTCCCCTTTCCTCACGGCCTCTAGGATCGCTGCCCCGCTGCCCTTGTAGACCCTCGGCGGCTCCAGCTTCATCATCTCTGAGCACAGCTCCATAGAGGAGGCCATGGTAGTGGCGTGCCCAGAGTGCCCCCTGCCCTCTATTACGAACGCCCCTCCCGCGCTGCCGCCCCCCACTATGTGGGTCCTGCCGGCGCTTATCCTGTGGGCCAGAAGCAGAGTAGGAGCGGGCGCCAACGCTAGCTGCACCTTATTGCTAGCGAGGTCTAGCCCCAGCCTAAAGGCCTCGTCGTACACCACTACCTCCACCCTCCTAAACCTTTCCCTTAGCCTCCTGGCAAAGTCAATCACGTAGGGGTACTCGCTCGCCCTCAAGATCCCAAGCCTCACGGTCCCCGGCGGCTGCTTGCCGTAAACGCGATATACCACAGCGACGCCGCCTATCCTCTTCACCTCCACGAGCCCTTGCTCCTTCAGGAGCCCCACTTTTCTTGAGGCAGAGCTCTTGGCCATGCCGAGCTTGAAGGCAATGGTCGAGATGGTGCTAGGGCCCTCCCTCTCAAGTAAGTCAAGGATTTCCAGCTCCCGCTCCCCTATCAAATGCCTTCCCAGTTATACTTTCTTGAGAGCCCTAATATACTCACTTAAAATATTTAGCTTTTAGACAATCGTTCAACTAAGGTGAGAGGGTGAAAGGGAGCGTAGCCCTCTCGATATTAATAATAGCCCTCATGATGGTAGTCCCCTATACCCTCCTCAAAGATCAGAGAAACTGGCTGCTGTACCTCTTCTGGACAGTTACAACGCTGGCGGTGCTGGCTATAGCGTGGGTGGAGAGCGGAAGGTGGAAGTGATGCTGGCCGTTGGGCTCTTTGTGGCATACATACTCCTAGGCACTGCTATCGCCATCTATAGCAGGAGGTTGTTGCGGGGCGGCGAGGTAGACTTCTACATAGGCTCGCAGAGGATGGGGGGCGTAGTGGCAGCCCTCACCTACGCTGCCACCACCTACAGCGCCTTCATGATGGTAGGCCTCGTGGGGCTCTCTTACGCTACAGGCATGGGAGCGTACGGCTTCGAGCTGCTGTACCTTGTGGCTACCGTGCTGCTGCTAATGTACTTTGCCCCTCGCGTCTGGGAGAGGGCAAAGGAGAGGGGCTGGGTAACGCCGGCAGAGATGCTTTCCGATCACTTTGGCAGCAGGCTCGTGGGGGCGACGGTGGCCCTCATATACCTCATCTCCCTCGTCCCCTACACGGCCCTCCAGATGAAGGGCATGGGGGAGATCTTCGCTAAAATGGTGGGAGGAGAGGAGCTCTACGGCCTCGGCGTCCTCTTTGGGGCGCTGCTGGTCCTTGCATGGAGCCTCATAGCCGGCATATGGAGCGTGGCACTAACTGACGCTTTCCAGGGCCTCTTCATGCTCCTCGCCGGCTCGCTGTACCTTGGATGGATCTTCATGTTGGTCCACCAGAACATGGGGCTGTCCGCGGCCACTGAAGTCCTAGCCCAGAAGGGCCTCCTGAACATGAGTAGCTTCTGGACGCCCCACGTCTTCCTCTCCTTCACGCTCCCCTGGATGCTCTTTGCCATGATCCACCCGCAGGTGGTGCAGAGGATATTCATGCCAAAGGACAAAGAGGGGCTAGCGCTCATGCTTAGGGGCTTCATGCTGTTTGGGCTGATATATACCATCATAGCGGTAACGGTAGGCCTGCTGGCTCGGGCCGCAGCGGAGGGGGGACTAGTGCCTTTCGTGGACCCGAGGAGGAGGGACCTGGTGACTCCCACGCTCCTCGCCGTCATGAACCCGCTGCTCTCCTCAGTTATCTTCGTCAGCATTATGGCTGCTGCGGTAACGACAGCTAACAGCATAGTGCTGAGCCTTGCAAGCGTGGTGGCAAGAGACTTAGGCCGTAGGCTCAGCGAGAGACCCCGCATGGCGCTAGGGTACCTCAGCGCTGCGCTTCTCGTGGCAGTAGCGGCAGCGGTGGCTTACAGCAGGGTGGGCTACATAGTGGACCTGGCCGTGCTCACCACCACCATGCTCCTGCCGCTGGCCCCCGTTACCCTCCTTGCTTGGACTGGCGTGAGGGCCCCTGCTTGGGGGGCGGTGGCCTCGATGCTCGCAGGCTTCGGGGCAGTGCTCGCCCTAATGGCTCTCTACAACAAGCCTATAGAGGTCTTCCTGCTCTCCATTTACGGCATGCCTTCCTCTGTCTTCGTGCTCCTAATTTCGAGCGCAGTGCTTATCATCAGCGTCCTCATAGAAAAGGCTATGAGCCGAGGCCAAGCGTGAGGGCTAAGTAAGCCTCAAACTCTTTCTCGTCGGTCTTCCAAACCCTCTTCTCCCTCTCAACCGTTGCTAGGGCCATCATTTTTCCTCACCATAACACTAGATAGTAGTCGAAGTTAATAAGTGAAAGTCCTCGTAAGACTTCGTCTTTTGACTAATAGAAGATGTCCCCTAGGTGAACGCTCATCATCGCATAGGCTCGGTCGACCGTCGTTAGGTCATCCGAGATCATAACATAATCCTACCCTAATATAAGCTCCCAGCGGAAGGCCTCAGCGGTGCGGTCCTTGACCTCTCCAGACGAGCTGCTCAGGGCCGTGGAGGAGGCCTCCTCGGCTGGGGCAGAGTATGCAGAGGCTAGATATCACAGGGTGGAGGGGCTCACAATGCTCTTCCTTAACGGCGTCCTCGTGGGAGCGACACAGCCCCTATCAGAGGGGGTAGCAGTGAGGGTACTCTACAGGGGATCCATGGGCTTTGCCGCTACCTCTGACCTCAGCAGGGAGGGCCTGAGGGAGGTAGTCCAGAGAGCTCTCGCCGCCGCGCGCTCCTCCCTCAGCCAACTCAAGAAGCCCATCTCCGTGGGGCAGGCCTTCTTGGGGAGCGCAAGATATAGCGTGGTGGAGAGGAGGCCTCTGGCAGACGTTAGCCTAGAGGACAAGGTGAAGGACCTCGGGGAGAGGCTGAAGGGAGTGGAGCTTAGGAGAGAGGGGATGAAGGTAAACAACCACGCTCTCACCTATAGCGAGAGGGCGGAGCACAAGATAGTAGTCACGAACGACGGCGCAATGGTGGAGAGCAAGATCCCCAGGGTCTCGCTCTTCTATAACATCACGGCCAGTGCCGAGGGGAAGAGGGCAAACAGGTGGAACCAGCTGGGCGCCGTGGGCGGCTTCGAAGCGGTGGACGCCCTTAACTTCCAAGAGGAGTTCTCAGGAGACCTCGATAGCTTGTACGTCAACCTCGTGAAGGCCTCCAGCCCTCCGCGGGGCGTGATGGACGTCGTGCTGGGGCCTGAAATAGTGGGCCTAGCCATGCACGAGGCCGTTGGGCACCCGAGCGAGGCAGACAGAGTTATGGGCAGGGAGGCCGCCCAGGCAGGGCTAAGCTACAGGAGGGAGCTAAGGGTGGACAAGATAGGGAGCGAGCTGGTGAGCGTCTACGATGACCCGACGATCCCTGGAAGCTACGGCTTCTACCTCTACGACGACGAGGGGGTGGCAGCTAGGAAGAGGGCGCTCATATACAAGGGGGTGCTGGCTGAAATGTTGCATAACAGGGAGACGGCTGCCGCATATGGCACGGAGAGCAACGCCTCTGCGAGGGCAATAGATTACAGGAGCGAACCCATAGTCAGGATGGCTAACACTTACATGGCGCCCGGCGACCACAGCTTTGAGGAGATAGTGGAGAGCGTGAGGGAGGGGGTGTACATAAAGAAGTACATGGAGTGGAACATAGACGACTACAGATGGGGAGCGCGATACGTGGGGCTGGAGGCATACCTCATTAGAGGGGGGAGGCTGGCAGAGCCCGTTAGGGACGTGGTTCTCGAGATAAACACCAGGGACTTCTTCTCCAGCGTGGCCGCCGTAGGCAAAGACCTGACGTTCTCTGCAGGCACCTGTGGCAAGGGGGAGCCGCCCCAGCCGCTCCCCGTAACAATGGGGGGACCTCATGTGCTGCTCAGGGGGGTGAGGGTTAAGTGATGGCACACGAGCTGGCAGGAAGGGCAGCGAAGGCCCTCGCGGGGAGGGTAGAAGAGTACATAGTCAGCTCTGCCGTTAGCCGCTCCCTTATGGTGAAGTATGCGAACGGAGAGGTGAGCGTAACTCAGGCCTGGAAGGACTACTCCCTCACGGTATACGCGGCCAAGGGAGGAAAGGTCAACGTGGCTTCATATACTAGCAGCGACCCGCTGAAGGCCCTCGCGTCCCTGCCAGAGCTGCTAGAGAGGCTTTCCCCTTCTCCTCTCTACGCCCCCCTGCCTCAGCCCAGCGGCGTGTCCTTGTCTTACGTGGATAGGAAGCTAAAGGAGGCGGCTCTAACGGGCGACGCCTCGGCAATTACTGTGGACCTCGGAGGCAGGGACGTGGCAGGCATGGTGAGCGCTCAATACTCTGAGATCCATTACTTTGGCAGCAACGGTCTTGATCTCGGCTACGAGCTAACGGCCTATAACGGCTACCTGAGAGCCTTCAAGGGCGACGACAGCGGCCAGTGGGCCTGGGTCTCTACATCGCTCGAGCAGAGGATGGCTCAAGAGGCGCTGGAGAGGGCAGCAGAGTTGGCAGAGCTGTGCCACTCCCTCCCCAAGGAGGAGGTCGTCGGCGAGCACAGGGTCCTCTTGTCCCCCATGATAGCCGGGAACCTCTTGGAGCACGCGGCAGATGCATCCAGCGCCGGCGCAGTCATCATGGGCTTCAGCTTCCTCCAGGGCAAGGAGCCTGGGAGCCTCGTGGCTAGCGAGAAGCTGAGCATAAGGGATGCGCCGAGGAACAGCAGCCTGCCGGGCTATAGGGGCTTTGACGACGAGGGCGTGGCCACGGAGGACAAATACATAATAGAGAGGGGGGTCTTCAAGGGCTTCCTTCACAACAGCAAGACGGCCCGCCTCATGGGGGCCCGCTCTACGGGCAACGCAGGCCTCATAATGCCCAGGCTCTTCAACATAGAGGTGGAGGCAGGGGACCTGAGAGAGGGAGAGCTCCTGGAAGCCCTCGGCGAGGGGATATATGTAAATAACAATTGGTACACGAGGTTCCAGAACCACTTAGAGGGCACGTTCTCTACGGTGACGAGGGACGCTCTGTTTAAGGTAAGGGGAGGGAGGCCGGTGGCGTGCTCGAGGAGGGCGAGGATAGTTGGCTCAATGCCTCAGCTCCTCATGAACATAGAGGGCCTCTCGAGGGAGAGATGGCAGCTTAAGTGGTGGGAGATAGACACGCCGAGCCTGGTGCCCTTCGTTCTAGTGAGCAGAGCTCAGCTCACTAGCGTCTCCACGTAGTTCTCATCAGTTTTTTTATCATCCCTTAATAGGCTCCTTACTCTTGCCGAGAGCGGGGCATCTCTGTGGGCGGCCTTGCGGCCGTTATCGGAAGGGCTCAAACTGTCCTCGTAGAGAGGGATCTGGAGATAAAGCTTATGCTCTCGGCGCTGCTCGCGCGCGGTCACGTGCTTCTCGAGGGCGTCCCCGGTGTGGCTAAGACGCTGACAGCTAAGGTCATAGCTGCGCTTCTGGCCCTAAAGTTCCAAAGGGTCCAGATGACGCCAGACCTTCTCCCTAGCGACATAATAGGGAGCAGCGTTTACGACCAGAAAGTGGGGGACTTCAGGCTAAGGCTAGGGCCTATATTTACTAACGTCCTGCTCGTTGACGAGATAAACAGGGCCTCGCCGAGGACCCAATCCGCGCTCCTCGAGGCCATGCAGGAGAGGCAGGTGACGATAGAGGGCACGACGATTAGGCTAGAGGAGCCCTTCATAGTCATAGCAACGCAGAACCCCATAGAGTTCGAGGGCGTCTTCCCCTTGCCCGAAGCGCAGCTAGACAGGTTCTTAATCAAGGTTAGCGTGGGCTACACCTCAAAGAGAGGACTAATAGAGATCATGAGGAGGGCTGACGAGATAGAGGATATGCTGTCCCGCCTTCAGCCCGTCATCACGCGAGAGGAGGTGCTGAAGGCAATAGAGGAGGCGAAGGACGTGAGGGTTGACGAAGCTATATACGATTACGCAGCCTCCCTCGTCGAGGCCACAAGGAAGCACCCTGCGGTGAGGCTAGGGGGCTCGCCAAGGGCGGGCATAGCGCTAATCAGAACGGCAAGGGCCTGGGCTTACCTTGAGGGCAGGAATTACGTCATACCCGACGACGTAAAGGTAGTGGCTCCTTACGTGCTCTCCCACAGGCTCCTCCTGAAGCCGGAGTACGAGGTGGAGGCTGTGACCGCAGAGGTGGTGGTCAGGGAGCTCCTCTCAAAGGTCCCCATACCGAAGCCCTGAGGTGGGAGCTTGAGGATCCAGATCTCCGAGAGCCTCAGGTGGCTGCTGTACCTTGCTATCTCGCTCTCCCTGCTAGCCCTCTCGATTCTCTTCATAACCTGGGGCATATCTTACATGGAGAAAGGCCTAGTAGCCACCTCCCTCCTCTCTGTCCTTGCCGGCTTCACTCTACTCTCCGCTTCCCTCTACTCTCTCAGGCTCTCCGCATACGTATACGCGGCATCAAAGGAGGAAAGGAGAGCTTGAAGCAGAAGGTGAGCCTCCTCTCCCTCCCCCTCCTCCTCTCCCTCCTGCTAATAGGAGTTATAGGGGCGCTGGAGAGGGGGCCTGTGGCTCTTCCCGTCTACGTAGGGGCTCACCCGACTAACGAGGGTCCCATGGGACTCTCTGAGCTCTACCAGGCGATAAGGAGGAACTACAGCACTATCCTCGTGAGCAGCTGGGAGGCCGTGAGGGTGGAGGGCAACTGCAAGCTCCTCCTCCTCGTCATATCGCCGGAGGTGCCCTATACAGAGGAGGAGATAGAGAAGATTTCCAGCGTGATGTCCAGGTGCGTGGGCTCAAAGATCCTAGTGGCAGACGAGACGGGGAACGCAAACCCTCTCCTCTCCGCCATAGGTTCTGCCGCGAGGATAGGGGGAGGAGCGCAGCGCCAGTATCCTCTCGTCTCGTTTGAAGTCCCCTGGGGTAGCTACGTGCTCCTTCTCGACAGGCCCTCTCCTCTCTTTGCGCATGGAGAGGCGAAGGCCGTCGGGGTGGAGATAGGGGTCCCCAGCCCTCAGGTGTACTCTTTCATGGATGAGAAGGGGCTCGTGATAGGAGATGGCTCGATATTCCTCAACCAGGTGCTTCGCTCTGAGGCGCAGCTATATGCAGATTTCCTCTTTGGGGCAATCAGATATCTGTGCCAGAACTGCACGGTGCTGCTCGATGCCACGAGGGCAGAGCCGTTCAACCCCCTTAGCATCATACACGGAAGAGTCAGCATAGAGGTCGTCCAGCTCATAGACCCTGTCTCCCTTGTGATATCGCTGCTGTCCTTCGTGCTGCACCCCTCTGCATGGCTAGTCCCTCTTGGGGCGATAGCTAACAGGCTCATTGCGGAGTTCCTCCTCGTTAATCCTATCAGGGAGCTCCTAATCACCGCCACGTTTGTCGTCCTGGCCCTCTTCCTCGCTTCAAGAGAGGAGAGCGCTGCGGACAGGCCGTTAAGGGAGGTCTCTGAAGTGCACTGGTACGGCTACGTAGCCTTCAAGAAGAACCTGGTGAAGGGAGGCGGCTCTTTAGGGAGGGAGGACTTCATCTCCTTATACGAGCTCTTCAACTACTTGCTATCAGCCTCCACGGGCATAGCTCTCAACTCGCCAGAGGCACCGCTGGTCCTGGAGGCCAGGGGCATGGATGGCAGGAGAGCAAGGGAGTACGTAAGCTTCATGAACAAGTTCTACAAGAGGGCCATGGGCAAGTCCTGGTGGCCCCCTGTCGTCTTCTGGGGCTCAACCACGAGGAAGGCGTTGGAGATGACAGAGGAGGCCCTGAAGGCGCTGGGCTACAGCATCATGGAGGCCAGGGGGCTGGAGGAGAGGGTGCTTTGATAACTTCGAGCACGCAAAGGGCCCTTGCGCTGGTGCTCCTCGCCAGCCTGGCCATCACGGCAGACCTCTTCGGCCTTGCGCCGGCTGGCAGGATAGGCGTGACGGCCGTGCTAGTGATGATAGCTCTCAAGCTCTATGCAACGGTAGCTCAGGCCTCGCTGGAGAGCCTTCGCGTCTCCTCGAGGCACGAGGGGGCCTTGGAGGGAAGGCCTTTGAGAGTGAGCTACGAAATATGCAACCCCACATATGTCCCCCTCGCATTCGTCGAGCTCTCTCTCAACTACCCAGAGTACTTAAGGCTCTCCGAGGGCTCCTCTGCGCTGATCGCAGGGATACCGCCCAAGGGCTGCATGACCTACAGCGTCTCGTTCGCAGCGAGGGTAGGGGAGCACGAGATAGGGCCTCTGAGGGCGCTGTTCAGAGACCCCTTTGGGATATTCAGAGGGAGGGAGATCACAATAGGGGAGAAGACGGTCGTGAGGGTGAAGCCCAGGGAGAGCGAGAAGCTCAGGAGGTTCCTCCTCTCGCTCAGCAGGGGCGCAGGGATGGTAAGGACAGGGAAAGCGGGGGAGGGGCTGGAGTTCCTCGCCACAAGGGACTACATGCCAGGGGACGACCTAAAGCGCATATTCTGGAGAGCCCTAGCCAAGGGCAGGCTAGCAGTAAAGGAGTTCGATAGGGAGTCCACCCAGTACAACGTCCTGCTGTTAGCGGTGAGCAGAGACATGCTAGCGGGGCCCTATCTGCAGACCCCCTTTGAGCACGCGGCGAGGATCATAGCTTCCCTTTCCAGGTACTTCGCAGATAGAGGCGAGCACCAGTCCTTCTACCTCGTGGGGTCGAGGAGGGTGGAGGGCACGAGGATGGCAAGGGGCAGGAGGGGTTACGAGGCGGTTATGAGAGCTATCTCAAGGGTTAAGCTCTCTAGCATGTTAGAAGAGGAGGGCTTCTCAGCAGACGGCAGGCTCTCCAGGGCCCTTCTAGGCTCCCTCCCCCGCGAGAGGGTCAACCTCATAGCAATAGCCACGGCCAACAACGCTATACAGCTCGCAGAGGAGCTGAAGGCGCTGGCCTCTAGCAGCAGGTGCTCCGTTTACCTGCTCCTCCTGCTCCCACAGCTATATGGTATAGAGAGCGTGAGCCCCATGGAGAGGGCCGTTTTCAGAATAAAGAGCTTCCAGGAAATCATGGCAGTGAAGGGCGCCATTAAGGAGATCAAGAAGAGAGGGATAAAGGCAATAGCGCTTGCGCCGAGCGATATGGCGAGGAAAATAGTGAGGAAGCTGGCAATGGAGAGGGTGTAAGCAATGAGGAGCACGCGGGTAGCCCTCGTCGCGGCCGTCCTTGCTGCCCTCCTCTCCTTCCCTCTGCTGGACGTCAACGCCTCTGCAGTAGCTCAGGGGTTCGACGTGACTTTGGGCATAGTAATGCAGAGGGAGAAGCAGACCATGGAGAACTTCGCCGTCTTCATGAAGACTCTCGCCGCGATGCTGGCCTTCCTCACGACCATAGTTGCAGCTGTTACCCTCAGCGCGAGCGTCTACGCCTTTGCCCTCGCCATAACCGTGATAACCGTGAACCCCGGCGTTATGTCTAACCCGCTCCTCCTGCTTCCCCTCTTCGCATACAGCGTCATGGATGTTTTGGTAAAGGGCTGGAGGAGAGGACAGCTGACGTCGCTGGGAGGCCCCAGGAGTCTGGCCATATCTTTCCTTCTCACCCTCTCCCTCCTCTCTGCCCTCTTCGCCCTTGCTTGGCTGTCCTCTGAAGTCATATGGAAATACTTTTCGCTCCTCAGAGGCCTTGAGGTGAGCTCGCCCTTCTTGTCTATCTTCTCAGAGCTGCTCTTCAAGAACCCCATAGGCCTCTCCTTCGTCATAGGCCTGGCGCTCATGCTGATTTACGGCCTTGCAAGAGAGCTCGCGGAGGCCTTGGTTGCCTTCGTTAGGCCCTCGCCAAAGGCGGCCCGCGACGCCCTCCTCTCTATGGACCTGGAGGCCCCCATAAAGCCCCCTCTGTCCTCCCTCAGGAATGCATTAGTTTCCCTTGCAGTTTCACCGCCCCTCTATTACCTTCTTTATAATGCCCTGCTCCTCCTTCCCGTTCAGCTCTCCTTCCCCTACGACGTCTTGCTACGCTTTGTCGTCGCGGCCCTGGTCTTCGTGGTCTCCTGGTTCCTCATATCGAGGCTCACGGCTAGCTTTGAGGAGAGGGAGCCCTCCCTCCTATCTCCCATAGCTGGCCTCATGCTCATACTCGCTACCTACGGCCTCCTCTACGCGCTGGCCCTCTGGGAGCCGAGCTCGGGGCTAAGTCCTGAGGCAGGAGACGACGTCTTGAGGAAAGCCATATTAAGTTATTATGAGACAATAGTGTATATGGGGGAGTTGTTGCTGGTGTTCATGGGGGTGGCGCCTTGAGGCTCTTCTCGACGTTGCTCCTGGCCCTTGTGATAGCCAGCGCTCCAGCTATGGCGTTCGCGGAGGACCCGATGGCCACAAAGATCCACACGCTTGGTTTCCCCCTATCCGTGGGCGGCAAGGACTTGGACGAAGTTTTAAGGCACATAGCCGAGGCCCTGCGTAAACTCGACCCTGCCACTGCCTCCTCTCTCGAGACCCTAGCAGGTTGCACCACGCTCGAGTGCATCCTGGAGGACCCTAGGGCGAGGGAGCTCCTGGAGAGGAGCCTGTCGGATAGCGGCATAGACCTGGAGAGGCTGAGGGGGGCAAGCGTGGAGGAGCTGATAGACATGATAGAAGATCCAGAGCTCAAGCAGGCTATAAGTGCGCTGGTGGGCTCCGAAGAGCTCAGCAGGGAGGACGCCCAGAGCATCCTTCAGGCCATAGCAGAGTCGTACCGCGAGGGATCCCTCTCTGCCCGCGGCTACATGGCAGCCCTGGAGGCGGTGAAGAGGATCGCGGAGAGAGGGAACTTCAACCTCAGCCGCTCCCTCAGCGCTGAGCAGCTGGAGGCCATAAAGAGAGCGCTGCTCCAGAGCGACCTAATGAGAGAGGTGGCCATGAAGCTGAGCGAGCTGGGCAGTCGGGAGGGCTCGGCCTTCCAAACAGATCCTAGCCGTAGCTCCCTGCCCAGCCTCCCCATATCCCTCGCCCCCCTCGTTCTGGCGCTGCTGATCTTTGCAGCTGTCCCCGCAATATATCTGGTGACAAAGTCCCTTAAAGTGGAGAGGAGGTTAAGGCTGATCATGAGCTCTCTCCCCCACCCCAGCTGGCCCAAGGCAGAGGGGGCCCTCGGGCTGTACTGGGAGGCAGTAAGGGTGGCTGAGGCAGTAAGCGGGAAGAAGAGGGAAGATAGCGTAACTCACAGGGAGTACTTGGAGCAGCTCAGGGGCAGCAGCGTGGAGGAGCCTTTCTCTGAGGTCACTATGGGGTACGAAATGGTGAAGTACGCGGGCAAGAGGGAGGAGGACTTCGTAATCGTTATGAGGGACGGCCTCGAAAGGATGAAGAGGGCGGTATGAGCGAGCACCAGATCTGAGCCTTGATGAGGGATCAACCGGGCGACCGCACCCTCCTCAGGACTGCCACGTAGCCCATGAAGGGGTTGAAGCGGGAGGGCCTAACGGAGTCCTTAGATACCTCTATCTCCCTCTCCAGTAGTTCCACGGCCCTCACCAAGACCCACCCCTCGCTCTCGAAGGCTCGCTGAGAGAGCCTCACGAGCTGATTCATGGTAGGGACGAAGACGACCAACGGCGCCCCTCCCTTCAGCTTTCCCCAGAGGTGATCCAAGGCCTCCCAGGGGTCTGGGACATCGAGGACCGCCGCGTCCAGCCCCTCCTCTGCTACCTCTCTCCTCACGTCCCCCAGCTTCAGCTCCACGCACTCCAGGAGGCCCGCCCTCTCCAGGTTCCTCCTGGCTATACTCAAGCTGTCCTCCCTCAGGTCGTAGGAGTATACTTTCCCGCCTGGGCAGACGGCGCTCGCGAGGTATGCCGTCATGAAGCCGCTTCCCGTGCCGCCCTCCACCACTCTCTTCCCAGGGCCTAGGTCTGCCTCCTCGACTATGAGCCTGGCCTCCCTCGGGTATATGACTTGGGTGGCCCTCTCAAATGACTCCTCCATGATCTCCCTCCTCGTGGGCTTGATGAGGAAGGCCACCCCCTCTGCCAGCCTTAGCGAGCTGCCGTACTCGGCCCCCACCATATCTGAGCCCCTGATGAGGCCCGCGGGGGTCGAGTATGCGGCTCCCCTCTTTGCCGTGAAGTAGTACGTCCTGATCCCCCCGCGGTACCTCACCACCACAGCTACCAGCTCGCCCTCCTCTATCAATGCCCTTCCCTCCTCTCCCTGCGCTTTAAAGCCTCTAAGGGAGTATATGCTCGGCCTCCAGGTGCGGACCTTGACCCCTGAGGAGCTGGAGAAGCTAGCTCAAGAGGCAGTGGCTAACCTTGAGGCGGCGGCTGGCAAGAAAACAGTGAGGTTCATAAAGAGCACTAGCGAGCAGCTGAAGAGGGCCTTAAAGCACGGCTATAGGCTCCTCATAGTCTTCTCCGGCTCAGAGGCGCTGAAGCTGGGCGCAGCTACGGCTAGGACGCTGCTCTTCTATGAGAGGATCGCCAAGAAAGCAAAGAAGAAGGTCAAGGCGCTTTACGTTTATCACAGCGAGTTCGAGGACGCGAAGGTAAGGAAGGAGGTGGTGAAGAGGGCCCTGAAGGAGCTCTCCGACATAGAGCTGACTGTCACGGTATATGAGGAGAGCGAGAAGTACCTCGGCACCACCTTCCAGGCCCTCGTGCTAGACCTCGTGAACGACCTGAAGCCCAACGACGTCGGGAGGCTGGTGGGGGTGGTGGAGGGAGGGGGGATCATAGTTTTCCAGAGCCCCCCCTGGGCCTCCTGGCCTACTGCAATGACCATATTCAAGAACAACCTTCTTATCCCCGGCTACGACCAGCCGAGGCACATATTCATCTCCTGGTTCCAGCGAAAGCTCATGGAGCACAAGAACATCTTCGCCTTTGACCTCGACACGGGGAAGAAGCTTAAGGCAGACCCATACGAGGAGACGCCGCCAGAGAGGAAGGAGGTGAGGATTCCCTCAGAGACCTCCTTCCCCAGGGAGCTCTACGAGCTAGCGCTCACAGAAGATCAGGTAAGGGTCATAAGTGCCATGGAGTGGTTCTACGAGAAGCCGCCGAAGGGAAAGAGGAAGGTGATGATAGTCACCGCAGACCGCGGGAGGGGGAAGAGCTGCGCGGTGGGCATAGGGCTAGTGGGGCTGGCAAAGATGCTGGGGGAGGTGAAGCACAAGGCGAGAATACTCGTCACAGCGCCGGACGTGGGCAACGTGCAGAGCCTCATGGAGCTAGCAATTAAGGCAGCGGAAAGGCTCGGGCTAGAGCCGAAGGCCATAAAGAAAGAGGGGAAGATAATAGAGGTGCAGGGGAGGAAGTTCAGTATAGAGTACTGGGAGCCCTATAAGATACCTGAGCTTCGATGGGACATAGTTGCCGTCGACGAGGCCAGCGGCATTCACGTGCCGCTTCTCCACAAGATACTCGCAAGCCACAACAGGGCCGTCTTTGCCGCCACCATACACGGCTACGAGGGGGCCGGCAGGGGCTTCAGCGCCAGGTTCCTCTCCTCCCTCTCAAAAGACGAGAGCGTTCTGCTCAAGAGCATAGAGATGGACGAGCCCATAAGGTACGCCAAGGGCGACCCGATAGAGAGGTGGCTCTTCGACGCCCTCCTCCTCGACGCGGAGCCTGCGCAGCTGAACGAGGAGGACCTGGAGGACATAGAGCAGGGGAACCTGGAGTACGTGAAGCTAGATCCCCACGACCTCTTTGCCAAAGACGAGAAGACGCTGAGGGAGCTCTTCGGTATATATGTGCTTGCCCACTATAGGAACGAGCCCGACGACCTGGGGCTGCTCGCAGATGCTCCTCATCACATCATAAGGGCCGTGAGGACTGCGAGGAACAAGAAGGTGGTCTCTGCCATCCAGGTAGCGGCAGAGGGAGGCCTTAGGGAGGACATGACGGAGGGCCTCCTGCGGGGCGAGAAGATGCCTGGGAACATAATACCTGACAGGCTCCTCAAGCACCTCCGCATAAGGGAGCTGGGGAAGATGAGGGGGTGGAGGATAGTTAGGATAGCCACTCACCCTGAGGTGCAGGGGAGGGGGATAGGCTCCAGGGCGCTGAAGTTCCTTGAGGAGGAAGCTAGGTCTCTAGGCTTGGACTGGGTGGGCTCGGGCTTCGGGGCAAACGCGCAGCTCCTGCGCTTCTGGCTGAAGAACGGCTTCAGGGTGGTCCACATAAGCCCAGACAGGAACCCCGTGAGCGGGGAGTACACGACCCTAGTCATAAAGGGCCTCACGGAGGAGGCCTCGAGGCTGATAGATAGGGGGGTGAGGGAGTTCAAGCTGAAGCTCCTCGGGAGCCTCCACGACACTTACTACGATCTCGAAGTCGAGGTGGCGAGGCAAATGCTCTCTCAGGAGCCAAAGGGGATAAGGAGGCGCAGGCCGGAGCTAACGCAAATACAGCTGGACAGGCTGAAGTCCTACTTCCTGGGCTTCATGACTTACGAGGCAGTTAACGATATAGTAGCGGAGCTGGCTAGAACGTACTGGCTTAACGGCGACGGCTTCCTCGAAGAGGAGGAGGAGAGGGCAATTATAGCTAAGGCCCTGCAGGGGAGGCCATGGGAGGAAGTGGGGGAAGAGCTCGGCATAAAGATGCAGAAGTTGCTCTCCCTGGTGAAGGAGGCCGCGAGGAAGATAGCCGTGAACTACTATCAGCTGGCGGAGGAAGAGCTCGGCATAAGCGCCGGGCAACTAGGGGGAGATGACCTTTAGCCCCAGCTTCCCCAGCTCCTCTGCCACCTTAGGGTTGTCGTCAAAGACGGCTTCTATGAAGTAGTCCCTCATGAGCCTCCTCATGACCTCCACCTTGTGCTCTACCTCGTACCCTTTGCTCTTCAGGAAGACCCCGTCGGGCTCCACGCCAAGCTCTACTAGCTGGCCGAGGGTTACGGCCTTCATGCTGAGGGGCCTCCCTGAGACCACGAAGACCCTATAGCCCCTCTGCTTGTACTCCCTGAAGATCTGCGCCACCTCCCTCCTCGGCCTGTCTAGGTGAATGTACTTGTCGCTCAGAAAGCACCTCCAAAACTCCCTGTTCCTACCTCCGGCCTTCTCTAGGCACGCGGCAAACCTAGCGCTGCTGTCCACTAGCACGCCGTCCATGTCGAAGACGACTGCCTTCTCCATTTCGAGCAGATATAAGGCTCCGGGAGCCTTATTAGCTGAGGGCCCGTCGTCTAGCCTGGCAGGACGCCGCCCTTACACGGCGGAGGTCCGGGGTTCGAATCCCCGCGGGCCCACTATGGAAGCTCCTGCTCGTGGGAGAAGTAGAGCTCCACGCGGAACGTAGCGCTGCCAGCCTGCCTCGTCTTAGTTTCCAGCTCTAGCCAAAGAGCATCTCCTGCAGTGAGAGGTAGGGGTATGTAAAAAGTGCCAGGGTACCTGAGGTCCACCCAGCTCCACAACGAGTCCGAGTGTCTGTAGAACCAAAGCTTTGCTATATCAAAATAGGGCTCCCCCGCATCTCCTAATACATCGCTTACCCTGACGTACAGATACACGGTGCCCCCGCCTCTGTTGGAGGGGTAGCCCACTGCGTAGAAGTCCCTGATTATCCAGTGCCCCGTCGTTACTGGCAAGCTCACGCTGATGCTCTCGTAAAGGTACACAGTTCCGCCGGCAGTGGGCACTTGGCAGATGACGCCGGAGGGCGTGACAGAAAGCCTGTTGTTCCCGTACGTCGGTGCCTGATAGTTAGTGCCCCGCAGAGGTAGGACTGCTGTGGCGGCCTGCTGCTCAGCAGCAGAGTAGAAGCCTACGCATGCCGTTCCTACGAGGCTCGGGTCTGCGGGGCCCTTGATGATGGCGGTGCCGCTCATCTGCCTATAGACGAAGCTAGCGGCGTTCGCTCCGAGCGCTACGACTATTAATATCATGATGGCTGCTAGCTTCGTTATCAAGGCTTCCCATGTTGTTACAAAAGTCCCCCCTTTTTTAAGTTTTCTTCTAACGGGGCGACAGGGGAAGGGGGACGTTCAGCAGGGCAGCCAGATATATAGAGAACGTGGAGATAGCTATGAGGAGCCTAAAAAAGAGAGGAGAAGTAGAGCCCCTCCTAGACGCAGTGAGGAGATATATCTCTGACGCCAAGCACTACCTGAACTCAGGAGACGAAGAGACGGCCCTGGCCATAGCATCATATGCAGAGGGCTTGTTGGATGCTCTCAGGTACTTGGGCCTGGCTGAGGTGGAGTGGCCGAAGAGGGAGGTCAGGAGGGTCTTCGTGGGAGGAACTTTTGACATTCTCCACCCAGGGCACATAGAGCTCCTCCAGTTTGCCTCCCGGCTGGGGGAGCTGCACGTGGTGGTGGCTAGGGACTCGACGGTAGAGAGGGTGAAAGGGAGGAGGCCCGTGCTAGACGAGAACTCCAGGCTCAGGCTCGTCTCCTCGCTAAGGATGGTGAGCAGGGCAATGCTGGGAGACCCTGAGGACATGATGAGGTCTGTGGAGGCCGTGAGGCCCCACGTTATCGTGCTGGGCCCCGACCAGCCTTTCGGCGAGGAGGAGCTGGCCAGGATGGCTGAAGAGAGACTGGGCTATAGACCTGAGGTGATAAGATTCGGCGAGAAGAGGGAGTTCGGGAGGGGCATGAGGGGCTCCCGGGACATAGTCGCCCTCATATGCTCCCGCTGCAAGGGTGAGGGGGAGTGAAGGGCATAAACGACATGTATGTGAGGGACATATTCGCGCGGATCTCCTGGAGGTACGACCTAATGAACGTCGTCATGAGCTGGGGAATGGATCAGGCCTGGAGGAGGAAACTGGTCAACAAGTGTATGTTAAGGGAGGGCTCCATGGCTCTAGACGTGTGCACGGGGACTGCAATGGTGGCGAAGGAGCTGGGGAGGGCTGTGGGGAAAGGGGGGAAAGTGATCGGCGTGGACTTCTCGCCAGAGATGCTGGCCATGGCAAGGGCACCAAGGGACGGGAGCCTAGCGCTCGTGAGGGGTGATGCTCTCAACTTGCCCTTCAGCGACTCGCTCTTCGACTGCGTCACGGCTGCCTACTGCATCCGTAACCTTAAAGACAAGAGGCAGGCTGCGAGGGAAATAGCGAGGGTGCTCAAGCCCGGAGGGAGGTTCGCTATGCTAGACCTAGAGCTCCCCAAGAACCCGCTCATTAGGGAACTCTACAGGTTCTACCTTCACAAAGTAATCCCTGTGCTGGGCTGGCTCATAGTGGGGTACGCGGACGCATATGAACACATGGCGTGGTCCCTTGAGATATTCCCGAACAGGGAGGAGAGGAAGAAGATATTAGGGGAGTTCGGGCTGAAAGAGGTAGACTACGAGCCGCTCATATTTGGCGGCATGGCAATACAGACTTTCGTGTTGCAAAAGTAGGGCTCCTCAGACCCGTTCCTCCCCACCGGCTCGGTTCTAGAGCGCCAGTCATAGCCCTATCTATATGTTCTTGAGGAGTATATTAGAGTTTGGCGTGAGAGGGCTGCCTTCCTTTCTGGGGGAGGACTATTTGCAGGGAGGGGGAAGAGGACCTGGGGGCTCTTCTCTATGACTTCCCCTACCGGAGCTCTCAACGGCCAATCTGGGCAAGACGCGGAGTCCCTCTATGACGGGCATGCCGACGATCGTTTCCTTGTTGGCGCGGGGGAGGGGCTCTCTCGCTGAGGCGAGAGCTTGCTGGAGCTCCTCCGCCCCGAGGGCCTGACGGTGGCATATACCCTCCTCCCCTCTGTGATCTTATAGCGGCTCACCCGGAGCAAAGAGGCATGCTGCTACTCCACTCCCTGAGGACCTTCTTTGACGCTTGGCCCAACAAGGCCCTATTGTGGCATGGCCCTCTGCGCGGCGGCTCGGATCGCCCTCATGACAACTCACCTCTCGTTGGCCGCCGCGCTGCTATACTTCTCTTACCTTCACCCGCTGCCGCGTGGCTTCCGCTGCCCTAGTCTATGGCGCTCGGGCTGCTGGACATATGCGAGAGAGATAAGAGAGGGACCTCTGGGAGGCGAGGTGGGCAGCGCGGATGGCTATGAGGAGAGACGCAAGCGCCCCGGAAGAGGACCACCTCTCCTCATGGATATATAGGTCGGTACGGAGAGCTTTGCCGACGGCCTCATCTCTCTTTCCTACCCTGTCCTCCGGGGCCCTCTGAGCGCCCCGGGGCAGGGGATAGATAACGCCCTTGACGGCGCAGTGGGCTCCTTGTAGCCCTCGGCGTGCCCGCGGGCGGATAGAGCGCCCTAAGTGGACCTCGCGCCCAACGTACCTCTTCAAGCAGCCATGGAGGCAGAGGGCGGCTCTTATAGGACACTATCCCATAGTTGCCACTCTGCCTGTTTTCGTCTTTATAACTAGCGATTAAACATAATAGGCTCAAGAGTAATAGCTAACGCGGTCTTTTCGAGAGGTCTATTATCAAGCTGCTCTGGGGACGGCGGAGGGGGAAGATGGGAAGGGGGGAACGAGGGAGTGGCAGCGCTTCTGCGTTGTTAGCGATGGTAGGGGTTTTCATAATCGGAGGCGCTATCCTCGCTCTCGGCACCTTCCTCCTCTCTCCTCCCTTCACCCCCGCTCCGCCCCCTAAGGCCAATGGCTTAGCTGACGTTTATCTAGAGGCCTCTCTAGGCCCGGCGAAGCTGATGGTAACAGAAGGAAACGTAAGGGCTATCTATGCAGTGCTGAAGCTGAACATATACAACGAGAATGGCAAAGTTAAGGTTAGCGTGAAGGAAATAAAAACGAAAGGGAGCTACCTGCTTCACATGGTGCTGTCAAGCGGGCGACCTTACCAGGTCACAGGCTCTATTAGCCAGGAGCGCGCGTCGTCCCTAAACATCATCTCAGCGCCTGGAGAGACCCAATGGAGCATTCCCATAGTGCTAGAGCTCCAGAAGGGCTACCCCGTTAGAGAGGCGAAGGCCTACGGCCAGATTACGGTTCACATAGTCCTCGAGCTGGAGGAGCTTGCCACCGGGAGCAAGCAGACGCGAGTTGTCAGTACCTCTGCCTCGATAGAGGATCATTGGAGAGTAAGCTAGGCGCAAAGTCTATACTCTTGCCTCAAGTTTTAGAGAGCGAGAAGCGCTATGAGGCTAAAGGGCTGAGCCCTTTTACCCCTCTCAATCCTCCTGCTCGCGCTCCTCGGGGGACCGTCGCGTCTAGTAGTCATAAAACTGTTCAGAGCAGGAGGCGCGAGATGCTTGTTAACACTCTCCTGCCTCTGGCTGTGACAAGCACCAGGTCCTCTACCCTCACGCCGTAAAGGCCTGGCAGGTAGAAGCCCGGCTCCACGGTAACCACCATTCCCCTCTCCAGCACCGCCTTGGAGCCGGGCCTCAGGTAAGGCTCCTCGTGGATCTCCACCCCTACCCCATGCCCTAGCCCGTGGTTGAAGTACTGGGCGAGGCCCCTCCTCTCCAGCACCAGCCTTGCCTCCTTGTCGGGCTCCCAGGCCTCCGCTCCTGGCGAGATCCTGTCTATTGCTGCCTCTTGCGCCTCGATGACCGCCTCCACCTTCTGCCTAAACTCCCTGTCGCCGCCGCCCCACCAAAGCGTCCTTGTAAGGTCGCTGTGGTAGCCGCCCTTCACGGCCCCCAGGTCTATCAGCACAGGCCCGGGGAGGGTTAACCTTAGCTCTTCTGGCGTATGATGGGGGAGAGCTGTGTTCTGGTAGAAGGCCACTATAGTGGGGAAGGCCTCTCCCCATGCGCCCAGCTTCCTCATGATCATGCTGGCCACGCCTGCGAGCTCTAGCTCCGAAACGCCCTCCTTCAGGGACTCCACGAGCCTCCTCAGCGCCTCCTCTGCCGCCCTTAAGGACGACTCTATGAGCTCTACCTCCCAGTCCTCCTTCACGCTCCTAACCTTGTAAATGGCCTCGCTTACGTCCTCTGCTCCCAGCTTTTGCTCCACTGCCCTCGCAAGGTTGCCAGCAGCCCACCCTGCGTCATAGCCCGTCCTCCCGCCGCACCTCTCCATTACCTTCGCAAGGGCCTCTACGAGAGTCCCCGCTATGAGGTCCCTCTCCGGCACTCCTCCCTTTATAGCCTCCTCCCCTCCCCTCGTGAAGGCCTTCACCTCCAGGTCCTTTGGCGCCCTAGCTCTGACCCTGAAGTAGTCCAGCAGGGGCACCAGCAGGAAGTCGCCGCAGGCCTCGGAGAGCAGGAGGGCGCCGGCCGGCTCCCTCAGGCCTGTAGCATAGGTTATGTTAGCCTTCCCTACCAGCAGGAGGTTCTGAAGGCCTCTCTCCTGCGCGGCGGCCCTCAGCCTCTTGAGGTTCCTCTCGAACAAGACTAAACGACCCTTACCCTGTTGACCTTCTTGTTCTGCCAGCTATACCTCCTGATCCTTGCACTCCTCCCAAAGCCGCAGGCAGCGCAGTAGCCTTTGGCTACGTTGAAGGACCTCCTGCCGCACCTCCTACAGACTATGTGGCTCTTGCTCCTCCCGTGCTTCCCCATTGAGGGGGTGCCCTTCATTTGGCTCACCGCGGGGCAGGGCTCACGACTACTACGTTGTCTCCTCTAACTAGCACCAGCCCCAGCGCTCTAGTCCCCTCCGGCCCTACCTCCTCTGCGCTCTCAAGTATGAGGTTAAGGTGCTGGTCGAAGCTCCTCAGGGTGCCCTTTATGCCCCTGCCTCCCTTCAGCTTTATGAGCACGCTGCTCCCCACGTAGCTCTTCAGCTCATTGAACGTGCTCGGGCTCAGCTCGCTCATCTTTCCTCCAGCCCCCTACCTGAGCTCGGGATTTATATACGTTCCCCCCCTGCCCGCGAAGTGATCAGGATAGTACTGCGCAAGGGTCCTCTCTATGCTCACTGCAGGGGAGCTCTGGTAGGCGTTGAAGGAGATCTGCCTGTACTTGTCCCGCTGGCCCTCGTATAGTTCCGCTATCTCCAGGAGCTTCCTCACCATTTCGCCGTACTCCTCCTCATCTATCTTCTGCGCCCTCTCGCTCCCCAGGTCGACGACCTCGTCTGCCTCCCTGCCGAAAAGCCAGCCGTTGAAGCCCTCCCTTATGAACTCCAGGCTTGCGCCGTCCCTAGAGGAGAGCACCGGCACGCCGTTGGCTAGGGCTTTCATCTGGCTCGTCCCGCTGGCCTCCCAGCCTGGGAAGGGGGTAAAGAGGAGCAGGTCTGCGCCTGTAATGAAGTAGAAGGCTATCTGCGCGTCGTAAGTGGGGTGGAAGTAGAGGTTCTCGTGCTGCTTTGAGAGCGCGGCCAGCCTCTCCGCCATATTTCTACCCCAGGCGTCCTCTATGTGCGGTTTCCCGGCGGCTACTATGAAGATCCTGTCCTTCAGGTCCCTCTCCTCCAGCAACCTTTCTAGGAAGTAAGGCCTCTTGTACTTCACCATTCTCCGCGCCCAGGAGACGAGGAGCCTCCCCCCTACCCTCTTCATGGAGATGGCAGAGACGAAGGAGGCCAGCTGCTCCCTGAGGGCCGACCTCTTCCTCGAGAGCTCCTCCGGCGAGCTTGCCTTCACCCTCTGCCACCTCTCCAAGTCTATGCCGTTAGTCACATACAATATCTTCTCTGCATACTGTGGGAACATCCTCCTAGTCATCTTTGCATGTAGCCGCGAGACCGCAAAGACCTGATCGGCTGCCTCCATGGCTGCCTCCGTCATCGTTCCGACGTTGGGGAGGCTTACGTCCAAGACCTCTTCAGCCTCTTTGCACAGCCGCGGGTGCCCCCAGGGGCCAGGCGTGTGGGTAACAAACCTCCTCTTCTTCACGTTCAAGAGGTAGAGGGCCAGCGCCAGGTGAGCTTCCTGCACATCCACTACCTCCACCCTCTCGAGGCGCCGCACAATCTCCGCAGAGACTGCCGCGGCAGTGACATAGTACGTGCACTCGTCGCTCTGGTGCCTGTAGAGGTAGCGGAAGAGGTTCATAACGGGGAGGGGCCTGGTGATCCTGTACAGATAGGCCTTGGCAGTGCCATGGGAGTACTCGTACACGTCTGCCTCGGCTATGAGCTTTCCCCTCTTGCCCCTCACGCTCACGCTCTTCACATATCGCAGGCTCGCTAGGAAGTCAATGCTGTGCCTGTGCCTTATCTCCACCAGCTTGGAGTCGCTGACGTTGTAGTCCACGTAGCCCCGGGGGTAGAAGGGAACTATGAGGACATAGGGCAGACCCAGGCGGCCGGCAGCGTAGAACTTGTCTGCCTCCAAGACTCCCAGGCCGCCTGCGTAGTTAGCGGAACCCCTGAAGGCGGCCTCCATTGCCAGGCTAACTATCATGCGGAGACCCCTCGCAGCTATGGCAAAAGCTCTTAAGAGGACTCCTCCTTAATCCCCCAGACCTTTTGGGCGACCTTTATGTCGAGGGAGACGAGCTGGGAGAAGAGGGGTCCTAGGAACCTGAGCCTAGATATATGGCGGCCTGCGCTCTCCACCACCTCCTCTCCGGCAAGGAGGGGCGCGGTGAGCGCCAGGAGGGCCACATAGACTACGCTCGGCACGACCCAGCTAGCAGGCCTCTCGAAGGCTAGGAGGAAGGGCAGAGAGGCCGTAAAGGAGAGAAGGGAAGGGGAAAGGGAGAGCGCGTTTGCCCTTAGCCCCACCTTTATGTCGGAGGACAAGAGCATGTATATGGTAGATACAAAGCCGGAGAGGTGGCCTGCAACTATATACCCCAGCGCCCCTCCCCAAAGTATGAGCGCAACTGTTATCGGCGCGCTTACAACGTGCTGCACTAGCGAGGCCTTTAGGACCACGTCGCTCCTCCCCACTGCGGCATAGTAGGTGCTCCAAAGGGGAGAGCCCAGAGGGGAGAGCAGGGAGCCCGCCATGTAGGCTGCGAGGAAGAGGGACGCAAGGCTGTAGCTCTCGCCGTACAAGAGGTACACGAGGGGCTGAGAGGCCAGCGCGACGCCCAGGGAAACAGCGGGGAGGAGGAACGAGGCAGTCCTCATAGCTTTTCCAATCAGCGCCTCCACCTGCTGCCTGTCCGTTATGGAGGGGATCGTGGCGAAGAGGCCGAGGGACACCGAGGCGGCGAGGGCGTTTATGGGGGCAAGGAAGTTGTATGCCACGCTGAGGTTACCTACTTCCTCGTTGCTGGAGACCCTAACCATCAAGCCGTAGTAGACCTGGCCTAGGGGCCAGGCTATGAGGCTTGGCAGGTAGAGGGGAAGGCTATATGCTAAGATTTCGCTTGCCTCCTGCCGCCTTAGGGAGAGCCCCTTGGAGAGCCTGTAGGCATAGAGGAACATAGGGACGTGGACGAGGAGGCCGGCTATCACGTGGCTTAGCAGGGCCCCGAGGACGCCGTAGCCTGAGAGCACGAGGGAGACAGCGGTAAGCACTTTTATCGTCGTGAAGGCTATGCCTGCCAGCGCCCCCTCAAGGAACCTCCCCTGCCCCACAAGCACCGCGCCGGCTGCGGTGTACAGCGAGTGAGTAAAGACGAAGACCGAGAGAAGCCTCACGTACCATGCAACCTCTGGCCTCCCGAGGGCCTCGCTGGCGTAAGGGGCGAGGAGGAAGACGAGGAGCCCGGCGAGGGCACCCAGGGAGACCCTCATGAAGAGCGCGCTAGAAACGTAGCTGTCCCTGGCCATGGAAGCGTAGCGCGTTATGGCAGCGTTTATGCCGAGGTCGGTGAGGGCGAGCAACAGGTTGGGGAGCACCATGGAGACAGATATGAGCGCATATTGGGAAGGCCCCAGGACCCTAGCGACGACTATGCTCCCTATGGCTGCCAGAAAGAGGGAGGAGAAGGAGCTAAGAAAGGCGAGGACGGCTCCTCTGACTGCCCTCTCTCCCAACTACCTCCCCGCGTCGTAGCTCTTGAGGAACTCTATGTTCTCCCTTTCTGAGGGATCAGCGGACTCGGTGGAGGTCCAGGCCTCAAGGATCTCCCTTGCCACGATCTCTGAGACAAGCCTTCCGCTCATGGCTAGCACGTTAGCATCGTTCCACAGCCTTGCGCCCCTAGCTGTCTGCGCGTCGTTGCAGAGCGCAGCCCTCACCCCCTTCACCTTGTTCGCAGCTATGGAGACGCCAGTGCCGGTGTAGCAGACCAGCACTCCCCAATCGGCTTCCCCCCTAGCCACCATTTCCGCAGCCTCTACGGCTACCCTCGCCCAGGGCTCCGGCTTGCCGCTTCTAGCAGACCCCAGCAATATAACCTCGTAACCCTTGCTCCTCAGGAACTCCGCGGCAGCCTTCACGGCCGGGTACACGTCGTCTGCAGCCACCACGACCCTCCTGCCGAGCAAGGCGACCCGCATGAAGAGGGGAGGGAGAGCCTATAAGGCGAGCGAGGCGCGGAGGAGGAGCGAGATCGTGAGCGCACCGTCCACCATCCTGCAGCCCACCGCATTGTTCCTTAGGGCGCTCTCGAGCTCCCCCCGCCCGAAGTCGCGGAGAGTAAAAGCTAGGTATCCTGCAGGGAGCAGGGAGAGGAGGGCGAGGGGGGAGAGCAGCCCAGCGGAAACGGAGTAGATCACAAGGGCAGCTAAGAGGAGGAGGAAGGCTAAATAGCCCGTGGGGGCCCTCTCGCCCAGCAAGATCGGCAAAGTCTTCCTCCCCGCGCTCCTGTCTGCCTCGAGGTCTGCCACATAGTTAGCGTAAAGCGCAATGGCAGAGACAGTCCCATATGATAGCCCCACGGGTAGGGCCTCTATGGGCAGGAGGCCGTGAACGGAGTATGCGCTCCCCATGAACACTGCAATGCCCTTTACCATTACGGAGACCTCCCCCAGCCCAAGCTTGACCAGGAGGGTGCTGTAGGTAAGCATTATCGAGGCCCCTATAATCGAGAACAGGAGCACCAGGAGGCCCCTCTCGTATGTTAAGTAGAGCCCCGCGGCGCTCGCTATGGAGAAAGTGACGGCAAAGGCGGCCAGCGCGTCCCTAGGCCTTAGCAGCCCGTCCACCAGCACTTTAGTGCCCCCGCTGAAAGGCGACCTACGCGTCCTGAAGTCTAGGCCGCTCCTGTAGTCCACGTACTCGTTCAGTGCGTTGACGGCGAAATGTGCGAGAGTTACGCCAAGAAGGGTGAGGAAAAGGTACAGGACCTCCTTCCCCTCAGGGAGGCCTGCGTAGAAGGCCCCGCCCAGGGAAGCAAAGGCGGTCGAGAGGGCAGTCCTCGGGCGGAAGAGCCTCCAGAACGCCCTAAATCCCATACTCCCTCCACCTCGAGTCTACCAGCTTCACCGTCTCTGGATCTGGCTCCACCTCGAGAGGCCAGTCCTGCCCGTAGTTCTCCACCTTCATCTTCCTCGTAGCATCTATGCCCAGCTTCGAGCCGTAGCCCCCCGGCATGGCAGCGTGGTCCAGCTCGTCCGTTACTGCATAAGGCACTACTAACACGTCGCGCTGAGGATCTACGGTGGTGCTTATAGCGTACCACACCTGCCCCACGTCATGTGGGTTCACATCGTGATCCACCACTATGATCACCTTTACGAGAGAGAAGAGCCCTAGGCCCCAGAGGCCCATCATGACCTTCTTGGCGTGGCCGGGGAACCTCTTCTTTATGGAAACTATAGCTACCCCGCCCGTGAAGAGCCCCTCTGGCGGTAGGTTCACCTCCACCACCTCCGGCATGAGCATCTTGAGGAAGGGCAGGAAGGCCCTCTCTATTGCCTTCCCTATCCACGCGTCCTCCAGCAGCGGCTTCCCCACTACGGTGAAGTAGTATATGGGGTCGCTCCGGTAGTACACGCGCTCCAGCCTGAAGAGCGGGAACTTTGCTGGGGGCGTGTAGTAGCCTGTGTGATCTCCAAAGGGCCCCTCGTCCACCAGAGTTTCCGTGTCGACCTCCCCGACGTAGACCACCTCTGCGTTGGCCGGCACGTACAGCCCGTCTAGCTCCACTACCTCTAGCGCAGATCCTCTCACCACAGAGGCGAAGAGCAGCTTGTCCATTGGGTAGGGGACTGGCATGGCGCCTGTCAGCATGGTTCCGGGATCTGAGCCGACCGCTATAGCTGCCTTGATCTTCCTTGCCCCCCTCTCCCTCGCTTTCCACCAAGCTAGGTGGCCCCTCTTGTGGACCTGCCAGTGCATTGCGGCCCTCTCGCCGTCTATTACTTGCACCCTGTACAACCCCATGTTGTTTATGCCCTTCTCCGGGTCCCTTGTTATGGTGAGGCCGTAAGTTATGTACCTCCCCGCGTCGAGGGGCCAGGTCTTAGGTATGGGCGTCTTGTCGAAGCCCCCCTTCTCTATCACGTTCTCCTCAAAGGCCGCCCTGCCCACCTTCTTCGGCACGTAAGAGCCCATTTTCAGGACGTCGTAGAGAGTCTGCACCTTCTCGCCGATGCTCATGGGCGGCGGGCCGCTGAGGGGCTTGGTCAGCCTCTCGCCTATCTCCTCCAACCTCTCCACGCCCAGGAGCTTCCTTATTGTCTCAACGCTCCTGAACAAGTTGGTTGCCATCCTCCAGCCGGGGAAGCCCTTCACGTTCTCGAACAGCAGCGCAGGACCTCTTGCGTACATCACCCTTCTCGCTACCTCAGCCACCTCCAGGTGGGGGTCCACCTGGGCCTTTACCCTCCTGAGCTCCCCCCAGCTCTCGAGAGCTCTAAGCGCCTCCCGCAGGTCCTTCAAGACAGTTACCCAGAGACTCAACGAGCAATGAATATATTAATCCTCTGGTCTACAGCTACCCGGTGAGGGAAGTGAGGTCCTGGGTCGCGCTGATAGTGGCTAGTGCTGTTGCCATAGGGGTTATCATTGTAGTGAGTGCCTTCATATACGGCACTGTGGTGCTCAGCGAGATCCTATTCGGCAGTTGAAGGAACTAGGCGAACCGCAGACTTGAGAACCGGCGGTTTCCCCATGGGGAGGGGAAGGAGAGCAGAGCTTTTGGAGGCTTTGGCAGTACTCTTCATTCCTCCCCCTCTTGGCGCTGGCCCCTGCGTACTATAACTAAAAGATCGCTGCCTCAGGCCCCTCGCCGCTCACGCTAAGGCTCCTCCTAGATCTATGCGCCGGCGTAGCAGAACCTAGAGGCGTTTGCTTATACTATCCGCTAGAGCTGAGACTCGATCCATAATTGGACAACTGTACTAATATTTAAGTAAAGCTAAGCCTGAGCTACTGGTGTGCCTAGATGAGGAGAGTAGCCCTCGCAGGCCTCGCAATCTTGTTGGTGCTCATAGCCCTCCTCCTGCTGCCTGGCAGGGAAGAGGAGCAGCAGGCCATTAGGGTAGGCGTCGTGCCTACCCTGGACGCCCTGCCCTTCTTCATAGCCGAGGCCGAGGGGCTCTTTGAGAAGCATGGCATAAAGGCTAACGTGACGGTCTATGCCTCTGCAAGGGACATGGACGTGGCCTTCCAGGCAGGGCTAGTGGACGTCGGGATCTACGACATGATACGCATAGGCATTAGCGTGGACAAGGGAGCTAACATCAAGGTCGCAGGCCTCCTGCTGGGCGAGCTGCCCGAGGACGGCATTTTCGCTATGGTGGCTCCTCCGGGCTTTGCGGGAAAGCCCAGGACCATAGCCATATCAAAGAACACTATAGTGGAGTTCGTGTCCTCCCAGCTTATCCCTGCCATAGGCCTCAGGCCGGGAGAGTTTGAGCTAGTCGACGTGCCGCCCATAACCACCAGGTTCGAGATGGTCATGGGAGGCAAGGTCGATGCAGCAATACTGCCCGACCCGTGGTGGAGGCTCGCAGTGGAGAGGGGCGCGAGGGTGATCATAGACGACTCCATGCTAGGCAGGCCCATTACCGTAACGGTGATCGGCGTGAGGGGGGAGCTCGCCACGCCCGAGCTTGTGGCTAAGCTCAGGAGGGCGCTCAACGAAGCCTTAGAGCTCTATAAGCGAAATCCCCAGAAGTACAGGGAGCTAATAGAGAAGAAAATCTACGTGCCGGAGGAGCTAAAAGGTAAGTGGCTGCCGTCTTGGAAGGGCTCCATAAAGGACTACCCGAGGGACAACTTCGAGCTAGTCTCTGCGTGGCTGCTAGAGAAGGGGCTAGTATCTAAGCCTTTGAAATACGAAGAAGTAGTGATGGTGCTAGATAAGTGAGGCTAGAGCTAAGGGGGATCACTTTCAGCTATAAGGACCTCCTGATTTTTGAGCGCTTCAGCGCCTCCTTCAACGGGGGCGGCCTGAACGTAGTGCTCGGGCCTAACGGCGTGGGCAAGAGCACGCTGCTGAAAATAATGGCGGGGGTCCTTAGGCCTAAGGAGGGGGAGGTGCTGCTGAACGGCTCTCCGCCTGCTAGGGGCGAAATATCGTACCTCCCTCAGGACAACGAGCTCCTCCCCTGGCTAACGGTGAGGGAAAACGTGGAGCTCCCGCTAAGGATCAGGGGAGTCAACTCAGCAGAGAGCAGGAGGAGGGCAGAGGAGGCCATGAAGCTCACGGGGGTGCTCCGGCTGGCAGATAGATACCCGAAGAGGCTCTCTGGAGGGGAGAGGAAGAGGGCCGCCATAGCGAGGGCCTTCGTAGCAGAAGCAAAGGCCCTCCTCCTCGACGAGCCCACGGCAAGCGTGGACCCCGCGGGGAAGGAGGACATATGGGGGCTGCTGAAGGAGGCGGCAAAGGAGAGGATCACCGTAGCCGTCACCCACGACGTGGCAGAGGCCCTGCTCGTGGGCGACGTCATATACGTGCTTGCCGGCAGGCCTGCAAGGATAGCAGAGGTGACGGAGGGGGGAGAGAGGGCTTGGGGGAGGCTAAGGAGCATAGTAGAATCATACTATCGTCGCTGAGGGCCGCATACTTCCTTGCGGCCCTCCTCCTCTTGGTGATCCTCTGGGAGGCAGCCGCTACCCTCTACCAGAAGCCCTACCTGCCGCACGTGAGCGAGATAGGGGAGAAGCTCTGGAGGGAGCTCTCTGCGGGAAGGCTGACAGAGGACTTGCAGCTGTCGTTGCGTAGGATAGCGCTGTCCCTCCTCATATCCTCCCTCACCGGCATGTCGTTAGGGCTCCTTGCAGCCAGGATCGGCTACGGCAACAGGCTCCTCAGGCCCATAATACTTGCCACCTACCCCATGCCTCACATAACGTTGATCCCAATACTGCTCTGGCTCCTCGGCGTGGAGGGGAGCAAGATAGCCGTCATATCCCTCATAACCTTCTACCCCATAGCGCTCTCCACCATGGAGTGGGCGCTCAGGACGCCGAGGGAGTACGAGGAGCTGGTGGAGACGATGGGCGGCAACTCCTGGCACAAGGTAATATACGTGGTGATCCCCTCCATCTTGCCGGGGGTCCTCACGGGCCTCAGGATAGCCGTGAGCACCGCCTTTGCGGTGGTCTTCGTTGCGGAGAGCTTCGTGCTCACTGGAGGGGTCGGGGCTTATATAGAAGAGAGTTGGCAGAGGTTCGACTACGCAGGCGTCTACGCCGGCATGATAACGCTCTCAGCTGCGGGCATGCTCTCGTACGCTGCCATCTGGCTGCTAGAGAAGAGCTATAGGGAGAGAGTAGGGTACTAAATGTCCACCACGAACCTGAGGGTCCAGCAGCCCCCCTCCTCCCGCATGCTCATCTGTGCATAAGTCATGGCTTTGACCACAGTCCTGCTCTCGTGCCTCGCCGCATCGAACTCCTCGCCGAAGGCCTCAGCCCTCATCTTCACGTAGTCCTGCCCCACCTCTATATAGTGGACCCTGAAGGAGCCGAAGACGAGCCTCTTCGCGTCCGTGAGCGCTATGAGCTCCTCTATCCAGCGGTAGAGGAGGCCGGCGAGGTCTAAGGCCTCTACTTCCACTTCGACCCTCTTTACGGCCCTAACCTTTCCAGTGTCTGTCATGACCTCATAGGTCCCCAGCGCTGCGTTCTCTAAGGCTTCGGCCAGGCTCCTCCCCCTCGCCTCTATCAACACATCTGCAGTATGCTCCAGATGAGCGAAGCCCCTGCACTCCACTGCGGCTCCCTCCGCGTCTCGTTTAAGCCTAAAGAGCGCCGCGCAAGGGGCTACGGCCTCTTTAGGGGGGAGGCCAGAGGACCCTTATTACTTCTAGCCTCTCCGGCTACCCGGAGTAGATCGTGAGCATAGCAGAGAGGCTTAGGGGAGAGGAGGTCTTCAGGATCCTTGAGCGCCAGCTGGGCTCAGAGGAGAGGCCAGAGAACTACGTGGTGCTCCACGCCAGCCGCAAGGGAGGAGCCTTCGCGGTCCTGGTAAGCATAGTCCTCAGCCAGAACACTAACGACAAGAACTCCATAGCGGCCTTCGAGGAGCTGAGGTCGAGGGTGGGGGTAGGGCTGGAGGACATCCTCAAGGCCAGCGAGGAGCAAGTAGGGGAAGCCATAAGGCGCTCGGGCCTCTGGAAGCAGAAGGCCAGGGCCATAAAGTCCCTGGCAGAGCTTGTGGCCGAGAAGGGAGGGGAGGCATGGCTGGAGGCGGAGGAGCCGGGGAAGCTCAAGGAGGAGCTGCTCAAGGTGAGGGGCGTGGGGGAGAAGACCGCAGACGTCTTCCTCTCCTTCTACAGGCGGGCGCCCGTCTTCGCTGTGGATACCCATGCGAAGAGGATAGCGAGGAGGTGGGGGCTCGTCAAGGGGGGCAGCTACTCCGAGGCCTCCAGGGCCCTCCTCTCCTTCTTCGGGCCCGAGCTCTCGGAGAGGGCCCATAGGCTATTGATAGCGCTGGGGAGGAAGTACTGTAGGGCCGGGAGCCCGAGGTGTAACGAGTGCCCGCTGAGGAGCGCTTGCCCCAGCTCCTCAAGGCCATAGCGGTGGCGAAGCCCCAGCGGGAGAGCTGGCTTACGGAGGAGCTCTACGACCTCCTCCTCCCCCTAGACGAGGAGGCCCGCGTGGAGAGGAGCAGCTTCAGGGACGTGCTGCTTGTGATCTCGGCGAGGCTGAGCGCGGCTCAGATAAGCGCTGCGGCCCTCCGCCAAGAGTTCTCCTTCATGGCTAGGCTAGTGCCAGCGCTCTTGATCGTTAAGGCCTCCCGGAGCGAGGAGGTGCTAGAAGCCATAAGGAGGGTGGCGCCGAGAGGGCCCGTTAGGTTAATGGTGAGCCTGAGGGGCAGGGGGAAGGGGGTGGCGAGCGAGGAGGCCATAGCGGGCTCCCTCCGCTCCGCCGGAGTGCAGCTCGACAGGCGGGCAGCGGAAGCTATAGCTGTGGAGAGCGTCGACGAGCTGTTCGTGATCTCCTACGGTATTACCCGTAAGTGCGGCCTGAGCTGCACGCTACTCGTTATTACCGGCCCCTCTGCATTTTAACTCACTTCCGACCTGCTATACACCTGGAGTAAGGGGTGTCGCGTAAGTGATCTTCAGGGACAGGCTAGTCTTCGACGAGAGCTACAGGCCGCGCAGGCTCCTGGTGAGGGGTCAGGAGGCCTCTATGCTGATCTCCCGCTACAGGTCCCGGCTAGCGGACATGGCAGGCTTCACGGACGTTTCCCTTATATACGGCTCCATAGGCAGGGTGGGCATTGGGAAGACCACGGTAGCCTGGTACGTGGGGAAGAACGTGGAGGAGATGGCGAGGGCCAACGGGATCAACCTAAAGTACGTCTACCTGAACGTCTTCGGCGCTCCCAGCCTCCACCAGATCCTTTCGGTCATAGCTGATCAGCTAGGCCTCGGCGTCAGCATAAGGGGGAGCTCAGCGATAGAGGCCCTCAAGTTCATTGTGGATCACCTGTACAGGAGGGACACCTTCCTCCTGGTGACCCTCGACGAGTTCCAGAGCCTCCTCCTCTCTCCCAAGATGCCGGAGGACGACCTCTACATGTTGCTGAGGGTCTACGAGGAAATCCCCTCTAAGGACGGCATAAACAGGATCAGCTTCCTGCTGGTGGCGAGCGACCATAGGGTTATGGCGTACATGAGGGAGAGGATACCGCAGGTGGAGAGCCAGATAGGCTTCAGGGTCCACCTGAAGGCATACACAAGCGAGGAGCTGAAGATAATATTGAGGCAGAGGGCGGAGGAGGGGCTGGAGCCGGAGGCGTGGGACGATCGCTTGATAAACATGATAGCTGAATACTTCGGCGACGACAAGGGGGGCGACGGGAGCGCCAGGAAGGCCATCCTGACGCTCAGGAGCGCTGCGGAGCTCGCAGAGGCGCAGGGGGCTCACAGGATATTGGAGGAGCACGTGAGGAAGGCCATATCTGAGAGCGCCCTCTCGTATGTGCCAATAGAGGACCTGAGGAGGCTGCCGCAGCACCACCTCTTCATACTGCTCGCGCTGGCAGAGCTGGGCATAGAGAGGGGGGACTGGGGCACCACGGGCGAGCTGAGGGAGAAGTACGAGGAGGTCTGCGAGAGGTATGGGCAGGCGCCGAGGGGGCACACTCAGTTCCACAGCTACCTCAGGGAGCTGAGCACCCTAGGCCTCATAGAGCTAAGGCTCTCGGGGAAGGGCATGAGGGGCAGGACGAGCCTCATGAGGCTACCGCCCGAGATACCGCTGGACAGGATGAAGGAGGTGCTGGAGGCAGTCATAAAGGAGAAGGGAGGGGAGGATTGGAGCTAGAGGAGCTCTGCGGGGGCAGGGGCAGGGTGAAGGTGCTCAGGGCCCTGCTGAGGGACGGGCATGCGACGGTGACGAGGCTAGCCAGGGAGACGGGGCTGAACCACTCTAGGCTCCTGCAGCACCTCAGGGCCCTCCAGAAGTTGGGGATACTGGAGGAGAGGAGGTATGGCAGGATCAGGCTCTACGAGCTGAACTATAAGGACCCTAGGGTGGGGGCGCTCAGGGAGGCCTTCGAGCTCCTGGAGAAGCTGTGATGGCCTGCGGCATAGTGCTCAGCGGCGGCCTCTCCCGCAGGTTCCAGGTGGCGGGGGAGCCCTGGAGAGATAAGGCCCTTTACGAGCTAGGCGGGAAGCCCATGATATCGTATGCTCTGGAGAAGCTCGAGAAGCTCGCTGAGGAGCTGCTGATAGCTGCCGGCACTGCGGAGAGGGCTGAGCTTTACGGCAGGCTCCTGGGGGTTAGGGCAGTAGCAGACGATCAAGGGCTCAGCGGGCCTCTCGCTGGCCTCTACGCCTCCCTGCGCCTCTGCAGGGAGGAGCTCTTCCTGGCGCTCCCCAACGACATGCCCTTCCTCCCTCAGGCCTTGCTTGAGGAGATGCTCTCCAGGGCTGAGGCTTACGACGTTGTCTCCCCAGCCTTCCCCAACGGGCTCGTGGAGACCACCGTTGTGGCAGGGAGGGTGAGGAGCGCCCTGTGGGTCCTGGGGCTCCTGCGCGGCATGGGGAGGAGCAAGGTGGCGGACCTCCACAGGGGGGCTCCCAGGGTATACTTGGTTAGCCCCGTGGGGAAGCACGAGGCGCGCGCGTTCCTCAACGTCAACGCCCGCGAGAGCCTGAGGGAGGAGCCGCAGTACCCAGAAGGGCCCTTACGCGGCGACGTGAGCATAGAGAGGAGCTTTGGCGAGGAGGAGGCGAGGGCGGGCAGAGCGCCTGCCTCCCTCTGGGCCACCTTGTTCAAGGGCGCATATGTGGAAGAGTTCCTCCTATACGCCTCAAAGGGCCTCTATATGTTCGCAGCGTATGCCCTCCAGGACTCTCATAACGCTTACGAGAGGGAGCTGGGCAAGCTTGTAGCTAGGGCGCTTAAGCCGCCCTTATAGGCTCTCCCCAGCCCTTCTCAGCGGTGTAGGGCTTGCTGTACACTAGGCCCCCCGAGGTGGAGGTCTACTCGGGAGACCCCTTCGCCTCCCCTTGCAAGGCCGTAGTGATCCCCATATTGCAGGACGCCTCCGGAAAGCCCATAGTAACGCTCGACAGGACGGGGAGGCTGAGCGAGGCAGTCTCCCTGGAGCTCTTCAAGGCCGAGGCGGGGAGCCTGCTAGAGACGACGGCGGAGGGCAAGATAACGATCTATGCCGGCGTGGGCAGGGGGGAGCTGGAGGGCGTCAGGAGGGGCGTGGCGAGCGGCGTTAAGAAGGTAGTAGAGAGGGCCGAGTGCGCCCTCGTGGCCCTCTCTCACCTAGATCATCAGGCAGCCTCGGAGGCCCTCCTGGCCTCGCTGCTCGCCGCCTACAGGCTGGAGGCTTTCAGGAGCTCTAGGGGAGCGAAGCTGAAGAAGGTGCTAATAGACAGGAGCGACGTGGACCTCAGGAGGGCTATAGCAATAGCAGAGGGGGTATACTTGGCTAGAGACATAGCTAACGCGCCTCCTCACGAGATGCCGCCTGCAAGGCTGGCAGAGAGGGCAGCAGAGCTCTTCAAGGGGCTTGCGGAGGTCGAGGTGTTCAGCTACGAGAGGCTCTTGAAGGAGGGCTTCGGAGGGATCGTTAACGTGGGCATGGGCTCAGAGGAGAAGCCGGTGCTGATAGTGGTGAAGTACTCCGGAGGCGAGGGGAAGCCCGTTGCGCTGGTGGGCAAGACCGTGATCTTTGACAGCGGCGGCATAAACATCAAGCCCAGCGAGGGCATGAACTACATGAGGGCAGACAAGGCCGGCGGCGCGGCAGTGCTAGGCATAATATGGAGCGCCGCGAGGGCGGGCCTCAGGCTGAACCTAGTGGGCCTCGTGCCTGCAGTGATAAACGTGCCCAGCGGCAGCTCCTACTTGCCGAGCGACGTGATAAAGATGTGGGACGGCACGAGGGTTGAGGTAAACAACACAGACGCAGAGGGGAGGCTAATAATAGGGGACGCAATTGCATACGCTGCAAAGGCGCTGGATGCAGCAGAGATCATAGACTTAGCTACCCTCACCGGGGCCATAGTGGTGGCCCTCGGGCCGCTCATAGCGGGCCTCTTCACGAGGGACGAGAGGCTCAGGGAGGCGCTGCTGGCCTCTGCAGCGAGGACGGGCGAGAAGCTATGGCACATGCCGCTGGAGGACGACTACAAGCCCTGGCTCACGAAGAACGCCCAGGTGGGAGATCTCACGAACTCCGCCCCCAGCAGGGCTGGGGCAGCAATATATGCTGCCCTTTTCCTAGAGAGGTTCGCTCACGGGAAACCATACGCCCACCTCGACATAGCCGGCCCAGGCATGGGGTATGAGGCCTCTGGCATAGCTCCAGCTTACTGGCCTGACAAGGGCCTTGCGCCTGGCTACGGCGTGAGGCTGATCTTCGAGTACCTTAGCTCAAGGGGGTAAAGAGGTGGGGCTAGGGTATCAGATAAGGTCGCTAGTGCTCCACGCCTCCCGCTCCTGGGAGGAGGAGCTCGAGGAGGACTTCACGAGGCTTGAGGAGGCGAGGGAGAGGGTAGAGGCAGAGACGGGAGTAAAGGTCTGGAGCCTCCGGGTAACGCTGCCCCAGGCCTTCGAGAGGGCTGACGAGCTAGAGGCGCCGGAGGGGGTGCTGGTGTCTCTTGGCAACATACCCTCCTCCCACCAGAGGCTGGAGGAGCTTGTAGCTTCTGCGGCGAGGCAGGGCTTCTACGTCGGCATACTGCTCGACGAGCTCAGCTGGAGGGCCGCGCTCAGGGTCTCTGAGCTGATCCACAAGCTAGCAGAGGAGAGCCCAGACTTAGCTACCAGAGTCGGCGTTAACGCCCTCGGCGAGCCCCTCTACACGCCCTACTACCCCCTCAGCTACTCCCCCGGCGCTAAGTCCGTGACGGCCGCCCTGCTGTACCCCAACTACCTCAAGGAGCGTTACCAGAAAGAGGGCATTGAGGGCATGAGGGCAGCGGCTGCAGAGGCAGCTGGGACGGCCGCTAAGGCCTTGGAGATAGCAGCAGCTACGCTTAGGGCAGAGGCGGGCGGCCTGGACCTCAGCGTTTCCCCTTGGATGGAGGAGTCCTCGCTGGGCCTAGCTGAAGCGGTGGCGGGCGCAAGGCTGCCCAGGCCGGGCTTCGCCATGGGGGTAAGGGTCATAAACGAGGTGCTAGAGGGCGTGGCAGCGGGGCTTAAGGCGGTGGGCTTCAACGAGCTCCAGCTGCCCGTAGCTGAGGACTCGAGGCTGAAGGCTCGGGCGAGCGAGGGGGAGCTGACGGCAAGGGACCTCCTGAGGCTCTCCGGCGTTTGCCTTGCGGGCCTAGACATGGCAGCAGTGCCAGCTAACGTTAACGAGGTGGCAGGGCTGCTGCTAGATGCTGCTGCCTACGCGAGGGCAAAGAGGAAGGCCTTGGGGGTGAGGGTCATACCGGTAGAGGAGGTGGAGCCGGGGGACCGCGTGCTGCTCTCCCGCTTCGGCGAGGTGCCCGTGATCCCAATATAGCCCCTCCCCTTTCTCCAGCGTGGGAGAGGCCTTGAGGTTCGTGCTGGTGGTGGACTTCGGGGGGCAATACGCGCACCTCATAGCCAGGAGGGTAAGGGAGCTGGGGGTCTACAGCGAGCTCCTCAGCGCCTCTGCGGGGCTGGAAGCGATAATGGATTACGCCTCTAGGGCAGAGGGCGTTATTTTGAGCGGCGGCCCCCTCAGCGTTGCGGAGGGGAGGCACGACAAGGTAGCTGAGGAGCTGCTGGCGCTGGGCAAGCCGCTCCTGGGCATATGCTACGGCCACCAGCTCCTCGCAAAGGTGCTGGGGGGAGAGGTGGGCAGATCTCCGGCCCCAGAGTTCGGGCCCACTGAGGTAACGCTAGCTCCGGACGAGCTCTTCGAGGGGATCCCGGAGAGGGTAAGGGTGTGGATGAGCCACAACGACGCCGTCCTCAGCCCGCCGCCGGGGGCTAAGGTGCTGGCCAGCACCAGCGGGAGCCCCGTCGCTGCCATGAAGCACGGGATCCACTACTCCCTCCAGTGGCACCCAGAGGTTTCGCACACGCAGTACGGGCTACAGATGTACGACAACTGGCTGAAGATCATAGGGGCCCCTAGGGACTGGAGGCCTGAGGGCATGCTGGAGGAGCTCGTGGAGATGGTGAGGAGGGAGGTGGGGAGGAGCGTCGCAGTAGCTGCAGTGAGCGGCGGCGTGGACTCAACGGTCGCAGCCGCTATAGTCAAGAGGGCCATAGGGGAGAGGCTCGTGCCCATACTGATAGATCACGGCCTCCACCCCGCGGGGGAGCCGGCGCTCTCGCTGTCTTTGCTAGAGAAAGCGGGGCTCAGGCCTTTGCTAGTTGAGGCAGCGGAGGAGTTCTTCGAGGCCCTTAAGGGCCTGAGGGACCCGGAGGAGAAGAGGAGGGCCTTCGGGAGAACTTATGCAAAGATACTTGAGGAGAGGGCAGAGGAGCTTGGCGCAGAGTTCCTCGTGCAGGGAACCATATACCCAGACGTCATAGAGAGCGGCGGGAGGCCGGGGGCGAGCGTGATAAAGACCCACCACAACGTTGCGGGGATGCCGAAGCTCAGGCTGAAGCTGGTGGAGCCGCTCAAGTGGTTCTACAAGGACGAAGTGAGGGCCATAGGCAGGAAGCTCGGGGTCCCTGAGGAAATACTGCGCAGGCAGCCCGTGCCGGGGCCTGCGCTGGCAGTGAGGGTGGAGGGGGAGGTCACGAGGGAGAAGGTGGAGCTGGTCAGGGCCGCGGACAAGATAGTTAGGGAGGAGGTGGAGAGGGCCGGCATAGAGGGCCTCTGGCAGTACTTTGCAGTCCTCACC
>JAOAKH010000051.1 GCA_026413755.1 Acidilobaceae archaeon | reverse complement strand
CCCCAGCCCTACCCGATTCTTCCGAGGTATTCCGGCTTGAGGAACCTTTCGAGGAAAAGCATGAAGACGATGCTTGAAAGGAGCAGAACTATGGCTGTCGCCGACGCGAACTGCATGTTGTAGCCGCTCGCGCTGTAGAGCAGCATCGGAAGGGTGACGACCGACGGCAGCCCGATGAAGAACGTTCCCATGAATTCGTCGAACGAGTAGAGGAAAACGAATACGCTGCTGGCGAGGATTCCGGGGGTGGCAAGAGGGAAGCTTACTCTGAAGAAGGTGGTTATGGATGATGCGCCGCTCATTCGCGCGGCTTCTTCGAGGACTGGTGGTATGGCTTTGAAGGTGGCGGTGTTTATCCAGATCGCGAAGACGAGGCTGGGGACGACGTGTGCAATAACTACTCCGGGGATCGTTCCGACGAGGTCTAGGGAGTAGAAAATTCTCATGAGGTTGATGTAGACGGGCTGTAGTGGGAAGGCTTGGGGCATCAAGAATAGAAAGAT
>JAOAKH010000004.1 GCA_026413755.1 Acidilobaceae archaeon | reverse complement strand
TAATAGACCCCGCCCTCCTGAGGCCCGGAAGGCTAGGGAAGCTGATCTACGTGCCCCCGCCGGACGAGCCCGCAAGGCTTGAGATCTTGAGGATCCACACAAGGAAGACGCCGCTGGCAGAGGACGTAGATCTGAGGGAGCTGGCGAGGATAACTGAGGGCTACACGGGGGCAGACCTGGTGGCAGTCCTCCAGGAGGCCACGATGATGGCCATAAGGGAGAGCATGAGCTCCCCGACCATAAGGTGGGCTTACATAGAGGAGGCGCTGAAGAAAGTAAGGCCCAGCGTCACAAAGCAGATGGTGGAGTTCTACATAAGGTGGTTAGAGACTGCAAGGCAGATGAGGGCAGAGAGGAGGAGGGAGGCCCCGACCATAACGTTCTAGGTGATCACCATGACGACCTGGTCCAGGTCCCCTGATATCAACATAGTCTTGGAGGCCATAAGGAAGCTGGCGGAAGAGAACAAGGGCGCGGAGGTGGAGGAGGAGGCCCTGCTTCACAGGCTGGAGAAGGAGGAGAAGCGCTTCTCCCACGCAGACCTCTCTAAAATACTGCTCACTCTAGAGGCCTTGGGCTACATTAGGGTTCAGCTGAGCACGAAGGAGGAGAAGATAATAAGGTTGCTCTCCAAGTGATCCTGGACCGATGAGAGAGTTGGACCGCTTATGAGGAGTCCCGATGATTAGGGGCCAAAGCTTCGAGGCTCAAGAAGTGGTGCGGCGGCCGGGATTTGAACCCGGGACCTCCGGCTTGGCAGGCCGGCGTCCTAGTCCAGGCTAGACGACCGCCGCGCCCTCGCATAAGTTACCTCTGTGCCTTTTAACGTTTCCTTACCAGCATGAGCCCTGGCCCGGTGGGTATTATAATGCTCCTCCAAGGCCCGCTCATTGCCATCTCGAAGAACTCCTCCGGGGGCCTTGGCTGTATTGCATTGTGAAAGAGGGCCACTCCGAGAGGCCTTAGCCTGGCCTCTAGGATGGAGAGCATCTTGGGGTAGTCGGGCTTCTCTATGTCCACAAAGACGTAATCCAGGGCCTCCAGGGCTCCCACTACCTCCAGGGCGTTCCCCCTGACCGCCTCGGCAGAGGCCTTGGCCCCCAGCTCCTTTACGACCTTGTCGAGGTTCCTCCTCAGCTTTTCGTGCCTCTCCCTTTCGTACTCAATAGCTATCAGCAGGCAGCCCTCGCAGTCGGATATGCCCGCAAGTATCCACAACGCGGAGAACCCCACGCCAGCCCCCGCGTCTACGAAGACCCTGCCGCCCAGACTCGAGGTGGTGAAGGCCTCCGCCATGAGCACAAGACCGTCCTCTATGGATATGTGAGATATGCCGAGGGCCCTGGACTCCTCCAGCAGCTCCTTCACGAGCGACATCAAGCTGGACCCCGCGAAGAGGCCCTTAGCTTGTTAGCTATATATTAGCCTCTAGATGTGGTGCAGAGGCGGTGCTATGCGTTGGAGTACGTTGTAGAGAAAGGGCCCGAGTACTCAGTACTGAAAGTGAAGCTCCTGCCGGGCGAGAGTATAACTGCTGAGCCTGGGTCGTACATGCTACACAGGGGAGAAGTGGAGGTCGGCACAGGCCTCTCAGGAGGGGTTTTCGGGGCCCTTCAGAGAGCTTTTGCTGCATCGCTTCCCTTGTTTCTCAACACCTTCAGGGCCAGGACGCCGGCAGAGATTTGGTTTGTGCCCTCTATCCCCGGGGACATAAAGGCAGTTAGCCTAAGAGGTGCAGAGATAGCTGTACAGGACACTAGCTACCTGGCGCACTTCGGAGATGTGAAGCTAGGCGTCGCGTTCAAGGGCTTCAAGGGGCTCCTTGGGGAGGGCGAGATCTTCTGGCTAAAAGCGAGCGGGAGCGGCACCCTCTTCATAAACTCTTTCGGTGCAATAGAAGAGCTGGAGCTAGGTCCGGGCGAGAGGGTCACTCTGGACAACGGACACGCAGTTGCCATAGAGGGGAGCGTGAAGTGGAACATAAGGAGGCTCGGCGGCTTCAAGACCCTCTTCCTCGGGGGGGAGGGGCTCGTCATAGATGCTGTGGGCCCTGGGAGAATATGGATACAGACAAGGACCTTAGCCGCGCTGGCCAGCGCATTATCAAAGTACATAACTAAGGGAGAGAAGAAGTGAGGAGCACCCTCTCCTGGGCGCGTTGTGAGCTCTGCGGCAGGAAGGCTGTACTGTCAAGCTGCAACGGCATGGAGCTCTGCCCCTACTGCATTGAGGCCCTAGGGTGTCGCGAGAGGACGTCGAGAGAGTTGGAGCCAGACGAGGGCGTGATAAGGAGAATAGAGGAGAGGAGGAAGAGGGCTACCTCAGGAACATAGATATGGCGATCGCTATCAGTATTACCCCCACTACCCTCCTTAAAGAGCTCGGGCTCGTTCTAGAGGCGACGTAGCTCCCCAGCTGGCCTCCCACAATGGCCCCTACGGCAAAGGGGAAGGCCAGCGAGTACACAATGTTGCCATGATACGCGTGGACCGCTGAGCCGAAGATAGATGAGAGGACTATTGACATCATGCTTGCTGCCACCGCCTCATGAACTGGGACGTTCAGCACAGAGACGAGCACCGGCATGAGGACCACGCCGCCTCCTACGCCAGCGAGGCCTGCTATGAAGCCTGCCACAAGGCCTGCGAGGGGGACCAGCAGGGGGCTCTTGGGCCCCTCCCCCTGCTTTTCCGACGTAAGGAGCAGGTTCAAACTGAACAGTGTGACTAGGAGGGCAACGATCGCTACCAAGAGCTCCCTGGGAAAGAAGGCAACTGCGTGAGCCCCGAGGGCGCTGGAGGGTATCATGAGCAGAGACATGACTATCCACGAGCCAGGCCTGAGAAGCCCCCGCCTCCAGTAGCTTATCGTAGCCGAAATGCTGTTGAATACTATGACGAAGAGGCTCGTCCCCACTGCCTGGTTGATGGGGTAGCCCATATGGTAGAAGAGGGGCACCATGAAGACGCCGCCTCCCACGCCGCTCATGCTAGCTATCATGGCTATCGTGGCTCCCAGCAACACATATACTATTGCTTCCAACTCTAACCCAAACGTAAGTGGAGCGGGAGTTAATAGCTAGACTCCCAGGCCGAGGTCCTCCAAGAAGTCCCTCAGCTCCCTCAGCTTCCTTAGCGTCTCTAGCCCCTTCTTAGTTATGGACACCCTCTTTAACCTTTCTCCCGTCTCCAGCTTCACCAAGCCCTTCTCGTTCAGCTCTTCCAAGAGCGCCGCTAGCCTATCGTACGCCAGCCCCGTGGCCTGAGCTACCCTAGTTGCAGGCACAGGGCTCTCCTCTGCTATGTACGAGAGCACCTCTATTATTATCCTCAGCCTCCCTCTTTTCTTCATATTATCTTCCTGTACCTCACTGCAAGCACAAATGCGGCGAGAGCTTTCAAAAACTCAGCTCCCAATAGTAGCAACACCTCTAGGTCTGGCAGCAGGCCAAGGCCGGTGAGCAGAGGGCCGAGGGAACGGCCTAGGTGGGAGAGCGAGAGGACTGCGAAGGCCGCCCTGACGTAGCTTCTCGAGGTGTAAGAAACGTATCCGGAGGTCAGCATGCCGAGGAAGTCCAGGCCTGAAGGGACTATCACAAGGGGGGAGAGGAGCGCCAGGGCCTGTTTTGTCCTTATCATCACAAAGTAGCCCGAGAGGGCAAAAGCCGTGGAGGTCGTGTAGAAGGAGAAGGAGAGGCGCTCTGAGGAGAGGAGGGAAAGGAGCATGAGGATCTGGCCAAGAGAGAGAAGGGAAAAGGATATCGAAAGCCTTAGGAAGAGCTCCTCCCCCAAGGCCCTATGGAGCCTAAATAGCGAGAGGGAGGTTAGCAGGTAGAAGAGCGCAGAGGCCGCCACGAGTGCCCCTAGCAGGACCTCCAATTGATCTCCCCTCTTTGAGCCTCCAGAAAGATATAAGGCTAGATCGCCCTCAGGAGAGAGGTGCAGGGGAGACGCGTTGTCGTCAGAGGCAATAGTTATGATAAACGTTGACACGGGGAAGGAGGATGAGATCTTCAACAAGCTCCTGGAGCTCCCGGAGGTCCAAGAGGTCTACATGATATATGGCGTTCACGACATAATGGTGATCCTTAGGACGAGCGATATGGACAGTATGAGGAACGTAATTACGCAGAAAATAAGGAAGATGAGCGGAGTGAAGAGCACGATCACCAGCATAGTGATAAAGAAGCAGACGAAACAGTGAGCTCATGATAAGCCTCGCCGTAGACAGCGCAGATAGCTACGGCGGCGGCTGCACTACGCACTTTTCTGCTCTCCTCCTCAGGTCCTTAGCGGGGAGAGCGAGGCTCCTGGACTACCCGCTCCTCGTGAGGCTCAACCCTGCCATCCCTTGGAAAACCAGGGGCAACGCCGCGGTGGTGCTGAGGCTCTCCTACGAGGGCAAGCTCTCCTCCCTCTTAGAGGAGGCCTACGAGCTGGCTAGGCAGTACGGCGGCGACCCGGGCGTGGCAGCCATAGAAGGTAACCCCTGGAGGCCGGAGCTGAGGGCCCTGTACCACAAGGCCCTCACCGCCGTAGTGCCCAAGGATGTAGCCACCTCTACGCTAGAGGCCCTAGGAGGCCTGTGGGTTGGCGGGAAGGGGGTAGTGGGTGCCATAGCTTCCTTGGCCGCCCTTGCTCCGGGCGATGATCACACGTACGAGCTCCTTTTCTACAGGCGCCCAGAGGCCCTGGGGAGGGAGCGGTGCGTTGATAGCAGGAGGGTGTTGCAAGTGGAGGCAAGTTTGCCGGGGATTACCATATTTAACTACAGCCCAGAGACTTTGGAGGAGACCGCTAGCCCCGGCGGGCCTGACCCTGTGCTGGCGGGTTTTAGAGGAGATGTTCCGGGCCACCTGGCCCGCTTCTCTGAGGCCCTATGCGAGGAGCCAGCGCTCTGGGCCATTTTCAGGAGCAACCAGCACACTGACGCTCATGCAGCCCCGTTAACCGGGGAGTTAAGGCCCTACAGCGCTGGAACTTTGGAGCTGGAGCTGGTGGAAGATCCAGAGGTCATCCCGGGAGGGCACGTTATAGTTAGGGGGGAGGGCGTTGAGGCGGCCTTCTACGCGGAGACCGGCGTCCTTAACGAGGCGTCCAGGCTGCTCGTGAAGGGAGACCGCGTGAGGGTGTTAGGCACGGTGAGAAAGAGGAGGAGAGGGGTGCCCGTGATAAACGCGGAGAAGCTCTGGATCCTGGAGCTGGCAGAGAAGAAGCTGGAGCTCAACCCGCGCTGCCCGCGGTGCGGAAGTAGGATGGAAAGCCTAGGAAGGGGGAGGGGGTTCAGGTGTAGGTTCTGCGGCTATAGGGGGCTAGAAGGGAAGGTGACCATATCGCTTAGGAGGGCATTAACCGGGGAGTTTACGCCCAGGAGGCTCCCTAACTTAGTGAGGCCTCCTTGGAGAAGGGCGCAGAGGGAGTTCGAGCCAAGGACTATGAAGGTGGAGGAAATCTTGGGCCCGTAAACCCCCCCCGGTTAACACCCCTTGGCTTCCTCTGGAGCCCACTTTCAAAGCTCAGATATCTCTTTCTTTCTCCCCTACCCCTCTACTTCTTATGGAAAGGACAAGATTCCGAGCTTTCCCATAGCTGTCCTTAGCTATAATGGGTTTGTATAACTAGCGACAAAGAGCTATGCTTATGTTATAGCAGCCTCTCCACAGGAAACAGAGGGGTCCCCCTCTCTCTATTACAGGGAGGCAATAGCTAGAGCCGTTAGACCCCTCTGTTTCCTGTGGAGCCCACCTCAGATATTTCCCCCGGCCTCATCGAATTTCCTGAGCAGAGATGGTTTGTGACCCAACCGAAGAGGCCGTGAAGGGGGCGCTGGAACTCCTGGAGTCTTTAGGCCGCTTCAGGGTAGTGGGAGTGGGCACAGGCTCCACCGTTTCTCTCTTCCTCTCCCGTGCCGTAGGGAGGGACTGGCTGCTCCTCCCCTCTAGCATCGACACAGCTCTGAAGGCCAGCGCTCTCGGCTTCCGCGTGCTGCAGCTAGGGGAGCCGGAGGTCTACGTGGACAGCGCAGATGAGGTAAACAGGGAAGGATCTATGATTAAGGGGGGAGGCGGCGCTATGTTGGGGGAAAAGGTGCTAGCATATAGCAGCCCCCTGAACGTCTTCGTGATCTCTGAGAACAAGCTGGTGGAAGTCCTCTCCAGGCCCATCCCCGTGGAGGCCGTGAGGGAGCACGCGTGGGCCGTTAAGAGGTCCCTGGAGGCCCTCGGCTACAGGGCAGAGTTCAGGGAGGGGGCCGGCAAGAGGGGGCCTTTGGTGAGCGATTGGGGAGGGGTAATACTTGACGTCCACATGGGCCCCATAGAGGACCCAGAGGGGGCAGAGAGGGCGCTTAAGGCAGTCCCAGGGGTGGTAGAGACGGGGATCTTCCACGGGCTCACGGACTACCTTGTGGTGGGCCACAGGGCTTGCGGACACTCGGTGTTGAGGTTTGGGAGGCATAAGGGAAGAGGTAGAGGAGAGGGCAAGGGAAAAGGAGGAGGAGGCAAAGGGGATAGCTAGGAGGGTTGTGGCCCTCAATGCAGCAAGGGGGCTCTGGGCATACGTAGGGGCGGAGAGGGACTACTTCATGATAGATGGCCTCTACTGCAGCTGCAGCTCCTTTGCCCACTCTCTGCCAGAGAGGGCTGGCTGCGTTCACCTGGCGGCGCTGAGGTTAGCCAAAGGGTCTGGGAGGTTCAGGGACTTGAGGATGGGAGAGGAGGAGGTGAGGAGGGTGATATGGGAGATAATATCGGTGGGCCTGAGCGTAACGTTAAGGAAAAACCTGCTAGAAGAGCAGGTGGGCCAGGATGACAAGGAGGGAGAAGGCTGCGGCTATAATGAAGACCGTGGTGGGGCTCAGCTTGATCGCGCTGTCTAGCTCCTCGTAATAAGATATGAGGCCTGCTCCGCTAGCAGGGCCTGTCTGTCTCCTCTTTGCAGACACGGAGATCCCCCTTTAGCTAGAGTTGGCTGAGCTATTAAAGCCCGCGCAGCCCGAGGCCTCGAGCTCCTGCCCATACTTCCTTGCCATTGCAGCCTTCACGTCTACGCCCAGTATGTTAGCCAGACTCAAGGTCCAGGCTATAATGTCGGCTATCTCTTCCTCTACCTTCTCCTTCCTCCCTTCCAACAACGCCTCTGCCAGCTCCCCCACCTCCTCCACGAGCCACGTGAAGGTGGCGTAAACCCCCCTGTTAACGTCCCTCTCCAGGTAGGCCCTCCTCATTGCCTCTTGGAGGCACTCAACGCTCAAGGCCTAGCCCTCCTTGAAGGCCTTCACTATCTCCCTTAGCGCTTCGGGGTTCTGCTCTACTATGTTCCCTGTGACTATCCCGTCTGCCCCCGCCCTGGCCATATCTTTCGCTACCTCCGCGCTCCTTATGCCGCCCCCCACTATGAGCAGAGCCTCCATCTCTACGGCCTTGAGGAACTCCTTCGAGAGGAAGACGGCCTCCGGCGGCACGGGCCTCGGGGCACCGCTGCCGGCCTCTAGGTAAATCACCTTCGAGCCCATCATAGCACATGCCAGCGCGTGGGCCGCCACAAGCTCTGGCTTCTCGTATGGGATGGGCCTAGCTCTAGCCATGTAGCCCGCCGTGCCGCCGTAGCCCACGATAACGTAACAGGTAGGTATGGGCTCAAGGCCGTGGCGGAGGACTATGAGGGAGCCCTGTACCTGCGCTATTCCGTGGTAGTAGGGGTCGTCGCTGTTTATTATGTTAAGGAAGAGGGCCGCGTCCGCCTTGGGGGAGACGTTGTTCAGAGAGCCCGGGAATATTATCACGGGAAGCCCCTCTCTCTTTACCACCTCAACTATAATATCTGTGCTCTGCGGCGAAACGCCGAGGCTGCCGCCCACAAGGACGTAGTCAGTGCCGTACTCCCGCGCTGCCCTAGCTATCTTCTCTGCTTCCCAGGGCTCAGTCTTGTCTGGATCTATTAGCGTGAAGTGGAGTCTACTCTCCTTCCTCCTCTCCAGCATACTCCTCCATATCTTCCCCAACCTTCCTCTCCTCGCACTTACTCTCCAGACCCCCCTCATAAGCCATATCTGCCACCATGTTGTACACGTCTACCTTCTCTGCCCTCATGGGGACCTTTACCTCACAGTACAGCCCGCAGGTCCCACATGTGGCCCTACCTATCTTCTCGGTCTCCGAGATCTTCTCGAAGCTAACCGTCATCGTGAGGGAGCCGCATCGGGGGCAGTAGAAGTACTTCCCTATGAGCTTTATGGGCTTCTTCTTAACTCTTGCCCTCTTCTTCCTTCTTCCCACTATGCGCACCGGCATACATATGGCTAGGCTTATTATTTAGCTCTTTTCTCCTTCTGTGGCGAAAGGCAATGGAGTTCAAGGTAAGAGATCTAGGGCTTGCGCAAAGAGGGGAGCTCCAGATAGCCTGGGCAGAGAGGAACATGCCTGTCCTGATGAAGCTCAGGGAGAAATACCTGAAGGACAGGCCGCTCGAGGGCACAAGGGTCTCTGCCTGCCTACACGTAACGAAAGAGACGGCGGTCCTTGTGGAGACGCTTAAGGCCTGGGGCGCTGAGGTATACCTCTCCCCATCTAACCCTCTCTCTACCCAGGACGAGGTAGCCGCGGCCCTTGCGCAGAGGGGCATAGGGGTCTTTGCCTGGAGGGGGATGAGCTCTGAGGAGTACTTCTGGGCCATAAGGACGATCGCCTCCAGGAGGCCTGACGTAGTTATAGACGACGGCGCGGACCTACATGTTGTCCTCCATGAGGAGATGAGGGAGGTAGCTGAGCACGTGAAAGGAGGAACAGAGGAGACCACGACGGGGATCTTGAGGCTGAGGGCTCTCGAGAGGGAGGGAAGACTGCTGTACCCCGTCATAGCCGTGAACAACGCCAGGACTAAGTTCCTTTTCGACAACAGGTACGGCACCGGTCAGAGCACGATAGACGGCATATTGAGGGCTACCAACGTAATGTTGGCAGGGAAGGTGGTGGTAGTGGCTGGCTATGGGTGGGTGGGGAGGGGCGTGGCGCTGAGGGCTAGGGGAATGGGCGCTAGGGTGATCGTTACTGAGGTAGATCCCGTGAAGGCCCTAGAGGCCCTGATGGACGGCTTCGAGGTCACCTCCATGAGGAGGGCAGCAGCTATGGGAGACGTATTCATCACAGCCACGGGCAACAAGAGGGTCATAGGGGAGGAGCACTTTAGACTCATGAAGGACGGCGCCATACTGGCCAACGCAGGCCACTTCAACGTGGAGGTGAGCGTAGAGGAGCTGGAGAGGCTGGCAGTAGCGAAGAGGAGCGTGAGGGATCATGTGGAGGAGTACCTACTGCCCGACGGCAAGAGGCTTTACTTGCTCGCAGAGGGGAGGCTAGTGAACCTGGTGGCAGCAGAAGGCCATCCTAGCGAGGTGATGGACATGAGCTTCTCGAACCAGGCCTTGGCAGTGCTACGCATAAAGGAGGGGGGGCTAGAGAGGAGGGTGCTCCAAGTCCCAGACGAGCAGGACGAGCTGGTTGCCAGGCTAAAGCTGGAGACCATGGGAGTTGAGATAGACGAGCTCACGGAGGAGCAGAGGGCATACATTTCAAGCTGGAAGGTATAGCAAAGTTATAAGCCCTAGCTCTCCTCTCTTCTTGAGGGCCCGTAGCTCAGCCCGGTAGAGCGCCCGGCTCATAACCGGGTGGTCGGGGGTTCAAATCCCCCCGGGCCCACATGGCTTTAGTTCTTGAGGATCTTGGGAAGCCTATAGCTGCAGTCCCTTTGGCTTCCTCTCCTCCTCAGCCCTTACCTTAGCTATGCCATAGAACACTGCACAACTGACGCAGTAGCACTTCTTCATGGGGTACTTCATTATTACTGCCCCCTTCTTCTCCAGCTCCCTTGCGAGCGCAGGATCCACTGGGCTGTAGAGCCTTGTAACGCATATGATCTTGTCTGCAGGCGTAAGCCTACCGCAGTTGTCGCAGGGCACTGCCCCACTCTTTCCTTTGTCCCCTTTCCTCCTGCCTCTGCTCTCCCTCTTCTTTGGCATCCTATATCCTCCGGGAGAGGGGGCTCTGTGCTCCTAATATGTTTTAGCGTATCTCATCCAGGCCACTGCCCTCCTGCCGCAGAGGCAGCTCTCTCCCTCGGCGCTCTCAGGAGGCCAGACGGTCCCCAGGGCCTTTGCGTCCAGCTTCTCTTCCGTCTTCCTAGCGCACTCCTCATTCCCGCACCAGGGGAGCTCCAGTATGCCCTTCTTCTCTACCGCCCATTCCTCTGCCTCCTGCTCACTCCTGGCTCTCTTCACGAGGGACTTGAGGCGTGCCCATGCCCTAGAGCTGAGGTTGGAGTTCAGGTCGCGGAGGATTGAGCTCACCTCCTTTTCAAGGGACTCCTCGCTCACCTTGTACTTCTCTAAGGTGTCCCTCCTCACCAGAGTGTATGTCCTGGAGCTCACCTCCTCAGGCCCTATGTCTATCCTGAGCGGCACCCCGCGGGCCTCCCAATAGTAGTACTTAGCCCCCGGCCTGAGCTCCTCCCTGTCGTCCACCTTGACCCTGTAGCCCGCCCTCTCCAGCCTAGCAGCTACCCTCCTGGACTCCTCCTGCACAGATCTCCTCTCCTCCTCGCCGCCGGCAGGGATGGGTATGATGACTATTTGGATGGGGGCTATGTGGTAGGGTAGCACTAGCCCCCTGTCGTCGCCGTGTATTGATATGACAGACGCTATGACCCTGTCGCTCACTCCATAGCTGGTCTGCCAGGGGAAGTCCATGGTGCCGTCGGGCATGTGGATCCTGAAATCGAAGACCCTGGTGAAGTTCTGGCCCAGGTGGTGGGCAGTCCCTATCTGCATGACCTTCCCATCTGGCATGACGGTGTCGAAGGCAATGGTGTAGAGCGCCCCGGCGAACTTGTCCCATTCTGGCCTGCGTGAAATTATGTATGGGATCCCCAGCGAGTCGAAGAACTCCTTGTACATTTCTATTGCCTCCAACACCTGCCTCTCCGCATCCTCATAGCTGGAGTGAACGGTGTGGGCCTCCTTGAAGGTCGTTATCTCCCTCACCCTCACAAGAGGTCTTGTGGCCTTCGTCTCGTAGCGGAAGACGCTGACTATCTGGTAGTACTTCTTGGGGAGCTGCTTGTAGCTCTTTATCCAGAGGGACTCGTAGTAAGTTATGTTCGTTTCGCTCGTAGGCCTTAGCGCTAGCTTTACATCAAGGGGCTCAAGGCCCCCGTGGGTTACCCAGAACACCTCGTCCTCAAAGCCCTTTATGTGCTCAGACTCCCTCTTCAGCATGCTCTCAGGGATCAGTATGGGGAAGAGGACCTCCTCGTGCCCCCTCCTGTCATGGAGCTCCCTCAGTATCTCTATGACCCTCCTCCTTATCTGGAAGCCGTATGGCATCCAGACGCCCATGCCCTTCACAGGGTACCTGCCGTAATCGTAGATCTCTGCCTCTTCCAGCACCCAGTCGAACCAGCGGGAGAAGTCGCTGCTCCACCTGCTCCTACTTATCACTAGCCTCACCGCCAGGAAGGCGTCCCGAGGGGCTTTAAAGTTTGGAGAAGAACTTAGGGAGCCTCACGCCCCTCTGGCCCTGGTACTCGCCCCTATAAGGCCTAATCGAGGGGGTCCCCAGTTTCACCAGCAGCAGGTGGAGGAAGCGGTCCCCCGCATACAGCTTGACGGGGAAGCTTGAGCCTATGACCTCTATCGTGAGCTGGCCCTCGAAGCCCGCGTCTGCGGCGGTGGAGGGCACGTATATGCCCGTCCTGGCCCAGGTGCTCCTCAGGTTTACTAGCCCAGCCACGTAGTCGGGAAGCTTCACGTACTCCAACGTGTGCAGCAATATGTGCTCCTTTGGCATGACGATTATCTCATCTGCCTCTCCGCACTCGTAGAACTCAGCAGGGTCCCCTGGGTCCCTGGGATCTAGGACCCTCGAGGAGGGCTTGAACCTGCAGTAACCCCTCCCCAGCCTCAGGTCGAGCCCGTTCTCCCTCACTATCTCCTCGCTGAAGGGCTCAACCTTCAAGTCCCCTGCCCTTATGAGGGTCAGTATGTCCCTATCGCTGAGTATCAACTCCCCTCCCGCCATAAGGGGCCAGCGGGGACTTATGAGGGAGAGGGCTCCAAGAAGCTTATTTATCCCCTCTGCCCCTTCTACGCGGAGAAACCCTTGTCACAGGATATCTCCTTAGGGGACGCTCTGCTTGCCCTCCTTTACCAGGGAGGAGGAGGGCTCGTCTTGGGCTTTGTCGTAGGCTATTTCTTGAAGAAGGCGCTCAAACTCCTTGCGCTAGTCATGGGGGTGCTGACAGCGGCGCTACTCTTGCTAGCTTATGTAGGAATAATAACTGTCAACTGGGACAAGCTAGCGCTGCTCGTGGAGAGGGCCCTCTTCGACGCACAGGCAGCGACGGCCTCCTTCCAGGCCTGGATCGTAGCCTCCATGCCCTTTGCTGGCGCGTTCATAGCTGGGGCAGCTATAGGGTTCAAGTACGGCTGAAGTGGTAGCCGGGCGGGGATTCGAACCCCGGTCACGGGGGCCAGAGCCCCGCATCCTTGGCCGCTAGACGACCCGGCTACCCACTCTCTCTTCTCCACCTTGTGGTAATAAGCGTAACCTTCTTCTCCACTTAACTAATAAACTTAACATATGGAGAGAGGAGGCCGGGTGAGGCTCTACTACGCGCTGATATCAGGCTCTTACCCCTCGCTCTCGCTGGAGGAGTTAAGGGCCATAGCGGAGGCAGAGGGCATAGAGTACCGGGAGGGGGCAATTGTGGACTCACTGGTCCTCTTCCGCTCCGACGGCAGGCGGCTGGAGGAGCTGGTCAGGAGGGCGGGCTCCGTGAGGGAGGTGGGCGAGGTCCTCTCGCTCTCTGACTCGGGGCTGAGCCCAGACGTCGCAAAGGACGTGGGGTCAGCGCTGGAGGGCTTAGAGGTGAGGGTGGAGGTCACTAGGCTGAGGGGGCTGGGGGAGGTCTCCGAGCAGGAGGCCGTAAGGGTCCTCTGTTCTCACGTTAATTGTAGGCTAAGGGGGAGGACCTTGCACGTAATAGCTGCGGAGGGGCTCATTACAGTGGGGCTCCCCATAGAGAGAGCCAGTAGGAGGGAGCTTCTGGAGAGGAGGCCTAGGAGGAGACCTTTCTTCAAGCCGGGCACCCTGGACCCACAGGTCTCGAGGCTCTTCGTGAACCTCTCGAGGGCTAGGAAGGGGTCCACGTTCTTCGACCCCTTCTGCGGCGCGGGAGGTTTCGCCATAGAGGCCTGCCAAATAGGCGCCTCCGTCATATGCGGGGACTTGGACTGGAGGTCTAGCCTCGGGGCAAGACTTAACCTGGATAGCTTTGGCTGCGGCTCCTCCCTTGCCCTTATCTCCGACGCAACTTCCATGCCCCTGACCTGCTCCTCCGTGGAGGCGATAGCCACAGACCCGCCTTACGGGAGGTCGAGCTCTACCATGAAGAGAAGTTACGCAGATCTGGTCTCCTCCTTCCTAGGGGAGGCGAAGAGGGTGGCGGTCAAGGGCTCATACGTAGTATTTGCAGGCCCATATGAAGCCAGCCCATGGGAGATAGCGAGGAGAGAGGGGCTGGAGGTGAGGGGGAGGTTTCACATGTTCGTCCATGGGACCCTCGTGAGGGAGGTCGTGGTGGCGAGGGTCTAGCCATGGGCTACAGAGTGGAGCTGCTAGCCCTCGGCACTGGGGCCACCCTCCCCACCCCGGAGCGCTTCTTGCCCTCTTTCTTCCTGAGAGACTCGCGGGGAACGGGGGTGCTGCTAGATGCAGGGGAGGGAGTACAGGTTAGGATGGCGCAGGCGGAGCTGTCCCCTACTAGCGTGGACGTCATAGCCATAACTCATGAGCACGGAGACCACGTGAACGGCCTGCCGGGGCTCCTGCAGTCAATGCAGGTGAACAGGAGGGAGCAGAGGCTGGTAATAGTGGCCCCTGGCTCTGTGGCAGAGGCGCTGGAAGGAGCGGAGCTGGGGTTTACCCTACACGTAGTGAGGGCGAGCGGCAGGGGGGAGATAGAGGTCTGGGAGCACGGCGGGGACAGGCTTACCCTGCGCTGGTTCCCCGTGTGCCACACGGTTGAAGCCTACGGCTTCTCCCTGCAGTGGTCCTTCAGGCCCAGGGTAGACCTTGGGAAGCTGAGCTCCTTGGGCCTCAAGCCGGGCGCCTGGGTGAAGAGGCTGCTCGAGGAGGGGAGGGCAAGCGTAGAGGGAGTGGAGGTGAGGCTGGAGGACGTGGCGGAGAGGGGTGGGGGGTCCATAAAGGTCGTCTACACGGGCGACACCGCCCCCTGTAGCTCGGTGGTGGAGGAGGCGAGGGGAGCCAGGGTGCTCATACACGACTCCACCTTTTCCTCTGAGCTCTCGGAGGAGGCGAGGGAGAGAGGACATAGCACGTCCGAACAGGCCGCGGAGGTGGCAAGGGAAGCGGGCGTAGATCTGCTCCTACTCACCCACGTGAGCCTCAGGTACAGGGGCCTCGAGGTCAGGAGGCTCTTGCAGGAGGCCCGCAGGGTTTACAATAAGTCGATACTAGCCAGAGACCTCATGAAATTTATTCTATCTAACCAGAAAGTATAAATACTGTGACTCTTCCCCTATATGGGGCCGTATAGGCAACCCATGGAGGTGTGGTAGTTGAGGTTCTGCCCAAGGTGTGGCAGCGTGGTGGTGCCCGTAAAGAAAGGAGACGAACTCTTCTCCAGGTGCACTAGGTGCGGTTATGAGGAGAAGCTGGAGGTAGCAAAGGAGGAATACAAGTCTACCATTAAGGCGAGGGAGAAAGTCATCACCACTAAGGTGATATCGAAGAGCAAAGGGATAGACGTGAAGAGGGAAGAGGAGCTGGAGCAGGCAAAAGACTCGTACTACGAGATAGTGTTGGACCAGATAGGGGAATATGGAGAATAACTTGTAGACGCCCCCCTCGGTGGGTCAATTTGATGGTCATATTCGCGAAGGAGGCTTCCATTCCTGAGGGCTCTGTTAGGGTTAAGCTGATCGGCGGCGTGCCCGTCATGGTCCTCAGGCACAAGGGCAGCCTATATGCCTACGTGGCAATCTGCGATCACAAGTATTACGTTCTATGCGAAAGGTCCTTCAAAGACAAGCTAGTCTGCCCAGGTCACGGCGAGGCCTTCTCGCCCGAGACAGGCGAGCCGAGCTTGGGCAAAGCGAAGTCCCCCCTCAGGAGGCTTTGGCTCGAGGTGAGGGAGAAGGAGATCTGGGTGGAGGTGCCCGGCAGAGAGGTGCTCGAGGAGCTGGCGAGGAGGACTTCGGAGTAGGGCGCCCCCCCTATTAATGCCCCTTTGCGAAGCTATACTTGGGTCCCTTTTGAGCCTAAGGAGTGAGTTCAGGGAGCTGGGCCTCTGTCCAGCGTGCTCTACGCCAGTGGAGTACGCGTACGTTATGAGTGGGCCAGAAGGGGAGGCCTTGAGGGTCATAGTGTCTGTTGAGTGCCCCATATGCGGCCACAAGGAGTCCAGGGGCCTCCTCTTCCCTCTGAACGCGGTGTACCTCATAAGGTATTTGTTCAGGCCAACCGTCGGCCTCTTCCTGGAGAGGGTGAAGGTGACTCACGAGCTTAAAAGAGCAGAGGAGCTCAAGGCCCCAGGTGCACGCCCTTAACGCGGTGGAGGCTCAGATGCAGCGAGTGCGGAAGGGAGTGGGAGCTCGAGGTCAGCTTTGACCTTTCCGAGTTCCCGCGCCTGTACCACTACTGCAGATATTGTAGGAAGAACACTTATCACTCGATACTTGGCAGGACAGATTCGTGAGATGTTCCTGGAGTTCGAGGACGCCCCTCTAGGGGCTAAGGACGTCTTAAAACATATACCTTTAGGTAGACCTCTTACGCTGGGTGAGCTGCTATCAGCGAGAAGAAGGTGATAAGGGACCTGACGGACTTGCCAGGAGTAGGGCCTAGCACTGCGCAGAAGCTCATCGAAGCCGGCTACACTACCATAGAGTCCATAGCGGTAGCTACTCCCCACGAGCTCTCTGCCGCCACCAACCTCCCCCTGCCCACAGTGCAGAAGATAATAGAGGCCGCCCGAGAGGCCCTCGATATAAAGTTCAAGACCGCGCTGGAGCTGAAGAGGGAGAGGTTCAAGGCCAAGAAGATAACCACAAGCAGCAAGAGCCTCGACGAGTTGCTGGGAGGAGGGGTGGAGACCAGGACAATAACCGAGTTCTTCGGCGAGTATGGGACTGGGAAGACGCAGATCTGCCACCAGCTCTCGGTGAACGTTCAGCTGCCGGAGGACAGGGGAGGGCTGTCAGCAAAGGCAGTATACATAGACACAGAGGGCACCTTCAGGTGGGAGAGAATAGATCAAATGGCCAGAGCGGTGGGCCTAGACCCGGACAAGGCCATGGAGAACATATATTGGATAAGGGCCATTAACAGCCACCACCAAATGGCCGTGGTGGAGAAGCTCTTCGACATGCTCTCAAAGGACAACATAAGACTCGTCGTGGTGGACTCCCTCACGGGCCATTTCAGGGCAGAGTTCCCGGGAAGGGAGAGCCTCGCCCTCAGGCAGCAGCTCCTCAACAGGCACCTCCACCAGCTCATGAGGCTTGCTGAGATATACGATGCTGCCGTAGTAGTGACCAACCAGGTGATGGCAAGGCCCGACGTGTTCTTCGGAGACCCTACCGCAGCCGTAGGGGGCCACGTAGTTGGTCATGCCCCTGGCATAAGGGTGCAGTTGAGGAAGAGCAGGGGGAACAAGAGGATAGCTAAGGTGGTGGATGCCCCCCACATACCTGAGGGGGAGACAGTCTTCGCCATAACGGAGTACGGCGTAAGGGACGCAGAGCAGTAGAAAAACTATAGGGCGCCGAACCTGGAGGCCCACTCTTCGTACTTGGCGTTAAGAGCCGAGTCTACGCTTGGCTTCCTCCTCTCCAGCACCCTCGCGAAGTCCTCCATGGTTATGGGCCTCGGCTCCCCTATTCCTCCTCTCTCGAAGACCTCTTTCACGGTTATCATGTAGGCGTCCTGGACTATATCCCTTATGTCGCTCCCCGAGTAGCCCTCCAGCCTCTCCGCCAGCTCTTCCAGGTCTACGCCGGAGAGCCTCAGCTTCTCCGTGAGCTTCGCCAGGAGCTCCCTCCTCGCCCTCTTGTTAGGCAGCGGCACATATACCCTCTTCTGGAACCTCCTCAAGAAGGCCTCGTCTAGCTTCCAGGGCTTGTTAGTTGCTGCTACGACATATAGGTGGATCTTCAGCATCTTGTCCAGCACGCCGTCCATTTCCTTGAGGAACTGGTTCCTCACCCTCACCTCCCCTCCTATCTCCGTCGAGTGGTAGCCGAGAAGGGCGTCAACCTCGTCTATGAAGATAACCACAGGCGACTTGGAGGCCCTCTCCCTCGCGTAGCTGAACAGCTTCTTCACGTTCTTCTCCCCCTCTCCCAGCCACTTGCTCATTATGCTGGCCGCGTCTACGTATAAGAACTCCGCCTTCACCTCGTTTGCTGCAGCTATGCCGAGCATGGTCTTCCCCGTGCCGGGAGGGCCATATAGCAGGACGCCCCTATGCCAGCCGAGGGGGAAGAGGTCTGGCCTCTTGACAGGGTATACTATGACCTCCCTTATGGCCTCTTTTGCCTCCTCCAGACCTGCTATGTCGCTGAAGTTTATGCTAGGCTTCTCTTTCATGACGAAGGGCGGCGCCTCCTCGTTGGTCTCCACTACGTAAACCTCATCGCCGCCGGAGGCGGGCTCCAGCCTCTTCTTCTCTAGGTCTTCCAGCTTTCTCCTATACTGAGATATGAGCCTCCTGTATATCATGGTCATTGGATGATCAGGGTAGTTCTTCACCAGCTCCTCCAGCAGCTCCACGGCCTTCCTGAGGTTGACTATGGCGCTCTCGTAGTTCCCCTCCCCCTCAGCCTTAGCGGCCGCGAGGGCGTACTTCCTAGCAGACCCCTCCAAGTAGACCGCGGGGTTGCTCATTACCCCCTTACCCTCACGTGGCCTCGGCCTGCTTCCTGAAGACCCTTATGACCCCCCTCTCCTCGAGAGCCTCCAGTGCCCTCCTCACGTCTGAAGGAGTTACGCCCAGCTCCTTGGCGGCAGCGCTTATGCTAATAGCTCCGCCCTTCTCCCTCACGTACTCTAGCAGCCTCTCCTCGAGGGGCTTTGAGTAGATCTCCGGCACCCTCGCCAGCTGCTCGCTCTCCCTCTTTGCCTCTGCTATTAGCCTCGCTATCTCCTGCCTCGCCTCTGCGTCTATCTCAGCTATCCTTGCGGAGGGCAGGTATGAGGTAGTGCTCTCCACCCTCCTCCTTATGCCGTCGGCCAGCTCTATCACGCTGGTAAGGCTGCTCACTATCTCAGGGCTGACGGCAGCGAGGTACTCGTCGCCAGCCTTCAGCACGTAGCCCAGCGGCGCCAGGGCCTTTGCGATGCTCTCTATGTTCTTCGCGTCGTTTATCCTCTGTATCGTGAGGCTTAGCAGTTTGCTGTAGGTGAGGACCACCATGAGCATCTTCCTCTTCAGCACTAGCTCAGAGGCAGCCAGGTGGAGCGCCTCTTCGTCCTTTGCGTTCGCCGCCTCAAGCATGTTATCGTACTGCCTCCCTATCTCCTCCATCAGGCGGGACTTTATGCCGTCTATCTCTACCTTAGCTACCTGGAGCCTGGACACTATCTCGTCCAGGTCCACCTCCTCGCCCTTCCTTTCCCCCCAGAAGCTCACGAACCTCCTCACGATATCCACTACCACTCCTCACACCCCCTTCCAGGTTCTCCCTTCTCCCGCCAGATCTCTACCTCGCAAGGCCGGGATTAGGGGGCAGAGGGGGGTGCTACCGTATAGCATATTGACGAAACACCGGGGAGATAGGCTTAAAGGTCTCCGAGATGTATAATATGTGGTCCCAGCCCGGCCATAGCAGCCGGGAAACACCCGGACTCATTTCGAACCCGGAAGTTAAGCCGGCTGCGTTGGGGGCTCAGTGGGGTCCGCGAGGCCCCGCAGGGCCCTCAAGTTGGGGCTGGGACCTACAGCTTAACCCTCCAGAGCTTCCTCACAACTTCCTTTGCTCCGGCGCTGAGGCTGTCGAGGACCTTGGGGCTAGGCCTGCCTCCGCTCATCTCCTCTGCCAGGCGCAGGAGAGAGGGGAGGAAGACCCGGAGGACCGCGTCCCCGTCCAGAGCCCTCTCTAAGAGGTAGAGGAGAGGCCTCACCTCCTTTGCCCTTCTAGCTAGCACCAGGAAGCCCCCTACGGTAGGCCCCGCCTCTGCCTTCAGGAGGGCCCTGTAAGAGGAGCGCGTCTCCTTCTCCAGCTCCACGAGCCCCCTCCTCCTCAGAGCTCCCAGCGCTCCCCAGAAGAGCTCCTCCGACGCCTTGCCCCCTACCCTCAAGACCGTTGCCTCCCTCCCCCCATCGCCCGGCGCCCTTAGCTGCACCGCGCGCCCGCGCCTGTAGCTCTTGAGGACTAGCCTGAAGCGCCCCTCCATCTCTCCTCAAAACCATATATAAGCCCGAGGGCCCTTAAGGGGTGGGGAGCATATGACGTCTCCGAAGCTGCTCGGGCTGTTCATGACTGCTGCCGGCATAGCTACAGGGGTAGGCTACTCATATTTAGTGCTCTACACCAGCGAGGAGACAGCTATGCTAGTGATCAAGGTCTCCGCAGCAGCCCTGGCTCTCCTCATAGGCTCCGCCATAGCTGGGGTGGGCATAGCCCTCCTCTTAGGTTGGAGGGAGCTGGAGGAGGCAAAGAAGAAAATGAAAGAATCTATATAGGCCACTCCTCCATAGCATAGGAGGCGCTCCAGAACATGTACTCGTACTTGATCCCCAACTCAAAGAACGGCAGCAGGCGCTCAACGCTCTGGCCCGAGGCGTCCAGGGCCCTCCTGAGGGACCTCACAAGGCTCGCATATTCCTCGCTCAGGTAAACAGAGGCCCATCTCTTGTAGATCTCTACCCTGTTCCCCTCAAGCCTGTGCTTGTGCCTCTCCGCTATCTCCTGGTAGGACCAGAAGCAGGGGAGAACGCTCGCCAGCCCAGCGTAGAAGTCCTCGGAGAGGGCTGTGGAGAGCAGGAAGTTCATGTATGCCACGTTTGTGGGGTTAGGCCTGGTCTTCACGGCCTCTTCCAGCGTGAGGCCCAGGGACTTCAGCAGGGACTCGTAGTTCCTCATCTCCCCTGTTACAGTTCCATACGCTAGCTCCAGCGCAAGCCTCGAGAGCTCAAGGCTGGGGGCCTTTGCCGCCAGGACGCTCAGCACTTTAACCATGTATACCAAGTAGTTGTAGTCCTGGAGCAGGTAGTACTTGAACTTCTCCAGCGGCAGCCTGCCCTCGTAGAGCTCCACCACAAAGGGGTGGTCTAGGTCCTTCTCCCAGGCCTCCCTCGCCCTCTCCCTCAGGAGCTCCGTGAGCAAGCTCTCACCGTTGCTCGGAAGGAGATGGCAGCTCAAATATTATTATAGCGAGATCCCCCTCATAGCTCACGGAAGCCCCGAACTTCCTGGCTATCCTGAGGGCAGGAAGGTTGCTGGCATCTGTGTAAGCTACAAAGCGCCAGAAGCCTCGCTCCCTGCAGAGGCCCAGGAGGCCCCTCGCCATAGCCGTCCCCAGCCCTTTCCCTCTCATGTCCTTCCTCACCGCGACCCCCACCTCCACGGCCCCCCCCCCCACGGGCACTGCCTCCCCCGCTCCCACTATCTCCCCCCCGACCTCCGCTATCGCCACAAAGGCCCTGGACCTCTTCAGGGACTCGACGTACTCCTCGAGGTCCTTCACTGCGCCGTGGAACCTCCTGTACAGGCTCTCAGGATCTAGGGACTCGTAGAAGGAGAGGAGGGCCTGCAGGTCCTTCACGCAGGCCCCCCTTATGGTAGCCCCAGCCTCAGCGCCCAAGAGGGCCCCGCAAGAGGGGAGCTCGCCCATTTCCCTGCTATGAGCAGTAGCGGGTTGCAGCGCCTCAAGCATGCTCTCCATAGCTCACCGGCAAGCAGCAGTCGCAGAGGCCGTGCCTCGGCCTCTCCCTTAGCCTGAGCCTCCTCATAGGCCTCCCGTAAGATAGAGGTGAATCTTTGCAGCTGCGTCAAGGCCGGACTTATATGCAAGCCCTATGAGGCTAGGCCCCGTCTTCACGTCCCCAGCTGCGAAGACCCCCCTCCTGGTGGTCATGAAGTTCTCGTCCACCTTAATGGTACCGTCGGGGTTCAGTTCTATGCCGTGGTTCTCCTTCCCGAAGGGCGGCGTGGGGATCTCCCCTATTGCCTTGAACACCACGTCCACCCCTATGTCGAACTCGGAGCCAGGGATAGGCACGGGCTTAGGCCTTCTCTCGTCCGGCGCGCTCTCGAGCCTCATCTTCACGAGCCTCACGAACCCCTTGCCCCCCTCCTCGTAGATCTTCACGGGCTGCGTGAGCTCCATGACCTCCACCCCCATCTTCTCCAGCCTCTCGAACTCGGAGGGCCTCATGGGGGCCAGCTCCCTTGTCCTCCTGTAGCTGAGGATCACCCTCTTTACGTCCTCCTTGAACTCCTTATAGGTTAGCAGCAAGGTAGCCACATCTGCTGCCGTGAGCCCTGCCCCCACGATGAGCGCTGTGCCCCGCGGCCTGAAGACCTCGCTCCAGGGCAGGTAGCCGTAGCGCGCCATGTGGACCTCCACGATCCACTCGGCTGCAGGGATCACCCAGGGGAGGTCCTCCCCCTCTACCCCCAGCTCCCTCGTCTTCCATGTGCCTGTAGCTATTAGCACTGCGTCGGAGGAGGCTATGAGCTCCTCCAGAGATATGTCCCTGCCCACCTTCACGTTGAAGAAGAACTTCACGCCAGCGTTCATGAGCTCCCTCACAGACTCCCTTATCCTGTCCTTGGGGATCCTGTCGTCTGGGATGCCGAACATCATCATTCCGCCCGCCTCTGGCAGCATGTCGTAGACGATCACCTCATGGCCGTGGCACTTGAGGGCGCCCGCAGCGGCCAGCCCAGCAGGGCCTGCTCCCACAACTGCGACCCTCTTGCCCGTTGGCCTAGCTACTTCCTTGCACCTCAGGAACTTCATCCCTCATCCAACCTACTTGGCCCCGAACGCTCTATTATAACTTTCCGCTAAGCGCCAGCCTCCTCCTCTCCCCCTCGCTGGCCGGCTTCCTGAAGACGAAGAGCTTCTCGTGATATATGAGCAGGAAGTCCCTCCTTGCCCTCTCCCAGAAAGCCTTCGTGGCCCTCATGTTGTGCTGCACCTTGATCACCTCCTCCCTCAGCAGGAAGCCCTCTGAGAGGAAGGCCTTCAGCACGTGGTAGGAGAGGGGGACATAGTGCTTCCTAACCCTCGTGTCGCCTATGAGGATCGCAGCGTGCCTCCCAGGCCTCAGGACCCTGTAGATCTCCCTAGCTACTTCCCTCACCATGCTAACGTACTCCTCGAGGCTCCTAGCGCACGAGAGATCTCCCTCCTTGCACTGGCGACCGTACTTTATGATCCTCCAGTAGGGCGGGTGGGCAGCCACTAGGTCCACAGAGGAGCCCTCCAGGCCTAGCTTCCTCGCGTCCCCCAGCTCCACCCTGCTCCAGGAGGAGAGCACGCCCCTCTCCCCCCCTAGCTCCGCAGCCCTCTCCAGCTCCTCTAGCCTGCCCGAGGCCAGCTTCACGGCCTCCTCGGAGATATCTACGCATATGCAGTTCCTCCCCAGCAGCCTGGCCTCTATGCACGTGGTGCCGGAGCCGCACATGGGATCTAGCACCAGCTCCCCCGGGGAGGTGTACATGGAGATCAGGGCCCTAGGGATCTGGGGGGCCCAGTTGCCGCGGTAGTCCCCCCTATGCGTTGCCCACCTCCCGCGGCGCGGGAAGCTCCAGACTGTGGTGTGGACAGGAGGTAGCTCCTCAGGCGTGGGGGAGAGCCTCAACGCCTTCCGACCCCGCCTTCGACGAGCTCCATGCGACAGATAAAATTTCAACTCCGCGCGACGGATTCCCAGAGCATGCCTTGCTGACATAGGCACAAAGGACGGGCAACGGCCCATTGATACCGCCTCGTCTGATAACCTCAGCCTGCAAAACATTCTTTCTTTCAACTCCATGCGACGGATTCATTACGATCATCAAAAACGACGTTGCAGTCGCAATAACACACTTTCAACTCCATGCGACGGATTCTCAAGTTCTACGTGATGACTGGGGAGAGGCTCATCCCACACTTCTTTCAACTCCATGCGACGGATTCTATGGCAAGTGTGGGAAGGGATGATGAAGCACAAGCTGCTTTCAACTCCATGCGACGGATTCCTACTGGCCCCACGCCCGCCTGAGGGAGTCGTGGACCCACAGAAGGGACTTTCAACTCCATGCGACGGATTCACCCCCAGCTGTACGGCTGAGCCTGCCGGGCTGAGGACCTTTCAACTCCATGCGACGGATTCCCCCGTGCCTCTAGCCCGTTCTATGGCTAGGATAGGATGTGATCTTTCAACTCCATGCGACGGATTCGAGTGTTGCCAGGGAGGCCTGGGTTGCCGGCAAGAAGATAGCCACTTTCAACTCCATGCGACGGATTCCCTGGCTGGATGAAGAATACCATAGCTCTGAGAGTGCCCTGGCTTTCAACTCCATGCGACGGATTCATGGCTGTGGCCTAGCTCCTGGCGCCTTGGCGACGGGCTTTCAACTCCATGCGACGGATTCGGCAGCCCTTGCTACGATTGGACCTTTCAACTCCATGCGACGGATTCATAGAGCAGAGCAAAGACTACCACAACAAGCTGTACTGGCTATCTTTCAACTCCATGCGACGGATTCACGTTTTCGTTTACCACAGCGGCGGGACGAAGTGCTATATCTTTCAACTCCATGCGACGGATTCACTGCACATCGACAACTATCTACGCACGGAATATAACGTCGATAGCTTTCAACTCCATGCGACGGATTCGCGGGGGAACAGGGAGATAGCCTTTTCTGGCCGGTTAGCGTCGTCCTCTTTCAACTCCATGCGACGGATTCGGCCAAGCTAGCTGCACGGGTAGCTGAGGGCAACATCGGCCTTTCAACTCCATGCGACGGATTCATATGATAACTTCGATGAACTGCTCGACGACGTTGTCACATACGTTGCTTTCAACTCCATGCGACGGATTCCTTGTCCTTCAGGGGGGTCTTGAAGTCAAAGTCGGCGAATCTTTCAACTCCATGCGACGGATTCAGAAAAGAAGGAAGGCATGGAACACTATGCCGGCTTAGCTGTAAGCTTTCAACTCCATGCGACGGATTCACGTCACGAATATGTTCAACGATGTTCATCGTAAACGTGACTTTCAACTCCATGCGACGGATTCTCGGGCTTTGCGTACCAGCACTTTTTCTCCGCGTCCCACCTACTTTCAACTCCATGCGACGGATTCCTCTAGCCCCCAGAGACGAATTTGAGCTTCCTATGGCTCTTTCAACTCCATGCGACGGATTCCTCCACCTGCCTGCTCCACCCCTATGGTGGCAACCAAGGCTTTTCTTTCAACTCCATGCGACGGATTCATGCCGTAAATGTGATGCTAGCAGGTAATCCAGACATAGACCTGCCTTTCAACTCCATGCGACGGATTCAGAGGTAGACGAGCTCGCAGGAGATCAGGAGGACTAAAAGGCCTTTCAACTCCATGCGACGGATTCGATAAAGTCGAGGGCCTTAGGCATAACTGAGGACGAGTATGAGCTTTCAACTCCATGCGACGGATTCACACAGCAGAGAAGTGATAGTGCGGGAAATATTCGAAAACATCCTCAGCTTTCAACTCCATGCGACGGATTCAAAGTACTTACCCGTTGTAGCCGGGGCCTCCTCTGCCATAGCCACGGCTTTCAACTCCATGCGACGGATTCATTTCCCCCTGTAACCTCACTAGCACCGCAGCAGCCTCGGCCTTTCAACTCCATGCGACGGATTCTCATTACAAAGTAGATGGGCTATTCGTAGAGCCGTTATACACCCTTTCAACTCCATGCGACGGATTCGAAGAAAAAGGAAGAAGTGGAGAGCCTCAGGAAGAGGATCTACCTTTCAACTCCATGCGACGGATTCCCTGGAGCTCAATGTCTTTCATGACCTTCTCAATGATTGCCTTTCAACTCCATGCGACGGATTCGCTCTCTGGCTTCTCGATTCCGCACAGCCCGCTCCTCTCTTTCAACTCCATGCGACGGATTCGGCCAGCCGACGCTGGATGTAGGTCTCGATTTGGTCTATCCGACTTTCAACTCCATGCGACGGATTCCAAAACAGGCCATAGCTTCTTGGCTCACGGGGGCAAGGCTGTAGCCTTTCAACTCCATGCGACGGATTCCCGGTACTAGGGGCCTGCCACCAGCTGCTTCTCGTGGAGGATAGACTTTCAACTCCATGCGACGGATTCGAAGGAGTATTTAAAATATCTTCGCGCGGAGTGGGATCCGCCTTTCAACTCCATGCGACGGATTCCCAGATAACGGCATCCTGCTGAATACCCTCTGCCCGGGGGTTGATAATCTTTCAACTCCATGCGACGGATTCATATTGACCCACCCCCTGCTCCCCTGGGCGCCGGGTTTAACACTTTCAACTCCATGCGACGGATTCACCGGTGATGAGGATCCTCTCGAAAAACGGCTGCAGGCAGTTATGTACTTTCAACTCCATGCGACGGATTCCGATCGACAACGTGTGGTTTACTCTAATGGGACCAGACACTCTTTCAACTCCATGCGACGGATTCCTTCATCTGGACGGGCTGGATTCCACTGCCGCCCACAGTGTCTACTTTCAACTCCATGCGACGGATTCATGGCATAGAGCTTGTCGGGCACGTAAACGCGGCCGAAATCGACTTTCAACTCCATGCGACGGATTCCTCGATGATTGCATCTAGCTGTTGCAGTAGCTCGGCCTTCGCTTTCAACTCCATGCGACGGATTCATGGAAAGCAGAAGCTGGTCGACTTCGCGCCGATCGGGGAGGTCATCGCTTTCAACTCCATGCGACGGATTCGAGGGCTCTGCGGAAGCGGGTTCAGCACTTAATGCATTAACTTTCAACTCCATGCGACGGATTCACAAACGTCACGCGCATGATGACGTAATCCGTTGCCCATTGACTTTCAACTCCATGCGACGGATTCCTTCATTATCTCACCCCCAGGTCGCGGAGTGCACTGACCAACTTTCAACTCCATGCGACGGATTCGCACAATATTTCTTTCAACTCCATGCACGGATCCAGGGCACTGAGCTTTCAACTCCATGCGACGGATTCCTCAGAAAGTTGATTGGGACCTTGAAAGCACGGAGGACGTCTTCAGGCTTTCAACTCCATGCGACGGATTCCTAGCCGACTTCATCATCGACGGCATCTACGACGATAACCGTTTCCTTTCAACTCCATGCGACGGATTCGGAGCATGGCATGGCCTTCACCGTGCCTTATCCATGACCAATCTTTCAACTCCATGCGACGGATTCTTGAGGGAGAGAGGCAAATGAGTCTTAGACCTGAAGACATAGAAATACTTTCAACTCCATGCGACGGATTCTTACGCTTAGTCTCTGATGTCCTCCTTTAATAGCTCATCTTTCAACTCCATGCGACGGATTCCGTGAAGGTGTACAGCTACATGAACGCGACCCCCATGAGGACATCTTTCAACTCCATGCGACGGATTCAGCCACGTCATTTTCGATGATGCCTACGGCAGGATCATCTGTGCCGCTTTCAACTCCATGCGACGGATTCTCGAGAAAAACGCAATAACGCTCTACGACCGTGAAGCCGAAAAAGAGTGGACTTTCAACTCCATGCGACGGATTCCTATAGTGCCGGTGCCGACCATCAGCTTCATGGTGCACGCGCAGTTTGCAACTTTCAACTCCATGCGACGGATTCGTGGACTGGCCCCTGACCTACAGCCGGCGCACATTACGAGCTTTCAACTCCATGCGACGGATTCAAGCCTCTTGTGAGGGAAGGGGATATATGGGGAGTAGGAGCTACTTTCAACTCCATGCGACGGATTCAGCATACCTTCTCAGCCGTCTAAGCTAAGACAGAAGGAAAGGTAATCTTTCAACTCCATGCGACGGATTCTTCTTTTTACTATCCTCTGCCGACTCAGCAACCTTATTCTTCTTTCAACTCCATGCGACGGATTCACGAAGAACGGTATAGTTATGCTCGACTCCTTGTAGCCGGCTTTCAACTCCATGCGACGGATTCTCCTGCAGATAGTCCAGAAACTCCCTCGGCAGAGGACCAGGTCCTTTCAACTCCATGCGACGGATTCTTCGTTAAGAAACTCTTTAACAAGCCCCCCGGAGTTTTACATGACTTTCAACTCCATGCGACGGATTCACCTTCAGAAGTGCATAGATCACCAGAACTCCAGTCGCAGCAACTTTCAACTCCATGCGACGGATTCCTTGACTATGTCCACAGATGACAAGTCCCTTGATGAGCTGACTTTCAACTCCATGCGACGGATTCGGTCTCTATGCTCCTCCCTCCTTCCCTCCCGGCGACGGAGCTTTCAACTCCATGCGACGGATTCTGCACCGTGCGCCCTCATCTCTTCTCAGGCCTTCTCCACCCTGTATCTATAACCAGAGCTTAAATAATATTCGCATTTTCGCCCCGCCCCGCAGCCCATGGCCATGGCTGATGGGTCTGGGCTAGATCTCGAGCTGATGGACTTTCCCTGCAAAAGCCGGGAAAAGAATATTTATAGCAATAAACATAACGGCCCCGGCTACATCAGCTTCCATCAGAGCTCAGAAGCGAAAAGCTTAAATATATCCCGGAGTTTTCAGGGAAGCAGCGGGGAGCAGCCTGAGAGTAGCCAGAGGGCCGGGCTTCGCAGTAGAGCTCTCCGACAGCCTCTTCCCCCCGCACTTCGATGGGAGCACCTTCAAGGCCCCGAGGGCTCTGCTCGAGGCAGACATGCTCTACGGCCTCGCCGGGGACTCCCTAGCCGGCGTGTTCCTGGCCCCCCTGGAGGAGGTCTCCCCCGAGCTGGAGGGGCTAGTGAGCTCCTACCGGGCGGCAGTCGTTGCAGAAGAGAGGGCCGCGGCGAGGGAGGTCCTGGGGCCTCTGGAGGAGCTCGTGGAGGCGGAGCAGGAGCTGTACGTGGCCGTTAGGATGGCTAGGCTCTGGGAGCTCTTTGGGCCCCTTTACTCCAGGGCCCTCTCCTCCACAGGCAAAGAGGGGCTCTCCTATGCAAGGTCGCTCTCCGGGAGGGAGAGGCCCCTCGCCCCCCTGTCCCTCGGGGAGCCCTCGGGGAGGGGCATGGAGGAGCTCCTCTCCCTGCTCGGCCCGCTAGCTAGGGCGGAGCTCGTCGGCAGGGTGAGCCTCTACTCAGATCCCATGGCCTCCGTGAGGAGGGAGCTCGGGGAGCCCGAGTGCGAGAGGTCCCGCTTCTTCTACTCAGCCACAGTCTGCAGGGGGAGCAGGGGGGCGCTGGTGGTGAAGGACTACTCTGCCTCTGCCTACAAGTGGTTCCTGGTCCTCCTCCCCTCTGCCCTCGCCTCCCGCTACAGGACAGATCAGAGGGAGAGGGCCATGGCTGAGCTGGCGTACTCTAAGGCCCTGCGCAAGGCGGTGAGGACGCCGGAGTTCTATGAGCTGGTGGTGAGGAGGGGCAGCGTTGCGGCGCTGAGGGAGTACATAGAGGGGAGCCCCGTCCTCACGGACCCCAGCCCCGCGAGCTGGAGGGCGGCAGGGGAGGCCTTGGCGAGGGTTCACGACGAGGGCTACAGCTTAGGGGACGCGAACCCGGGGAACTTCGTAGTCGGGGACGAGGTGGCGGTGGTGGACATGGAGCAGGCGAGGAGGGCAGGGGGGAGGGACAAGGCTTGGGACATATTTACAGCTATTGCCTACTCTCAGCTCGTGGGGGTCAGCTGCAGGCTAGCGGAAGCTATGCTTGAGTCGTACGCAGAGAGCTCCAGGGACCCCCTAGCAAAAGAGATGAAGAGGCTGGAGCTCTCCCCCTGCAGGCCCCCTCTCCACAGGCTCCCGGAGCTCATAGCTACAATGAGGAGGCTGGGGCTGATATAGAGACCATGTTCTCCCTGGGCACCTTGCTCCCCCTGACCGCCCCCTCTAGCCTCAGGAGCCTGAGCTTCATGCCGCTCCTGAGCCTGTAGCCGCCCACCCTGCCGTCCTCCCTGACCACCCTGTGGCAGGGGATCGCCACTAGCTCCTCGTTCCTCGACAGGAGCCTCCCTACGTACCTGGGGCTCACGCCCAGCGCCCTGGCTAGCTCCTTGTAGCTGATCGCCTTGCCCGGCGGCACGAGGAGGAGCAGGGCCTTCAGGGCCTCTGCATAGTCCTGCTCGCGGGCCCTCCTCAGCTTTCTGCCCTCAAGCACCAGGAGGGGGAAGGCTATCCCCCCTTGATCTGAGCCCTCACGGTCTGCAACCTCTTGTCGCTCACCCTTATGCCGTGTTTGCCGGCGGCCTCCAGCACCCTGTCAAGGTACTCTTCTAGGCTAAGCGACTCCCTCACTGTGCCGAGGTCCACCAAGATCACTTTGCCGCTAGCCGGGTCATAAAGCCTCACGAGCTCCTGCTCCCTCTCTCCCCTCCTAACCCTATACACGTCCACCTGCCTCAGCCCCAGGGCCTCCACGAGGCTCCTGTACTTGCTAAGGCCCTTTGCCATGCTTGCTCCCACGCTCAGCGCCGGGCTGGACCTAAATGCTTTAGATCCGGCCCTCCCTCTCCCCCTCCCTTGCCGCCCTCCTCCAGCGGTGAGGTCGGTGAGGGTGAAGGTGAGCCTGGAGGGCATAGCTGAGATGATCAGGGAGAGCAGGGTTAACTACGTAACAGTGCAGAGGCTGAGCTCCATGCTCGGGGTCTCCACGAGGAGCGCTGGGAAGATACTCGCCAGGCTGGAGGAGGAGGGCGCTGTAAAGAGGTACTCAAACAGGGCCTACAAGGTAATATATAGTCCTGCAGGCAGGAGGTTCTGGGGAGAGGGCTGAGGGAGAGGGTTCTGGAGGCTCTCAGAAGGGGCCCCATGAGCTTTGAGGAGCTGCTGAGGGAGATCGGAGGGGAGCCGGAGGAGCTGAGGAGAGTGGTGGCAGACATGGTTAGGGCTGGGGAGATCGTGAAGGTGGCAAGCCAGGAGAGGAAAAAGGTGCTCTACTCGCTTAGGAGCCTACCTCCCTAATTACCTTTGAGACTATGTCCAGCCCTGTGAAGAGGAGCTCCTCCTCTATGGTCAGCGGCGGCGCTATCCTCACAGTGGACATGCCCGCGCCGATGGGCAGCACCCCCCTCTTGAAGGACTCCATGAGGACGGCCTCGAGCTCCTTCCTGGCGGGCTCCTTCGTCCTCCTGCTCTTCACCAGCTCAACGCCTATCATGAACCCTTTGCCCCTTATGTCGCCCACGAGCTCCACGTCGCTAAGCCTGCTCTCCAGGTAGCTTAGCGCCTCCTTGCCTAGCCTGGCTGCCCTCTCTACGTAGCCCTCGCTAAGCACCTCCACAGAGGCCTTGAAGGCGGCAAGGGCCACAGGGTTCCCGCCGAACGTGTTAGCGTGAGCCCCGGGAGGCAGGGACATGACCTCCCCCCTTCCCACTATCGCCCCTGCCGGCAGCCCGGCCGAGATCCCCTTTGCGAGGGAGACTACGTCTGGCGAGACTCCCCAGTGCTCGCACGCAAACCACCTCCCTGTCCTCCCAAAGCCCGTCTGCACCTCGTCTGCGACAAGCAGTATGCCGTGCTTCTTCGCTAGCCTCTCAAGGCCCGGCAGGAAGTTGTCGGGCGGCACCACGTAGCCTCCCTCGCCGAGTATGGGCTCGAAGAAAACGGCGGAGACCTCGCCGGGATCCACTAGCCTCCCGAAGATCCACTCTTCCATGAACGAGAGCGCCATCTCAGCGCACTCCTCAGGGCTGGAGGCCTTGAAGGGGCAGCGGTATGGGTAGGGGAAAGGCACGTGTATTATGCCCGGCACAAGCGGGCTGAAGTGCCTTTTGTGCACCGGCTTGCTTGCAGAGAGGCTCATGGAGCCGTAAGTCCTGCCGTGGAAGGAGCCAATGAAGGAGATCACGTAGGGCCTGGTGCCCTTGAAGTACCCCCTCGCCACCTTGAGCGCGGCCTCATTGCTCTCCGTGCCGCTGTTAGTGAAGAAGACCTTTCCCTCCTTCACCGGGCTTATCTTAGTCAAGATCTCCGCGGCCTCTACGGCGAGCTCGTAGTAGAAGTCCGTTAGCGAGTAGTGGAGGAACTTCTCTGCCTGGGCCTTTATGGCCTCAACCACCTTTGGGTGGGAGTGCCCCACGTTCGTTACGGCTATGCCCGAATTGAAGTCTATGTACAAGTTCCCGTCCACGTCCTCTAGCACAGCGTTGAAGCCTCGTTTCACGACGAGGGGGTACCAGCGCGCAAAGGACTGCATAAGGAGCTTGCTGTCCTTCTCCACTATTTCCCTTGCCCTGGGGCCTGGGGGCGTTACCCTAATAAGGGGGGCCTTCACGATCTTCACCGCTTATATAGATTAATTAAAACTAAAATAATAGGCTTAGTATCATTGGGGGTCTGCCTTGGAGTTCGAGGTAGTGGAGGAGTACGTGCAGCACGACTCAAGGAGGTTCAAGGTAAGGGTGAAGGGAACTAAGGTGATCATAAACGTTTCTGCAGAGAGCGCAGAGGAGGCGTTAGGGAAGGCTAGGGAGATGTGGGCAAAGATGAGGGGCTCCCCTCGAACTTGATCACTTTGTCTCCCAATATGTAGTACTTCCCAGACTCCCTGTGCTCCACCTTCCATATGGGCGCCTCGTGCTTCACCCTCTCCACCACCTCTGCCAGCGCTGGGAGCACCTCGCTCCTAGAGCCCCCTGCAACTGCCACCGCTATGGTCATTTCCCCGACCCTCCTCCAGCCCACGTAGTGATATATTGCCACGCCGCTCAGCCCCCACTTCCTTGCCTCCTCCTCTGCTATCCTCCTTAGCACTCTCTCTAGGAGCTCCTCCGAGTGCTCGTAGTACAAACCCTCTACCCTCTCCCCCGCGTTGTAGCCCTTCACGTGCCCCACGAAGACAGCGACGGCGCCCCTCGAGGCCTTCGAGAGCCTGCCGATCACGCCCGCAAGGTCCAGCTCGGAGCCCTTCAGCACGCCCACCTCCACGTGAGCACCCCCGGCAGGCGGGGGCATGAGGTGGACCAGCGGGCCTACTTTGTCCTCCCGCTCCAACCTACCCCCCTCCTCATCCAGCACGACCAGGGAGCCGTTGAGGGTCCTGTAAGCCCTCTCGAACCTCTCGTCCTTCATGAGGGCCTCCAGCAGGTCCCCCACGGAGGAACCGTCGGGCAGCGCGATGAGCAGTTCCGAGGAGCCCATAGCGTCTCTGAAGAGGGAGTAAAGTTTCACCCTCACCTTCACGAGAGTCCCCTCAGGAGCTACTCCCCGGAGCTTATCATGCTTTTTCATATCCTCTTCTTAGCCGCCCTCTCCTCCAGCGACCTCTCCATATCCCTTGCCAGCCTAGCCATTTCTTCCAGGCAGGGACTGTTCGCTCTCTCGAAGAAGGCCCTGAAGAACTTGGCCGCGCACTTGCTGCTGTGGAACCTTAGCTCCAGGCCCCCTCTAGAGATCACTATGCCCTGCCCTTGTGGGAAGGGGCGGCCGCACGCAAGGCACTTGTGCTTCAAGCTCTTCCCCCTCTCTGCTGCGGGAGCTCAAAGCTCTAGCTCCTCCCCGTATATGTCCTTGAAGGCCTTAGCGAGCTCCTCGCGGGAAGGCATGTTGCTGCTGCCTAGCCTTGTAGACTTGAGCGCCCCAGCTACCGAGGCAGCCCTGAGCGAGAGCTCCGGGTCGCGCGTTTTGAGGAAGACAGCGTTGAAGACGGCATCAAACGCGTCCCCAGTCCCCGTGACGTCCACGGGCTCGCCGAGGGAGGGCGCAGAGGCCTCGAGCCTAGAGTCCGCAGAGACCAGAAGCGCCCCGCGGGGCCCTCTCTTAACTATCACCATCTCGCTCCTCCCCCTGAGGAGCTCCGACGGGTCCCTGGCTACCGCCTTACACTCCCTCTCGTTGAGGAAGACCCAGCTCACCTCGCTGACAGCTTCTGCCACGCCCCTCGGGTCCTTGAAGCTCTCCCCTCCCGGATCGTAGCTGGAGAGGGGGGCCCTCCTCGCCGCCTCCAGGACCAGGCTGGGCCTCACGCTTGCAAAGTGCAAGTGATCCCCAGAGGGCACCATGTCCCCTCTCAGCTGCCTGCTAACGCCCCTGTAGGAAATTACAGTGCGTGAGAGCTCGCGCTTTGCAGTTATGATCAGAGCCACGTTAGGCTCCCCCTCTATTACTCTAACATATGACACGTCAACTCCCGCCTCCACGAGCCTCTGCAGGAGCCCTGCCCTTACGGCGAGAGGGCTTACGAGAGAGACTAGGCTCACGCTTCTCCCGAGAGAGGCTAGCATGACCGCGTAGTTAGCTGCTGCTCCCCCAGCCCCCACCCACAGGCCCTCAGCTATGGCGTTCTCGCCCACGCGAGGGTGCTCGCTCAGGAACGCATTGACGTCTAGGTTAAGGTTGCCCACGCTCACGAACCGCAAGGCGCCCCCCACTCTCCTCCGTGGGTTATTAATTATTCTGGTATAGACATAACATATAGGTTCTAGATTTTAGACGAAAGCGAAAGGGTTAGATATCGTGAACAAGTTCGACGTAGTTGTCGTGGGCGCAGGTCCTGCAGGCTCAACGGCTGCATACCTGCTCGCCAAGGCTGGCCTCAAGGTGCTCCTCCTAGAGAGGGGGAGGGGGGCCGGTAGCAAGCTCCTCTGGGGAGGCAAGGCCTACGCGCAGCCGCTGAGGGACGTGTGGCCTGAGCTGGACAAGGAGGCCCCAATACACAGGTGGGTAACAAAAGAGAGGATAAGCGTCCTCTGGGGCGAGAGGGCCATAACTCTTGAGTACAAACTAGGGCGCAGGGTGGCCTTCACCTCGCCCCTTACGGAGCTGGCTGCCTGGATGGCGAGGAAGGCTGAGGCGGCGGGGGCGCTTTTCCTGGACGAGGTGGTGGTGGAGGAGATAGTGGTGAAAGACGGGAGGGTCGTGGGGGTGAGGAGCGGAGGGGACTTCGTGGCGGCAGACGTAGTAATAGATGCAGAGGGCGCTAACAGGCTCTTGCTCGAGAAGTTGGGGCTCGCGGACAGGCCTAACCCTTACCATATGGCTGTGGCAGCGAAGGAGGTGATCAGCCTTGATCCGAGGCTTATAGAGGAGAGGTTTGGGCTAGAGAGGGACGAGGGCCTCTCCTGGCTAGTGCTGGGCGACGTGACCCTCGGGATCCCGGGAGGGGGCTTCGTGTACACCATGAGGGACACGATAAGCATAGGGATCGTGCTGAACGTGGGCTACGGTGCAGAGGCCGCAGAGAAGGGGGTGCTGCGCGATCACATCTCAAGGCTCCTGGAAAACTTCAGGACGCACCCCTACTTCAGGCACTACTGGAAGGAGGCAGACGTGATAGAGTACGGAGGGAGGATGACAGTGGAGGGAGGTCTCCGCTTTGCCCCTAAGAGGCTCTATGCGAACGGGCTGCTCGTCGTGGGGGACGCGGCGGGCATGCTGGTCAACGCGGGCTACACCATACGCGGCGTGGACACCGCGGTCACCAGCGCAAGGGTTGCGGCAGAGGCAGTGCTGGAGGCTAGGGACAAGGGAGGCTTCACGGAGGAGAACCTGAGGGGGTACGAGGAGAGGTTGAGGAAGAGCTACGTGTACAAAGAGCTAGTAGATCACAGCGGCGTGGCAGAGATCTTCGGGGATCCCTTCTTCTTCTCCAAAGTGCCCCCCTTCCTCGTGAGGGCCGCCTCCAAGGTCTTCGAGGCCGACTACGCAGAGCCCACGCTCCTGGAGGCCTTGAAGACCTCTGCCCAGGAGGAGGAGATAAACATGCTCAGGCTCATGCTTAAGGTGGGGAGGGTGGTGAGGAGGATATGAGTCAGCCCTCCAGGCTAAGGCCCCTGAAGCTGGAGGAGCTGCTAAGGCGCAACGTGTGGGACGTGGACGAGGAGAGGCACATAGAGATCCTAAGGCAGGACGGGCTGCCGCAGAAGGCCTTGCAACTCCTCTGCCCCATGGGCTGTTACTCCATGGCGGGCGACAAGCTGCTAATGAGCTACGAGGGCTGCGTGGAGTGCGGGACCTGTAGGGTCCTCAGCACCCCTCAGCAGATAAGATGGGAGTTCCCCAAGAGCGGCAGGGGAATACAATATAGGTACACGTAGGTGAGCAAAATGAGGATAGTAGTGGGCATAAAGTGGGTCCCTAACACGCAGGCAGTGAGGTTTGATCCGGAGACGGGCACGCTAATAAGGAAGGGAGTGCCCTCCATAGTCAACCCCCACGACCTGCCGGCAGTGGAAGCTGCCTTGAGGCTAAGGGAAAAAACGGGAGGGGAGGTAATAGCCATATCTATGGCCCCGCCGCCCGCCGTGAAGGGGCTGGAGCTCGTGCTGGGCATGGGAGTGGACAGGGCAATACTCGTTACAGACAGGGCCTTCGCTGGGGCGGACACTTGGGCTACTAGTTACGTGCTCTCTCACGCCATAAGGAAAATAGCTGCGGAGATAGGGGAGGTAGACCTGGCTATCTTTGGGCACGAAACTATAGACTCCAGCACCTCCCATGTGCAAGCGCAGGTGGCTAGCTGGCTCGACTGGCCTTACCTGTACTACGTCAAACGCGTGGAGCCCGTGGGCGGGAAGCTGCTGAGGGTCTGGAGGGAGCTGGAGGACTACGAGGAGGAGTATGAGGTAGAGACCCCCGCAGTGCTGAGCATAGCGATAAAGGCCTTCAAGCCGAGGCCCGTGAGCCTGAGCAGCAAGCTGAGGGCAAAGCTAGAGAAAAGGGTCTTGACGTGGACGAACGCGGACCTGAAGCTAGATCCTCGGTGCGTGGGCCTGAAGGGGTCTCCCACCATAGTGGCCAAGACGATAGATATGCCCGAAGTGCCAAGGAAGAAAGAGGTCTACAGGCCCAAGGACGGGAAGGACGCGGCGCGCTGGATCATTGCTAAGATGGTCCATGACGAGAAGCTGAGGGAAGTCCTGAAGGGTCTCGTGGGGGGTGAGCTTTAGTGAAGGTGGAGTGCGACAAGCTCTGCCCAGAGTGGCCTTGCGAGCAGCCCGAGGAGTTCAAGGACGTCTGGGTTGTCGTAGAGGCAGAGGAGGGGAGGCTGAACGAGGCAAGCCTGCAGATGCTCACTCCCGGGAGGACCATAGCGGACAAGCTAAAGGAGAGCCTAGTAGGGGTGCTAATAGGACATGGAGTCTCCCAGCTTGCAGAGGATGTCATAAAGTACGGCGCAGATAGGGTCATAGTGGTTGACGACGAGAGGCTCTCCACCTACTACCCTAGGGTTTTCGGAAACGTGGTAGTGGAGCTGGCAAGGAAGTACAAGCCCTCAGTGATCTTGGCAGCAGGGACCAGGAGGGGAAGGGAATTCGCGCCGTACATTGCCAACGCGCTCAAGGCGGGCATAACTGCAGACTGCACTGACTTCGACGTGGACGAAACTACTAGGGACGTGCTGCTCATAAGGCCTCCCTTTGCTGCCATATTGTTAGCCTACATAAAGACTCCCTTCAGGAGGCCACAGATAGGGACTGCCAGACCTAATGTGTTCCCTGTGCCGAGGAGAGACGAGGGCAAGAAAGGGGAGGTAATCTTTGAGAAGGCCAACGTGAGGGAAGAGCAGAAGGTGAGGCTGATCTCTCGGGAGAGGCTCGAGAGGGCGAAGTCGGGGGTGGAGAAGGCAAGCGTAATAGTTTCAGGCGGCAGGGGCATAGGAGGCCCAGAGGGGATGAAGCTGTTGGCAAAGCTGGCAGAGCTCCTCGGAGGGACCTTGGGGGCATCTAGGAAAGCAGTGGACGCAGGGTGGGCAGATCACGAGATGCAAGTAGGTCAAACGGGGAAGTCCGTTAAGCCCATACTCTATTTGGCGGTGGGCATAAGCGGCTCTGCTCAGCACATGCTTGGCGTGAGGGAGGCTCAGAGGATAATAGCCGTAAACATAGACCCGGAGGCCCCTATATTCGCTCAAGCTGACTACTCGGTGGTAGGGGACTACAGGGAGGTGGTCCCAGCGCTAATAGAGGAGCTGGAGAAGATCAAGAAAGGGGGTAGAAAGGCCCTCGAGGAGCTGCTAGAGAGCTATACCTGAACCACCTTGTCCTTGAAGAGCTCGAAGGGGTGCGCCAAGGGCTTCGTCACAGGCCTCCTGCCCGGCGGGGAGGACAAGTAGCCTGGCATGAGTTTCTCGAGCCTCTCCTCCAGCGTTTCCATGTAGGTGTTCTGGTAGAAGATCCCGAGAGGTATCCTGTCCTCGAACTCCATCATTTTCTCCAATATTTTAGGCGCCTTCTCCTTGAGCTCTTGGGGGCTCCTGACCACAGGGTCCCAGGAGGAGTCCTCGCTCAAGTAGTAGATCCTCTTCTCGTACCACTCGTTGGTCATGATGTCATTATAGGTCGGGCAGGGCTGGAGCACGTCCACAACTGCGGCGCCCCTGTGCTGTATGGCTGCCTTTATGAGGTCCTTTAGCTGGTTGAGGTGGAACGCGTAGCCCCTCGCTATGAAGGTATAGCCGGCCGCAAAGGCTAGGAGCAGGGGGTTCACGCTGCCCTGGATGTTTGGGTGCGGGAGGGCCTTCGTCTTCAGCCAGACGGGCAGCGTGGGGCCTGCCTGTCCCTTAGTGAGGCCGTAAACTCCGTTGTCATACACTACCACAGTCATATCTATGTTTCTCCTCCCGAGGGCCACGAAGTGACCGCCGCCTATGCCCAAGAGGTCCCCGTCGCCGCCTGTTACCACGACGGTGAGCTCGGGGTTAGCCAGCTTAACGCCGGAGGCAACGGGTATAGCCCTTCCGTGTATAGTGTGGATTGCGTTAGCCTTTATGTAGTAAACAGATCTGGAAGAGCAGCCTATGCCCCCCACGATCACGAGTTTACTGGGATCTATGTCTAGCTCAGCCAGCGCCCTGTAGATTGCATTAAGTATGCCGAAGTCCCCGCAGCCGGGGCACCACTGCACCCAGGCCTCGGTCTTGTAGTCGATCCACTTACGCACCACTGCTCACCACCACCTCCCGCGCTCCCTCTTTCACGATCTTCTCTACCGCATGGACCACCTCGGAGTCGTATAGGGGCCTCGCGTTCACCTTCCTCACCCTATAAGGTACGTATATGCCTGTATGGGCCCTCAGAAGGAAGGAGAGCTGATCCTGGAAGTTGGCCTCCACGCCTATGATCTTTTCGCTCCTCTCCAAGATCTTAGAGGCGGTCTCTGCAGGGAAGGGACTTAAGATCCTGAACTGGAGGAAGTTTACGTCTATGCCACTAGCAGCCAAGTCCTCCATGGCGCTCAGAATTGCCTGCTTCGTGGAGCCAAAGGAGATCAAAGTTACCCTCGCATCGGGGTCGCCGTGCAATACCAGCTTCTCCTCTTCTGGTATACTGTTGGCTATTGTCCTCCACTTCCTCAGCCTCTTCATGACCATCTCCTCCCTATCTACCGGGTCCTCCGTTACCATGCCGTACTCGTCGTGCTCCAGGCTGCTCACCAGCATTGGCACCTTGCCCAGGGGGGCCATGGGGCTTATGCCGTCCTCCGTTATCTCATACCTCTTGTAATCGTTTCCAGGAGCTTCCTCCCTCTTCCCCCTCTTGATTTCCAACTTGCTCACGTCGAGCTCCCACTCGTCCAATACCGTTATCGTTGCAGCTAGGTACTTGTCTAAGAGATGTATGACCGGCGTCTGGAACTCCTCTGCCCAGTTGAGCGTCTTTATGGCGTCGTAGAAGGCCTCTCTGTGGTCCCCGGAGGCAACAACTATCTTAGGGGTATCCCCATGACCTGCGAATATAGCATGTAGGAGGTCCTGCTGGCCTTGCCTAGTCGCTATGCCGGTGCTCGGCCCAGCTCTCATCCAGAGGGAGATCACGATGGGGATCTCTGCCATGACTGCCATGCTTATGGCCTCGTTCATAAGGCTGAAGCCAGGGCCGCTGGTAGAGGTAGAAGCCCTTGCGCCCGCCGCCGCAGCCCCTAAGATCATGTTGACGGCGGCCAGCTCGTCCTCTGCCTGCAGGACAACTATAGAGGCCTTAGAACCGTTCACGTCTACATACATGTTCTCTTCTACGTAGAATGCCTCGTCGGAAGAGGGGGTTATGGGGTAGAACGTCTGGAAGGTGAGCCCTCCTACCACTTTGCCCATAGCCACTATGTCGTTGCCGCTGGCCAGCATTCTCCTCCTACCCTTATGTGGGCCGTCAGGTAGAGCCCTCTGCTTCCCGTAGTTCGCCTCGACGTAATCGACGGCGACCTTTGCGGCTACCAGGTTTGGCTTCAGGACCTTAGGCCTGCCTCCGAACTGGAGCTCTATGCCCTTGGCTATGTAATTGTACTCGATGCCGAGAAGGTATAGCCCTGCTGCCAGGCCCATCACGTTTATGGTCTTCGCAATGGCTGCCAGCGGCGAGGCAGTCTCATCTGAGACCTTCTTCAGCAAGGCCTTGAGCGGGAGGCCTATGGGCGTGGCTCCCCTCTCCTCCACTAACCTAACGGCGTTCCCCACGGTGGCCCCTCCCTTTGGGCCCAAAGTCTCTTTCAGCCTCTTCTTCAGGGATAACTCCATGGAGGCTATGCGGCCTGCGTCCTGATCTTTTGAGTCGGCGTCGTAGACGAAGAACCCTTTCCCCGAGACGTCCCAGACATGCGTTAGGGCGCTCTCCGCATCGAGCGCCACCACTAGCTCCACGGGCAGCCTCAGGGCTCTGGCGGGTTTGTCTGTGAACCTAAGGTGGAAGTAGCTATGGGCCCCCATAATATTGCTATGGTACTCCCTTGTCCCTATTACGTTGAAGCCTTTCGCGACAAGGGCTCTTATTACCACCTGACCTGCGGACTCTATGCCGCCCCCCTGCGGGCCCCCTATGATTAGGCTAACGTCCGTCACTATTTATCCCTCGTATATCTCCTCCTTTACGTCAGGTTCCACATATGCAGACCTAAATATCCTGTGTCCGTGGCTCCAGTGAAGGGCTGCCTCCTCCCTCGTCAGCTTAATTCTACATGTAGAACACCAGTACAGCCTCTCCGTCTTTATCTCAAGCAATACGTAGCCAGGACAATAATAGTCGTCAAAAGTGGCCTCTGCCCAGAGGGTGCAATAGCCTACTATTGGGTAGTGGACGTGAGGTAACCAGTTCCAACAAGAGGCGCAGGAGGCACGGGGAGAGAGCCTAGCTAAATGGGAGGTCGCAGTCGTCAAGCTGCTCCCCTCGGTCAGGAGACTTCAAAGCTTAAGTCTTAGGGCTATAGATATGACGGCGGAGAGGAATGGTCTTCGGGGTCCCCTTCGAAGAACTGGAAGCAGGAGGATACGTGCTGAGAGTGAGAAGGGTAGAGGAGGACGTGGTCTTCTACTCTAGGCTAGAGGGGGAGAAGGAGGTCTTCAAGGCATCCCTGGACCCCCTGCTATCCATATACCTAGTTCCCGTGGAGCCCTTCCTGAACCCAAGGAAGGACTTGGTAGAGTGCGTGTACTTGAGGCTAGATCCACCCATAACGGTGAGGGCCGGTGGCAGCTTCGTGCATAAGACCTTCGTGCCCGTGGACTACGCTGTGGTGGCTCAGAGGAGTGGGGAAGATCTGAGAGTAGTGGACTCTTTTGTGAGCAGAGAGATGACGCCCAAAATGGCTCTATACGGCGTGCCGACTAACGGCTATATCTGCAGGTTTTTCCACGCCGGTAACTTCTTAGAGTTCAAGCCACACCTGGCGCCCATATCGATATACATAAACAACCGCACGGAAAGGGTGGTCATAGTTAGGAACGTGGTGATACCCTTGCAGGAGCTAACGGTGTTCTACAAGCCCGGCACTTGGGTTTCATATGCAGCGCCCATTGCTATGAACATAGAGTCGGAGACCGTGGCAGAAATAAGCAGGGTTACCGCTGAGCCTCCCAGCGCGGACTTTGAGAGGTCGCCGGAGCTCCTGAGGCGGAGCGTGGACATAGTGGAGCTGGGGAGGGACTTCATAGGGCTAAAGGAGCTGGTCAAGTTCAGGATGGTGTGGGGGTACTAGTGGTAGAGGGGCTGATAGCCAGGGCTTTGGGACTCCTGGAGGCCTATGGGATAGATAGGCTCTTCAATGCCCTCTTCATCATGTCCTTCTCCCTCATCGTAGGGTACCTTTTGAGTAGATACATAAGGCTCTGGGCCATAGCTAGGCTGCCCGCAGAAATAGCTATGCCCCTTTCCAGGCTGGTCTTCCTCTCCATAGTAGTTCTAGGGTTTCTCTTGGCTCTCAGCCACCTCGGCGTGGACCTATCCGTCCTCCTGGTTGCTGGGGGCGTAGCTGGCCTCGCCCTTGGCTTCGCCGCTCAAACAGTGGTCTCAAACCTGCTCTCTGGGATATTCCTCTACTTCGATAGGCCGTTCAAGGTGGGGGACGCCATAGCTATAGGGAATAACTTTGGTATAGTAGAGGACATAACTATCTTCAGCACGAGGATAAGGCTCTTCGACGGTAGGCTCCTGAGAGTTTCAAACGAGGAGGTCTTTCGAAGCAACATCATAAATTTGGCTAACATAAAGGCCAGGAGGGTGGAGTACCAGATAACCCTAGCCCATGGGACCGACGTGACGAAGGCCATTGGGATCATAAAGAGGGTCCTGGACCAGGACCCCCTCGTCCTGGCGGAGCCGGCACCACTCATATTCTCTCCTCAGGTCACCCTCGACGGCATAGTGGTTACCGTCTGGGCGTGGACCACGGCAAACTTGTACTTTGACGTATGGACCACGCTGTTGACAAAGATAAGGGAGGAGCTGAACAGGGAGGGCATAAAGCTAGCAGTGCCCCAGAGGATAGTTAGGATCAGGGAGAGAGAAGAGCTATAATCTCTACACTAATATTGAGTCAGAGGAGGGTGAGAGCGTGCCGGTGCTCAGGAGCGGAGTTGTGCTGGCTGGGGGATATGCAGAGAAGCTGAAAAGGGCGTTCTTCGCTCAGGTCAGAGAGCATGTGAAGAAGGGGGAACTGAAGAAAGAGGAGGCTGTCAAAAGCATTGTAGAGCTAAACAAGAACCTCTACCACCTCCTTGTGGAGGAGTGGAAAGTAGACAAGGGCGACGTGGTGAGGATAAGCATAGAGTACGAGATAAAGGACGGCACCATATCCTGGAAGTGGGAGACCCTCACAATAGAGATCTGGCCTAAGTGCCTCCCAATAAGAGTGTATGCGAGCACGGGAGAAAAGATGGTCGCAAAGCCGCAGGAGGAGGAAGAAAAAGCCGTGGAGGAGGGGGAGGAGGGCGCCTGAAATGGTGCAGCTTAGGAGTGGCGTTGTCATTGCAGGAGGCTATGCAAATAAAGTAAGGAGGACGCTCTTTGCACAGATATCTAGCATGGCAAAGAAGGGAGAAATACCCCAAGTACCCGCAAAGGAAGTGGCCGAGAAAGCGAAGGAGCTCAACACGCTTCTATATGAGCTTCTGGTTAACGAGTTGAAGGTAGACAAGGGCGACGTGGTGAGGATAAGCATAGAGTACGAGATAAAGGACGGCACCATATCCTGGAAGTGGGAGACCCTAGACATAGAGGTTTGGAGAAGGGTCGACTCGAAGGAGGTCGCTGAGAAACTCATGGAGTTCAAGAATAGAAAGCTCAGGTAGTCCGCTCAGTTACCCCAGAGGCCTTCATCGGGTCCACCTCTTCTGGCACGACTCTCCTCATCGCGGCAAGTATATTGTAGTCCTCCTGTTGCCCCCTGCCCTCTCTAGAATTCCCTCCCCAGCTAATATCTTCAAGAGCCTCTTTGCTGCAGAGATCTTTATGCCGTACTTCTGTGCCACCCTATACGGCGTGAGGAACTTCTCCTTCGGGAGCTCCCCTTTGGCCTTAGTTATGATCTCCTGCGAGAGGTTTGTCTCCAGCAGCGCCTGGACGTACTCAGGCTTCACCTCTACCTTCTCCTGCTTCTTTACCTTCTTCGGGGACTTCTCCTTCGACAACTCCCTCGCCTGCGAGAAAGGGGGCCTAAGGGCTTTTATAGTTTGGGAACCCTCAGCCCTCTTCCACTTTCACCATTATGGGCTGAGGGGCCTGCTGCTCCTGTTTCGGCTGCTCCTTCTTAACCTCTAGAGGGGCCGTGGCTGCCTCTATGGTCTTCTCTAGCTTCTCAAGCACTCTCTTCGCGTCGTTCTTCTCTTCGATGAGCTTCTCCCTGAGCTTCTTGAGGTGGTTAATGCTCTGCGTATAGTTCTTCTCGCTCAGCTCACCGCTAAAGTAGAGCGTTTGGACGTAGATTATTGCCTTGGAGATGTGCATTGCCTCCTCGTCTATGGCGTTTATCCTCTCCCTTATCGCATTCTTAACCCCCTCGGCCCTCACCTTCAGGTTCTTTATCTCCTCGCTAAGGCTTCTCTTCAGCTCCTCCACTATCTCGCCGGGTATGTCGCCCTGGCCGAAAGACTCGACCGCCTTCCTCCTCCTGTACGCCCTGTCCAGGGCCTCTATGGTCTTCTGTGCCTCATACCTCCACTCCGGTGTTACTACCAGCTTGCCGTCCCTGAAGCTCAGCCTCTCGCCGGGAACCTCTTCTAGGCCTCTGTCCACCACCTTGACCTCTATGTACCTAACGTTTCCGTCTACGTCGCTGACAACGCTCACCAGGACTCCTAGAACCCTGCCGTAAACGTCTTCCACCTCGCTGCCTACAACGCGGGCTACGCTGTCTATTTTGAGACTCATCTTCCACACCAGCTATAGCTGTTCCATGACCCCCTATTTAGGGTGTTATCCTCGTCATACAGCCCTCTGCCTCAAATAGGCAAGGGGGGCTCAGTTATCCTACGGTGGATCGTTTGAGCAGAGCAGAGGAGTGGGCTAGGAAATGGACAGGGCCAGAGGAGGAGCCAGGGCTCGCGAGGAGAATAAGGGAGTGGGTGAGCCCTCCGCCCTCAGCCAAGCAGCAGATAGTTAACGCCCTGTACAAGATAGGCTCCCAGATAAACAAGCTAGACTACAGCCTCTCCAGGCTGCAGTCTTACGACAAGATGCTGTTCGAGAAGACAGTGAGCGCGCTGGTGGAGGGCGACAAGAGCAAGGCGGCCATGTACGCAAACGAGGTGGCGGAAGTCAGGAAGATGGCTAGGACCATACTGACGGTGAAGTACACCCTAGAGAGGGTGAGGCTGAGGCTAGAGACTGCCGTCATATTCGGGGACGTGCAGGCAAACCTGGCCCCCGCTATCGTGGCCCTGAGGCAGGCCATAGGGCACATAAAGACCATGATGCCCGACGTCTTCGCAGAGCTAGTGGAGGTGGACGAGAACCTGCAGGTAGCCATGACCAGCGTGACCGCCCAAGCGCCCATAGCGCTAGAGTCCTCCTACGTGACTGAGGAGGCTCAGAGGATACTGAGGGACGCAAGCATAGTGGCAGAGCAGAGGCTGAAGGAGGCCTTCCCGGAGCTCCCCAGCTTCGAGAAGGTCCCTGCGGGCAAGGTCTCTGCCTCAGACAATCATAAGTAATTACTTCCCGAGCCTGCAGCACTCCACTAGCCATTTTATGAGCTCTTTCTCCTCCCTCCTCTCTACCAAGTTCATATATTCCATGAGACAGCCAGGAGCACCGCTAGCGCACTTTAGGAGCTTCATTACTGCTTGCGGGCTAAGGTTGAAACACATAGCCTCGGAGGCCTCCTCTATCTCGGCCTGCGGGATCTCTAAGTACCTCATGGTCGCTTCGATCACGGCCCTCTTCCAGCAGTTCTCTGCCAGGAACTCTACTCCTTTCTGCGTGAGGACAACTCCCTTACCTGTCTCCACCACCACGAGCCCCCTACTCTCCAGCCTCCTGGTCATTATGCTCACCGTGGGCAGGGAGAGGCCGAGGGTCTTAGATAGCTCAGACATTTTTACAAAGTGCCCGCTCCCTGAGTAGCCTCCCAAGGCGAAGATTGTCTTTAAGTACCTGAAGGCCGTTCTGCGCATCTGGCCGTCTCTCACCTTTACCCCTATTAATTTGTTATAGAGCCTATATTTTATACTTGAATATACAGGGAGAAGAACCTCTCTAGGCACTCCAAGGCTGCGGCTCCCACCTCCTCTCCCCGCGAGCAGGACAGCACCGCCTCTACGCAGCCCTCCTCCCCTGCCCTCCTAAGTATTTCTATTGCAGCCTCTGGCTTCCCCTCCTGCGCCTTTGCTAGTGCAGCTACCACGCCAATTGCCCTCCTCAGAGTCACCTTCCTCTCGCCGCTAGAGGACCTCCACAAGCCCTCCAGCACCTCGTGGGCCTCCCAGAACCTCTCTGCGCGCAAGAGCTCCCTCAGCCCCAACGGCGCTCTCCCGCCCTCCCTCACTTCGAGGGGCCTGCCCAGGGCGTTCAAGATGGCAACAGCCTCCTCCGCCGGCAACTCGGTCTCGAGGGCTATCTCCAGGTGATGCGAGGCCACCCTAACCACGCAGGAGCGGAAGTGGGCCTTCAAGGCCTTCGCTATGATCTCTGAGTCAGAGGGCTTCAGGTTTCCCCTCTTCTCCAGGATGACCAGCAACCTCACCTTTCCCTTCTCCCCACCGGGAAGAGGAGGACTGGCATCTCCTCCTCGCAGTCTATGTCTAGCAGAGAGCACACTAGCTCATCGTAGAAGCCTCCCACCGCCGTCGTGCCAAGCCCTAGCGCTTCCGCTACCAAGTACACGTTCTGTCCCGCAAAACCTGCGTCCAGGTGAGCAAATTTGTACGCTCTCAGGCCGTACTTAGAAGCCGTCCTGGAGTACACAATAGTGAATATTATGACCGCGGGCGCGCTCCCAACGTGCTCTTGCCCTATCGCTGCCTCCTCGAGCTGCCTACTGAAGTTCCCCTTCCTGAGCTCTTCTAGCGCTCCCTCTGCTGGATTGTAGTGATAGAGCCCAGGCTCGAGCCCCTCTACCCTCTTTGCGACCACATACCCCTCCACGGGCTGGAGGGCGCCCGAGCTTGGGTAAACCCTCTTCGGCCCTCCCCACCAGGCCCTCCCAGTCACGCCCAAGGAGTAGTAAAGAAGGGCGGAGAGCTCAGCCAGGGAGAGGGGAGAGGGAGCATACTTGCGCCTGCTCCTTCTAGAGACTATGACCTCGAAGGCGTCGCGGCCGGAGACCTGTGGGGGAGGAGGCAGGGGAATCTTCCTGCTCCCAGGATAGCTCTTGTGGTAGCCGCTATGAACGTACGGCAGGTCCATGCCAAGGTACGTGGGGGATATCATGGAGAGGTAATGGCAGATCATAGCTGGATCTCCTTTTACCAAAGCCCTCTTTGCCCCCATAATGATCCTCTCGGCGACCTCTCTGGGCAGAGCGGAGAGCAGCTCTGAAATCCTGGCGCCCAAAAGCTCTCCCCTCGTGAAAGGGAAGCGACGAGAGGATTTTAATGGTGGGCCCGCCGGGATTTGAACCCGGGACCACGGGGACCCGAGTCGGGCGCCCCAGGAAGATACCCGGCGCGTACCCCGCATCCTAGCCAGGCTAGACCACGGGCCCTCGCTAGCGTTACCTAACAAGGTTAAAAAGAATCGCTCTTCCTCCTTCGTCTTCTGCCTACAAAATATTAAGCCTCGTGCCTTATGCCCTCTAGGTGCACGTTTTGGAAGAGGACTACGTAGTGACGCTGGTGGCGAAGAGGATAGCAGGGGACATAGTGTATAGCGACGATCCCGGCGCGTCGCTGAGGAAGTGGAGAGATTACTTTGAGGTGAGTCAGGCAGAGCTGGCTAGGTCGATAAAGGTCTCCACGAGCGTTATAAGCGATTACGAGAAAGGGAGGAGGACGCCCGGCGTAAAGTTTGTGAAGAGGTACGTCAACGGGCTGCTGGAAATAGATAGGCTAAAGGGCTGGAAGAGGCTTTCTGCTATAGTCTCTAGCATGGGCATAGTGCCAGGTGTGGTGATAGACATGATGGAGTTCTCAAGGCCTCTCACCCTGGACGAGCTGGCAGAGGCCGTTAAGGGTGTGAAGCTAAACCCTGAGGTAGGGAGCGACAGGCTCATATATGGCTACACCATAGTGGACAGCATAAGGGCTATACTGTCCCTCACCGGCATTCAGTTCTCCATTCTCTTCGGCATGACGCCGGAGAGGGTGATAGTTTTCACGAAGGTGCAAATGGGGAGGAGCCCCATGGTGGCAGTAAGGGTCTCTCCCGTAAAGCCTGGCGTGGTGGTCATACACGGCCCTAGCGACGTCGGTCAGCTCGATCAACTTGCAGTGGAGCTGGCTAGGAGGGACGGCGTCCCCCTCATCCTGAGCCTTGCGGAGAGCATAGAAGAGCTGAAGTCGAGGCTCAGGGCTCTGGCCGTGGGAACGCCTACTTCCCACCAGTTAATTTAAATATTGCGGCAGCCACGTCGCCGCCCGTCTCCTCCAGGGCCCTCCTTGCCTCCTCGGGGCTCACGCCGGCCTGCTCAGCCACGAAGTGAACGTCCTCCTCGCTGTACCTCTTGGCGGGCAGTTCTTCCTTCACCTTCGTGTACTCCCCTACTACCATAAGCACCGGCGGCTGGTCCCTCTGCTTCATTATCACAAAGCCCTTCGGGCTCTCTACGACAAGCCTTGAGCCGTCCTCAAGCTCAACTATAACCCTCAATGCCTTCTCCTCCTCTATAGATATGCCCAACCTCCTCATGGCCCTGGCTACGTCCTCTGGCCTACCGAAGGGGAAGGCCAAGACATGCACCGAAAAAGAAGGGGGAAAGGGCGTAATAAAGCTTAGGCAAGCTTTGGCCTAAAGGGGAGGAGGTCCACCATAGTCAAGAGCCCCGGCCCGTAGTCCCCGACGCTCTCAGCTAGGTTAACTATCACTGCAGCCGTCCCCATGTCTCCCGGCGTTCCGGTGCTCCTCCACCTTACAGAGTAGCTGGCTCCTTCTATTATTACCTCCTCATACTCCTCTGCCCCGAGGCGTGCGATCAGCTCGACCCTCGCTATTTCCCTCCCCCCCGAGATCGCGGCCCCAAAGCCCCTCACGCCGAGAGCCTTCCCCTTCTCCACCCTTATGCCTCCTCCTTCCACGTCCTCCTCGGCCGCTATCACCTCCTGACCTTCTTCCACCCTCTCAACGCTGGCCCCTAGCGCTGTTGCCACGAGGAGGGCTGACTCGGCATAGCCTACGTGCCCCGAGATCTCCCCCCTCCTGAGCTTCTCCTTAGCTACCTCCGCCTCTAGGCCCAAGCCTATCTTCCTCCTGAAGGGCTCCCTCCTCTTTGCAGCGTCGAGAGACCGGACGGCATGTATCCTCTTCACTTTATCGAAGGGCGCGGAGAGCACTACGAGCAGAGTGTCTAGGAGGAAGCCAGGGTTTATGCCGGACCCTAGCACAGTGACGCCCCTCCTTATAGCCAGCTCGTCTAGCCTCTTGGCCAGCGTGGGGTATCTATAATATGGGAAGGAGAGGGTCTCGCACGTGGAGAGCACGTTCACCCCTAGGTCAACTAGCTTCACTAGCTGGTCGAAGACCTTGTCTAGATAGGAGCCGGTAGAGTGGACCACCACGTCGCTATATGCCAGCTCGCTCGGGTCTCTGGTGACGTATATGCCGAGCCTCTCCTCTAACTCTAGCACTTCCCCCACGTCCCTGCCGAGGAGCTTGGGGTCTATGTCCACCACGCCGCTTATTTCGTACCCCCTCTCTAGCGCCACCTTCGCCACAAGCCTGCCTATGTGACCAAAGCCGTAGATGCCTATGCTCGTCAAGGCCCTGCGCCAGTAAGTCGCGATCAGGGAGTTCTTTTAACTAGGCCCTCACGACCCTCACTTCATATCCCTTATGCCAGAAGCCCTTCATGTCCCTTAGCTCTCCCTCCACTCTCTTTTTCAGGCTCTTCGAGAGCTCCGCTGCCAGGGCACCGCTGAGGACCAGCGGCACGGAGAGATCTGCTGCCAACCTTCTTAGCTTGTAGTCCTTTTCCGGCGCGTAGCCGGTAGTCATGACAAGCTCCACCCTGCCTGCAGCTATGTTCTCTAAGGCCTCCCTCTCTCTTACCTCCTCTGCCCCCTCCACTCCCATGCCCTCCACTGTCTCTACGACATATCCCCCTTCCCCTAGGGTCCTTCCTGCTCCCCCAAGCAGCTCCAGCTCCCTGCCTGTAGGATCGTATACAAGCACTCTGCCCCCTCTCTTGGGCATCCTGTTCCCGGAAACGCTGAGCCAGCTAAGCAGGAGGGCTCCCTCGAACGTCTCGTGCATCGCCGCCACCTCTCCTACGCTCCTCATCTCCGGGCCTAGGTGGGGATAGGAGCCCCTCAGCCTAGTCCAGGAGAACTGTGGAGACTTTACGGTGTACCACCTGGGCTCCAGGAGGTTAAAGGCCCCTCTCTCTATTCCGTTTCCCTCTATCTCCCCCCTGAGCACAGCCTCTGCTGCGGCCTCTGCCAAGTTATAGCCCGTGGCCTTACTGGACAAGGGCATGGACCTGCTGGCCCTCAGGTTAAGCTCTATCACATACAGCTCCCCGTCCTTTAGTATGAGCTGGAGGTTCATGGGGCCCCTCACCCTCAGGGCCCGCGCAATGGAGGCCGCGATCTCGGAGGCCCTCTCTGCTACCCTTTCTCCCCTCCTCTGCGGCGCCACCATTGTAGAGTCCCCGCTATGTACCCCTGCCGGCTCTATGTGCTCCAACAGCACGCCCACGGAGGTCTTTCCGTCGCTCACCACGTCCAGATCCATTTCTACTCCGCCCTCTATGAACTTAGAGACCACAGCAGGGTACTTCGGCGAGACCTTTGCGGCAAGGGAGAGGTAGTCCAGGAGCTCCTTCTCGCTGCGGGCGATCTTCATGGAGGTACCACTGAGCACATAGCTCGGCCTCACGAGTACCGGGTAGCCCACGGACTCAGCGAACTCCCGGGCCTCCCGAACGTCTGAGGCGCTAGCCCAGGGGGGCTGCTTTATGCCCAGCTCGTCTAGGAGCCTGCTGAAGGCTGCCCTGTTCTCCGCAACGTCGACGCTGCTCCCCTGAGTGCCGAGCAGCCTCACGCCCCTCCTCTCCAGCTCCAGGGCAATGTTGTTAGATATCTGGCCCCCCAGGAACGCCACGACGCCCTCCGGCCTCTCCAGCTCATATATCTCCTCCACGCTCTCGGCGCTTACCTCATCGAAGTACAGCTTGTCGCTCATGTCCCAGTCGGTAGAGACTGTCTCTGGGTTGTAGTTCACGACTATTACTTCATATCCCATCCTCCTCGCCTTGTCTGCAAAGGACACCACGCTCCAATCGAACTCCACGCTCACCCCTATCCTGAAGCCCCCAGCCCCGAGGACGATGATCTTGGGCTTTGAGGAGCTGAAGACGGCGTCGCTCTCCCAGCCGTTGTACGTCAAGTAAAGGTAGTTCGTGGCAGCGGGCCACTCGGCAGCCAGGGTGTCTATCTGCTTCACCACGGGCCTTACGACGCTTCTCCTCAGCTCCCTCGCCTGCCTCTCCTCCTTCCCTAAAGCCTTCGCTATTTGCTCATCGCTGAAGCCGAGCCTCTTGGCCTCCGCTACGAGCTCTTCTCCCTTCCTCTTCAACTCCTCGTAGAACTCCACGAGCTGCTTGATCTGGAACAGGAAGTGCTTGTCCACGCCGGTGATCCTGTATACCTCCTCCACGCTCGCGCCTAGCCTGAAGGCCTTTGCGGCGTGGAGGGGCCAATAGGGCTCCCTTCTCCTGAGCTTACCGAGCACCTCCAGCAGCTCCTCAGTCCCCTCATAGTAAGGCCCTCCTACCACGCCGGGCTCGCCTATGTCGAGCATCCTTATGGCCTTCTGAAGGGCCTCCAGGAAGCTCCTCCCTATGGCCATTACCTCCCCCACGCTCTTCATCTCAGTCCCTATGCTCCTCTCCACCCCCTCGAACTTCTCTAGGTCCCAGCGGGGCACCTTCACGACCACGTAGTCAAGGCTGGGCTCGAAGCTGGCCTTCGTAACGCCGGTTACCTTGTTGGTCACCTCGTATAGCCTGTAGCCGAGCGCCAGCTTTGCAGCCAGGTATGCCAGCGGGTAACCAGTGGCCTTGCTGGCAAGGGCGCTGCTCCTGGACATCCTGGGGTTAGTCTCGATCACGTACATCTCGTCCCCGTTATACGGGTTTATCGCCACCTGCACGTTGCCCTCTCCCACGAGCTCTATTGCCCTCTCCACTGCTATGGAGAGCCCGCGCGATAGCTGGTACTCGTAATCTGTTAGCGTTTGGCAGGGAGCCACCACTATGGACTCTCCGGTGTGTACCCCCATTGGGTCAAGGTTCTCCATGCAGGCTATGGCAGCGACGTTGTCCTCTGAGTCCCTCACTACCTCGAACTCTATTTCCTTCCAGTGATGAAGGTACTTCTCGATCAGTACCTCCCCGATCTCGGACTGGGCGAAGGCAGCCTTCAGCCTCTCCCCCAGCTGCTCCTCGCTCCACGCAACGAAGCTACCCGCTCCCCCTAAGTTAAAGCTCACCCTGACCATTACTGGGTAGCCTATTTCGTTGGCAGCGCTCAAGGCCTCCTCTGCGGAGCTTGCGGAGAGGCTGGGGGGCACCGGTATGCCCCTCTCCTCCATGGCCTTCCTAAAGAGCTCCCTCGAGAGAGCTCTCCTGATCCCCTCTATGGGGGTGCCGTATACCTTCACAGAATAGCGCGAGAGGACTCCCTCGTCATGAAGCCTCACGCCAAGGCTCAGCGCAGTTTGACCTCCGAAGCCTATCATTATGCCGTCCGGCCTCTCGGCCTCTATCACTTTCTCCACGTACCTTGGCTGAAGGGGGAGTAGGTAGACCTTGTCTGCGAACTTGTAGCTAGTCTGTATGGTCGCTATATTGGGGTTGATCAGGATCGTCTCTATGCCCTCCTCCTTCACTGCCTTTAGGGCCTGGTTCCCGCTATAGTCAAACTCTGCTGCCTCAGCTATCTTTATAGCTCCCGAGCCAATTATGAGGATCTTACGAGGACTTTCCATCCCTCACCACCTTAGCGAACTTGTGGAAGATCCAAGCCGTATCCCAAGGCCCAGGCCCTCCCTCTGGGTGGAACTGGACTAGGAACGCCTTGAGCTCTCTGTGGAGCAACCCCTCTATAGTCCCATCGTCGGCGTTCCTGAACCAGACGTATAGCCCGGTGCCCTCTAGGCTGGCCTCGTCCACAGCGTAGCCGTGGTTCTGCGTCGTTATGTAACTTTTCTTGTCCATCAAGTCGATCACCCCCTTGTTGGGCCCCCTGTGGCCGTACCTCAGCTTGAACGTCCTAGCCCCTAGGGCGAGCGCGGAGAGCTGCATCCCTAGGCAGATCCCTAGGACGGGCTTCCCGGAGAGAAGAACGTTCTCCACCACCCTCACCTTCTCCTTAAGCAGCGCCGGGTTTCCGGGGCCGTTGCTCAGGACGACGCCGTCGTAGCCCTCTAGCAGTTCGTCAGCCTTTGAGCTGCAGGGCAGCCTATGTACCTCCAGCCCCGCCCTCAAGAGGTTCCTCAGTATGCCGTACTTGAGCCCACAGTCCAACAGCGAGACCCTTGCGAGCGGGTTTTCGGGTCTGTGAACTATTGTGGCCTTGGGGGAGACCAGCTCCGTGAAGTCCAGAGAGTCGTAGGAGGGGGAGGAGGAGAGCAGCCTTCTCAAATCTTCCCAGTCCGCCTCCTCCGCAGATATGGCAGCCATCATAACGCCAGCCTCCCTCAGCGTCTTTACTATTGCTCTCGTATCAACGCCGTATATGCCCGGCACGCCGCTGTTCTCCAGCCACTCAGAGAGGGAGGAGACGCTCAGGTAGTGGTTATGCGGAGGCAGCTCAGAGACCACGAAGCCCTCCACGGCCACCATATTTGACTCGTAGTTAATAGGCACTCCGCAGAAGGCGTGCTCCCTGCTCGGCACGCCGTAGCAGCCAACCATTGGATGCGTCCAGACGAGGATTTGACCTGCATAGCTGGGATCCGTTAGGGCCTCTGTGTAGCCCGTCATGCTGGTGCTAAACACTATTTCCCCCACACGCGTGCCAGGGTAGCCGAAGCTGCAGCCCTCTATCGCCGTTCCGTTTGCGAGCAGCAGTCTTGCCTTTCTCTCGCACCGCAGCCCCTTTATTTTATGGATCACGAAACCCTCGCCGCCCACCGCAGAGCACCTTATCAGCTTATGTACATATTTACATATATTGAGACCTGATGGACTTTATGAGGGTCTCGAGGACCCTGTACGCCTCGGACGCCTTTGAGGCGCTGACGAGTATTATTGTGTCGTTATAGCAAGAAACTATTTGTGATATGCTTATGTCGTTCTCATAGAGAGTGGAGGATATGAGGGCTATGACGCCTGGCGTCTCAACTATTTCCTTCGGGCTTATGAGGATTATGGCCACCTGATCTTCCAGCACTTCCAGCACGTCGTCTCTTCCAATGCTCTCTATGAGCCTTTCCTTGTCCTCGCTAGATATTATGATCGTGAAGGAGTTCACTCCCTGCAAGAGCTGGAGGAACCTGGCGGACTTCATTATTTGTGTTATGTCTGCCAACTTCTCCAGGACCTTTTGCTTCGGCGCCGTGACGACAGCAAGGTCTGATTGCAGCTGTATAACCGTGGAGCCTATCACGCGTTTAAGCATTTTTTTGAGCCTGTTTTCGTCCTCCAATATATCCTCCCTAACTCTAATGAGGGCCATCTTTATTGCTGCCTGCGAGGCAGAGATCCCCCTCTTTTCCAGCTCTTCCGAGAGGGTCCTCGCGAGGGCGCTGTAGTTCACTATGCCCTCCGCTAGACAGCTCCTCACAAAGGGCCTAGAGAGCACCAGGCTTCTCACGACGCTCGATATGCGGACCTTCATGAGAGCACCTGGTTACAAATTTACATGAGAGCTGATAAGAGTAATACCTCTGTTTCAAAATGGGGAGAAGTATGTCCTACGACAGGAGGTCCCTTATCCTTGCCACGCCCTCCCTTATCCTCTCGGGGCTCTCCCTCGTGAAGCTGAGCCTAATGCTCCAGACAGTGGACTTACCGAAGAACTCGCCGGGGACTACGGCTACGTGCTTTTAAACTAGCAAGCTCTCAACGCAGGGAAGCACGTCGTAGCCTTTGGCTTGTAGGGCCCTCTTGACGTCCGCCAGTACGAACATGGAGCCCTGCGGCTTGTGGAAGCTAATGCCATCTATTTTCCTGAGCTCCTCTATCATCACGTCCCTTCTGTGGGCGTATACGGCCTTGAAGTACTCTATGTGCCTCTTCCTCACCTCTCTGTTCTTCAAGTACGTTAACACTAAGTACTGGGCCACGCTGGGCGGGTTGTAGGTAGTTGCCTCTGCCACGAGGGCTATCCTCTTCGCTACCTCTGCAGGCCCATACACGTACCCTAGCCTCCACCCCGGGATCCCTGGGTCCTTGCTGAAGGCATATAGCGAGATCGTGTTCTCCGGCGCCAGTTCGTACATGGAGACGTGCTCTCCCTCGTATATAAGCGTCTTGTACGGCTCGTCGTAAACTACCCAGAGCCCATAGTCTACAGCTATGTCAGCTATTGCCTTCGCTGCCCCCCGCTCTATTACCCTGCCCGTAGGGTTGTCTGGGCTCACGAGCACTATGGCCTTAGTCTTGCCCCTTCTCACGACCTCCTTCACTGCCTCCACGTCCGGCTGGAAGCCCCTCTCGGGCGGAGCTACGAGGGGGACGAGCTTTACGTCAAAGTAGGGGAGCATGTTGAGGTACCCGAAGTACGTGGGGTCCATTAATATGACCTCGTCGCCGGGAGAGAGTATTGTAGAGAACGTGGAGAAAATGGCGTTCTGACCCCCCGTCACCACCACTATCTGTTCTGGACTCACGTCCACGTTCTCCAGATCCTTGATGTCCATGGCTATTGCCTCCCTAAGCTCCAGGAAGCCGGGAGAGGGCGTGTAGGAGTAGAGCCTCATGCTCTCCTCTTCGAGGGCTTTGGCCAGCCAGAGCCTCACCTCCTTCGGCGGCGGCACCCCCGGCTCGCCGGCAGAGAGCATGATGACGTCTATTCCTCTCTTCCTCATATGCTCTACTATCCTGTTAATGGCCCTCGTGGGGCTCTCACGCAGGGCTTCCACCCTCTTGTTGTAGGGGGGGATCAAGGCTTAGCGCCTATAGAGGAATTATAGCTTACTTTAAAAGCGTTGACTTTCTCTGTAAGGATCACGACACATGATGGAAGTGGACCCAGTTTGTGGAATGAGAGTAGATCCGGGCAGGGCCAGGCACAAGCACGTCTACAAGGGGAAAATCTATTACTTCTGCAGCCACCACTGCCAGAGGGCCTTCGAGAGGGACCCGGAGTACTACCTTACCCATGGGCCTCAGGGGATGCTAAAGTAGGCCTCCAGAGCATTATTGTGAAGGAGTTGAGAACGACGGCAATGTCGCTGAGTATCATCGCCACCGCTGCCATCTCTGGCGTGAGGTATATGCCCCTCTCATAGAGCACGCCAGCCGCAATAGGTATGAGGGCTACATTGTATAAGAAGGCCCAGCCGAAGTTCTCCAGCGCCTTCCTCCTGACTGCCTTCGCGAGGGATAATATGTTGAGGATCGATAGCAAGTTGTTGTTGAGCACCACCGCGTCGCCTGCCTCCTTAGATATGTCTGCTCCCCTGCCCATTGCTATGCCCACGCTAGACTTGCTGATCGCTATGGCATCGTTAACGCCGTCGCCCACGAAAGCCACGCCCTTTGCCCCCATGCGCTCTACTAGTTCTGCCTTCTCTTCAGGCCTCAGCTCTGCATATACTTCCCCTATGCCGAGCCTCTCTGCCACAGCCTTTGCAGCAGCGTAGGTGTCGCCCGTCGCCAGCACGGGCCTTATGCCCGCTCTCTTAATTCCCTCCACGAAAGCCTTGCTTTCTTCCCTCACAACGTCTCCCACTTCTATGAGCAAAGAAGGCTTCTTGTCCACGAGGGCTATGACGGCCGTGTTACCTCTTCTTCCTATCTCGTATGCCCTCTCCCTCACGCCCTCTACGTGTGCGCCCAGGAGCTCCGCGAGCCTAAGGGAGCCCACGGCTACCTCCCTTCCGTTCATCGTAGCTATCACCCCTATCCCTGGGAGGCTCTCGAAAGAGGACGGCTCGTCGTAGATCACTCCTTGCTCGTCGCAGTACTTCAATATAGCCTTAGCTAGCGGGTGTTCGCTCCTCTTCTCTGCAGAGCACACATATGCTATGGAGCCCTCCTCCCCAAGCTTCTCCACGCGAATCACTCTGGGGGAGCCTACCGTCAAGGTCCCCGTCTTGTCTAGCAGCATGATCTTGACCCCCAAGAGCCTCTCCATGAGGTCCCCCCTCCTCACGAGGACGCCCATCTTGAAGGCCCTTATGGAGGCGAGAGAGACCACCATGGGCACGGCTATACCGAGGGGGCAGGGGCACGTAACTACTAGCACAGAGACGGCAAACAGCAGCGCCCTGGCTGCCCCCACGTCTTTCACGAGCAGCCAGTAGACGAAGGTGAGGGCGCTGAGGAAGATCACGGCCCAAGTGAGCCTCCCCACTATCGCGTCTGCTAGCCTCTGTACCTCTGGCTTGTAGAACTGGGCCTCCCTCACAGCCCCCACTATGTAAGCTATGTTAGTCTCTTTGCCCACCCTCGTAGCCCTCACGAGAAGGTACCCCTGCACGAGGGTCGAGCCGGCTAGCACCACGTCCCTCCTCTCCCCTTCTTTAAGCTTTGGCAGGGGCTCTCCTGTGAAGGGGGACTCGTCCACGTAGCCCTTCCCCTCCACGACTACCCCATCTACTGGGATCCTCTCACCTTCCCTTACCTCCACTATCTCGCCCGGCTTCACGTCCTCCACTCTCATCTCTATTGCTTTGCCGTTCCTGTAAACTCTGGCAGAATTTACCATGCGACCCATGAGCTCCCGCAGAGTCTCGGCAGACCTCTTCCTCAGCCTCTCCTCCAGGTACTTCCCGAAGGATATGAAGCCTAGGACGCCCGCGGCGGCCTCGAAGTATACTTCATGACTTCCCGCTAGGACGGCGGCAGAGCTGTACAAATAGATGGCAGTAACCGCCACAGCCACCAAGGAGTCCATTGTAGGCGACCTGCGTAGCAGGGACCTGTAGCCCCTCCTCATCATCTCCAGGTTGAGGGCTATGACGAGGGTAGCTGCCAAGAAGAGCAGGTAGTTACCATAGTTCCAAAGAGGGGGGTGGAGGCCAAAGACGCCCAGCGAGTGGTAGACTATAGCGCCCAAGCCAATCCCGAAGGAAGCTAGCCTTAGCAGCAGCTCGTCGCGCTCAGCGGGCTCCGCCTCCTCGGCTACCTCCCCTGCCTCTGGGAACAGGGCCTTTACATCTCTTAGCAGCTCTTCCCTGCTCAGGGAGAGGGGGTTGAAGAGGACGCTGGCCATATTTGTTACCGGCGAGTAGCGGCACTGGATGACGCCCGGGATCTTTGAGATGGAGTTCTCGAAAGCCCACCCCTCCTCCTCTGAGAGGTCCACCTCCAAGTACAAGTGCCCCTTCTCTACGTCGTAACCTGCGTCACGTATTGTCTTCACTATCTCCCCCAAGCTAGTCTTCTCGGGGTCATACCTCACTACCGCCTCCCCTGTGGTCACGTCTGCGCTCAACTTCACGCTCGGAAGCCTAGCGAGGGCCCTCTCTATTGCCAGAACGCACGTGGGACAGTCAACCCCTACTATCCTGATCCTCTCTTCCCTTTCCATTTTTCCAAGAGTATGCTAGAGGCCATATCTAATATTTAAAACTATAGAGCCTCGAGGACTAGAGGAAAACTCATGTGGGAGACAGGAATACCCCCGGCGCTCTTCGCAAGGCTGTACGTTAACTGGAGAAGGGTAAGAAGAGAGACGAAGGTAGCTAGCGACGTCTTCTCGCGGATGGGGATCAGGAGGCTGGTGGAGTTCGGCTGCGGCGTCGGTAGGCACGGCTACCTGCTCTCAAAGAAGGGCTTCTCTGTGCTACTGACGGACGTAAAGGACTGGAGGTACGGAGCCGCGAGGAGCCTCCCCTTCCAGGAGTACGACGTGCTGAGGGGCGGAGAGCTCAAATGGGATTTCGAGGGCGGCTACGCCTTCGGGCTCTTCATAGTGCTCGAGTACAAAGACTTGCTAAAGGCCTTCGAGAACTTGGGGGAGCTGATGGGGAAGAGGCCTCTCCTCTTCGACTACAACTTCATCGTCCACCCGGAGCCAAAGGTCAGGGAGGTAAGGCTGAGGGGGCGCAAGTACATAGCTCTTGTCAGGAGGGAGGAAGTGATCCCGATAGACGGGGGCTTCAGGTACAACTACAGGATAGAGGTAATGGACGAGAGTGGGAGCGTCGTAGGGGTGGAGGACACGGGCTACCCAGTCTACAGCAAGGAGAAGGTCTTCGAGGCAATAAGGAGAGCTGGGTTGGAGATCGCTGAAATCATGTGGGCTTCGTGGGACAGCGAGAAGAACGAGTACAAGTTCACGAGAAAGAAAGACAGCGCTTTCATCGTCGTAAGGAGGGCTATCTCCTGAAGAGGAAGCCGGTTAGAGCGCCCAGCAAGAGGGCTATGAGGGCTGCTATCGCCAGCAGATCCGTTCTGAGCTCCCTCTCTACGGCTGTGGTGGTTCTCTCCACCGTCACGATGCTGGTGACGGGCACTTCTGTCGTCCTGACCTCCGTCTTCGTCCTCTCTACTATGTTCGTAGCGACTACCGTCTGGGTGCTCGTCACTGTCCTCACTTGGGTTACGGTTTGCGTTACCGTCCTTGCCTCCCTTACCTGCAGCGGCGCCCCCTCTGCGTCACTAGGTCTCGGTATGCCCAGGAGCTCGGCTATCGTTGGGGCTATGCTGAGGGAGCTAGAGAGTCCAAGGAAGCCCTTCCTGACGGGGCCTCCAAAGAATATTATAGTGGCGTGGAGGTCGCGGTATGTGGGCAGTAAAGTGCCGTGATCTGCTATGAGGGTCCTCAGGGGCACTGCGGGCGAGAAGACCACAGCCGTCCCGTTGACTATTGTAGGCACACCGCCTGCCGCCGTGTAGCCGCACCTAGTAGCTATGACCACATCCCCAGCCCTGGGCCCTCCCACCCCCAGGACTCTTGCCTGCTCCCTCGTCAGCACGGCATCAAAGACCTGCTCCCCCGTCTCCGGGTCTCTGACGGCTTGCAGGGCCCTGACTATCGCGTCTACCACCCTTACACGCTCCTCCTGCCTCACTATCCCTCCAGCCTCTCGGCCTACTAGGTTCACAAATATATGTCCGTGAGCCACGTACCATGCCCTCGTCTCGTTGATTGCAACTGCGCCGCCCCTCACGGAGAGGAGGCCCGCGTTGTAGAGTATTGCGTTAACGTTTACTATGCTCTTCACCGGGCACTGGCCGTGGTCCGAGCTGACGACGACCACTGTGGTCCTCAGGTCCACGGAGTCCAGCACGGCCTTCACGAACTCGTCCACCATTCTGTATGTCCTCACTATGAGGCCCCTATAGTATGCCTCCTGCTCGGCCCTGTAGTATGGCATGTTCCTGTAGAGCATCCCAAGGAACTGGTGGTAGACGTTGTCTACCACCGGCGTATAGGTCATGAGGAGGTCCCACTCCGTGTTCCTCATTACATACAGCGTGAACTCCCTGAAGAACGTGTTCGTGAAATTAACTGTCTCCATGAAGGTCTCCACGTCTATCCAGCCGTTAGTCAGGGCGAACCAGTCGCCATCCGTAAAGGCCCCTACCCTCACAACCACATTGTTCCACACGCCCCTAGCTAGCGCCGGGTCGTTGAACCAGGGAGCCTCGAGGGGCCTCGCGATCCCTCTGTACAGCCTGAAGTCGCTAACGTCTATCTTGATCAGCTTGAACATAGGAGCTACGGTGAACGTGGAACCCCCCCTCACTATGGTGGCGTTAAGCGGCTTGCTCCACTCCCCCTCTCTCAAGATCGCCAGGGCCCTCCTCAGGTCCTTCGCACCAGGAACTATTGCTGCCACGTCAGGCCTCCCGTCGCCCGTGGTATCTGCTATGTAAACGAACCACCTGGAGTCCCCTAGCGTGAAGTTTAACTCCCATGCCCTGCTCACAGAGCCTATCCTCTCCACCCCCGTCCAGTTCGCCGCAGGGGCTATCGTCACATAGGTGGCCCTCGGGATGTTCCTGTTGTTAGTGTACAGCGTGGAAGGCGTGACGCCCGCCAGGGAGGCGTCGTAGATGTTAAACAGCTTGACCCTCTCTGCGCTCACCCTCCACGCAGGGGGAGTAGATTGGGGGAAGGAGACTACTACTGCCCTTATCCCGCTCCTGTTCGCGGTGACCCATATGGGCTCTGCCAGCATGTACCTACCGTCGAAGCCAGAAACGGTTGCGGTTATGCTGGTGTTAGGGAGGTGCATAGTGTTCGCGACTATGCCAGTGTTCATGGGGTGGGCGCCAGTGGAGAGGGAGGCGTGGCTCACTGCGGTGGCGGAAGGGTAGACTACCGTCATGGGCCCATGAGCTCCTCCCTCTATGAGCCTCCTGAACGTGGGCAAGGAGCCCTCCATAGAGAGGTTGAAGAGCCTGTAGTAGTTCGCAGAGTCAACACTTATCCAGACCACTTTGAACCTCTCCGCCTGCCCAGAGCTCGGGAGCGCAAGGGGCGCTATGAGGAGCGCAAGCAGGGCCACGGCTAGTAGGTACCTCATTCTCTTCACCGAAGAGGGAGCGCGAGTTAGGTGCTCTTAGCCGCGCTCTAGGGAGCCCTACTTACTCAATAAACTTTAACTTATTCAGCTTCAGCAGAACAGGGAGAGAGAGCTTTGGTCCAGCTAGAGCTGAGAGTAGCAGAGGCGTACTCAGGGGACGTAGGGAGAAAGATAGCCAGGGTTAGCCTCTCCGACATGAGGAAGCTGGGCGTGGAAACAGGGGACTTCGTGAAGGTGGAGAGCGAAGGCAGGCTCACGGTAGTTAGGGTTTGGCCCCTCAGGGAGGACGAGAGGGGAATAATAAAGATAGACGGCTACCTGCGCGAGTCCCTCGGCGTGAAGACTGGAGACATCGTCAAGGTCAGCAAGGTAGAGAAGGTAGATCAGGCTCAGAAGGTCGTCCTAGCCCCCCTGGAGAGGCCTGTGGAGGTCTCTAGAAGCCTCCTGGAGTACGTCAAGGAAGCCCTCCTCAACAAGCCAGTGAGCAAGGGAGAAACTATTGTGGTGCCCACCTTCTACGGCTACCTAGCCTTCGTTATTGTTTCCACGCAACCTTCTCAGGTGGTCTTCGTTTCCAAGGAAACCGAGGTGGACATCAGGGAGGCCCCGGTACCTACGGAGAGGCTGCAGCGCGGGGTCCCCCGGGTGACGTGGGAGGACATAGGGGACTTAGAGGAGGCAAAGGAGAGGATAAGGGAAATAGTGGAGCTGCCGATGAAGCACCCAGAGATCTTCCAGCACCTCGGCATAGAGCCGCCGAAGGGGATCCTGCTGTACGGCCCTCCCGGCACCGGCAAGACCCTGCTGGCAAAGGCCCTCGCTAACGAGATAGGCGCGTACTTCATAACGATCAACGGCCCCGAGATCATGAGCAAGTTCTACGGGGAGAGCGAGCAGAGGTTGAGGGAGGTCTTTCAGGAGGCCCAGGAGAACGCCCCTGCCATAATATTCATTGACGAGATAGACGCCATAGCCCCGAAGAGGGAGGAGGTCACTGGGGAGGTGGAGAAGAGGGTTGTGGCGCAGCTGCTAACGCTGATGGATGGCTTGAAGGAGAGGGGCAAGGTCATAGTGATAGGCGCGACCAACAGGCCCGACGCAGTAGATCCTGCGCTCAGGAGGCCTGGCAGGTTCGATAGAGAGATAGAGATCAGGCCTCCAGACAAGGAAGCCAGGGCGGAGATCCTCAAGGTCCACACGAGGTACATGCCGTTGGCAGAGGACGTGGACATAAACAAGATAGCGGAGGTAACCCACGGCTACACTGGGGCAGACATAGCCGCGCTGGCCAAAGAAGCTGCCATGTCCGCTCTGAGGAGGTTCGTGAGGTCAAACGTAATAGATCTCTCCAAGACGGAGAAGGTGCCGGTGGAGATACTCAAGAACCTGAAGGTTACCATGGAGGACTTCGCAGAGGCAATGAAGTTCGTGAGGCCCTCTCTCATGAGGGAGGTATATGTGGAGGTACCTAAGGTCAGGTGGAGCGACATAGGGGGCCTAGAGGAGGTGAAGCAAGAGCTGAGGGAGGCCGTGGAGTGGCCGCTGAGGCGCCCGGACGTTTTCGAGAAGATGGGCATAAGGCCGCCGAGGGGGGTCCTCCTCTACGGCCCGCCGGGCACCGGGAAGACTCTGCTAGCAAAGGCTGTAGCTACGGAGAGCGGGGCGAACTTCATCGCCATCAGGGGGCCTGAAATACTGAGCAAGTGGGTCGGGGAGAGCGAGAAGGCCGTCAGGAAGGTCTTCGAGAGGGCGCGCCAGGTAGCTCCAGCCGTGGTGTTCTTCGACGAAATAGATTCCATAGCTTCGAGGAGGGGCAGACTTTTCGATTCTGGAGTTACAGACAGGGTAGTTAACCAGCTCCTCACGGAAATGGACGGGATCCAGCTGCTGAAGAACGTTGTCGTCATGGCAGCAACTAACAGGGCAGAGCTGTTAGATCCGGCTCTGCTGAGGCCCGGGAGGTTCGACAGGATAGTCTACGTGCCCCCGCCCGACCTCGCTGCCAGGAAGGAGATCTTCAAGATCCACCTGCGGTCTGTTCCCCTGGCAGGCGACGTGGATCTAGATGAGCTGGCAATGCGCACGGAAGGCTATACGGGAGCCGACATAGAGGCTGTGGTGAGGGAGGCCGTCATGCTGAAGCTAAGGGAGAAGTTCGAGCCGGAGCCGCTGAAAATGGAGCACCTGCTGAAAGCCATGGAGAAGGTGAGGCCCAGCTTGACGAAAGAGGCCGTTTTGCAATACGAGAGGACGTATAGGGAGCTCAAGAAGATGATCGGCTAGAGCCTAGCCAGGAAGACCTTCTCCCTCGTCACCGACGTCTCGTTGCCGCCGGGGGAGTACTCCTGCGGGAGCAGGGCGCAGTCAACGTAGGAGAGCTCGTAGAGGATCTTGGCCGTCTCTGCCCGGGGCACCTCAAGCTTCCTCCCCGGATAGAGGTCTGCGTAAAGGTCGTAAACTGCGGCGAGCCTGCAGTCGCTCCTCTTCACCAACAGCACCTCCCTCTCTGCCTCTTCCAAAGGCTCCCCCAGCTGCCCTTTCAGGGAGCTCGAGACCACGAGTGTCCCCGAGCCCTTCAGGAGCCTTGCCGTCTCGAACCTCTCTTTGCCCGTAGCATATATTACTCGAGCCCCATACCTCTCCAAGTCGATGAGCTTGGTGTCTACAAGAGACACTATGCTCTCCTCCGGGCTCCTCTGCCGCGTGGCCCTTATCATAGCAAGGGCGGGGACCGTCTTCCCAGATTCCACCGTAGCAAACGAGTCTGCCTTCGGGAGACTCGCTATGGCGTAGCTCTCCACCGCCACGGGATAGCCCAGGGAGCCCTTGCCTGAGGCTACCGTAGCGAGGGGCACGTACAGCCTCCTCCGCGGGTCCAGCTTGAGGCTAGCTGCCAGCAGAACTTCAGCGTCCCTGGGCTCGGGCCTCGATGGCAGGCCTAGGCTGTCAAGGAGGTCCATAACGAAAGAGCTCATTACGTTCACAGCCGCCCGCGGGTTGCCGGGAAGGCCTATGAGGAGGCTCTTGCCCAAGAGCCCCACTATGGTGGGCTTGCCTGGCTTTATCCTGAGGCCTCTCACAAGAAGGCGGCCCACGCGGCGGAGGACCTTTGGCAACAGGTCGCCGGTACCGAGGCTCGTGCTGCCGCTCGTGACTATCAGGTCTGCCCCTGCAGCTCTTTTCAGGGCCCCCTCTATGCCCTCCTCCGTGTCCTCTGCTATGCCAAGGTCTAAGACCTCGTAGCCTATGGAGCTCATGAGGGAGATCACGTAGTGCCTGTTTGCATCGTATACCTTCCCGGAAGGGAGGGGACTGCCGGCCTCGACGAGCTCCCTGCCTATGCTGAGAACAGCCACCCGGGCCCTCCGCGAGGCCGTTACGTGGCTCAAGCCAAGGGACGCAAGCGCAGCCGCGGCCAGGGGCGTCGCCGCTTGTCCCCTATGGATAACTATGTCGCCCGAGGAGACGTCGGTGGAGGGGAGGGCTATGCCGTCCCCCAGCGAGGGCTCCTCAAATATGGCCACCAGCTCCCCCCTCTCCTCCGCGCTTTCAGCCGCCACCACAGCTTCTGTGCCCGGCGGCACCGCGGAGCCTGTGTCTACGTACACGCACTCCCCTGCACCCAGCGCCGCGCTCACTTCGCCGACCTTCGCCCTTTCCCTTAGCCTCAGCACTGAGGGCCTTTCTCGAGAGGCTCCCATCACGTCCTGTAGCGAGACAGCATAGCCGTCCAGGGTAGCTCGCGGGAAGCGGGGCAGAGGCATGGGAGCCCGTATGGTCTCAGCTATGAGCCTTCCATGAAGGTCCGAGAGGCTCACCTTTTGAGACTCTTTCAGCAAGGCCTCCGCTAGGCTCCTCCCAACCTCTCTCCTGACCAGCTCTATTGCTGCCCTCGGCTCCAGCAGCTCCATAGCCGAACCTCCTTTTCGACATATATAAGGCCTTCAGGTAATCTATCTGCTGGGGCCTTGGGCAGGGAGGCTACTATTTGGGAACACCTGGAGGAGCTCCTGATAAGGTTAAGGAAAGCCTTGCTGGCCTTCGCGATAGCCACCCTTATAGTGCCCTTCCTTCCCATCAGCCTCTCCTCTTACGAGCCCCTCGTCTACTGGGTCCCCAGGGCCCTCATAAGCCACACCGTGCCAGAGAAGCTGGAGGTCTTCGGGAAGGAGGTGGAGGTAAAGCTCTCCCAGACTAGCCCTTTCGGCGGGCTGAAGATATTGCTCTACTCTGCCCTCCTGATAGGCTTCCTGGCCTCTAGCCCCTACGTTGCGTATCAACTGTATGCATTCATAGAGCCTGCGCTCTATCCTCACGAGAAGAGGTGGCTCCTGGTAGGGGGTTTCTTCGCAATAGCCCTCTTCCTCACCGGAGCATCCCTGGCGCTGCTGGTGATCCTCCCTTTCACCTATAGGATCATGTTTATGCTCTCTTACCTTGTGGTGGGGGACATGCTGATAGCTTACGCGGACCCCGTGGACATAATGTCCTCTGCGCTCTTCATAACGATAGCTACAGGCCTAGCCTTCGAGATCCCCCTCGTGGTGTTCGTGTTAGTGTACCTAGACGTGGTGCGAGTTAGCTCGCTCACAAGCCCTTACATGAGGCTCTTGCTAATAGTGTCTGCCGTCATAGCCGCCCTCATAAGCCCAGATCCCTCTGGCATTGGAATGATACTTATGCTGGTCCCCTACTTCTCCCTAATAATCGGGGCCGTGGTGCTGGCTAACTTCCTGAAGAAGAGGCGGTCTTGAGGGGCTTTACGACTATCCTCATTAGCAGCGGGAGCTTGCTGGCCCCCCTCCTGAGGGCCTCCTTAATCTTGTCCTCGCTCCCTGCCCTTCCCCAAACCTCTATGACTACTTGGCCAGCGTGCACCCTCGCCGCAGTCCCTATGGGCTTCCCGAAGGCAAGCCTCATGCCGTCCTGCAGCCTGTCAGCTCCAGCAAAGGCCATCATCTTGTTCTCCCTAAGCACATGGTGGGGGAAGACCTTGATTCTCATGTAATAGTTAGCTTCGCCGAGCAGAGTAGTGAGGGTCTTATTGACCATGACCCTGGCCGCCTCAAGCGCGTTGTGCCTCACGTTACCCGACTCGAGGGCTATGAGCTCCCCCTTTACCTCTGCCTGCTCCATCATAGCCCTGTTGCCCATTTCGAACTTAGTTATTTTAGGCATGGGGACTCCCGGAATATACTCCTTCCTAGTGTAGGGCGGCCCGCTGAAGTGAGTGTAACACCTTGCAGGCCTAAGGGGCATCTCCCTCTCCCCAGCCCCGGAGCCCTCTGAGGCTTATAAGCGGGGACCTCGAGAGGTAAGGGGGTAAGGAGACGCCTACTCCCTCTAGCAGCTCGCAGAGCTTACACATAGCTCTGCCCGGCGAGGTGGGGGAGCCGCACCTAGAGCACTTGCCCACTTCTTCCTCGCCCGCTTCGAGCAGCCTGTCCAGGAGCTCCAGGAACTTGAGCAGGCTCCCTGGCCTCCTCCTCTCAACAGCATATAGCTCCGATCTGAGCCTCGCCCGGAGCGTCGGGTGCTCGCCTATGTACATGCATTCTGCCGACTGGAAGGGAAAGCCTCTGATCATGGCATATGTTGCGGATTCCCACTCGTACACCTTCCTCATGGGCTTGATCCTCCTGATCCCTGAGCTCCTGCTCCTCGGGTGAAGCCTCCTTAAGCCCACGAGGTCCCCTCTTATTATGTTCATTATAGCCGTCTGCACCTCGTCGTCCAGGTTGTGGGCAGTGGCCAGCTTGTCTGCCCCCAGCTCCTTAGCTATGTCGCTCATTATTCTCCTCCTCGCCACTCCGCAGAAGGTGCAAGCAGAGAGGGAGACTCCCCTCCTCCTGGCGCTCTCTACCATTTCGTGAACGCTCAGGCCCGTGAAGTCCTTCACGCTCACGGCCACTAACTCTACGCCGTAGCCCCTCGCGGCCTCCCTTAGCTTCCTCAAGTCTTCCTCCCTGTTGTACCCTGGGATGCCCTCGACGATGGTGAGGCCCATAAGCCTAGAGGGGTCGTGGAGAAGGGCGAGGGACTCGAGGAGGAGGTAGCTGTCCTTCCCTCCGCTGAGCGCCAGGAGCACGCGATCCCCGGGCTCTATCATGCCCCACTTCTTGATCTCTGCAGAGACTCTAGAGCGCACGTCCTCCACAAAGCACTCCCTGCAGAGGGCCCTCCCGCTGTGGGGCTGGTATACCGAGGCCCTCCTTGAGCCGCAGGCCTGGCAGAGCATCCCTATGAGCCCTGCGGCGTGAGGCTTATATGAGGAGGCACGTAGCCTTATATATAAATCCTGCAGGTCGAGCGTAGTAAGGGGAAAGCTTGTCTCGGGTGGAGTCCATAAGGCAGAGCACTAGAGAGTTCTCCGAGAGGAGGCTAAGGCCTGTAGCTAGGGCAATTGACGAGAGGAACTCTGTGCCCGAGGACGTCCTTAGGGAGGTGGCTGAGATGGGGTATTTCTCTCTAAGGGTGCCCGAGGAGTACGGAGGCCCAGGGCTCTCTGTGCTTGAGAGCACCATAGCCATAGAGGAGCTGGCCCGCGTCTCTAGCGCGATAGCCATAATGGCTACCGTCAGCGGCAGCATGGTGCCCTACCCCATAGCGAAGTACGGGACCGAGGAGCAGAAGGAGAGGTACTTGGGCATATTGGCAAAGGGCGGCATAGGGGCCTTCGCGCTAACTGAGCCATGCTGCGGCAGCGACGCCTCTGCGATAACGACTAGGGGCACTATAGAGGGGGACGAGATAGTCATAGAGGGGACCAAGACTTACATAACGAACGCCCCCTACGCTGACTTCTTCCTCGTAGCCGTCAGGACGGGGAGGGAGGAGGACAGGCACAAGGGCATATCGCTGGTGATCCTCGACAAGTCTCCCTGCATAAAGATCTCTAAGCTGGACATGATGGGCTACAGGGGCAGCGGGACCTCGGAGCTGAGGCTGGAGGGCTGCAGGACAAGCCTGAGCAACGTCATAGGGGAGGTGAACGGGGGTTTCAAGAAGATCATGATGACGCTTAACGAGGGCAGAGTAACTACGGCAGCCACAGGCCTAGGCATAATGCAGGCAGCCTTCGAGGAGGCCTTTGAATACTCAAAGCAGAGGACCAGCATGGGGGTGCCCATAATAGAGCACCAGATGGTGCAGCACCTCATAGCAGAGATGAACGTGCTGCTGGAGACCTCAAGGTTAATAGTTTACGAGGCAGCCAGGAGGCTAGACGCAGAGGACCCCGAAGCCCCCAGGTATGCCAGCATAGCAAAGCTGTTCACTGCGAGCAGAGGGGTAGATCTCGTTAGGATGGCAATGCAGGTGCTGGGCGGCTTCGGCTACAGCAGGGACAGCGTCGTCGAGAGGCTCTACAGGGACATAAAGATGATAGAGATAGGGGACGGGACTAACGAGATACAGCGGCTAGTTATCGTCAAGAGCCTTTTGGGGAAGATAAGGCCGAGCTAGAGCTCCACTCTCCTGCTGGATGCCCTCCTTAGCCTGTTCATTATTGCTAGCCCTAGCCCCCTCTCCTCGAAGCCCTCCGCCACGGCAGCGTCTACGCCGAGCTCGTCCACCCTTCTCAGCGCGTCAAAGAGGGCTCTAGCTACAGAGAAGGGGTCCTTCCTGGAGCCCAGCTCTATCACCTTGAGCCCCTCGTAGAACCTAGCCGTTTCCTTTGTGGCAAGCACCGCTACCTTTCCATAGCCTTCCGCAACCCTCCTTACGGCCCTCGCGTATGCTTCCAGGTCAGAGTAGTCCTTTGACTCTACGAGTATCAGCGGCGTCGAGGGCGCGTAGTGCCTGTGCTTCATCCCCGGCGCCAAGGCTTTAGCTGCCTCCGCCAGCCCCCTGGCGAACTCCGGGACGCGGATTTTCTCCCCTAGGATTCTCTCTAACTCCTCCACAGGATACGCTCCCGGCCTAAGCAGCACGGGGGGTTCTGAGAGCAAGTCTATTATGGTGGACTCCACGCCGTAAAGTGTCTCCCCGCCATCTATGATCACCTCTATCTTGGAGCTCAGGTCCTTCACCACGTGCTCCCCCCTCGTGGGGCTAGGCCTTCCAGAGATGTTGGCGCTAGGAGCAGCTATGGGGGCGGAGAGCTCTATGAGCTTCAGCGCCACCGGATGGGCAGGCATCCTGACCGCAACGGTTTCAAGGCCTGCGGTCACAGCGTAGGGGACTCTCGGGGACTTCCTCACGAGCAGGGTGAGGGGTCCAGGCCATAACCTTTCTGCTAGCCTGTAGGCTTTCTCCGGCACATATGAGGAGAGCAGCTCAAGCTGACCTATTTCGTGGACGTGAACTATTATCGGGTTGTCCGGAGGCCTGCCCTTCACTGCATATATCCTCCTTACCGCTGCCTCGTTAAGCGCGTCTGCCCCTAGCCCGTAAACGGTCTCCGTGGGGAAAGCCACGAGCCCCCCTCTCCTAATGACCTCTGCTGCCGGCAGCAGCTGGCTCTCGGCAAAGGAAGAGGGATCTAGCTTGATCACCAGGGTAATGGCTCTCCCCTCCTCCTCTTCACCCTCTCCACGAATGCACGTAAGGCTTTGAAGAAGGAGGGACCGTAGTGGGCTAGGCTGTCGTACTCCATCAAGATCAGCCCTTCCCTAACGGCCCTCAGGCCCCCAAGCCCCCTCGCCTCCAGCCTAGGCCTCAGCCACCCCTCCTCCAGAGGGACCCCTAGCTGGAACTCGTAGCCGAAAACGTCTGGGTCGAACTGTATTATTGCCTCTGAGCTCGGGCTTATGACCCAGCTCTCCCGCTGCTGATCGAAGGTGGACCTAGCCCCCATGTAGTGGAAGCTGTCCGCTATGTAGCTGACTCCGCCGGGCGAGACGGGGCCTCCTAGGTCTATCTCGTAGTGCACCTTTAGCCCTGCCAGAGCGCCCCTGAAGGCCCTAGCTTCCTCCTCCAGCCTTCTTGCCAGCTCCCTCGCCCTCTCGAGCTCCCCCACCACTGCCCCTACCTTGATCACGTACTCGAAGAGCCCGGGGAGCGTGACGGGGAGCGACACAGGGAACACCGTGTAGCCCTTCTGCACCAGCTCCCTCAGCGCCACCAGCTGTGCCCCCGTCGTGACTAATATTAGGTCTGGCTTGAGGGGCTCCAGCTTTGAGTACAGGACCTTCCAGTAGCTCCCCACCTTGGGCTTCTCCTTTGCTTGGGGCGGCTTGTTGCAGTAGATGCTAACTCCTGCTACCCTCTCCTCTAGCCCCAGCATGAACAAGATCTCTGTTATGGCAGGCGCCAGGCTCACTATCCTTTGCGGGTTGTCCGGGACCTCCACTTCCTTGTCCAGCGCTTCTGCGTAGAGCTTTACCAAGAGCCCTCCCGGCTGCGATTGCTATGCTGTTCTATTTATTTCTTCTCTGTTGACATAGCGAGCAAGGCAGACCTGAGTCCGGTCACGTAGGTCATATTGTAGATACTGCTCAAGAAGCACAGAAGGGAATCGCCAGTATAACGACAACCTATCTTGTCATTTTGCTTTCTTTTAAGCTTCGGACGGATCATATTATACTGGAGGTGGCACCTTCTGGCCAAAGGAAGAGGTGAATTAGCTGATAGAATAGCGAAAGGAATATATAGCAATGACCCGGTTGAGATGATAGTTAGGGAAATGATAGCTAAGGGCGAGCTGAAAATAGTCAGAAACAGCTGGCGCAGCGGCAAGAACAAGGAGTTCCTGGAAAAGTTGTGCAGGAGTGCCAGCTCTGAGTATGTCCTTAGGCGGGTGCCGCAGAATAGAAGCAGGGGACAGAAGCACAAGAAGCAGAGCACAGCCTCTGAGACTGCTAGGATGCTCGAGGAGAGGCTCAGAGCAATGGGTGTGGATCCCAGCACTATCTGGCAGACGCCCACTAATCCAGCACATAAGGCTGACAAGGACAGCAAATGCGCCGGCAGTGCCCATGTCTAGGTCAGCTCCTGGTGAAGGAGCGGCACCGTTCTAGTTTTCTGAAGAGCTGTTGACCCTTCTCCTTGCTCCCCCTCCTATAGTCTAGCTGCCGTCCCCTCTCGGAGACCCCAGCCTTGAAGGAGGCTGCCCGCGAGGAGGGTCCTCTTGGAAACCACAGAGGAGTCCATGAGGGCGTCGAGCTTTGCTGAGCGCTCTCCCGGCTGGGGTTGTTAGGCTGTTTTAACGTGTAGCCCCCTGGACACGGTATCCAGGAGTAAGCTAAAAGTGGGCTTTTTAACAGATATAAAGGTTCATGAAACTAATAGAGAGGGAGAAAATGACAGAACTCTACCGAGGAGAGGCAAAGGAGGAGATAGAAAGGTCCTTGAGGAGATGGGAGCAGGAGGTGCTGCCGGAGTGGCTTAGCAGGATGCCAGAGAGGGAGAAGGAGTTCGTCACGCTCAGCGGCGTCCCTCTGAATAGGCTATACACACCCTTAGACCTCAAGGACCACGACTATATGCAAAAGCTCGGCTTCCCAGGCGAGTACCCCTTCACCCGCGGCATTCACGCCACCATGTACAGGGCCAGAATATGGACGATGAGGATGTTTAGTGGCTACGGGGGGCCTGAGGAGACTAATGAGAGGCTAAAGATGCTCATAAGGGCCGGGGAGACGGGCCTCAGTCTAGCCTTCGACAACCCGACGCTCGTGGGAGTAGACCCTGACGACCCGCTCGCGGAGGGCTCTGTGGGTATAGTGGGGGTAAGCGTGCCCACGCTGCTAGACATGGAGGTGATCTTTAGGGACATAAACCTAGGGGAGGTCACCACTAACATGACAATAAACCCACCAGCGCCTGTCCTCCTCTCCTTCTACCTTGCCGTGGCGGAGAAGCAAGGGGTCCCTTACGACAAAATAGGGGGCACCACGCAGAACGACCCCCTCAAGGAGTTCATTGCGCAGAAAACGTACGTGTTCCCACCGGAGGCCGCAGTGAAGATAGCCGTTGACGTCATGGAGTGGAGCGTGAAGAACCTCCCAAAGTGGAACCCCGTTAGCATAAGCGGCTACCATATAAGGGAGGCCGGAGCTACAGCAGTCCAGGAGCTCTCCTTCACGCTTGCCGACGGCATAGAATACGTGAGGCAGCTAATGGCTAGAGGGATGGATGTGGATGAGTTCGCGCCAAGGCTCAGCTTCTTCTTCGACTCCCACATCAACTTCTTCGAGGAGATAGCCAAGTTCAGGGCGGCCAGGAGGATGTGGGCTAAGATAATGAAGGAGTGGTTCGGGGCTAAGAAGCCGAGGAGCATGTGGATGAGGTTCCATGTGCAGACTGCTGGCTGCAGCCTCTACCCGCAGCAGCCCTGGATAAACATAGTGAGGACGGCCATAGAGGCGCTCGCGGCAGTGCTCGGCGGCTGCCAGAGCTTGCACACTAACTCCTTCGACGAGCCCTTCCGCGTGCCCAGCGAGTTCGCTGCCAAGATAGCCCTCAGGACGCAGCAGATCATAGCATACGAGACCGGCGTGGCTGACGTGGTAGATCCGCTGGGCGGGAGCTACTTTGTGGAGTGGCTAACTGACGAGATAGAAGAGAGAGCCTGGAAGTACATAGATAAAATAGAGAAAATGGGGGGCATGCTGGAGGCCGTGAAAAAGGGGTTCCCTCAGAGGGAGGTAGAGGAGGCGGCCTACAAGTTCCAGAAGGAGGTGGAGGAGGGTAAGAGGATCATCGTGGGGGTGAACGCCTTCAGGGAGGAGGGGGAGGAGGACGTGAGGAGGGTGCCGCTGCTTGAGTTCAACCAGGAGGAGGTGGAGAGGAGGCAGGTAGAGAGGGTTAGGCGCGTGAGGGCCAGCAGGGATCAGGAGAGGTGGAAGAGGGCCCTGGACGAGCTAGAGAGGGCTGCGGAGAGGGGCGAGAACGTGATGCCCTATGTGCTCAACGCTGTGAAGGCCCATGCCACCCTGGGCGAGATAATGGCTACGCTGAAGAGGGTGTACGGCACCTATGCAGAGCCGCCGTACTTCTAGGATCAGGATCAAGGTCCTGGTGGCGAAGGTAGGCCTTGACGGCCACGACAGGGGAGCAAAGGTAGTCGCGAGGGCGCTGAGGGACGCGGGCTTCGAAGTAGTGTACACAGGCCTGAGGCAGACAATAGATCAGGTGGTGGCCGCAGCGATCCAGGAGGACGTGGACATAATAGGCATAAACCAGCACGAGGGCTCCCACATACATATAGCGAGGAAGCTCATGCAGAAGCTGAAAGAGGCGGGGGCGGAGGACATCGCTGTAGTCATGGGGGGCAGCATCCCGCTAGTGGACGTGGAGCCCTTGAAGGCCCTGGGCGTGAAGGAGGTCTTCCTGCCTGGGACCCCCATAGCTGAGATAGTGAGGAGGCTTGAGGAGATAGTTAAAGGAGGACAGATAGCCTCAGAGGCCGAGGCATAGTGGGGAGAGATCTTGTCCAACCCGCTGGACCTAATAGAGAGGGCTAAAAAGGGAGACAAGAGGGCCCTCGGCAGGCTGCTCACGCTCCTGGAAGAGATAAGCGCTGAGAACGCGTGGGTCCTAGAGCGCCTCTCCTCGGAGAGCGGGAGGGCTCACGTAATAGGGATAACCGGCATGCCCGGCTCCGGGAAGAGCACGCTGATCTCGAGGCTCATCAGGGCCTTCAGAGACAAGGGCTACAAGGTCGCCGTGATCACTATAGATCCCACCAGCCCCATCAGCTCCGGCTCCATAATGGGAGACCGAGTTAGGATGCAGGAGCACGCCACAGACGCAGGGGTCTTCATAAGGAGCGTGACTAATAGAGGCATTCTAGGCGGCGTGAGCCTAGCAGCGCTTGCCATGATAGAGGCCTTCGACGTGATGGGGTACGATAAGATAATAGTTGAGACTGTGGGCGTGGGACAGAGCGAGACCGACATAATGAACGTTGCAGACACCATAGTAGTGCTGACCATGCCGGGCGCAGGGGATGACGTGCAGGCCCTAAAGGCTGGGGTCTTCGAGATAGGGGACATCTACGTTGTCAACAAGAGCGACAGGCCGGACGCGGTGAGGACATATGAGTACATGCTGTTTGTGGCGGAGAAGGAAGCGCTAGGGAGAGGGGGCTCCTGGAAGCCCTTGGTAATAAAAACGAGCGCGGCGCTCGGGCTCGGCATAAGGGAGCTGGCAGAGGCCATAGAAAGGCATCTAAGCTACGTGAGGGAGAGCGGGGAAAAGGAAAGGAGGCTGCTCGCGAGGAGAGCTCACTTGATGAAGCTCGTGGCCGTGAGGGCCCTCTTGGGGGCCTTGGAGGAGGTCATGAGAGAGGAGGGGGAGAGCGTTAGCAAGGTAGCTAAGGACATGAGGGGCTTCTACGACGAGGCAATGAGAATAGTCAAACTTACGGGAAAAAGGGTGTCCTAGCTACTCTGGCGGTGGCAAGGACCTCTTCAGCAGCTCTACGTGCTCGTCTATGAGGCTTACCTCATCGTAGGGCTGCGGCTTAACCGCGTTGCCCTCCACCTTTAGCCTGTGGAAGACGAACTTCTTTTGCTGCAGGTCTGCTGTGAAGACCCTTAGCTCCCTCAGCGAGGCAAGGTAGCTGGCTAGCTTCGAGTCAGCTAATATGTTGCTCAGCTGCTTCGTAGCCAGCCAGGTCCTCACGTGGAACACAAGAGCCCCGCCGAAGCCCGCCTCCTGGAGGGCCTCCACGGCTGCCTTCGCTTTCTCGGCTACCTTGCTCATCTTCTCCTCCCCGCCGAAGACAATGAAGGCGGCCTCGGGCTTGAACTCGGCTATGGAAGCCTTGAGCTTTTCCACCAGCTTAGCCTTGTCTTCCTCGAACATGACTATCCTGGCCAAGTCCCCTCTGTAGCCCGCGGAGGCGAGGAGGGAGGAGGAAATGGCTGCGGAAAGGGAGGAGCATATCCTATCGGGCAAGGTTATGATGAGCACCCTGCTAAAACCTTTCAGCAGCCTGCTAGCTACCACGAAGCCCGTGAGGGACCTCAGGTAGACCTCCTCGTCTAGACTGGCCCTGCTCATGACGCCCACTTGCTCTCACCGTCTCTCTCCACTCTGGACCCTCTAGATATGCTTTCCTCTAAATTTTGCTTCACACTTCTCCTCTTGGGAGACCAGCTCTAGGATCAGCTTCAGGTTTAGGTACACGTTGACGACAGAGAGGAAGAACAGCACAACGGGATATATAGCGCTGAGTGCGTAGGAGCCGAGGCCGTAGTATGTGATCTCTTGCTTGGCCAGGAGGACTCCGTAGTCCATGACGAAGAGGAGGGGGAGAGAGAGGAGGTATAGGGCAGAGTTAACGGTAAGGTAAAGGAGGAAGAGCGCCTCTAGCGCCCTGGCCTTCCTCTCCTGGCAGAGCAGCGCGAGGGGAAAGAGGGACAAGTAGTACTGCTCGTGAACCACCTTGCCGAAGGCTAAGAAGAAGGAGAGCGACGCTAGGACGGACTCTTGCAGGCCTACGCCCCTTCTCACTATTGCCGTCAGCATAAACAAGTACGTCAGGACAAAGGCTATGAAGTAGAGGTTTAGGAGGAACGTGAGTCGGCTGTCCTCGGCAAAGCTCAGGGCCTTTAGCGGCGTGAGGCCGCTAGGGGGCCTCAGGCTATGGAAGAGTAGGGTAACGTGAAAGAACTCCTGGGGAGAGAGGAGGAGGTAGGCAAGCGTTGGGAGCTGGCTGGCGAGGAAGCCGAGGGAGAACCCCGCTAGAGCCCTAGGGCCCTTCCTGAAGGCGAAGGCTATGAAGGGGGGCAGGGCGAGGAGGGAGTACGGCTTCATGAGGCTCAGGCCGTAGGCGAGGCCGGACAGCACAAGGGCTCCCCTCTCAGCAAAGAGTATGGCAAGGAGGAGGCAGAGGGCTACGAGCCCGTCGAACATGCCCCAGGCTGCAGAAATGAGGATGACGTAAGGGCTGAAGGCATAGAGGGCTGCCAGCTCCCTTCGCCTGTTCCAGAGCAGGTACGTTATCACGAGGTCCGCGCCAATGAGGGGGGCCTTTATGATTAGCAAGAACAGGAAGACGTCAACAGACGCGACGAAGCCCTCCTCCGGCACTAGGCTGAGGGCGGCGTCGCTCTCTATCTTTATGGGTCTCGGGTCCCCGCCTAAGGAAAGGTAAAGCAGGTAGTAGGGGAGCATTATGACCATGAGGTGAGGAGGGTACGCGTAGCCCTCGAAGAAGAGCGGCAGCCCCGTGGCGTTCTGGAGCCTAACGCTCTTCTCGTACACAAACTTGTACACGTTCTCGCCGCTCACCGTCAGATAAAGGCTCTCCTGTATCATTGCTACGTCCCAGAGGTGCGCTGAGAAGGGCGCTATTGCTAGCCTCAGGAGGAGGGCAAAGAGGAGGACCTTCGCTAGATCCTTTTCCATAATAACCAGCCTGTCGCCACGGCTAGGAGGGCAACGAGGGGGAGGAGGAGTTGGGTCAGCCTGTGGTTAACCACGTTTGTGGCGATGAAAGATATGGGGCTCACCGCCCTAGCCTCTATTTCACCCCGAAGGGACATGGAGAGGGAGCGGCCGTAGTGCTCCACGACGAAGGTACAGCGGTCTCTCTCGTCCTTGAAGATCCATGTGGAGACGGGAGAAGAGAAGTTGAGCTCAGCTAGCCCCCTTCCCACGCCTCGCACTTCAAAGCTTATACGCAGAGAGCCGGAGGAGAGCGCCACGGGGCTACCCCTGCGGACGGGAAGCCCATTAACATAGGTGCAGTTCCTCCCCCTTAGCACCAGCGAGTACTCTACTGGCGCTTCCGACTCGAGACCTACCTCAACCCTCTCCTCTCTGGGAGCTATCACTTTCCTGACGTTGGCGTTCCCCTGTAGGTAATACGTCATGATCATGAAGTCGTCCTGGCTCTTCAGCGTCACGTTCATGCTGTCGTGATAGAGGCTGAGGCCGTTCACCGTGGACTCCCTGTCGTCGAACTCTATGAACAGTATAGGCCTATAGGAGGCGTTGGGCGCGTATATGTATATTCTAGGCTTCCCCAAGCCCTCCGGGTAGCCCGTCAGCCTCACCTCTAGCTTGTTGTTCCTGTAATAGTACGCTCCCCTCTCCAACCCTATCCATTCGCCCCCTCCGAGGAGGCTGCTAGCTATGGGCATTAGAGAGAGAAGGATCACGTAGAGAGCTACCATTGCGAAGGCCAGTTTGCTAAGAGTCGGGAGCCTCATGTCTCACTAGCCCCTCCAGCTCGCCGAGAGGGATGGGGGAGGGGTCCTCGGCCGGCTCGAGGAGGGAGCGCAGCCTGATGGGCGTTACAGATATTATTCCGTTGAGTGCAGCCCACACGTCGCTGCCAGGCTGGAGGTCCCAATAGCTCTCCCTTATGTCCCCCTCTATCACCCTGATCTTCGATCCATCGATCTCGTATCTCGGCCTGTAGACGTTCAACGCCAGCCTCGTTATCTTCACGCCCCGGGGAGAGAGGGGGACGTTAAGGTTCAACAGGTCGTACTTGAGGCTCCAGGAGTCGTAAGCTGAGGCAAGGAGGGAGGCCACCCGGGCTGCCAGCCTGTACTTCTCCTCGGGGGCCACCCTCCTGTACACGAGGCTCACCGCCACTGCGGGGACGCCGTGGAGGGCGGCCTCTATGGCAGCGCCTATAGTACCGCTGGTGAAGAAGTCCTCTAGGCCCAGGTTAGGGCCTATGTTGACCCCCGAGACCACCACCTCTGGCCTGAAGCCCATGAGCTGGAAGCCGAGGAGCACAGATTCGGCGGGCGTGGCGTTGAGGGCCCAGGCCTCCTCTGCCCCATCTAACCTTACCCTTCTCACCTCCACCTCCCCGTTCCTCCCCAACCTCTTGAAGTTCACCGTCTTGCTCATGCCGCTCATTTGATCCCTCGGCGCGCTGACGTAAACGGTGAAGCCGGCAGCGCGGAGCTCCCTCACGAGGGAGGAGAGCCCTGGGCTGTCTATTCCGTCGTCATTCACGGCAAGTGCTACTGGCAACCCTTTTTCCCTCCCCTCCACAGCGATGTTGAAATTATAAGCTTGACAGCTTTAGTTCGGTAGGTCCCTTGTTTTAGGCTCTGCACACCTCAAGGCCAGTGGGTGAAGGTATTGGAGGAGCTAATAGAGGCGAGCAAGCCAGTGGTAATGCTATTCATAGCGCTTGATCCCGTGGGGACTATTCCCTACTATCAAGCGCTCGTTGCCGGGATGGAGGCGAAGAGGAGGAGCGGCGTGCTCAGGTTCTCCATATTGGTAGCCTCTTTCATACTCGTGCTCTTCATATTGGTAGGGGACATCATCCTCAGGCTCTTCAACATCACCTTCGGGGACTTCAGGGTGGCGGCAGGGATAGTGCTGCTCATAACCTCTGTGGCGCTTCTGCTTGACGTACAGCTCGGCGCCATAAGGCCGGGGACCGAGAACATAGCTATAGTCCCCCTGGCGACGCCTCTTCTCGCAGGCCCCGCCGCCATTTCCATAGCGATATACATAAAATACCATTGGGGGCTTGAGGTGGCAATAGCTTCCATAGCCCTAGTCTCTGCCCTCTCATACGTGATCCTTGCCTTCAGCGACCTCATATTTAGACTGGTGGGGAAGCAGGGGCTACTGATATTCGATAAATTCATGAGCCTAGTTATGACGGCCCTAGCGATCTCTTTCATCCGGGCCGGCCTTCAGGAGGCTATCTCCCCCTGAACTTGGGCCTCCTCTTCTCAAGGAAGGCGCTGACTCCCTCTATGACGTCCTCTGTGCTGAACAGTAGGGAGAAGAGGCCTGCCTCCAGCGCCAAGCCTTCCCAAATGGTCCCCTCGTAGCCGAGGTCGACGCTGTACTTAGCCATCATTAGGGCGAGCGGGGGCTTCTCTGCGAGCTTTAGCGCCAGGCTCCTCGCCTCGTCGTCAAGAGAGCCAGCCTTCACCACCCTGTTCACGAGCCCCATCTTGAGCGCCTCCGTTGCCGGCACGAAGTCGCCCGTCATTATGAGCTCCTTTGCCCTAGCGGGCCCCACTATTCTAGCTAGCCTCTGTGTCCCGCCCGCGCCCGGGATGAAGCCCAGGTTGATCTCCGGCTGCCCCAACATGGCGTCCTCGCTGGCTATCCTTATGTCCGCGCTCATCGCTATCTCCAACCCCCCTCCTAGCGCATAGCCGTGAACTGCAGCTATGATAGGCTTTGTGTAGAACTGCATCTTTAGCGTGAGCTCCTGGAACTTTCTGGAGAACTTCATGACGTCCATGGGCGTCACAGCCGCGAAGGAGGTGACGTCAGCGCCGGCAGAGAAAGCCCTGCCCGCTCCCTTGATCACAACCGCTCTGATCTCCTTGTCCTCCTCCAGCTCGTCAAGGGCCTTGCTCAGCTCCTCCAACATCTTCGGGCTTATGGCGTTCAGCCTCTCCGGCCTATTTAGGATCACCCACGCAATGGGCTTCTCCTTCCTTATTATTATGGTCTCCTTCACCACCTCCTCCACGGCAGCATAGCTGTAGAAGCCCTCCCCGCTCTTCCTGCCCAGCTTGCCCTGCCTTACCATGTCCTGCAGCAGGGGGTCGGGGGAGAAGACCTCCATGCCGGTCTCTGCCTTTAGCCTTGAGAGGGCCTCCACCACCCTATCTATGCCCAGCTCGTCTGCGTACTCGAAGACCCCCTTAGGCCACCCCAGCCCCAGCTTCACACTAGTCTCTATGTCCTCCTTGCTGGCCACGCCTGTCCTAAGCAGGTATGCTGCCTCGTTAACGGCGAGGGACATCAGGAGCGCTGGGTCTACCTTTGCGAGCTCTTTTTGGTGCGAGGGCTTCACGAACTTCCCTGGCTCAGGGTACTTGTAGAAGCCCTCCCCGCTCTTCACGCCGTACTTCTTGGCTAGGAACTTCTCCTCAAAGACCCTGCAGGGGAGGACCTCCACTCCCCTCTCTGCCATGGCCTTCGTCACGAGGTAGAACACGTCTATTCCGCTGTAGTCAGCCAGCTCGAAGACGCCCATGGGGAAGCGGAGCACGTAGAAAGCGGTAGCGTCTACCTCCTCGACGCTCGCCATGCCTTTATCTACTATGAAGCACGCGACGTTCATGAGCCTGCCGAGGACCCTGTTTACAATGAAGCCAGGCACGTCCTTATTCACTATAACGGGCGTCTTGCCCATTTTCCTCGCTATCTCCACTACTGCCCTCACGACCTCGTCGCTGGTCTTTGCCCCCCTGATCACCTCCACTAGCGGCATGAGGACGGGCGGGTTGAAGAAGTGCATCCCCACTACTCTGCTCGGGTCGGCCGCGGCGCTAGCGATCTCAGTTATGGGGAGGCTGCTTGTGTTGGTGGCAAGTATGGACTCCTGCGGCATGCGGAGGCTGGCGAAGGCGAAGAGATCTTGCTTCAGCTTGAGGTTCTCTGGCACTGCCTCTATCATGAGCTGCGACTCGCTCAAGGCCCTGGCCAGCTCCTCGCTAAAGGCCCCTTCCTTGACGCTCACTATGGGCGTTATCCTGCCCACAACTGCCTCCACGGACTCTCTCAAGGCCCCTTTCTCCGCCAGCTTCCCCAGGCTCCACCTGATCTTGCTGATGGCGTTGTTGAGGATCTCCATGTTAACATCTGCTAAGTAAACCTTGTAGCCAGCCATGGCAGCCAGTTCGGCTATCCCGTGGCCCATTGTGCCGGCCCCGACAACTGTCACGACCTTTATGTCCTCTGCCCTAACCAAGAGGTACACCGGGAGAGTATGTCGGGGAAAATATATAACTTAGTCCCTTCTCTTCAGGGCAACCACTCCTAACAACATGAAGGCCAGGGCAAAGAAGGCCAGTGCGCCAAGCTGCGGCCACACCTCCGCTATCCCCCACCCCTTGATCACTATTGCCCTTATGGCCTCTATTGCATATGTGGGCGGGACTACGTATGAGAGGGGCCTTACGAGCTCAGGGATCGCCTCTATGGGCCAGAAGACTCCCGACAGGAGTATTGAGGGGAGGGTCACAAGGGGCATCAGCTGGGGGGCCTGAGCTTCGTTCCTCGCCAGGCCTGAGAGCAGGAGGCCGAGGTTAACGCCCGAGACCGCCAGCAGGGAGCCCGCGGCAATGGCGAGCAGCATGTTCCCCCTCACTTTGACGTCGAAGAGAACTATGCTCACTGCGAAGACCTCCACCACTTGGAGCGCAGCTATGGCGCTGAAGGCTATCGAGTAGCCGAGCACTATGTCCAATTCCGTGGCAGGGCTTGCGTAGAGCCTGTATAGGGTCTGACTCCTCCTCTCCAGGACAAAGGAGACCAGCGTGAGGAAAGTGGAGAGGAAGAATATAGCTATGGAGACTACGCCCGGCATGAAGGCGTCCATAAACCCCGCCTCTCCGCCATACACGTAAGTGACGTTCTGCGTAACGGGAGGCCTGAAGCCGAAGGCCCTGGCTATCGAAGAGAAGCCTCTCGCTATTTCAGCAGAGATCCTGTCTGCAGCGAGCACGTTGCTCCTGTCCACATAGATCTGCACGCTCGCCCTACCCTCCCTTGCCTTGAGGGAGAAGCCCTGCGGAACGATCACGGCTGCCCAAGCCCTCCCCTCCTCCACCTCCTCCCTAGCAGCCTCTGGGTCCTGCAGGGCAACTACCTCGAACATGTCCTTACTAAGGTGCTGGGAGAGCAGCTCTGCGTTAACGACAGGGTCATTGCTAACGACGATCAGCCTGACCCCTCTAAGGTCCCCGGCGAAAGCGAAGCCGAAGACGAGCATTACGAGCACGGGAGCTACCACAATGAGGGCCAGCGTCCTTCTGTCGTTCCTCAGGCTTTTGAAGACCCTCCAGGCTATAGCGAGCGCCAGCACGTTGCTCACCCCTTCACGTACTTCACGTATGCCTCCTCCAACCCTTCGGCGCCGACGCCTCTCACTAGCTCCTCCGGCCTCCCCTCTGCTAACATCCTGCCCGCCAGTATGAAGCCCACCCTGTCGCACCTCCTCGCCTCGTCCATGTAGTGGGTGGTGATCAGTATAGTGGCCCCCATCTCCTTCGTGGCCCTCCTGAAGTAGTCCCAGAGCTCCGCCCTGAGCACAGGGTCTATGCCCACAGTTGGCTCGTCGAGGAGCAGCAGCTTTGGCTTGTGTATTAGCGCCGCCCCCAGGGAGACCCTTCTCTGCATCCCCCCGCTAAGGCTCTCCACGAGCTCCCTCCTCTTCTCCTCTAGCCTTAGGAGGCCTATGACCTCCTCGACAACCTCTTCAAGCCTTGGGACGCCGTATAATTTGCCGAAGAACCGGAGGTTCTCCTCCACGGTGAGGTTGTAGTAAAGCGCAGGCTCCTGGGGCATGTAACCTATGTCCTTCAGGAGGGCCTTGCTTGGGGCCCTCCTGCCCAGAGCGAAGAGCTCGCCGCGGTCCAGCCTCACAATGCCCAGAAGGGACTTTATGAAGGTGGACTTGCCGGAACCGTTGGGGCCTATCAGGCCGTAGATCTCGCCATACTCTACCCTTATGTCTAAGCCGTCGAGGGCCTTTACCTTCCCGTACCTTTTCTCTAACCCCTTCCCTAATATCGCTTCCAAAGCTCCCTCCCAGAACCTTATGGGGCTTTTAATCTAAGCACCATTACGTAAGCGTCCTCGCCGTCTGAGTAATAGCCCTTGATGACCCTTACCTTCTTGAAGCCGAACTTCTCGTAGAGGTTTATGGCAGGGTAGTTCGTAACTCTCACCTCTAGGTATATGGAGTCCGCCTTGTAGAAGTCCCTCACCACATTTATAGTTTCCCTCAGAAGGGAGGAGCCTATGCCCATCCTCCTATATGGGGACCTCACAGCTATGGAGACCAGGTGGCCCACAGGCCTCAGCTCCCCCTTAAAGGAGCTTATCACCCTCCTTAGCAGGCCCACCTCTTCCTCCTTGGCTAGCCCAAGCAGGACGGGATCGCTCTGCTCCTCTATTCTGCTCATGGCATAGCCCACCAGCTTCCCCTCAGCCTCCGCCACTAGAAAGGCCTCTCCCCAATTGTCCAGCAGGCTCTTGTAGAAGCCGTACCAGTAATTCTCTGGCAGGGTCTCTAGGTTTATTTTCATAACCTCTGGCAGGTCCTCGTCCCTTGCCCTCCTCACCACGAACATACGGCTCGCCCGTGCTGCTCCCGAGAAGAGGGGCGGCGGGAGGAGATTTAAATAGTCGTCCTGCCTCCGTCTCTGGGCTACGAATGATATCTCCCCATCACCCCTCTAGGAACATAGTAGGCTCAGTTAACAGGTACTTGGAAGGACACACGATTATACTCGGCATAACGGCCAGCGTTTCCTCGTATAAGTCGGTAGACACTGCTCGCTGGCTCATGAGGAGGGGGGCGATAGTCGTGCCTGCCATGACGCAAGAAGCTACTAAGTACGTAGGCCCCACCTTGCTGCACTGGGCTACGGGCGTGGAGCCCATAGTGGAGCTAGGCGGCGAGACGGAGCACGTGGGCCTCGTGGGGAAGGCCAGCTCCGTTGTCGTAGCTCCCGCTACACTCTCTACCATGGCAAAGGTAGCGCACGGGATCGGGGACACGTCAGTTAGCATGATAGCGATCTCTGCTATAGGCTATGGCAAGAAGGTCATGTTCGTGCCGGCCATGCATGACAACCTTTACGGCACAGCGCAGTACGCTAAGGCGAAGGCCTTGCTGGAGGAAATGGGGGCAAAAGTGCTGCCGCCGCTCCTGGAGGAAGGGGCAGCTAAGTACCCGTCCCCAGACCTGGTGGGCAGAGTTGCCGCGGCCTTCACCTCCCGGGGGGAGGACCTGAAGGGGATGAGGGTTCTCGTGACGGGAGGGCCCACGAGGGAGTGGATAGACAGGGTTAGGTTCATCTCTAACCCTAGCAGTGGCCTCATGGGAGTGGAGGTGGCAGTGGAGGCATGGTCAAGGGGAGCCTCGGTGGACTTCGTGCACGGGCCCCTGGCAGTCAAGGTTCCTCACTTCCTGAACAGCTACAGGGTGGAGACTGCTGCTGAGATGGCGGAGAGGGTGGCACAGCTAACGGAGAAGAACTCGTACGATGTGGCGGTCTTTGCTGCCGCGCCCGCCGATTTCGCCCCTGCTGAGATCTACGAGGGCAAGATAAGGAGCGGGAGGGAGCTCTCGCTGCTCCTGAAGCCTACGCCGAAGGTGCTGGCCAGCATGAGGTCGAGGCCTAAGGCAGTAATCGCCTTCGCCGCGGAGAGCACGCTGGAAGAGGAGAAGCTGCTGGAGGCCGCGAGGGAGAAGCTCTCTAAGTACTCTGCAGACGTAGTAGTGGCGAACGCCGTGGGCTACCCGGGCACGGGCTTCGGCTCCGAGACTAACAGGGTCATCCTCGTGACCCGCGATCAGAACAGGAACCTAGGGACAGTTCACAAAGAGGTCCTGGCAAGGCTCATAATTGATGAGGCGGTAAAGCTGGCGAGGGGCAGCAGATGATCTGCGCTTCCTCCCCTCATCACGTAACTGCCCTCTTCTCCCCGCGCTTTACTAGCGAGCCGAGGAGCACCGGCTCAATAGGCATTGGGATAGCAGTGGAGCCGAGGGCAAGAATCTGCACAGGGGGCGAGGAAGAGGCGGGCAAGAGCTCTATAGGGACCGTTAAGAGAGTAGCAGAGGCGCTTGGGGCCGCGGGGGAGAAGATATCCTCCGTTCTCCCGCTCCCTCCGGGCGTGGGCTACGCCGTCAGCGCCGCTGCAGCAGTCTCTGCTGCGCTCGCCCTGGGTGCCGCTAGGCAGAAGGTGGGGAGGCTGCTGGAGATAGCCCACGAGGCAGAGGTGTTGGAGCGCACGGGCCTCGGGGACGTGCTAGCCATCTCCTGCGGGGTGGGGCTCGTCGCTAGGCTCTCCCCCGGGGCGCCGGGAACTGGGAGGGCGGAGTGCAGGCAGCTGCCGCCGGGCGTCTCGCTGCTGAGCATAGTGATCTCGGAGGAGCATACGGGAGAGTTCGTGAAGAGGTACACCTCTATGAGGCTCCACGAGGCCTCCGAGCCGATAATAGCGAAGGTCGCCGAGTCCCTGGAGTTCCACCTCTTCGCAGAGGAGGTCTTGCGCTTTAACCTTGAGAATGGGCTCATAAGGGCCATGCTAGAGGAGAGGGGGGAGGAGGTCGTGCGGAAGACCCCCGGGCTCATAACTGCCTACGGCAAGAAGGGGGTAGTGATGGTGGCAGTAGAGTCCCAGCTAGTGAGGGACGCTGTGGAGCACCTCTACGGGCTCGGGCGCAGGCTGCTGTACCTGCGCCCCTCCGGCAGCAGCTTTGCTGTGGAGGTGAGCTAGTTGCGCTGGCACATACCAGAAAGCCACCCGAGGTACAGGTCCCTCTTGGTAAGGGAGAAGGTAGTGGAGGCCTTCCTCGAAGGAGCCGTGGTGCCGCAGGGGCTGATAGCGCAGGGGAGGGGAGAGGCCTTCGACTACATATTGGGCGAGGTCAGCCACCCCTTTGCCCTCGAGGCAGAGAGAGCCGCCGTGGCCCTCATGCTGCTGGCGGAGAGGCCTGTCATATCGGTTAACGGCAACTACGCCGCCCTTGCAGCCCAGGAGATAGCGGAGCTCTCCTCCCTGCTGGGCGCGAAGGTGGAAGTGAACATATTCTACAGGACAGAGGAGAGGGTGGCTAAGATAGAGGCGATGCTGAGAAGGGCTGGGGCCAGGGAGGTGCTAGGGGTTGCCTGCGAGAAGACCAGGCTGCCAAACCTAGAGAGCCCGCGCGGTATAGTTTGCGTTGAGGGCATACACTCGGCCGACGTGGTGCTAGTAGCGATAGAGGACGGGGACAGAACGAAGGCCCTGAGGGAGGTGGGGAAGAGAGTCATAGCGATAGACCTGAACCCCTTCAGCAGGACAGCTCAGCTGGCTCACATAACTATCGTAGACGAAGCTAGCAGGGCGACTCAGAACATGATCTCCTTTGCCAAGGAGCTCAGGGGCTCTAGCAGGGCTTCCCTGGAGCTCATAGTCTCCTCCTACGACAACAGGAAGGCCCTCTCAGAGGCCTTTAGGGCGATCTTGGCTCGGCTAGAGGATGCCGCAAGGAGGGGCCTGCTGCTGGAGCCTCCGTAGACCTGATCGCCACCAGCTCGAACAGCTCAAGCACCTCCTCCAGGAGCCTCACCTCCTCCTCGAGGGCCTCCTCCCCGAGTTCCTTTGCCTCCTCGAGCACTTTAACCAGCAGCGGCAGCTCCTCGAAGGCCATCTTCCTCAGCCTCGACCTCTCTGCCTCGCTGAGCCTCCTCCCCAGCATGCCTTTCAACGCCTCCTTCATCCCCTGCGGGTTCAGCGCATAGATCTGGGCCCTCAGCATTCTGGCCCTAATGCTTAGCTCCTCCCTCCTCCCCAGCAGCTCCTCCACTAGCTCCCTGTCCAGTATTCTCCACCACCTCTGAGTGCTGGACCTATAGCTGGTCTCTATGATCCCCACCTCCTTCTCCAGCTTAGCCAGGAGCGGCACCGGGTTGTACTCTACTCCCATCACCTTCAGCCTGTCCTTTATTCCCTTGAGGCTGAAGTCCCCCAACCTTAGCCTCGAGGGGCTCCTGGCCTCCTCTAGCATTAGCCTCAGCAGCAGCTCCGCCCTCTCGCCGTACTCAGCCAGGAACGCCCGCAGCGCTTCTCTCATCTGCGCTCTTGCTATATAGGCAGGGGAGCAGTTAAGGAGAGACCGGGGAGTTAACGTAGATGCCTCGGCTTCCTGTGAAGGTAGTGGAGGCAAGGGGGGTGAGGAAGAGGATAAAGGGGAGGGAGGTCCTGCGGGACTTCTCGATATCGGTGGAGAGGGGCTCCGTTCACGTCCTCGCAGGCCCAAACGGTGCTGGGAAGACTACGGCCATAAGGATCATGCTGGGCCTCGTGAGGAGAGACGCGGGGGAGCTGCTGGTGCTCGGAGGAGACCCTGCGGAGGAGGGCTGGGAGGCAAAGAAGGGGCTCATAGGCTACCTGCCGGAGGAGGCGCAGCCCTACGAGAGGCTGACGGGCGAGGAACATGTGAGGCTGTTCGCCAGCATCTACGGTAGGGACGAGGGGGAGATGTTGGAGAGGGCAAGGGAGATTTCCGGCCTCGGGGAGGCGCTGCGGGCAAGGGCAGCCACGTACAGCAAGGGGATGAAGAGGAGGCTCATGCTGGCGCTCGCCCTAATGCACGGCCCAGAGCTGGCTGTGCTGGACGAGCCCACCGGAGGCCTCGACGTGGTCTCGGCGTTCAGGGTGAGGGAGATAATAAAGAGGATGAGCGCTGCAGGGACGACCTTCCTCATAACTACCCACGACCTCAGGGAGGCGCAGCAGATCGCCTCGCGCGTCACATTCATCTCCGGCGGCGTTACGATAGCAGAGGGGAGCGTGGAGGAGGTGACGAGGGCCTTTGGGGCGAGTAGCCTAGAGGAAGCATACGTGAGGGCGGTGGGGTTTGAGGAGCGTTAGGGCCGTCCTCTGGCGGGAGCTGCTGGACCTATCTCGGGACATAAGGGTGGTGCTGGCCACAGTGCTCCTCCCCCTGCTCTCCTTGCCGACCATAGCCCTTGCCACGGGGCTGCTCTACGCAACCCAGAGCGTCTCGGTGATCATAGAGCTCGAGGACCCGGCTGCGGGAGAGTTCGCCGAGAGGCTGAGGAAGAGCGCAGAGGAGAAGGGGAGGCTGCTCGGCGTGGAGCTCAGGGCTTCCTTGGGCTCCAGGGCAGATAGGGCTGACGTTTACGTGACCATCCCACCCCGCTTTGCGGAGAACTTGAGCAGGTTGGAGGGGAGGGCTTACGTTAAGGTGAGCAGGCTGGTGGGCTCCTCTGCAGGGGACGTGGCTTATAGCGCAGTGCAGTGGGCCCTCTCTGAGGAGAGCTCCAAGCTCTCGGACGAGAGGATCAGGCGGCTGTCCTCGTTGGCCAACGTTAGCGTGAGCCCGGAGGCCGTGAAGAACCCCATATATCTCCTCACAGGCTACCACGTAGTTACTGGCGAGGAGGCAAGGGAGGAAGAGGCTGCAGCAGCCCTCACGGCGAGGGTCCTGCAGCTCGCCCTCCTCTTCGTCGTCTACCCTGCCGTGGTCTTCATGACCGACGCGGTCCTGGGAGAGAGGGAGAGGAGGACGCTGGAGAAGCTGCTCTCTGCAGTCCCAAAGAGGGAGGACATCCTGCTAGGGAAGATCATCGCCTCCGCTCTCCTCGGCCTCCTAGCAGCGCTGGCGGACAGCGCGGCCGTGATCCTCTTCTTCCTCCTTTCAGGGCTGGGGCTGGGGGTCTCGGCCACGCTGGCTGCCTTCTGGCTGCTGTCCGTCGTAGCCCTCATATTCCTCTCCTCCTCTATAGCCTCCATAGTCTCCTCAAGGAGCGACACCGTGAGGTCCGCCCAGGTCCAGTCCGTTGCAGTGCTCTCCGTAGCTATGGTGATATACTTCGCCTCCTTTGCCGTAGACCTCACGAAGCTGCCCCCAGCGATCTCTGCCGCGCTGTACGCCATCCCCTTCACCCACGCATCCCTAGCGGTCCAGCGCGCCTCAGGAGGAGACCTGCTGTGGGCCTTTGTGCACTTAGCCGTCCTATATGCGTTCTCTGTGCTCTTCCTGCTCCTCTCCTTTAGGGAGTTCAGGTCTGAGAGGCTACTTCTGCTTAGAAGCTAAGGACAGGGCTTCCCTCAGGAGCTCCCTCACGGCCCCCCTAATCCCCCTGCGCGCGTAGCCCTCCAGCACCTTGAACCAGTCTATGGAGATCACGACGTAGGCGAGGAGGAGGGACGCAGCTATCACCGCGAGGCCGGCTATCGCTATGTCGAGCAGCGTCACGCTCCCCACGCTGTTGAGGTACGCCTTCAAAAACCCCCCAGCCGTCAGGCCTAGCGCGTACACGATGGCAGCCATAGTGGTCTTGCCAATAATGACGGGCGCCAGGAACTGGAGGGGGCTGTAGCCCACCACCGCCAGCGGTATGTACAGGAGGTCGTCGGGAAGGGGGAGGGCTGCGAACAGGAAGACGAGGACCGGTATCTTCCCGCCCTCGAGGAGCCTCTTGAGCAGCTTCCTCTTCTTCCTAACGTAGCCTATCCTGGAGCCTATAGCGCTGGAGGAGAGGAAGAGGGCAGCCTTCCCCAGCCCAGCCCCAACCCCTGCGGCGAGCACTGCTGCAGCTGAGTGCAGGGCGCTTGGAGAGAGCGCTGCGTAGGAGGCAACTAGGGAGAGGTACAGCGCGGGGAAGCCGGGGAAGAGGTTGGAGATAAAGGAGAGTGCCCCGAGCCCCAGAGGCCCATATTTCAGCAGCTCCTCCACCAGCTGCCCTAACTCCATAGCTCCCGCTCCTCTCCGTCCTCAAGCCTTATTATGCGACTCCTCTCTTATAAGCTAGGGCAGTGAGGTGGCTCGAAAGGGCTGAGCGGTGATGCGCCCGCGCAGGGCTGAGCCCCGCGCTTATATTCCTCCCCTACCCATACTAACGCGGCCCGCGGTATCCCGGCGGCGGCGCTAGGGCTACAGGGAGCAGAGCTCCCGCGGATGAGCCCCTGGCCTCCTACCGCGGGCACACCTGGCTCTTACGGAGGGTAAGCGTTTTAAGCTCTGGCAGGCTCTAGTAAGGTATGGTCCACGCTTACGGTATGGGGGCCCGAGATAGCCCGGCCCTATGCCGGGACCCCTCGGGTCCGACGAGGGCGCTAGGGGCTGAGGCTCCGCGAAACGCCTGCCCCGCCAGTCGGCCCTTGCGGCCGAACTCCGGTTGATCCTGCCGGACCCGACTGCTATCGGGGTAGGGCTAAGCCATGGAAGTCGTACGCCCCGCCGCTGCGGGGCGTGGCGCACGGCTGAGTAACACGTGGCTAACCTACCCTCGGGAGGGGGATAACCTCTCGGGAAACTGGGGCTAATCCCCCATAGGCGAGGGGGCCTGGAACGGTCCCTTGCCGAAAGGGGGTGCAGGGGACCGCCTGCACCTCGCCCGAGGATGGGGCCGCGGCCTATCAGGCAGTTGGCGAGGTAACGGCTCGCCAAGCCGAAGACGGGTAGGGGCCGTGAGAGCGGGAGCCCCCAGATGGGCATTGAGATAAGGGCCCAGGCCCTACGGGGCGCACCAGGCGCGAAAACTCCGCAATGCGGGCAACCGTGACGGGGCTACCCCGAGTGCTCCCCTCGTGGGAGCTTTTCCCCGCTGTAGATAGGCGGGGGAATAAGCGGGGGGCAAGTCTGGTGTCAGCCGCCGCGGTAATACCAGCCCCGCGAGTGGTCGGGGTGCTTACTGGGCCTAAAGCGGCCGTAGCCGGCCCGGCAAGTCCTCCCTTAAAGCCCCGGGCTCAACCCGGGGAGCGGGAGGATACTGCCGGGCTAGAGGGCGGGAGAGGCCGGCGGTACTCCCGGGGTAGGGGTGAAATCCTATAATCCCGGG
>JAOAKH010000050.1 GCA_026413755.1 Acidilobaceae archaeon | reverse complement strand
GTGCAGCTAATACTCTCAGCAGCACATATAAGGGATTTACAGCTAGCCATCAAGGGGCCCGTAGCTCAGCTTGGATAGAGCGTCGGCCTCCGGAGCCGAAGGTCCCGGGTTCAAATCCCGGCGGGCCCGCCACAGAAGCAGAGCGATTCCCATCACAACCTCTCCAGCATCCTGGATATGTGTTTACAGCTATCCATAGGGGATGTAGAGGTGGGCTTGTGGCTGGCCAATAATCGAATGCCCTGTGCTTATTAGAGTAGCTGAAGTGGTAGTAGCTAGCTCTATACTTATTCACGGGATCTAATCAGAAATCTTGGTGGTTCTATCCATTCACTTTTGCATCGTGGGCACTTTGATGGTTTTTTAGGCTTTTCAAGATCCTTAAAGATGTAGCCGCATTTTCTGCACATAGGTGGTGTCATCATGAGAGCCTTTCCACCACCACTCTCTCTTCTAACGCTCTTAGCTATGTGCTCCAAGTGAATGTAGACTTCAGGTCCATCCACC
>JAOAKH010000049.1:251-517 GCA_026413755.1 Acidilobaceae archaeon | reverse complement strand
ACTATTACTTGTTCCATTTACACTATAAGCATCGTAGCTCAATTGCCCTTGAGTTGGTCCTGTTGTTGCTGTAGTAGTTCCTACAAAGCCCATTGTAAATGTATATGTTACAACTGCTGCTGCTACAGTTATTACAATTAATAGCAAAGTAGCAATTATTGGAGAAATTCCTTTTCTATTGAACATAGTGAAAAGAGGATAAATTTAAATATATAAATATTTCGAATTAGAATTATTTTTATATCTTCACGATTATTACATTAAAA
>JAOAKH010000049.1:0-241 GCA_026413755.1 Acidilobaceae archaeon | reverse complement strand
ATTTTAAAACATTACAGTAATTTCCTTTATTTTAATAATGAAAAGAATTTTTTAAATTTCAAAATTTATTTTTGTAAAATATATCAATGATAAATTGGCGGGCCCGCCGGGATTTGAACCCGGGACCTCCGGCTCCGGAGGCCGACGCTCCATCCAACTAAGCTACAGGCCCAAAATTAAATTAATGAATAGTAGGCTATAATTATAATAAGTAGGGCAATCATAGCAAAGAGATAATAAC
>JAOAKH010000048.1 GCA_026413755.1 Acidilobaceae archaeon | reverse complement strand
GCCTTGAAGAGTCAGACTGTTGGTAGCATCATTTTAATAATGCAGACTGAGAAGTTCAGAGATTACGTTGACACACTTAGGTCGATCGATTACAAAGGTGTTCCGATATTTGCAGTTGTCTTCGGAAAGGAATTTGTCATGGAAGATGTGATAAGACTTGAAAAAGCTGGAATACCCGTTTACACAACCCCTGAACAGGCTATTGAAGTTATATCAACGATGTGGAAGTATAGGGAAAGAGTTAAGATTGTAGAAACAGCAGATTATCAAAGCGTTAAGACCGTCAAGGGGGTTTCCGCCACTCATTGACCTTAACTTTTAATTTTCTATTTTTCAGAGTTTTATTGGCTTGAATTGCTCTGATAAAATCAAAAGCGGACCCGGCGGGATTTGAACCCGCGATTTCCGGCTTAGAAGGCCGGCGCTCTGTCCTGGCTGAGCCACGGGCCCAGCTTTTATATAGCCATAGGGAATGTTTTTAAAACTTTCTCAAAGAAGAGTGATTTTAATCGTTTATGCATAAGAAATGCC
>JAOAKH010000047.1:241-597 GCA_026413755.1 Acidilobaceae archaeon | reverse complement strand
GGGCTATCCTCCCCACAGGGACGTACTCTACCCCGCCGTTGGTGTTGACCTCGCTAGTCGCCCTCCCCGACATTATTATGAAAATGGGTGTGATTACCTCGCCTCCGCCGAACTTTGGGTTTGACTGGCCCCCAACGAGGAGCACCTTGTCGACGTTGTGGTGCAGTATTGCGCCGAACCTCTTCTGGTACTCCTTGCAGAGCTCGAGGCTGAACTCCTCAGACAGGCTGTCAGCGATGTAGTCCGGGTGCCCTAGGCCCTTCCTCTCCACGAACTCGACGCTGTGCGACTTTACAGGCTGCTGCTGGAGCGCTTCTATCACAATGTTTCTGGGACTCAAATATAGCCCTCCACCA
>JAOAKH010000047.1:0-231 GCA_026413755.1 Acidilobaceae archaeon | reverse complement strand
TTCTCTTCCTAATATTGCTTTCTAGTATGGCTTTTCCGTTCTCAAATAACCGCGGATAATTTTTTGTTTTCAAGCTAAAGATCTGGTCAGGGTGTCTGGTGGATTTAAAGGGCCGGCTTCGAGATCTGGCCCTTGACCACCCTCATCAGCTCATCCGGTCTTTTGGTGGAGAAGACGAACTCGTCGTACTTGGCGCCCCTCACCCTTAGAACTAGTCGGGGCGTACCGGTT
>JAOAKH010000046.1 GCA_026413755.1 Acidilobaceae archaeon | reverse complement strand
GAGTCTTTCTTTGTTAACGAAGAACGGTATAGTTATGCTCGACTCCTTGTAGCCGGGAGCACTAGCTTCGATCCTGAAATGGGAGCCAACATATAAAGGCAGTAGCTCAACCTTACCTTCTTGATTTACAGGATATTCAAGCTCTAATGGAGCTAAAGAATCATACAGCACATCGTAACAGGTGTGGGTGACGTATACCATCCTAACGATTGCATTCTTTATCGGATTGCCATTAGGGTCCTTAACAAAGACCTCGATCGGTCTTAGCAGCTTGACCGCGATCGTCTTATCTTCATTGAGAGTCACTTTACCTCTATACGGAATATAAGGCAAGTAGAGGTCTCGAACGATAATCTCATAATCTCCTGGCTCAAGGTTCTCGAAAACAGCCCCCTCAGGGTCGTCAAGGTGAGCCTTAGCAAATCTCTTGAAGTTACCAGCTCTAACGGTGACTAATGCTCCATATACTTCATAATCGTAATAGCTATCTAACACTATAACGGTAAGTTTAGGCAACCCGCCCCCTATATATTGAAATCCCATTTGCCTATAAAAAGTTTTTTATCATTAGATGATGCAGAAAAGTTGGACTCCCTCTTTACAGC
>JAOAKH010000045.1 GCA_026413755.1 Acidilobaceae archaeon | reverse complement strand
CGCCGGGGGAGGGACTTGAACCCCCGACCACCGGGTTAACAGCCCGGCGCTCTACCTAACTGAGCTACCCCGGCTCCAATGTTATTATTCTAATAGAGGATTTAGAGCTTTATGAAGCCAAAGCAGTGCAGGGAGGAAAGTAAAGAAAAGAGGAGAGCTATGGGCAGGTGTAGCCGTAGGCTATCTCTCTCGCCCTCTCTTCTGATGTACCGGACTTTATTTCCCCTTTCATTACCTCTTCTCTTAGTATTTCTACTAGCCGGCTCGAGTGGTCGAGGTGATGGTATATATCACTCATTACGCCTTCTTTCTTCTGCCTCTTTAGCTTCTTCATCATATCCTTCCATAGCCTAAAGAACTCCCTTAACGTCATCCTCGATATCCCTTCTAGCCCCCTGTTCCTAAGCTCCTCGGCCAGCGCAGGAGCAAATTCACCAAGCGTCTTTCTAGGGTCACATGCCTCTATTATCCTCATGATGCTCTGTTCGTCTAAGCTAAAACGGACATAGCGGAGTCTCTCGAGAAGATATTCTATCTCCGTCTCACAAAACACGCGAGGATAGAGAGTCTCTTTCATGTCGATTATTAAAGCCGACACCTCCCCACACCTATTCCACATCTCCTCGAGTAACTGCTTCCGGTCTTGTGCTGTTGCCATATGTCATCTCCACCTGTATTATAG
>JAOAKH010000044.1 GCA_026413755.1 Acidilobaceae archaeon | reverse complement strand
GGGTATATAACTCCCTCATCTTTGGCGAGCGCGTGAGAAAGAGGCTTGCCGTCATTGCTGAAGTACTCAAGCTGCCTGAGGAGAAAGTCATCAGCTACGCTAACAGGAACGTGGAGGGCTTCAAGGTGAGAAGTGTACAGAGGGTCATAGAAACATGTGAGAAGATGAAGACAATGAAGCTCGTTGACTTCCACTATAACTTTGAGAAGATAGCAAAGACACTCTTTGATATCTGGTGGAGTATCTGGGAGGATCGGGACGAGAGAGAGAAGATGAAGAAGTTCGGGGAAACATTCAAGACTATGACTGTGGAGCAACTATTAGCATCATGGGACAATGTGAAGCATGAGTTAATGCTCATAGAGAAGAAATACAACCGCCGTGGTGCCCTCGTACCAGCCATGAAGTCAGCATTCAAAGAGCAAACACATCTACGCACTGCCCTCGTCAGTGAGCTCAAGACGATACTGATGGAGAGGCTCGGTGCAGAAGAGGACAATGTGAATACACTCCTCCAAGACCTTCCAATGCTCCTATACCTTGAGTACAGCAACCGCGACTATTGACCCTCTTTTCCCCTCCCTTTTTTCTCATGAGAAACTCTTTGAGTTCATCTTCTCTTCGGGGGGCTAGAGAGGGAGTGACCTCGACCTTAATAGATTGTGGTAGGGGTAGCTTGAAATGGTAAGAGTACGAGTAGCATGGAACATAACAGCTCAGGTGGCATTTATTACTCGAACAATAAACACGGCACGGCGAGCAACATTCTGGTGGATGGCATATGGGTCAGTAGTGGAT
>JAOAKH010000043.1 GCA_026413755.1 Acidilobaceae archaeon | reverse complement strand
GGCGTTGTAGAAGTCAGTGAGGATGCAGAGATAGATGTGGTCCTTGAGAGGCCGCTGAGGATCATTGTTCGCGACCAGAATGACAACCCAGTTAGTGGAGCAAATGTGCACCTCGTCGAGCGCATCTACTTTGTCGATGAAGAAGGGAACCAGAAGGTGGCTATGGTCCTGAGGCAGGTTGTCGCTGACAGTGAGGGAGTAGTAGCTGAGCTGATAAGTGCAAAGTCAGTAGAAGCTATCATATCAGCATCGGTTGAGGGCGTAGGAGAGGCGATGGAGGTAGTTAACGTAGACAATGAGAGAGTACATGAGATAGTGCTCAGGCTAGCAGCTCAGCCTCCTGCTGCTGAGTCCTCTAATGGATCTGAGGTCTCTGGGTCTTCTGGATCTGAGTCTAGTAACGAGTCAGAAGAGTCAGCTGCATAAAGAATAAAGTTTTTCAATAAAAAATCTTTTTCTTATCTCTCACACGTTGTACAAGTCGAGTTCTCCGTCAGATCCACCACTACCTCATTGCCATTGCTGCTCTCCTTAACGTTAAAGAGCTGGCTTAGTTTGCCGTCGCTGTTAGCCTCTTCCTTATCCATGTTCCTCTTTAACAGCGCTAGCCTACTACCGTTCTTCCTCCTTATCAGCCTCCTCTCTTCTTTCTCTCCCTTCCCTCCGAACACTATGACCTGCACTCCCTTGCTCTCATCCCTGTATACCGTGAGGCCCTTTAGGCCTCCTAGCCACCCTAGCAGGTATGTCATGTGCACGTCTTCAACGGGAGCCTCCTTTGGCAGGTTTATCGTCTTGCTTATGGCCTGGTCAATGAAGAGCTGGGC
>JAOAKH010000042.1 GCA_026413755.1 Acidilobaceae archaeon | reverse complement strand
GCCTCCCCAGGAGCTCGAGAAGCCCGGCCTGGGCCGGGGCGTCGAGCCCGGCCAGGGGCTCGTCGAGGAGGAGGACGCTCGCCTCCCGGGCCAACGCCCGGGCAAGGAACATCCGCTGCCGCTCCCCGCCGGAGAGCTCCGCGATCGGCCGCCGGGCAAGGGCCCGCATCCCCACAAGCTCCAGGGCCTGGGCCACCCGCGCCCGGTCCTCCCTCCCCGGCCAGCGCAAGGGGCCCAGGAGCCCGGTCCGGCCCATGAGAACCACGTCCCCCACGGTCACCGGAAACCGGAGGTCCACCTCGAGGCGCTGGGGGAGGTAGGCGAGGCACCGGTGGCGGTGGGGCCGCTCCCCGAAGATCCGCACCTCCCCCGCCGTGGGAGGAAGCGTTCCCGCAAGGACCCGGAGGAGGGTCGTCTTCCCGGCGCCGTTGGGGCCCACGACGGCGAGGAGATCGCCCCGCCCGAGGGCGAACGAGACCCCCTCCAGGGCCGTCTTCCCGTCGAGGACGACGGTGAGGCCCTGGGCCTCCACCGCCGGGCCTCCGGCGTGGGCGGCTTCGGCGCAGGTCGGCCGGGAGGTGCCCCTCATCTCCCGAGCGCCTCCACGATCCGCCGCACGTTCTCCCGCAGGAACGAGACGTAGTCGGCGGCCGGGCCCCCCGGGGCGGAAAGGGACCCGTGGAACAGGGTCACCACCCGGACCCCGGTCTCCCGGGAGAGCTGGGCAGCCAGAGTGGGGTTGAACTCCGCGGCGACGAAGATCGCCGGTACCCCAAGGCGGCGGATCCGGTCGGCGAGGGCAGCGAGCTCCCGGGCCGAGGGCTCGGCCAGCGTGCTGAACGCGGGAATGATCGCCCCGACTTCCTGGAACCCGTACCGGGCGGCGAAGTAGCCCAAG
>JAOAKH010000041.1 GCA_026413755.1 Acidilobaceae archaeon | reverse complement strand
CTCATAATACACAGGGAACGGTATTGCCCAGGCTTACTGTTAAAGTGTTAGATAGCTATTACGATTATGAAGTATATGGAGCATTAGTCACCGTTAGAGCCGGTAACTTCAAGAGATCCATCAGAGCCTACTTCGTCAGTCCTGAAGGAGCTGTTTTCGAGAACCTTGAGCCAGGAGATTATGAGATTATTGTTAGAAATCCCTACTCGCCTCATGTTCCATATAAGGGTAATGTGTCTCTCAGTGATGAAGATAAGGTGGTCGAGGTCAAGCTGCTAAGACCGATTGAGATCTCTGTCAGGGACCCCGACGGCAATCCGATAAACGATGCGAGCGTTAGAATGGTAAACATTGCTACTTATTATGATGAGCTATATGATTCTTTATTGGCATCAAAATTCGATTATGAGGAGTCTGTAAATCAAGAAGGTAGGATTGAGTTACTACCTCTAGACGCTGGCACTCATGTCAGGATCGAAGTTAAGGCTCCCGGCTACAAGGAGTCGAGCATAACTATACCGTTCTTCGTTAACAAAGAAAGACTCTCATTTAACGTAACCCTAGAGCCAGAGCAGTGATGAGCCATGAACCCGCCTTCCTTCATTACCGTGAATCTCCCGTATCCTGGCTCTATTCCTCCCTACTACTATTATGGTTACTTCTATGCACCGAATACCCTTATTATCGATAAAGATGGGCAGAGGGCCTACATAGGAGCAGTAGGAATCGATTTGTCAGATGAGAACGGTCTTATAATGTTTAAGCTGTACAAATGTGAACTAACTAGCGAAGAAGCAGAGAAATGTGTGCTACTACGAGAAGACGCAATTACAGAGGACTTCCTCAGTTTCCTCAGTTATGCTCTCAATGAAAAAATGGAGTATAGGTTTGTTCTATTAGACGACGGAGATAGCTTTATTCTAGTATATGCAAATGTGGGGATAAAGGAGGGAGAGAGCTTTAGGGACTTCGGTAAAGCGCTCAGCTTCTACAG
>JAOAKH010000003.1 GCA_026413755.1 Acidilobaceae archaeon | reverse complement strand
CACCTAGAGAGGGTGCCGGAGTATGTGATGCTACCAGAGCCGAGCGGTCTGGAGAGCCCCTGGCAAGGTCATAGGGGGGTCCTCTGGGCTAAAGTCGTCGTCAAGGGGCTGAGCGCTCACGGCAGCATGCCATGGACGGGTAAGAATGCGTTCCTCCTTGGGGCTCAGCTAGCGCTAGAGCTACATAGACTCATGAGCTCTCTCTACTCCTCCCGCCGCTCTAAATACAGGATAGAGCCACCAGAGGCCTCCATGCCCACTGCTATGATAGGGGGCGAGGCAGGGGTGCCAGGGGGCGGCAAGACTAACCAAGTGCCCGGCGAGTTCTACTTCACGATAGACAGGAGGCTTATACCAGAGGAGAACTCCAAGGCTGCCTTTGAGGAGCTCAGGGCAGTAGCCAGCTGGGCGTCGCAGCAGCTGGGCATAGATTACGAGCTCCGCGCGGAGCACGTAATGGAGCCCGCCATAAACGAGCCCGGCGAGCTCTATGAGGCTCTCAAGAGAGCTGCCGCATATGCGGGCGTACAGCTTGGAGAACCAAAGGTCTCCGCCGGGGGGCTGGACATGTGGTACTACACCATTAAAGGCAGTAAGGCCTTAGCTTACGGGCCTTATGCTCGCAATATCCACGGTCCAAACGAGTTCGTGCCAATAGAGGAGCTGAGGAAGCTCGTGATAACCTACTCCGCGCTGGTAGTTGAGCTAGACGGGCTGCTGGGAGAAAAAGGCTAATAGCCCCCACAACGCTTCAACACTTGGGCCCGCCGTAGCTCAGCGGTAGAGCGCCCGGCTGTAGTGGGACGGGCTGTCTGACCCATCGGCAACCCCCCGCAGCCACCGGGGGGTCGGGGGTTCGAATCCCCCCGGCGGGACTTACTCCTTTCTTTTGCTCATTACGTAGACGGTATACGCTATGGCTATAGAGAGGGATATGAGGACAAGAGGGACAAAGAGGGCGTTCAGGGCGTTGGGGTATGTGAACTCCTCCACTCCTGGCCTCTTGGCCCTGTTCCATATGAGGAGCGGGAGCGTGTAGAAGCCGGGACCTGTGGTAAAGAGCGTCTTAATGAAGTTGGTGAAGCTCAGCAGGAAAGTTATAGCTATGGCTACCACCACGCCCGGAAAGGCGAGGGGGAGCACTACGTCCTTAAAGGTCCTCAGCCCACCGGCGCCGAGGGTCCTCGCGGCGTTCTCGAGGTTCTCGAACCTGACGCCCGTAGCCCTAAGCGTCACGTACGCAAACGCCACGTTAAACGCCGTGTGGCCTATCATAACTGTAAGCCACCCCATCTCCGCCCCAACGGTATGAAACATCATGAAAAGGGCCACGGCCTCGGCTATCTCGGGTATCACTATAGGCGGGTATGCCAGCGCGTCAAAGAGGGTTACCCTCCTGTTGCCTACCGCGTACGCCGCCAAAAACGCCAGAGAGACGCTGAGGAGGCCGCTTGCAAGCGCTACGGTAAAGCTGTTAAAGTAGCCCACCGCTGCCTGCACGTCCCTCAAGGCAAGCTCGAACCAGCGCAGGGAGGGGCCTCGGAAGCCCTCCATGAAGGGGTCCTCGTTGAAGCTGTTAACTATCATAAAAGCCACTGGTAGGTATAGGAGGGCCATGAGAACGAAGGTATATGCCCTCAGCAGGCCCCTCAAGCCCCACCGCCCTTTATCTGTCTACCTAGAAGTATCACCGCAGCCAAGGTCAGCAGAGTGACAAGCACAGAGAGCGCAGAGCCAACTCCCCACTGATCCCCCTTCAGGATGAGGGTGTACACGAGGGCTCCTACGGTGAAGCCACTCGTGCCCCCCAGGAGGGAGGGAATGACGAACTCCGCAAAGCTGAGGAGGCCCACGAGGACTGCTCCCGCGAAAATGCCTGGGAGAGCATATGGTAGCAGCACCTGGGAGATTACAGTCCACCACCCCGCGCCCAGCACCCTGGCGGCGCTTATCATGTTCTCAGGCGCCCTGGAGAGCGCAAGGTATATGGGGAGGAACATGTAGGGCAGGAAATCGTAGACCAGTCCTAGGATCATGGCAAGGAAGCCCTCCCTGATGTCAAAGAAATATAGTATGTTCTTCATTGCCCAGGCCCTTATGAGGAAGTCTATCCAGAAGGGAGTGATGAAAGCCACCAGCAGGACCGCTCTCTCCCAGCTGTTTGCGAAGACCGCCACGTAGACTGCGGCAGGAAGGGCCGCAACAAGCGTGAGGGCTATGACAAGGAGTGAGACCAGGAGGCTGTATGCTACCGTATCTAGGTACGAGGGGTTGCGGAAGATCTCGATGTAATTCTCAAAGGTGAACCTGCCCTCCCTATCCGTGAAACTATAGTAGACCAAGAGGGTGAAGGGCAAGTAGAAGAAGATGCCAAGGAAGGTAAGGAAGGGGAGCAGGAGGAGTCCTCTCACCTCGCCGCCTTCGCCCCCTTCACGTCGCTTATCTTCCACCCGAGTCTTACCTTACTTCCCACTCCCACACCTAGCTTGTAAAACTCCCTCCTCCCCACGAGGACCTTGAGCTGGTTGCCGTTGACCCTTACGTCGACTCTTATAAGGGGTCCTTGGAACACGAGGTCCTCCACGACCCCTTCGTAAACGACGTCTAGCTCCTCCTCGGGGTTGATCTCGATGTCCTCAGGCCTTATCGCCACAAGCCCCTCACCCTCTATGCCCGCAAACTTTGCCTCCAGCAAGTTGGCCTCCCCGAAGAAGGAGGCCACGTCAAGACTCAGAGGCCTCTCATAAACCTCCCTCTGAGGCCCATGCTGCAACACTACTCCGTTGCTCATCACCACCACTTCATCTGCTATGCTCATGGCTTCTGCCTGGTCATGAGTGACGTAGACTGTGGTTATACCGAGAAGCCTCTGAAGCCTCCTGATCTCGCCAAGAAGCCTCTGCTTTATCTTGTAGTCCAGGTGAGCCATGGGCTCGTCGAGGAGCAGAACGTTAGGCTCAATCACAAGAGACCTAGCAAGGGCCACCCTCTGCTGCTCCCCGCCGCTTAGCTCCTCTATTTTTCTAGATGCGTACATAGTGGGATCTAGCCCCACCAGCTCCAGCGCCTCCCTTACTCTAGAGCGCACCTCCTCCTCTTTCACGCCCCTTACCCTTAGGCCAAAGGCAACGTTGTCGTAGACGCTCATGTGGGGGAAGAGGGCCAGGTCCTGAAACACCATTCCTATACCTCTCTTCTCCGGTGGCACCCTTGTGTAGTCCTTTCCGTCGAAGAGCACCTTGCCCTCGTCAGGCTCCACGAGGCCTGCTATTATTTTCAGGAGGGTAGTCTTCCCGCAGCCGCTAGGGCCAAGGACGACTGTGATACGACCTCTGCGAACGACTAGACTGACGCCTCTCAAGGCGTCAGTCTTTCCATACCTTTTCCAAATATTTACTAGCTCAACCTCGACGCTGGGCAGCTCCTCCCCGCCTCCTTACCTCTTGAGCCTACGATATAGTACATAGGTTAAGATCCCCACTACTGCTACTATTGCTATGAGGGCTATAAGCGTGAGAGGGCCTCTCTCCGCTTGTACCTCAACGCTTACATCCGCGACCATTCTCATCATCTCCTCGTCAAACGCGGGGCTAGGTATGAGCCTAACGTCCTCCGGCGGATAGACCAGCGGGTCCTCTAGCACTCCCTTGAGCTCCTCGTCGCCTGTCGCTACAGCATAAGAAGCCAGGAGTTCCCTCTTCAGCGCAGATGCATAGTACACTGCCTTTACGTTCCTAGCAGCTATATCGGGCCTCATGAGGAAGTCTATGAAGGCGTGAGCGCCCTCAACGTTCCTCGCCCCCTTAGGTATGACTATGAAGTCCACCCAGAAATACGTCCCATCGGCCGGCAGGACGTACTTGATCCTCTCGTCCTCCTCTCTTGCGACCAACACATCTCCGTTCCACGCTTGAGCTAGACATATCTCCCCCTTCACCAGTGCCGGCACGTATTCGCTGGCTCCCCAGAAGCCCCTCAAGTACCCTTTGATCCCCCTCACCTTCTCTATGACCTCCCTCATTACCTTGTCGTTCCACTCATTCCTGTTGTTTATGTCATAGCCCATGGCAACCATGCTCGCCATGACCACGTCGGAGAACTCGGAAAGTAGGGTCACCTTGCCCCTGTACTTGCTTAGGAAGTCGCTGCTCAGAAACTCTTTCCAAGTACGCGGCGGCTCCTTTATGCAGTCCTCCCTATAGGCTATTCCCGTAGTCCCCCACATGTACGGCACGGAGAACCTGTTCTCAGGATCTGCTGGATGGCGCGCTATCTTGGGGTCTAGGTTCTTCAAGTTAGGCAGTCTGCCCTTGTCTAGCTCTAGCACTAGGCCCCTCTCTATAGCAAGCCGTAGGTAGGTGTGGGCTATGAAGATGACGTCGTAACCTCCTCCCCCTACGCTGAGCTTAGCCCAAGCCTCCTCGGCAGCCTCGAACTCGTCGTAAATTACCCTTATGCCCGTCTCGCGCTCAAAGATCTCCAGGACCTCTTTGTCTATGAACAAGCTGTAGTTGTAAACTCTAAGCTCCTTGGTTTCGGTGAGGACAGGAGAGGCGAATATGGAGGTGAATACTAGGAAGAGGAGGGAGAGACGTTGAAAGTAGACCCCCATCTCCCACCCTATGGGGGCTATACCCCCTCTGGCTATAAGCTTTGCCCCACATAGATCTGTTTGGCCGCAGCCGGCGGCTCACGGGGGCAACCCTGAGGAGACACCGCCCTCACCGCAGGGGCTGGGCCCCGCAAGGGGCGCAGGTGAGACCTGCGGCAACGGCACAGAAACGAAGCGGCCCTCGGCCATGTCGAGGACGCCGCGAGGCCTTGCGGGCGACCGCGGGGCAGTAACCGGTAGAGGAAGCCGAGGGACGCGGTGAAACGGCCGCCCCCAGCTGAGCAAGGCCCAGGGGCGAGGAGGGCCTGCGCGAGCCCCGGGAGGACCGCTGAGTCAAATGCCGCCGAAGTACTTAAGGCGGGTTATGGCTGCGGCCGTTATTAGGCTTGGCAAGAGCTCTATCCCGGCGATCACGATGGTAGAGAGATTGCCGCCAGAGGTGGAGGCTAAGTATACGAAGTACGTAAAGGTGCGAGACGCGCTCACCGCAGTTTCTCAAGAGAGGATAACCATAGAGAACACTCTGGGCGAGATAGAGGAGCTGTTAGAGAGGATAGGAAAGCTCTCGCAGGACGTGGAACTCTACAAGATGATGGGCTATGTACTGGTAAAGGCGAGCAGAGACGACGTAATAGGGGAGCTGAGGGAGAGGAAAGAGGAGCTGGAGCTGCGGCTCAAGGCCGTGAAGGCTCAGGAGGAGCACCTAAGGAAGGAGCTGGAAAGGCTAAGCGGGGAGCTCCGATCTCTTATAGGTAGCGGAGGGGCAGGCTAGGGAGGTGTCCAAAGCCTCTGCTCAAATAGTGCTCTGCCTAGGCGCCTACGGCAAGGCAATCTACGAGAGCCTGTTGGTAGAGCTCTCTCAGCCCTCGCCAAGGAAGGCCACTATTGAAGTAGAGGAGCGCGGAGGGTGCGTGGAATTGAGATTAAGCGCGCAGAGCATAAGCTCCCTTAGATCGGTCCTTAACTCCTACATATACCTAACTTACGCCATCTACTCCTCCCTTAAAGCCCTTCAGGAGTAGTCGAGGAGGCTCCTCCCCTTCCTCTCCTCCCCATAGCGGGCCTTCATTATAGCCTTGATCTTCTCTGCCCTCTTCTCCCCCACCACCCTCTGCAGCTCCGCCATGCCAGAAGTGCAGAAGGCCTCTACGGTGCCGTAGTGCTCAAGTATCTTCTCTGCCATCTTAGGCCCCACCCCCGGAAAGGAGCTAACCACGTAGAGCTGCCACTCCCTCAGGCTCCCTAGCTTAGGCTTCTTGTGTATCACAGCCCTCCTCTCCCTAGTCTCTACTGCCTTCCTAGCTAAGGCCTCTAGGATCAGCGCAGTGCCACGAGGGCTCCCGCTGGGCACTATCTTCACGTCTCCCTCCAAGAGCAAGGCCGCAAGGCTGGCACTTACTTGCCTCTCCCTCCCCCTAAGCTTCGCGGCCCTCTCAAGGTCCCCCTCCACAACTATTATGAGGCTCTCGTACGACTCGAGGACTCTCTGCGCCTGCTCGAAGAGCCTCCCGTCGTGAAGGCTGTTTATGTAGTCCTCAGCTGTCTTCCTCTCCACCACAACGTCGCCCGGCATTATGTAGTCTCCCATGGGCAGGTTCTCTCTTATGACGAGGACCCCCATCTCCTCTAGCATTCGGGGTATGCCGCTCTGCTCCTCTCTGTAATCCGCGTAAACCCTCACCGCCCGCTGCATGCTCTGCTCGCCCTCCCGTATGCTACCTTGGCCGCTTCCTCCACTACAACTTCGAGAGGCATGACCTTTAAGTGAGCCATTGCCGCTGCCTCATGGCCCCCTCCTTCTCCGCCAAGCTTCTCTGCAAGGAGGAGCGATATATCATATGCGCGAACGCCCTTTGAAAGGGCCCTGTCGGAGGTCCTTACGGAGACCCTCAGGGCCCCGCCTTTGTCAGAGATCACGAGAGCCACGTCCGCCCCTAGGCTGAGGAGCACGTTAGCTACGTCTGACTCGAAGGAGCCGACGTGCGTCGTGACTATGAGCAGGTCCTCACAAGCCCTCTCCAACTTCAGCCTCGAAAGGGCCTTTAGGACCGCCATCCTTAAGGAGAGGTCTCCCCTCTTCCTCACGGCAAGCGCCTTTGACACCCTCTTGTGATCGCACCCCCAGTCGAGCAGGACGCTCATGGCCTTGAAGGCATATCGACTCGCATAGGAGAAGGTCCTGGTGTCGTAATATATGCCCGAAGAGGCCAATGTGGCTTCCTGAGGGCTGAGCCTCAGGTCTGCTTTGTGAGCTAACATTACCATGAGTTCCGTGGCAGAAGAGGCCGTGGGGTCCACTAGCTTAAGGTCCGCTACCTCGGCTATGTTTCCCGGCAGGTGATGATCTACGAGAACCTTGAGCGGCACCGAGCTGCAGGTGCTCCAGACTTCCCCCAGCTGAACAGAGTTAGAGGCATCCACGACGAAGCAGGCCTCAGTGCTCGTTCCATTGCAGTACTTCAGCATCACGCCCGTCAAGTCCAACATCTCGCGGGCAAGCTTTGAGATGCCCTGGGGAAAGGTAACGCACGGCTTAGCTCCATAGAGCTCGGAGAGCCTGAGAGCTATGAGCGCGGAAGAAACTGCATCTGGGTCTGCATTCATGTGAGTAGTAACTAGGACGCTCTTGCCCCTTAGCTTCGTCAGCTCTGCCAGGAACTCCTCAAACACTGTGACCCTCTCAAACTATCTTCCCCGAGACCTTTATGGCCCTCATTATGGTCTTCGTTATGCCGACCTTCTGCGCCAAGGAGCTGCTCTCGGGCCTAAGGACCATGATCATGCCCTCCCAGTCGTCAGTGAAGTTCGTAGAGCCGCAGCTCTCACACCTCTGAGCATCTCTGTAATTGAGAGTCCCACATCCCTTGCAGGCTTTCAGGGGAGGCCTCTTTGTAGGAGCCCTCCTCTGAGCCATGCTACTTCTTCACCCACTCCTCTTTTCCTAGGAACGGCTGCCTCATGGTCATCCCTATCTTGAGCGCCCTCACATTTGTGCTCACAGATTTGGAGATCTGGGTTATCCTCGCCCTCACCACGTCCCCCACCTTTATCTTCTTGTTCGATTCTACGGACCTGAAGCCGCTCCTGTCAGGCAGCATCTCCATCTCCTCGTCCAATATCTGACTCCTGTGCACGAAGCCGTCTACAGGGCCTATGTCCACGTAGATCCCCTGCTCCTTTACGTCCCTAACGATCCCCTCCACCACCTCTTGCTGCACCGGCTCAAAGGCAAGAACCTTGTAGCGCGCGAGGAAGTATGTGAAGGGATCGTTGGGCATGGGTATTATATAGCCCTCGCTCTCCACCCTTGCCTCTATTACAGCCACTATGACTCCCAGCTCGTAGTCGAACGTGGACTCCAGCCTATCTCTCAATATTTGGAGCACGACAGAGTCTATGTCCTCTTTCTTTTCATATATGGCGTTGATCTTCTCCGGCGGTATGCCTACCCATTCCTCTATCTCGTATTCCACATACATTAGAGGCACCTTCTAGGAGCCAGAGCTCTGTCCTTCTCCTGAGGTTAAAAGTTTGAGCTCGTCAGAGAGGCCTCCAGTCCAGCTCCACGTCCCTCCTGGACTCCCTATAATATAGCGTTGGTATCCCCAAGGACCTAAGTCTCCTCCTCAGGTCGGCGTCGCTGGTAGCGACTATAACCCTACACCTACCCTTCAGGCCGAGGGCCAGCTCCACCAAAGCATCGTCGGCGTTCCCTGCGGTCTCCACTACCTTGAATGCTGAGGCGAACTCCAGCGCCCTCTTGGAAGCCCTGCTGCCCCTCTCTGCTAGCCTCCTCAATTCCTCCACCACGCTGGAGGGGACGACAGCGACATAAGAGCTCTCCACAGCCTCATCGAGCCTTGAGAAGGGGAAGGCGCCGCTAGAGAGGAGGATGAGCATGTTTGCATCGAAGAGGAGGATTACAGCTCTGCAGTCCCCCAGCCTATTAACCTCCACCTCCCCATTACCCTCCTGCTTATCGCTATCCTAGCCCCCTTCCAGACCACTACCTGCTTGTCGAGCCTCACGTCCACTATGTCCTTCTTCACTCCCTCCACGATCCCCAGCACGTTGCTGGGGCCTATGGTCATGTATATTTGCTCGCCTTTCTTCAACGGCTCGGCCTTTACTTCCTCCTTGAGCCCTACTATGCGCTCGAAGAACTGGTACTTCATGGTAAGCGAGTCCACAACGGGCGGCAGCTGGCCTGGCTTGCCCACAACGTTGCCAACCATAGCGTTCGCTTTCGTCAGGGATGGATCTAGGGAAGTAGCCACTGCCACGAGGCCTCCTGGGACGGCGACCTTAACGTCCCTCTCGCCAAAGCGCAGGCCCTCCACCCTAGTGAATATGGGCTCGTACTCCCTCTTTGCTCCTACCCTCCTCACCTCTATCCCCGGCCTTATCTCTATCTCGTCGCCCACCTTCAGCGCTCCCTGCACCAGCGCGCCTCCGAGTACTCCCCCCACGAGGTTCTCCGGGGCGGTGCCCGGCTTGTTAACGTCAAAGCTCCTTACGACGTGCATGAGAGGGGGCTTGTCCAAGTCCCTTGGCGGCGTCGGGATGTACTTCTGTATGGCGGCAAGGACTGCGTCCACGTTGACCCTCTTCAGCGCGCTGACGGGGATCACGGGCGCGTTCTCTGCCGCTGTGCCCTTCACGAACCTCTTGATCTCCTCGTAACTCTTGAGAGCCCTCTCCTTTGAGACCACGTCCACCTTGTTCTGCACCACTATTATATTCTTAATCCCTGTTATTTCCAGGGCCGCGAGGTGTTCCCTGGTCTGCGGCTGTGGACAGGGCTCGTTTGCAGCCACCACAAGTAGGGCGCCGTCCATTAACGCTATGCCCGACAGCATGACGGCCATCAGGGTCTCATGGCCGGGGGCATCTATGAAGGACAGCCTCCTCACGAGCCTCGGCTTCTCGCCTGGTTTACAGTCGCACACGGGTTCCGGAGAGAACCTCTCAGGATAGCCGCAGCCAGGGCACTCCCAGACCTCGCCGTCGGCGTAGCCAAGGAATATGGTCCTAGCCTCTTTCACCTCCATACTATGCCTCATAGTCCAGATGCCGGTGAGAGCCTGAACTAAGGTCGTCTTGCCGTGATCTACGTGGCCCACGACGCCTACTGTTACCTCTGGCTGCTCAAGCAAGAGGATCCCCGCTACTCGTACGCTATGACGAGATTAAGCTGCGCTAAGGCAGTCTTGCGCCTCTCTACCCTCGGATCTGGGATCATCCTACCCCTAACGCTCTTCCTCCTCCTCTCCCCCTTTCTCTGCGGCCTAAAGCCCGGAGGGCCCGATAGGAGCACTTCCCACCTGCCAGTGCCGGGCACCCCTGGATGCATAGGGAGGCCCGTGGCGTCGGAGCCCCCCACTATTTTCAGCCTGAGCCCCTTTAGGCCGAAGAGGGCTCCGTCCACGTAGTCTCCTACCTCCAGCCCAGCCAGCCTAATGACAACGTTCTCGTCCACGGCTATCTGCCATGACATGGCTCTGAAGGCCTCGGCCTCCGTCTCGACGCTCCCAACTACCTCAGAGAGGAGGGAGGAGCTCACCTCGACCGTTCCATCTGGCACACGGTCGTCGATAGATGCTCTAAAGGGCACTTTTACCTTTTTGTCTCCCGTCTTGAACCTTAGCGTGATCACCTTGGCTTCCCCTAACTTGAGAGCCGAGGCAAGCCTGCTGTTCAGCTTTGCTACGGGTAATTCGCTCCTCTCTTGCTCCTTCGTTTTCCTCATAGTCTCTCCGTAGGGTATCTCGTCAGACCCCACTACTTTCACCCTCACGGCCTCCCCTTTTGCCGCAGGGTCAGATATCACCACCCTCAGCGGAGGCCTCTCCTTCGAAGCCATCCTCGATACCTCCGAAGCAGAGCGCGGCCTAGCCCTATTAGCTATTTACTCTCCCACGCCAAGACGATCGCGGGGGAGAGGTGAGCATGCCAAAGCTCAGACAGCCCATAGTAGTGGTGCTCGGCCATGTAGATCATGGCAAGACGACCCTGCTAGACAAGATAAGGAGGACCGCCATAGCTGCAAAAGAGCACGGCGGGATGACACAGCACATAGGAGCCAGCGTCGTACCTACTGACGTTATAGAGAAGATAGCTGAGCCCCTGAAGAAGGTGATACCCCTCAAGCTTACCATCCCAGGGCTGCTCTTCATAGATACCCCTGGCCATGAGCTCTTCTCCAACTTGAGGAAGAGAGGAGGGAGCGTGGCAGATCTTGCCATACTAGTAGTGGACATTGTAGAGGGCATGCAACCTCAGACATACGAAGCCCTGGAGCTCCTGAGGGCAAGGAGGACCCCCTTCGTAGTGGCAGCTAATAAGATAGACAGAATCCACGGCTGGAACCCCAAGCCGGATGCTCCCTTCATGGTGAGCTTCCCCTCCCAGAGCGAGAAGGTGAAGAGGGAGCTCGAGGAGAGGATATATGCGCTTGTAGGCAAGCTGTATGAGAAAGGCCTCCCAGCAGAGCTCTTCTCTAGGGTAAAGGACTTCACGAAGCACCTTGCCATAGTGCCAGTCTCAGCTAAGACAGGAGAGGGCATACCGGAGCTCCTGGCTATCATAGCTGGGCTGGCGCAGAGGTATATGACTGAGAGGCTTAAGTATGCCGAGGGGCCTGCGAGAGGGATAGTGCTGGAGATCAAAGAGCATCTAGGACTAGGCGTGGTGGTAGACGCAATAATTTACGACGGCGTGCTAAAGGTAGGGGACACGATAGTCCTGGCCGGCAAAGAGGGCCCGGTGGTGACTAAGGTGAGGGGGCTTCTCATGCCAAGACCTCTAGAGGAGATCAGGGCAAAGGAGACAAGGTTCGCGTACGTGGAGGAAGTGACTGCGGCGGCAGGCGTGAGGATAGCTGCGCCGGATCTGGAGAAAGTGCTGGTGGGCTCTCCCCTCTACGCGGCGAGGGAGGAAGACGTGGAGAGGGTCACAGAGGCAGTGAGGGAAGAGGTGAGGGGCATAATCCTGAGGACAGAGAGCCTCGGCGTTGTTGTCAAGGCCGACACGCTGGGAACCCTTGAGGCAATAGTGGAGGCCTTGGGCAAGAAAGGCGTGGCAGTCAGGGTGGCTGACGTAGGCCCTGTGACCAAGAACGACATACTAGATGCTGCCATAACTGCCAAAATGAACAAGTACCTGGGCGTTGTGCTAGCCTTTAACGTCAAAATGTTGCCGGAGGCAGAGGAGGAGGCGGCGAGGAACAACGTGAAGGTGATCAGTAATAATATCATCTACAGGCTCCTCGAGGAGTACGAGGAGTGGGTGAAGAGCGAGAAGGAGGCAGAGAGGAAGAGGGCCCTTGACTCCATGGTGAGGCCCGGGAAGTTCAGGATACTGCCAGGCTACGTGTTCAGGAGAAGCGACCCCGTCATAGTGGGCGTAGAGGTCCTCGGAGGGGTCCTCAGGCCGGGCTACCCAGTTATGGACTCGCAGGGGAGGCATCTGGGCAAGATCTTGGCGATCAAGGACAGGGACAAGAGCTTGGAGGAGGTGAGGGTAGGCGCCAGCGTGGCAGTCTCCATACAAGGGAGGATACTAGTTGGGAGGCACGTGGAGGAGGGAGACCTGCTGTACTCTGAAGTCCCGGCAGATCACGCCCAGAGCCTTATCTCCGACTTCCTACCCCACATATCGCAGGACGAGCTCATGGTGCTGAGGGAAATAGTGGAGATAAAGTATAAGGCGGGGGACAAGAACTACCTAGCAGTGTACATGAAGGTCAAGAAGGCCCTTGAGGAAGGAAGGTCCTAGAGGATCTCCTCAGGGGAGAAGATCACCCTTACCTCCTTCTCGTAAGCCTCTGGCGAGTCCGAGGCGTGGACCACGTTCTCCATTATAGAGAGCGAGAAGTCCCCCCTAATTGTTCCAGGCGGAGCCTTTCTCCCGTCCGTCGGGCCTATCATAGTCCTTATCACGCTGATCACCGAGTCCCCTTCTAGGACCATCGCAACTATGGGCCCGCTCGAGGCAAAGCTAACCAGCTCCTCGAAGAAGGGCTTTCCCCTGTGGACGCTATAGAACTCCTCTGCCTGCTCCCTCGTCATGCGGAGCATTTTGAGGGCCCTGATCCTTATGCCCTTCCTCTCCATCCTAGATATGATCTCCCCTACGAGGCCTCTCCTCACTCCGTCTGGCTTTATGACAAGCAGAGTCCTCTCCACGCTAGCCCACCTAGGCCTTAGCTCCCTTAGCCCAAGCCAGCTTAGCCGCGTTCCTGCCTAGGAAGAAGTTCTTCTTACACTTGCTGCTACAGAACCAGAATATTTCTCCTTTGTTAGTCACAAACATCAAACCCGTCCCTGGCTCTATGCCTTTCCCGCAATAGCTGCACGTCCTCTCCTTTGGCATTCAGTTCGCCCGGAATGGGAGCGCTTTTGAGCTTAATAGGCTTAAGGTTGAGGAGGGCTGAGGGAAAGGCCGTGAGCTCCGGGGAGTTTAACATAATAGAGGAGATAGGGTACCCAGCCGAGGTGATCCAGATAACCGGGAGAACTGGGGTGACAGGGGAGGTAACTCAGGTGAGGGTAAGGATACTCGAGGGTAAGGACAAGGGCAGGGTGCTCACGAGGAACGTCATGGGGGCCGTGAGGGTAGGGGACATAGTAATACTGCGCGAGACAGAGAGGGAGGCGAGGAAGCTCTCTGGGAAGAGATAGCTTATGGTGAGGGTAGAGAGCATAATAGGCATTCTTGACGAGCTCCTTGCTGCTGCGATAGTAGCTGGCGTCATAGCCTTCGCCCTATACTACTTCAACGTCTTGAGCCCGACTGAGGCATTAGTGATCTTCTTAATCCTCACCGTCCCCCTCCTCTTCCTGGCGCGAAAGCTGATAGAAGCGCAGGAGCAGAAGGTGAAGGTGGGCGTAGAGTCATACGTGGGTAAGGAAGCTGAGGTAGCCTACATCGGCAAGAAGCTCTACGTGAACATAGAGGGAGAGCTATGGCCGGCAGAATCTAAGGACGAGCTAAAGGAAGGGGACCGGGTAGTAGTTACCGGCAGAGCTAATGGGAAGCTCAGAGTGAGGAAGATCTGAGGAACCTCTCCAGTACCCCCCCTAGCCCTGCCCTCTCGGCTATCTCTTTTGCTTTCTGTATGCTGCCCTCCGCTATGTCCTCCACTTCATAACCCAACTTAATGTAGCGTCTTGCAACAAAGTATGTAGCTAAATTGTCCCCTATCTTTGCGATGGCTCCTTCTAGGCTGTTCGCCTTCACGTACTCTTTGTAGAGCTCCTTGACTCTCTCGCTTAACTCAAGGCTCTCGTAGGCTGCCCTCTCGACCCTTTCTTTCTCCTCCTCCAACCCCGCCCGCTTGCTTATGTCTCCCACAACAGCCTCCGCAAGGTCGTGCACAAGGGCTATCGCCATGGCCCTTTCCGGCTCTACGGGGACTCCTGCACCTCTAGCAAGGAGGGCTAGCTCGTAGGCTATGAGAGCAGAAGCAAAGAGGTGCTCTGCCACACTCTCGGCCAAGGCATGAGGCACGCCCCTCAGCATCCACCCAGTCCTCGCTAGGCTCGAGAGAGCCCTAAGCACTTCCTCGAGCCTCACGAGCACCCCCTCTGCGACTCTCTTGAGCCTATTAGGCATCAATACAGCAGCGCGGCCGTGAGCACGCTCCTTAGGCTCACGGGCTCCATGAGCTCCCTATTGAGGAGGTAAGCGAAATCGTCCACGTGCATAAAGCCCAACCTAGCCATGTAAAAATAGCAGCTAGGGGTAGCGGAGGCTTCAAAGAAGGAGAGCTCGGCCATGGCATATAGGGCGCTCTCTACGTCCCTTCGAGAAAGGCCGCAATGGTCCTCCGGGTGAGTGTGTACCGAGCCCACCATGGGGATGTGAGGGACGATCACTTGATACTCCTCCCCCTCCAACAAGTAGGCGCGGCCGTCCTTTGAGTAAAAGACTATGTACTCTACCCCGCTCTCGCTAGTCCTCCTCGCAAGATTCTTTAGTAGGCTGCCGTCACGCCTAGGGGGAATGAGGGGCAACGCTGCGTAAAGGTCCCTTAGCCTCCTACCGCCCCCTGCGCATCTCCTCACGACGACCTCCGCCCCTATGCCCTCCAGCTCCTCAGCGTCCTCGGAGAGCCACTCCGCGCCGCTCACGCAGAACTCGAGCCTCCCTTCCACGAGAGCCTCGAAGGGGTCGGGGCTAACCCTCACGGCGTCTACGTCCAGCTCCTCGGCATCCCTTTCCACGAGCCTCAGCAGCGAGGAGATCAGGGCTATTTCCCTGGAGCCCTCTGTTACAGTCTCCCTCTGCCACCTCAACTGCTCTCCCCCCGCACGTGCTTGTGACCTTTTTTAAGTCCTCATGACCCTCTTTCCCTGGGTGGAGCTATGGACTTCTCCTTAGGGAGGGAGGAGGAGCTCTTCAGGGAATCCCTAAGGGACTTCCTCAGCAAAAGGTTATCGCCCATATGGGAGTCCATAGACGAAGAGGGCAAAATACCCACAGAGCTCATAAGGGACTTCGGCTCCCAGGGGCTCTTCGGTATCCCGATACCTGAGGAGTACGGAGGGCAGGGCGCCACCTTTACCATGGCAGCTATAGCAGTGGAGGAGATAGCTTATCATGACCCCTCCATGGCCACTGCCGTCCTGACGCTGCTAAACAACGCTTGGCCCTACGTGCTCTACCTACATGCGAACGAGGAGGTAAAGGGCGAGGTGCTCCCGAAGGTGGCTGCCGGCAGGGGCTTCTTCGGTATAGCCTCCACAGAGCCGCAGGGCGGGAGCGACGTCGCCGCCTTCAAGACCTCTGCATTGAGGGAGGGGGACAAGTACAAGGTCTACGGAGAGAAAATATACGTGAGCGGCATAAGGGAGGCCATGGAACAACTAGAGCTGGGTGGCTGGCTGCTGATAGCCAGGACAGGCAGCATGGAGGAGAGGCACAAGGGCTTAAGCGCCCTGGCGCTGATAGGGAACAGTAATGGAGTCCACATAGAAGGCCTGAAGTACTCCTCCCTCAACACCATAGGGAGGCACGGTATATCCACAGGGATCTTGACCTTGGAGGGGGCAGAGGTGCCTAGAAGCCATCTCGTAGGAGGGGAGGGGAAGGGATTCTACGTAGCTATGGAGGGCTTTAACGTCGCGAGGCCTCTTGTGGCTGCTGCTAACATAGGCGCTGCGAGGTGGGCGCTGGAGCAGGCAGTACAGTGGAGCAGGAATAGGGTACTCTTCGAGAAGCCCATAGCGGCCTTCCAGGGCGTGAGCTTCCCCCTTGCGGAGGTCTCCGTAGAAATAGAGGCTGCTAGCCTCCTAATATACAAGGCGGCCTGGCTAGCGGACAGAATATACGTGAAGAAGGAGCCGGGCCTTAAGCCCATAGACCTGGCCTATTACGCTGCGGCGGCAAAGATGAAGGCCGTTGAGACTGCCTTCAAGGCCTTCGAGGTGGCTATGAAGACGCTGGGAGGGCTGTCATATATAAAGGAGACAAAGCTCTATAGAGGGCTCCTTGGGATGATGTCGTACATGGTAGGAGCGGAGGGAGCTCACAACATAATGAAGTACATAGTGGCAAGGGAGCTGATAGGGAAAGAGTACGTTAAGTGAGCCTCCTCCTCAGCTCCATCACGAGCGGCAACAGCTTGTACCCCCTGTCGAGGAGCCCCAGGTCGCCAGAGTACAGCTCCCCAAATCTCTCTTCTCTGCTTGGGAAAGATGGGTGTGATATCATGAAGGGCACAGGCCCGTCGCCGTGAGCCCTTAAGTCCCACGGCGTCTGGTGATCGGAGGTCACGAGCACCATGACCTTCTCCCTCTCCAGCCCGTCGAGAAGGGGAGAGAAGAAGTGCCTGTCAATGGCCTCTATGGCCTTTACCTTCCCCTCAAAGTCCCCATCGTGGCCGGGCTCATCGGGACCTTTTAGGTGAACGTAAACTGCATCCTCTTCTTCTAGGGCCCTGAGGGCAAGGGCCGCCTCCTCTCTCAGCACCTCCTCCCTCTGCCTCCCCTCCACCTCCACGCTTATCGCCCTCATCCCCAGCGCCTTTGCTATGCCCACCTCTACAGGCATCTCAGCTATGCAGGCAAACCTCGTCCCGAACTTCTCTGCTATTGGCTCCGCGGGGGGCAGCTTGTCGCCAGGATCTCTAAGCAGAACGGCGTTCCCCTTCGGCATGCCCCTCTCTTCTCTCCTCCTGTTCACCTCGTGCCCCTCGAGCAGCTCTACGGCCTTCATAGTGAACTCGTTAACGAGTTCGGCCGTAAGGGCTGCCTCCGGCGACTCATTCATAGGCCTTGAAGGGGCTATCCTGTTCTCGAACTTAGGGAGGGCTACGCTGTAGTGACCCCTCCTCTCGTAGGCCGGATCTGTGTTTGTGACCCACGCGGAGAGCCTTGAGTCTGAATGATTAATAACGAGAACCCCTCTATGACCTACCGTTGCCTTGAAGCGGGCGATAGCCCTCCCGCCGGCCAGCCTCAGCCCATCCAGGGCCTTTGCTAGCTCCTTGGCCTCTGCGCTGGTAAGGCTTCTTCCCACCCTCCTATCTAGTATCCTCAGGGAGCTGGGGTCCACTGTGGCGAAGTTTGCCCTGAAGGCCACTCCGCCAGAGAGCTCAAGGGAGGCCCCTAACGCCTCCAGAGGTCCTCTCCCCGTGTAGTACTTCTCGGGGTCGTAGCCCAGTATGGACATGACGGCCACGTCGCTCTCGGGCGCCACGCCCGGGGCAACGGAGTACATAGATCCTCCCAGGCTGTTCCTGGCGAGGAGATCTATGTTCGGCTTGTGCGCCTCCTCGAGGGACCTGCGTGGAGACCTCTGCGAGTCGGGGGCACCGTCGAGTACGACGTACAGGAGCTTCAAGGTCCCCTCCGGCTTGCAGTTGTACAGGAGCCTTAAGAAATTGGTAGCGGGGGGTGGATTTGAACCACCGACCTCGGGGTTATGAGCCCCGCGGGCTGCCAGGCTGCCCTACCCCGCTAGGGGTCCATATGTAATACATTATGCTCAGAGTTTAAAAACGTATTACCTCCTAACCTTCGAACACTCCACCCTTGTGCCGTCCTCGAGGACCAGCTCGAGCTTCAGCATCTCCGCCAGCTCGCAGAGGGCCCTCCAGGGCACAAGTGCCCTTTGGCCTCCTTCTGCCTCCACCACAGCCAGGTTGTTTTTCCTCCTAACTATGGCTCGGCGCATGACCTACTGGCTCTCCTTTAGCTTATTGAGGAGAATTATTTTGTTAATTATCCCCGGGTTCTTCACTTTATTTATGTCTGCCAGGGAAACGTACTCTGGCAACGCAAACCTCGTGTGGGTGAGCTCCGCCACCTCGTTCTTTGCCTTCAGGCTCACCAAGATCCTGCGGAGCCTGTCCTCCCCAACCACGCCGCTGAATATGACCTTCAAGTCCCTCCAAGAGAGCGGCTGCCCTGCCTCTCTCAAGGCAATCAGGACAAGCTTCTCTATGTCCTCGTCCACGAGGGCTGTGGTCACGCTCACGTCCCCAACCTCCATAACGCTCTGGATCTCTGCGTACTTCTCCAGGATGAGCCTCCTCAGCTTCTCCGTGAGCTCCCTAGTGCTCTGCCCCGAGCTCACTTTGAAGTCCCTATATAAAGTCTCTTTTGCGCTTATATAAAAACATATGCTCCAAATATCTTTTATTTAGCCCCATGCTTCGAGGACTCGGCCTTGAAGGCCATGAGGAGCTCCAGGTCCTTCACCATGTTGCTCTTTATTATGTTCAAAAGTCTCCTTTCCACCTCGTCCTCCTCTCCGTTCTGCAGGGCAGCAAGCCTATAGTTAACCCAGTTGAGATCCGCCAGTAGCCTCTTCACCTGCTCGTCCACTATCCTGTCCAAAGACCTCTGGAAAGTCAATTTCTCCCCTCTTCCCCCTGTCCCCTCTGCACCCTTTAGCAGGGGGAGCGAGTGGTACTCCCGTATCACTCTATGGACATGCCCGCGCGTGGGCCCTAGCGCACAACGCTAGGTTTCTCAGCATGTTCTCCACTTCTAACTCGAAGCTCCTCATGGTGTGCTTCACATAGTCGAGGTTAGCGTATAGGTCTTCCACGTCCTCCAAGCTTACTTCCTTCTCCACTCTGCCCCCCGTGCCGGGGAGGGAAACGTAGAGCTTTGAGCCCGCTATGCGCAGCCTGTAGTCCTTAGAGGAGAGCTCTATCCCCTCCTCGCTCACCTTAACAGATATGGGGTCGTTAGAGGACTTCCAGACTGCGGAGGCCTCTGGCCCCTCAGAGAGCATTATGCTGGCGCATTCAGAGTTACACACCTTTATCTTGTCCCCCCTGCAGGAGCCTATGGCAGAGGCCACGCACTGCGCACGTGCGAAGAGCGTCTTACACTGCCTAACCAACCAGTCTACCCTAGAGAGCTGGCTCAGCGCGAGGGTCTGCTTGAACCCTTTCTTCGGTGTCCTCCTCGCTATGCTCCCTATGGTGCTGTGCACAGACTCGAATACCCTCTGGCTCATCCCCAGCCCCTCTTTCTCCCTCTCACCGCTCCCTAATAGCCTATAGGCGTATCCGGCCTCTTCGCGTCCCTGCGGGCTGCCATTGCTATGTGACCGCCATTATATGATAACTATTTTAGCCCTTATCCGCGCTATATGCGTGGAGTGGCGAGATGCTAGAATCCAGCCAATTCATCAAGGTCGTTGTGGAGAACAGAAGGGTCAACGTTTCTGGGAGGGAGCATGAGACAGGGCACGTAATACTTGTGGGGGCCGAGGCGCTGGTAGCGGAGATAAACTATGAGTTCACCAGAGCAGAGGCCTCGTTCACCGCTTACCCTTCCGTGGAGTTCATAGAGAGGGACGTCCTCAAGGTGTCCGACCCGAACGCTAGGTACGAAGTAGATGTGCTAGGTGAGAGGATCAAGGAAGTTAGGCAAGAGGAAGCATACGTCCTCAAGGGGGACCTAGTCTCAATAAAGTTCGAGGTAGACGACGAAACCAGTAGCGTGATAGTAAAGATACCGAAGCTGAAGAAGCTTAAGGTAAAGTCCCTCCACATAAAGTCTCAGAGGAAGACCACGCTTAACGTAATGACTTTCCCCTTCACCATCGGCGTGCTCTCCGTGTACAACGCTACGTGTATTATAAGGCAGTTGGAGGACCAGCTCTTCATAGAGGCGCAGTGAAATCGCGAGGAAGGAGCTCCTCTGGGGCCTGAGTACTAGCGAGTGGGCGCTTAACGCGTCCACTCTCCTCTACGTAATCTCACTCCTAGGGGTAGCTCCTTATATATCCAGACATGCAGTAAGCCTGGGAGCCGCGGAGGACGAAGTGTCTCTCCTCGCCACAAGTTATGCGCTTACCGCAATAGCCTTGAGGTTCCTTGTGAGCCCCTTAATAGACCTAGGCTTTGCGAAGGCCCTCATGATAGCAGGTGGGCTCCTGAGCGCCTTCTCTTTCATAATCTTCTCTCACGCAGAGAGCGTGACGCAGCTATATTTTGGACGACTTGTTCAGGGAGTCTCCGTGGCCCTCTACATTCCTGCTTCCCTGTACTCCGCTGCTATGGGCAATGCGGAGAGGGCGACGAGGGTAATCATGTGGAGGAGCACCATGTGGGGCATGGGGGCAGCTATAGGCCCTGCCCTCATGGGCTGGACCCTCGAGAGCTCCTCTTGGAGGAACATGTATTATGTGGGTTCCTTTGCCTCCTTCGCTTCCGCCCTCCTCCCCTTGTCCATGAGCTCCCCCGAGGTCAGGAGAAGCGGACCGCGCTCCCCCAAGAGTTCCCTCCTCTCTGTCCCCTTCCTCCTGTCCTCCATCTCCCTCTTACTCTACGTCGTGGCATATCAGTCCCTCTTCATCTTCCTCCCTGCTCTCCACGAATTGGAGGGCTACCCGAAGAGCGGCACCTCACTAGCCTTCACTGTGCTTGCGGCCTCTAACTTGGCCTCAAGAATACTCCTTTCTGCTACGAACTTCCTCTCCCCTCGCCATGCCGCTGTCCTGGGGACACTGTTAGGCTCGGGAGGCTATGCCGTCGTGGCCCTCTGGCCTTTAGGCTCCCCGCTCCTCCTGGGCTCTGCCCTTGTGGGTATAGGCTTGGGACTAATGGTGCCCTCCCTTCAGGTCATATCGCTTTTAGGGGTGCCTCAGGACAGGAGAGGCCTTGCGGCAAGCGTGTACACAGCTATGTTTGACGTGGCAGCTCTAGTTGGACCTCCTTTCGTGATCTTCTTTGCCAGGAGCTATGAGGCCTCCTTGCTCTTCTCTACGACCTTCGCAGTAGCGTCCTTTGTACCCCTCTTTATCCTGAGAGGGGAGGGTAACAAAAAAGGGTGAAAAGGTCTCACATAAGCCAAGAAGCCGCTCCTACCTTCTGCGCTGGTCGAAACCTCCCGTCCTCCTGTGCGAGATTTCTCTCCTCTCTTTCGGCTCGCCGTGAGGGCCTTCTGGTATGTCCTCTATCGGTGGAACTTCGCCATCATCAATTCTCACCACGCTGCCCCTCTGGCCTACGTTAAGCTGCACGCGGCCTCTGAAAACAGTGGTCCACCCCCCTCTGATCTCTATGGCCTCGCCGCCCTTGATGGTACCCGCCATCTTGCCCCAGAGGGTGAGCTTCACCCTACCGCTCTCGTCGCCGACTATGGCTTCGCTAATAGTCCTAGGGCCGTTCTTCGTATCTATGACCTTCGCCTCCCCCGCCTCTATGACCCTTACTCTTACGTTTACGTTGTCCATGTTACCCTTCAGGTCTGCTACCTTTGTGTACTCCACTCGTTCTCCTCCGAGGAGGGTCGCCCGCTCCTCTGCTCTGGATGGAAAGCATAGAGAGGGGATTAAAGCCTTTTCCAAGGCTATCTACGTATCGAACATATATTACCCCCTAAGCCATTAGGACGCGGTGAAGCGTCGTGTTCAAGAGATATGAACTCCCCCCTCTCCCCTATGCGTACAACGCCCTTGAACCCTACATTATCGAGGAGATCATGAAGCTCCACCACACCAAGCACCATAACTCTTACGTGGTGGGAGCTAACGCTGCCCTCGAGAAGATAGAGAAGCACTTGAAAGGAGAGGCGCAGGTAGACGTGAGGGCCGTCATGAGGGACTTCTCCTTCAACTACGGAGGTCACATAATGCACACAATCTTCTGGCCCAACATGGCCCCTCACGGCAAAGGAGGCGGGAGGCCTGGCGGGAGGCTCGAGGACCTCATCGCTAAGAACTTCGGCAGCTTTGAGGCCTTCAAGTCCCTCTTCAGCCAGGCAGCTAAAACCGTGGAGGGCGTCGGATGGGCTGTGCTGGGCTACGACCCCCTTACGGAGGAGCTGAGAATATTGCAGGTGGAGAAGCACAACTTACTCATGACTGCTGGCATGGTGCCACTGCTAGTAATAGACGTGTGGGAGCACGCATACTACCTACAGTATAAGAACGACAGAGGGAGCTACGTAGATAACTGGTGGAACGTAGTTAACTGGGGAGACGTGGAAGCAAGGTTGGAGAAAGCGCTTAATGCCTCCCGCTCCCTCATCATTCTATAGGTGTAACCTTGGACAAGAAACAGTTTATTTTGAAAGCTATAGAGGACAACAGAAGCCCTTGGGTGAAGGCGGCCTTTTACTCCGATCCCGACGTCTCTCGGATACTTGAGGAACTTACTAAAAGGTGGGAGAGGGAAGGGAGGGGGATACCCCTAGACTATGCCACGGAGGAGGAGCTGGAGGAATTGTACAGGAAAGCTGCAAGCTACGCCTTTATGAGCGAAGAGGAGGCCCGGGGACGCGTCTGGGGGGAGAAGTCAGGAGGGCTTCTTGGCCTCCTTCGGAGGCTCCTTGGGAGGTAGCTTCTTCACGTCCCTCAACACGATTAGGTAAGATATTATCGGGGAGAGGACGACGAGGAGGAGACCCAATAGAGTCAGAGGGTCGTCTATCCTACCTCCCACGAGGGCCAAGATCGACCCAATCACCGCTATGACAAAAGTTATAGCCACCTTCTTAGCTACAAGCCACGCCACTGTGACTACCCCCTCTGCCCTCAACCTCAGCCAGCACTAGTCTCAAGATCTCCTCTGCCTCCTTCAGGGCCCGATCTCTCCCCTCAGCCCACGACAGCACCTTTAGGTCCAGCACGGGCACTCCCTGCTCGAAACCGAGTGGGTGACTCTTCACGTACGAGTTGGCCCGCTCTTTTGCTAATCTCTCCAAGAGGGGCGCGAGAGTAGACTCAGGTACCCCTTTGATCTTTGAGGAACACTCTGCCATATCCCTCCTGGGCGCAAGGCGCTGGATGTAAGCGGAGGCCTCCTCGAAGACGGCTTCCATCTCTCTCGGGACGCCAGGTAGGGAAAGAATAGTAACAGCGCCCTCCTGCAGCATACAGCCTGGCGCAGAGCCCTCCCTGTTCCTTATTGCGAGGGCCCCTTTTGGCATATATGCCATCTTTATTCTGTACTCCGTGAGCGGCAGGCCTCTCCTATCATAGTGCTCCTTGAGCATCCTAAGCGCCTCCTCGTTCAGCTCAAGCTCCCTTCCCAAGGCCTTCGCGACGGCCGCCAGCGTTATGTCGTCATGAGTGGGACCTAGGCCACCGGTGGTTACGATCAGCCTTGCTCTCCCAAGAGCCCTCCTGAGCTCTTCCCCTATGTCCTCCTCCGAGTCCGGTACAGTAACGACTCTGCTGACCTTGAACCCCATGGCCGTGAGCCTCTTTGCGAGCCACGCTGCATTCGTATTAACAGTCCTCCCTATGAGGAGTTCGTTGCCGACAGAGATTATCCATGCCTCAGGCGCCTCCAAGCTCTCCCCAAATAGCTATAACGGTTCTTAATAGCTTCAACGCCGGCGATCTAAATGAAGGTCTCTTGCAAGGGAAGAAGGGTCCTCTTCGAGAGCGAGCTCAAACAGCTCCCCAACGGCGTCACGGCGCTCGTAGACAGGGTCGTCTTCCCTAACAGCGTGGCAGTGCTACCGGTATGGAGAGAGGAGAGGAAAGTGGTCCTCATAAAACAGTACAGGCCTAGCATAGATAGGTGGATCTTAGAGGTCCCTGCAGGAGTAATAGACAGCGGTGAGGGCGCCGAGGAGGCCGCGGCGAGGGAGCTAGAGGAGGAGGCAGGCCTTAGGCCGGGGCGCCTGGAGGAGGTAGCAAGAGGCTATGTCTCTCCCGGCTACTCTACCGAGTATCTAGCCTTATACATAGCCTGGGAGCCCCTGGAGGGAAACGCAGCAGCAGAGGACCACGAGGTGATAGAGAAGAGGTTGACGATCGACATAGATGAGGCCCTACGCATGGTAGAGAGGGGAGAAATAGAGGACGTGAAGACAGTTCTCCTGCTCTTCGCTGCTGCGAGTAGGGTGAGAGCTTGATAGCGGTGGCTTTCTCTGTAGGCGACGTGGCAGGTAGAGGGGCTGCAGCCATACTCAGTAAGTACCTGAAAGCTAGGGAGGTCTCCTGCCCTGGCGCAGTTGAGTGTTATGCTTCCGAGCTCACGGTAATAGCCGGGTACGTGCAAGACGTAGTGGAGCTGGAGGTCCTGGACGAGCTACCCGCGGCGGAGGCCTTCGTGGTCCTCTCCCGCCATAAGGCGGAGAGCGGCAGGAGGACTCTCAGCGTTCACCACCCAGGCAACCCTACGGAGGCCCAACATGGAGGGAAGCCCAGGAAGCTCGCAGTCTCATATCCTGCCCTTGCCCGGGAGCTGCTGCTGAACTATCGGGAGACCTCGAGGGGGCTGGAGGGCTACGAGCTGACCCTCGAGGCCACCCACCACGGACCTACGGAGGTGAGGAGGCCCGTAGTGTTTATAGAAATAGGGAGCACAGAAGAGGAGTGGAGGGACGAGCGAGCGCAGGCATCCATGGCCCTTGCAGTTCTCAAGACGCTAAGTGGGGGTATAAGAGGTTGTAGGGCTGCGGTGGGCATAGGCGGCACTCATTACCCTGCTAGGTTTACAAAGATGCAGCTCGAGGAGGACATATGTTTCGGCCACATACTAGCTAAGTACCAGCTGCCAAGCGTCTCAGAGGACGTGCTGAGACAGGCCTTCTTGAGGACTTACCCGGAGCCGGCGAAGATCGCCGTAGTTGAGAAGAAAAGCGTGAAGAGGGAGCAGCGGGAGCTCATAGAAAGGGTTGCGGCAGAACAGGGAGCAGAGGTAGAGTATGTGTAAGCAGTAGCCGGGCGGGGATTCGAACCCCGGTCACGGGGGCCAAAGCCCCGCATCCTTGGCCGCTAGACGACCCGGCTGCGGGATATAGAGTGCCTCTGGCGGTTATATTTCCTTTTCCTACTCGTAGAGCACCTTGGTCACGCTGCGCGTGCTATAGATGTCAAACGTGATCTCTGCAATGTCTAGCGTGTAGTCGACTATCCTGCCGAGACTAATGGTAATATCGTGGAGCTCCAGCGGCTCCTGCGGGAGCCCTGACCTCCTGAGCATCTCTCTGAAGCTCTCTATCTCAAGCGCCGCCTCCCTAGCCGCATCGGCGTCTACCTTCATGAGGCTCTCTACGGCCTTAACAAACTTCTCCATGACCTCCTCGAGGAGCTCCGTTAAGTTGCTTACGTCCCTTCTGCTTTTCACTAGCTTTGCCATGTTCTCCGCTATGATGGTGAGGTGATCGCCTATCCTCTCTATGGTCTTAAAGGCCCTGTAGTAATGGAGGGCCTCCGCATGTGAGTGAAGCCCCACAGAGTCTATGGTGCTGGCGCCCATGAGAGTGGAGGTAAGGTTCCTCACTATCACGAGGAAGGCCTTGTCCACCACGTTGTCCCTCTCCTTTACCGCCAGCAGTCCCTCCGCGTCTCCCTGTCGAGCCCCCTTGACTATTTCTTGAAATATTATTGTAATGAGCCTCTTCAGCCAGGAAAGGGTGTCATTAACGCTGAGGGGCTTCGGAGCGCCTATTACCTTATACGAAACGTAGCTCTCGTTCTCCTCTGCCACCAGTATGTTAGCTATCCTATACTCCACAAATGACCTTAGCTCCCTTAGTGTCCTGGAGCTCTCCTGATCGTAGAAGATCTTGAAGACGTCGTAACCAGCAATGTAAGCCGCTATGAACTCCCTCGCAGCCGTGGCCATGCTGGACCCCTTCCTTAGGTCTATGGTTTTGACTAGCCTCACCTCCGTCGCCTTTGGCTCCGGCCTCACCTTCAGACTGCCGTCGGGCAACAGGTCTATGAAAACCCTAGAACCCTTCGATATGCCCAAGCTCTTGGCCCACTCCTTTGGTATGGAGATGATGTAGGTGGACTTGCCGGTGAACTGAACCCTCCTCATTATACTCATAGATAGTCCCAGCTAACCCTATAGATCCTAGGGGTATAAAGAGTTTCTAGTCCCTGAGAGCTAAGACCAAACCTTCCCGGCCGCCTTCGCTATGTAAGTAGCGTGATCTGCTATCCTCTCCACGTGCCTCATGAAGAGCAGAGTGGTCGCCAGGGAGGAGCTCACTTCACTGCTAGAGGAGAGCGCCCTCAGGTACCTGTGGTACACATCGTCTATGAGGTCGTCGTCCCTCAGCACCTTTGCTATGACCTCCGTCTTACCGCTCGTGAACACTTCAATGGCCTCCCTCACCATGTTCTTCGAGAGCCTGAGGGCCTCCATAGCGTCCTCCCTTATCGCGCTTGTGCCCCCCATTCCGTAAGCCATGTTGATGATCTCCCTGAGGTATCTCGCTATCCTGTACAAGTCGTAAGATATGCTGAGCGCAGACTCTGCAAATATGAGGTCCCCTGCGAGGGGCTGGAACCTAGCGATGAACACCGTCGTCTGCCTCGTGATTATGTCCTTGTACTCTTCTGCTAGCTTTGCCACGTCCCCGGCCCTCTTGTAGCTCTCCTCTCCCCTATAGTTTTCCACGTCATTGAAGAGGCCGTCCACCAGCTCATATAGCTTCTGTATCATGCTAACTATTCTCTGCCTCTCTTCATCTATGGCGGTCACACTTCTCCCCTTAGGAACTTTCTAGTTAGTTCGTGCCGCGGGCTTATAGCTATTTCCTCCGTAGGACCCTCCTCCACCACCCTCCCATCATATATCATGACCGTGTAGTCCGCTAGCCTTATGGCCTGCTGAGGCATGTGAGTCACCATAAATATCGTCATGCCCTCCTCCTTCCTCAAGTTCCTTAGGGCCTCTTCTATCTTTAGCGTGTTGACCGGATCTATGTTAGCTGTAGGCTCGTCGAGGAGGAGTAACTTTGGCTTGAGGGCTAGCGCTCTAGCCAGACAGAGCCTCTGCTGCTGCCCGCCGCTCAGCCTCCACGGGGGGTCCCTAAGTCTGCTCTTAACCTCGTCCCACAGCATTGCCCTCTCTAGGGCCCACTTCACCAGCTCGTCCAGCTCTCTCTTGCTCTTTGCAACGCCATTCACCCTAGCGCCAATAGCCACGTTGTCGTATATGCTCATATGAGGGAAGGGGTTAGGGATCTGGAAAACCATACCGCTCATCCTCCTCACCTCGTACACGTCCATATCCATTATGGACTTGCCGAAGACCTTCACGATGCCGCTGACCTTCACACCATCTATAAGATCTATTAGTCTATTCACTACTCTCAACAACGTCGTCTTCCCGCTACCGCTGGGACCCATTAGGGCAGATATAGTGCCCTCTGGTATCGTGAGGTTTATCCCTTTCAATATCTCCTTCTCTCCGATACTCACCCTCAGGTCCCTTATCTCGATGGCAGGCCCGTTCACAATCTCACCTCTTTTACTAGCCTCCGCGATATTAGGAAGAGGGCAAGATATAAGACTAGCAGCACGAAGGCTGCTCCCCACGCTATCTTGTGCCAGTGCTCGAAGGGGCTCTGGATGAAGACGTATATCATGAGGGTTATGGCATCGCTGGGCTCGAGGGGTCCGCCGAATATCATGTTCCTTGCCCCGAAGGCCGTGAAAAGCAGAGGAGCGGTCTCGCCCATGGCCTTCGCTATAGCAACCGTTACTCCCCTCGCTATGCCCCTCCTGGCTACGCCCGCGGTTATCATGTATATTACTTGAGCCCTCTTAAGGCCTATGCCATATCCTGCCTCTATGTATGTTCTGGGCACCGAGAGTAGCGCCAGCTCTGTGTACGTGTAGACGTAGGGTATCATAACTATGGCGAGGGCCACAGCGCCCGCCAGCGCCGTGAACCTGCCAAAAGGCTGGACCAGGAGGGCAAAGACCACAATACCTATCACGATCGTGGGCACCTCTAAGAGAGATCTGGTGGTAGCCCTCACGACCCTCGTCAGGCTATGATTGGGGTACTCCGCTGAGAAGACTGCAGCTAGGACTGCTATGGGAACAGAGAGCAGGGTCGCGACGGTAGTCATGAAAAGGGTCCCTGCCAGCGCAGGCGCTATGCCGCCCAGCTCTGTCGTCCTTATCGGGGAGGGAGGTATCTCTGTGAAAAAGTCTATCCCCGCTTCCATAACTACAGGGAGCCCTTTGACGGTGATGTACAGTATTATGTGAAATATGGGTAGCACTGCAGCAAGAGCTAGCAGGGTGACGGTAACCGTGAAAAGGCTGTCCAAAAGCCTTCTCGCGTCCATCTCCGTCACCTAGAACCTAATCCTCTTCAGCAATAAGATCCCAAAGGCGTTAACGATCATGCCGAGAGTAAGCAGCACCAGACCCCCCGCAAAGAGAGCCTCCCTCATGTACGGGTACATCTCCACCTCACCGAAGTTTGCCGCTATGATGGAGGTCAGCGTATGTATCGGGGAGAAGAGGCATAGCCCCGGCTGGTAGTTGTATATGTTGCCTACCACTAGGGACACGGCGGCGGTCTCGCTGGAGGCTCTACCTACGCCCAGGAGGGCCGCAGAGACTATTGCAGGCAATATCATGGAGAGGTTCAACCTTACGTACTCAAATCTAGTGAGGCCAAGGCTCCAGGCGGCCTCTTTGTAGGTAACTGGTATGGCCCTATATGATTCTTGTATCACGGCCACCATGAAGGGGACTATCATAATTGCCAGCATGACGCCTGCAGTCAGCACGCTAGTGTGCGAGAGTGGCGGGCAGCTGAAGAAGGGAAGGTAGCCTAGGTGCTCGTGGGCAGGCTCCATGAAGCCCTCTCGCAAAAGAGGCCCGAGGAAGCCCAGGGCCCAGAGACCGAAAAGTATTGTAGGAGTCCCTGCCATGAGGTCGACTATGGAGGACATATACCCCCTAAACCTCTTGGGAAGGAGCTCCTCTATGAAGACGGCGAGCGATATGGAGAGCGGAAGGGCTATCAAGACTGCAATGGCAGAGAGGTATACTGTCCCCCATATGAGAGGGAGTAGGCCATATCGAGGCCCAGGCCATTTCTCTGGCGGCTCATCAGTAGAGTGCCAGCCTATGAAAGTAAGGGTGGTCCAGAAGCCCTGCACATCAAATATGGGGTAGCTGCTTATGAGCTCTGTGAGGAATATGATCACAAGCACAAGGATAACTACGAGAGTGGGAACTGCGAGAAAGTAAAAAACTAGCTTGTCATGGGACGAAGCCCTCGCATAGCCCAAACTTTTCAGCCCTCTCTTATTAGCCCTATAGCTCTGAGGTTATACCTTCTGATCTCCTCCGGGATGGGGATATAGCCTGCCGCCATTATGTTCTGGCCCTCAGTGTTTATCCACCTTATGAACTCAATGATTACCTCTGCCTTGTCCTTTGGGTATACCCTGTAGAAGAGGAGGAAGGAGAACGAAGTGATGGGGTAGGAATTATCTCCTGGAGCATACACAACGCTCTCCCAGGCGGCGTTGAAGTCCTCGCCCGGATCTGCTGGGAAGAACCTAAAGGCCCCTGCGGCTGCAGACATCATAGTTTCTGGCGTGGGGTCCATGAACTTGCCTGCCGCGTTCCTCACCTGAGCCATTGCAAGCCCTGCCGTCAGGGCATGAGTATACTCTACGTAGCCTATCGAATATAAGGTCGTCCTCACGATCCCAGACACTCCCTCGTTGCCTCTGCCTGCCCTAGCCCTAGCTGGAGCTACCTGGTCTATAGGCCAGCTGGGCTGAGTGCCTACCCTCTCCCTCTCCCAATAGCCCTCGGAGGCCTTGTGGAGGAAGAGCGTGAATATGTTAGTAGTGCCGCTCGCGTCGGATCTCCTCACGACCACTATCGGGGCATCCGGCAGCTTCACGCCTGGGTTGAGGGCTGCTATCCTCGGGTCGTTCCACTTCTCTATTTCCCCCTTGTATATCATGGCTAAGACCCTGCCGTCAAGCCTCAGCTTGCCCTCCACCATCGGGAGGTTGTAGACTACGACTACGGCTCCAATAACTACTGGCATCTGAATGACTCCCCTAGGGTCCTGCCTGGCCCTCTCAAGGTTAGCCCTCGTGAGGGGCGGATCAGTGGCTCCTATGTCCACCACCTTCTCCAGGAACCTAGCCTGGCCTGCGCCGCTGCCTATACTGGAGTACTCTATCACCACGTTCCTGTGCCTTGCCCTAAACTCCTTAGCCCATAGGTCCATTTGTGGGAAGAGGAAGGTCGCTCCCGCGGCAAGTATCTTTACCTCCCTTCCTCCCGCGAGCACAGTCGGGGTAGGAGTTGCAGGGGCGGGGGCTACGGTAGGAGTGGGCGTCGGCGTGGGGGTAGCGGGGGTTGGGGCTATGGTTGGGGTCGGAGTTGGGGTCTCAGTAGGGGTAGGAGTCCTAGTGGGGGTTGGGGCAGGAGCAGCTGGCGGCTGGCTGACTAGCAGTACGCCCACTGCTATGAGCACTAGTAGCACGAGAGCCCCTCCTATGAATACCAGCCTAGAGTCTCCGCTCATACTCTTCTCCTCAAAGACCACATGGCTGCTCAATTCCCTTTTACGTGATCTAAGGGGTCTATATAGATATATAATGTCAGAGCTTAAGACCCTCCTCATCCCCTGACCGGTCGGCCTGGCCTCTCATCATGAACCTCCTTGTACACCTCCAATATCTTCTCCACCACCACGTCCCACGAGTACTTCTCCTCTGCCGCCCTCCTAGCGTTGGCCCCAAGCTTTATCCTTAAGCCCTTGTCCACCAAGAGGGCTTCCAGGGCCCTAGCCAAAGATTCAGCGTCAGCGGGCCTCACTAAGATCCCAGTCTTGCCGTCCTCTACTATCTCCTCCAGCCCTCCCACCCTCGTGGCTATGACAGGCTTCCCCGCTGCCATGGCTTCCAGTGCCACTATGCCGAGGCTTTCGTTCACTATGCTTGGGATCACAACGACCTTAGCCCTTCTGTATAGCTCTATCTTCTCTTTTTCCGGCACAGCTCCCATCATATGAACCCTCCCCTCAAGCCCAAGGAGCCTGATCATTATTTGTGCAGGGAGCTCCATGTAGCCCTTGCCCACCACCACAAGCTCCGTCTCCCTATCTTCCAGCTTAGAAAAAGCCTCCAAGAGCACGTGAAGGCCCTTTCTGAAGACGAGTCTGCCCACAAAGAGAACGTAGTTGCCCTCCTCTCCCGGAGAGTACTTCCTCGTATCAACGCCACCAGGTATAACGTATCTCTTTGCTTGGAACTCGTGGCCCATTATGCTCTCCACGAACTTGTCGGCCGCCCTGCTCACCGATATGACAGCACGCGAGTACCTCAAGTAGTGCCTTGTAGGGAGGAGGAAGGAAAGCGCGCCCCACACTCTGCGTGAGTCGTGGGCCAGAAATATCGTGTGGTTTGTGGCCACAGAAGGAGCCCCCAGCTCGTCGGCTACCTCGAGGGAGAGGAGGGGGAGGAGGGTGAAGATGTGATGGGAGTGGACTACGTCAGGAGAGGCCCTCTCCATAGCCTCCCTAATGCCTCTCCTACTAGGCGGCACAAAGAGGGCCTCCACGGGGAGGACGGAGTCCACTACGTAATGGCCCTCCTCGCTCATGAGTCTTGCCTCCCTCGCCCCTATTTTCCTGGACAGCACGCACGCCTCCACTCCCCTAGACCTCACGGCTTCGTAGAGGTCTCTCACGTGGGACTGTACGCCCCCTATGCTGTACGGGTGCCAGTCTATCACTAAGCAGACCTTCAAAAGGAGTCCCCGAATGGAGGAAAGGAAAGATCTAAAAAGCGTTTACAGCTCCTCTAGCCCCTTTGGTTTCTCCTCCTCTTCCTCCCTCTCCTTCTTCTTCTCCTTCTCCTCCTTCTTTGGCGGTGCAGCAGCTATCACGTCGTCTATCTTTAGCAGTGAGGTGGCAGCCTCGGTGGCACTCTTCACCACCTGCTTCTTCACTAGCACAGGCTCGAATATACCGAGCTCTCTGATGTTCTCTGCCAACTTGCTAGCCAGGACGTTTACCCCCGCCTCCTTCATTCCCTTTGTGTGGAGGCTCCTTAGCTGCAGCAGCGAGTCAAGGGGGTCTAGGCCTGCGCTCTCTGCAAGTATCATAGCAATGTTCTCCAGCGCCTCTGCATAAGCCTCTATGGCCAGCTGCTCCTTCCCTCCCACGCTCCTGGCATAGCTCCTGAGCTGCTCAGCAAGCTCCACCTCCACTGCCCCTCCTCCGGCCACTATCTTGGGCTCCCTCAATATGTTCCTCAGGGAATGGAGGGCGTCCTTTATGTTCCTCTCTGCCTCGTCGAGCAGCATGTCGTTAGCTCCTCTTAGCAGTATGGTTATGCTCCTCGGGTTCTTTGCCCCCTCTACGAAGACCATCTTGTCCTCTCCCACCTTCCTCTCCTCTACTAGCTCAGCATATCCCAGGTAGTCCTCCTTCAAGTCCCTCAAGCTAGTGACTATCTTAGCTCCCGTAGCCCTCGCGAGCTTCTCTATGTCGCTCCTCTTAACCCTCCTCACCGCCAGGATGCCCTTCTTAGCTAGGAAGTGCTGCGCCACTTCGTCTATGCCCTTTTGCGTTATGACGACGTTGGCGCCCGTGGCAGCTATTTTCTCCACCATGTCCTTCAGTAAGTTGGTCTCCTCCTCGAGGAACTTGTCCAACTGCTCCACGTCGGTTACCCTTATCTTCGTAGTGAGGTCGGGCTTCTGGATCTCCAGCGCTGCGTCGAGCACAAGTATCTTAGCCTTCTCGACTCTCTTTGGCATGCCGGGGTGCACTACCTCTTTGTCAAGCACTATGCCCCTGATGATCTTGGAGTCGAAGATGCTCCCTCCCTTCTTCTTCTCTATTTTCACGTTATCGAGGTCCACATAGTAGCTGCCGTCAGGCCTCCTCTCTGCTATCGCCTTTATGGCCTCTATTACCATGTCTGCTATCTTCTCCCTCTCAGGCCCATGACCTATGTACTTGCTTGCAAGGGTGGTGTTGACTATCTTCCTCAGGCTAGCATCGTCCTCGACGTCGACGGGAACAGCTACCTGGTCCAAGGCCTCCAGGGATCTCTTGAGGGCCTTTACGTAGCCGCTGATGACGATGGAAGGATGTATGTTCTCGTCGAGCAGCTTCTCCGCCTTCTCCAGCAAGGTGCCCGCGAGGACGACGACCGAAGTAGTGCCGTCGCCCACCTCTGCATCCTGCGCCTTAGCTACCTCCACGAGCAGCTTTGCCGCGGGGTGCTGGACCTCCATCTCCTTGACTATAGTAGCCCCGTCGTTGGTAACGACTATGTCGCCGAAGGAGTCAACTAGCATTTTGTCCAAGCCCCTAGGGCCTAGGCTGGTTTTGAGTATCTCAGCCATTATCTTGGCTGCCATTATGTTAGCCCTGAGGGCCTCTCTACCATATGTCCTCTGAGCCCCCTCCTTCAGCACCAGTATGGGAACCCCCGTCGCCATTCCCTATCACCCGCCTCCCGTGCTACTCCAAAGTTTCTACGGAGCGTCACTTCTATATAAGCTTTACGCTGCTTGTGCCTCCTCTTAGAAAGCTATAAAAAGCTCACCCCCTCCCCTATATCGGTAATTGAGGTGCCCACTACTAGAGGAGAATTACTAGAGGCTGTGCAGGTTCAGGTTAACTCGAGGTACATTAGCACTGAGTACATGGACGCTCATATCCTAGAGCTCAGGCTCAAGCTGGAGGACGGCCGCATGTTCACTATGGTCAGCATACCGACTGACGTCGCGGAGGCCATAAAGATAATGACTGCCTATGGCCCTCTGCCGCGGAGGCAGAGCCTCTTTGCCTTCCTCCTCTCTAACGAGAGGTTTAAGGAAGTGCTAGGTCGATCGCTAAAGCACGTAGTAGTGGACGAGCTGGACCGCATGACAGGCCTCTACTCCGCCTCGGTGGTCTTTGAGGAGGAAGGGGTGCGGATGAGCATAAAGATGATCCCCAGCCACGCTATATTCCTAGCCCTGCTCACAGGGAAATCAATATATGTGAAGAGGGACCTCGTGGACGAGCAAGAGGCAGAGGAAGAGGAGGAGCAGTAGGCTACCTCCTAGGCTTCTGCTTCTTGCCCTCCCAAAGGGCCTTGAGAGAGACGCCGTTCACCATAACTACCTTGTACCTGACGCCTGGTATATCGCCTAGCGACTTACCCATGGGGCCGCCAATGCCCTCTACTATGACCTCATCGTGCTCGTCTATGTAGAGGATGCCTCCGTCGTACGGCACGAAGGCCGTGACCACCTTCTTGTTCTTAACTAGCTGAACCCTCACGCACTTCCTCAGCGCAGAGTTAGGCTGCCTCGACTCTACCCCCACCTTCTCCAGCACTATTCCCCTGGCCATAGGCCTTCCCTCTAGCGGATCGTACTTCTCCTTTAGCCTCAGCGCTCTTCTCCTGAACTCCTTCTGGCTCCACCTGAACTTCATTCTCTTACTTCTCAGCTGCCTAGCTGCGAAAAGCCCAGAGGGAGACTTCTTTCCCGGCACCTCAGGCACCTCCACAATGAGCTATGGGGAGCCCTATAATCATTTCACGACCACCCTGCAGGGCCCAAACAGCTTCGACAGCACAAGGCTGGCCCTCTTAACGTTCCTGCCGTTCCTCCCTATGGCCCTCCCCTTGTCTTCCTCTCTAACCCTAACGCTAATCAACTTCTCTTCGCCCCTCTCTGAAACGCTCACCTCTAGTATTCTCACTGCTGGGAAGAGGTTCCTCACCATTTCTTCCACATTATCAGAGTACTCGAAGACCTCCACGGACCTCTTGAAGAGCTCGCCCAGCACCCTTATGTTCGCGCCGTTCCTCCCAACGGCCTTGCCCAGCTCCCCCTTGTTCACCAAGAAGAGCAGTTTTCCGCTCTCCTCCTCCACTATGCACCTGATCGGAGTCGCTCCTGTCACCTCGCTGAATATTGACATGAACTTGAGCTCCTCCACGGTGATCCTGTCCTCGCTCATAGTCCACCCCTACTTTACCATCTCCAGTATCCTAGAGCTACCTTGGTCTATGACGGCTATGGCAGAGACGGAGAAGGTCTTCCCCGCCACCAGCCCTAGGTCCACGCTCCTTCCTGGGAAGATGACTACTGGGACGTTAGCGATCTTTGCCCTCCTCAAAACGGCCTCCTTCAACTGCTCCGGCATGTTCGAGGCTATAATCACCATCTTCGCCTCGCCTCTCGTTAAGGCCTTGAGGGTCCTGCGCGCTCCCAGGTAGTACTTGCCCGTCTTCACCAGGTTCTTTATTTCCCTATCTATTGGCACCTGAGCCACCGCCACCACCTCTCCTTATCTCCACGCTCACTACCACCTGCCCTGTGCCAACCCTCGGTGGGAGGCCAGCGATTATGCTCTCCGTCACTCCTCTTAAGCTTTCCTCCTCTCCCCTCGCGGCTGCCTCGTAGAGTTGGTTAACTGTCACTTCGAAGGCAGCCCTAGCGAGCGCGCTGGGCTTCTCCCCAGCTACCCCCAGCCTCCCTATTTGTCTAATAGTGCCGTTCCAGGTGATAACGTCTGCTACCAGCATAACGTGTCTGATGTCCACATCTAAGCCCGCGTCCTGGAGCACATGCATTATTTCCTCTATTATCGCGTTCCTAGCGGCCTCTATCCCTAACACCTCCATGATCTCGAAAACGTTGTTCGTAATAGTCCTAGTGTGGTCCACGCCCTCTACCTCTAGCACCTCTGCCAGGTTGCTTCCCTCTGTTATAATGAAGTACTCCCTTACCACTTTCCCCTCCACTACCTTCTCCTCTGCCACCCTAATGCTCGTCCTGTTTATGCCTTTAATCCCCTTTAAGTAGAGCTTCCTCAGCTTCGTCTCTGCTGCCTTGTACGCACCGAAGTCGTAGAGAGACTCTTCGGGTAGCAGCTCCCTCGAAAGCGTGAGCCTAATTACATGGCCCTCAAGCTTCGCCTCCCCTATGTTACCCTTGCTTATGACATCAAGCACATCTTCCGCCCTGACTCCCTTGTCCTCTAGCATCTCGGGATCTAGCCTGATCACTATCTCCCTCTCCCCGAGCGTGTACTCTATGCTGCTCATCACCTTCTCTAGCGTCGTGTACTCTATCTTCCTAGCCACTTCCCTTGCCTTCTCCTCGCTGTACCTGTGCTCCTCGTCCAGGTATATTTCCATAATAGGCGTCGAGGGCTCCCTCTTCGCGTCAACTATCTCTATCAACCTAGGCAGGCCGAGCGTCACGTCGAACTCCATGAGACCTGCGTAGTGGAACGTCCTAAGAGTCATCTGCGTGCCCGGCTCCCCTATGGACTGGGCTGCCACAGTCCCTACGGGCTCCCCAGGCTCAGCCATAGACTGAACGTATCGCCTCACTACCTCCTCTGCCACCTCGCTGCACTCTCTTGGGGAAGTAATGTCCGCGGCCCTCAGCTTTTGCATCATCTCGTCGTATATGCTCTTCGGTAGCACCTTCTTTGCCAGCCTTACTCCCGAGCTGCGCTCGCAGGGGCTCCTCTCTTCACTCACTGACCATCGCCCTCCTCGCCTTCACCTTGCTGATTATCCTATCTATGTCCACTGCCTTTCCATGATATGTCCTCGACGGATCAACGCCGTCCTCCCCGTACTTGAGCTGTATCACGTTGCCCCACGAGTCCCTCACAGTGCCATCATAACTCACGGCAAGGTCCTGGAGCGCATTGATCAGCCTCCTCTGCATGTATCCGCTCTGAGAGGTCTTGACAGCAGTGTCTATCAGCCCCTCTCTCCCTGCCACCGCATGGAAGAACATCTCCGTGGGCCTCAGGCCGTCCCTAAAGTTGCCCTTTATGAACCCCCTTGCCTCAGGGCTCTTGTCGCCCTCGGGGAAGTGAGAGAGGGTCCTTGTCCTAAAGCCCCTGGTGAGCCTCTTGCCCCTCACGATCTGCTGCCCAAGCATGGACGCCATCTGCGTTATGTTAACGTCGCTCCCCCTTGCGCCCGTCTTGGCCATGATGAAGACGTCGCTAAACGGGTCCAGGCTCTTTATCGCAACCTCGCCGGCGCTACTTCTGAGCCTCTGTAGCCTCTCAATTATCATGAGCTCTAGGCTCTCCTCAAGGGTCCTCCCAGGAATGGGTTCGAGCGAGCCTTCCTCGTATCTCTTTATAAGCTCCTCGACTTCTTTCCTTGCCTCTTGAACTAGCCTATCTATTTCCCTCCTTGCTTCCTCTCCTATTTCTATGTTTTGATATGCTATGGTCAACCCCTTGAGCTCCAGGGCCCTTATGAACATCCGGAAGAAGGTATCTAGGAGCTCCCTAGCCTTGGACTCTCCGTACTCTAGGGCAATTATATGGAGCAGGTTATTGGGCTGCTCTGCACCTATCGCATTCTTGTCCAGAACTCCTGCCAGGAGCTTGCCTCCCCTCACCACTATGTACGAGTCGTTCAGGCAGTTCTCGTTATCGCACTTCAGAGCGCCCGTATTGACCTTCGACTTGCCCACGAAGTCAAGGTCGGGGGGGAAGAAGAGGGAGACCAGCTGCTTCCCCGTCCACAGAGGCCTGGGCCTCAGGATTGCAGGCTCCGGCAGCTCCACGGGGGCACCTGCCCTCGCGAGGAGCCTCGAAGCCTCCTCCTCGGTGTATAGCTCAGTCTTTATGGTGAGGATGTAAGCACCACTTATGTAGTCCTGCCTCCCTCCAATTATGGGGCCTCCGTACCTTGGCGTCAGTATGTTCTTCTCCACGAGCAGCAGCTCCCTCGCCTCGCTCTGAGCTTCCTCTAGCCTAAGCACGTGAAGGTTCATCTCGTCGCCGTCGAAGTCTGCATTGTATGGCGGGCAGACAAGGAGGTTTATCCTGAAGGTCTTGCCGGGCATAACCTTTACCACGTGACCCATTATGGACATCCGGTGAAGGGTGGGCTGCCTGTTGAAGAGCACTATGTCCCCGTCCATTAGGTGCCTCTCTATTATGTCCCCAGGCTCGAGCTGCTCCGCGAGCTGCTTGTAGTTCTTCTGATAGCGGAGATCTATCTTTCTGTCCGTCTTAGCCTTGTAGAGAAGCACTGCACCCGGCCACTTGTAGGGGCCGTTCTCCACGAACTTCCTTGCCTCCTCTATGTTGTAGGGCGTCACCACCATTTGCACCGTCAGCGTCATGGCCACGTCCTTTGGCACACCTACCTCGTTCACGCTTATGTAAGGATCTGGGCTTATGACGGTCCTGGCAGAGAAGTTGACCCTCTTGCCAGAGAGGTTCCCCCTAAACCTCCCCTCCTTGCCCTTTAGCCTCTGGGCCAGAGTCTTGAGGGGCCTCCTACCCCTGTGGCTCAGCTGGTAGGTGTTCGGCAACTCGTTGTCAAGGTAAGAAGAGATCACGTGCTGCAGCGTGATCCAAGTATCTTCCACCATGCCTTCTGGGGCGCTCGCCGAGAGCAAGCTCTTCAGTTTGTCGTTTTGCCTCACAATCTCTGCCAGGGCATGCGTTAGGTCGTCCTCTGCCCTTAGTCCCGTCTCGAGCGTTATGGAGGGCCTCACCGAGAGCGGAGGCACTGGCAGCACGGTAAGCACCATCCACTCAGGCCTTGCCTTCTCAGGGTCAATGCCGAGAAGGAGGGCGTGCTCGTTGGGGACCCTCTCGAGCCTGTCCCTTATCTCTGCTGGAGACAGCCTAACCTCTCCCTCAGGCCTCACCTCGTTGAAGAATATAGGCCTAGTATACTTCACCTCAAACTGCAGCTCGCCGCAGTGGGGACACTCCTTTACTGCGGAGGCTTCCTTTACCACGGTCTTAACCATGATCTCTGCCAGCGTTGGCCACTTGTCCTTAAGCCTCACGTATATCCTCTGGAGGTATGCTATCCTATCGTTAGGCAGCCTTAGCTTACCGCACCTCCTACACGTAGCTTGCAGCACAGAATGTATGACTCCGCCGAGGTGCGGAAGAATGACCGGCCTTGCGAGCTCTATCCTACCAAAGTGGCCCGGGCACTCTTCCCTTGTGTTCCCACAGACGGGACATCTCTCCCCAGGCTCTATCGCGCCGAAGTGGGGATCCCTCAACCCTCCCATTACTGGAGAGCCGTCTGCCTCATAGATCTCCGACCTGATCACGTTAACTTTTGCCATTTTCCTGATCTCCTGTGGTGAGAGGAGCCCGAACTTGATCCTCTCTATTACGTAAGCCTCCCTTACCCTTTCGCTCATATAGATCCCCCTAGCTACCTTCCTCAGACCCTTTCTCCCTTTTCTGGAAGAGAGGCGATATAAGGGCTATTTTATCCGTCACCTTTATCTCCGGCTTTATGGCCATGCTCAATAGCTCTTGTAGCAGGAGCTTGAAAGCGTAGGGCACCTTCACGGGCCTGAGGTCGCCCTCGGCGCCATGAATGGGGCACTCGTAGAGCTGCTTCTTCCTATTGTACCAGCCTATGTGACCACAGATGTTGCAGACGTATATTGTGTATATATCGCTTGCCTCCATCATCCTGTCTCTCAGCACCATTGCTGCTCCGTGGCCCACGAGGCTGTCCCTCTCCATCTCGCCGAACCTGAGGCCTCCTTGCTTAGCCTTGCCCTCCGTGGGCTGTCTGGTGAGCAGCTGCACCTTTCCGGTGGCCCTCGCATGCATTTTGCTCGAGACCATGTGGTAGAGCCTCTGGTAGAACACAATACCCATAACAATAGGTCTCTGAATCAGGTCGCCAGTCCTGCCGTCGTACATTACTTCCCTCGCATCCGGATCATAGCCGAGCTTCAACAGCTCTAACCTTATGCTATCTATGCTCTCCTTGTAGAAGGGAGTAGCGTCCACATACCTCCCCTTAAGGGCCCCTAGCTTCCCTGCTATCTCCTCGAGCAGCTGGCCCACTGTCATCCTAGAAGGTATAGCGTGGGGGTTAAGTATGAGGTCGGGGGCTATGCCGTCCTCGCTGTAGGGCATGTCGTAGGCCCTCAGCGTCATGCCTATGACGCCTTTCTGGCCGTGCCTGCTGGCAAACTTGTCCCCTATCTCAGGTATCCTTAGGTCCCTGACCCTTACCTTGACGAGCCTGTTCCTCTCAAGGGTCCTCATGAGGAGCACCGAGTCGACTATGCCCGACTCGCCGTACCTCAGCTGGACGCTCGTGTCTCTGTTGGAGATGAGAGACACCGAAACTACCCTCTCCTCTCCCATGAACCTCGGCGGGCTCTCCCTGCCTATTAACACGTCTCCGCTCTCCACCTCGACCTCTGGGTACACTATGCCGTCTGGCGCCAGCTTCTTGTAGTACTGATCTCCCTTGTGGTCGTAGAGCTTCGGCGAGGGGATGCCTATCTTGTCGCTCAGTCCTCCTGGGTAGTCCTGCTCCTGCGCAATGTAGGTCCTGAAGAAGTACGCTCGGGCTAACCCGTAGTCTATGGAGGTTTTGTTGAATATAACGGCATCTTCGATGTTGTACCCAGTATATGCCATTATCGCCACCACCAGGTTCTGCCCCGAAGGCCTGTCGTTGTATCCCACCACCTCGAGGTTCCTCACCTGCACGATGGGCCTCTGTGGATACTGGAGCACGTAGGCATGGGTGTCGTTCCTGAACTTGAAGTTAGATGCGTATAGCCCTAAGGCCTGCTTTGCCATGGCGGACTGGTAGGTGTTCCTCGGGCTCTGGTTGTGCTCCGCGTAGGGGATGGTGCTTGCGCCCACGCCCAGAATGCCTGCAGGCCATATCTCCAAGTGGGTGTGCTTCTCGTTAAGGTCCTGGAGGAGCTCTGCTACGTATGCGTTCTCTTCCTCGTCAGGATCTAAGAACTCTACTATACCATTCTCCACGAGGTCCCAGAAGCTCGCCTCTCCCGAAGAGAGCTTCTCCGCCCACTCCTTCGTTAGCAGCGGCTTCCCTTCCTTCACTACAATGACGGGCCTCAGGAGCCTGCCCTCGTCGGCGTTAACGTATACCTCGTCCGCGACCCCCGTCCTAATGTGGGCCACGCTTATCTCGAAGCACCTGTGATCCTCCGCCCTCCCCTCGCAGAGCTTGTTAGCCCTCCTCCTCTCCCTGATTTCCCTTGTCAGCCTCTCCCCGTCCTCGTGGTAGCCCACGGGCCTGCCGTTCAGGAAGACCTTTGAGCCCGCAAGGACTACCTCAGGAACCTGGCCTGTCTCCACTATTTCCTTGAGTATTTTACCTATGGGCACGACGCCGAACTCCTCGTATAGCATCTTCTCCACCATCTCCTCGCTTGTGCCCACAGAAATGTAGGCGGTGAGCGCCAGGTTCTTCACGAGGCCGACGTTAGCGCCCTCCGGGGTCTCGAAGGGGCAGAGTCTCCCCCAGTGGGTGCCGTGTAGGTCCCTTGCCTCGAAGTGCGCTTGACCCCTGCTAAGCATAGATATGACTCTTCTTAAGTGGCTGAGAAGGCTAGTCCAGTTAGTTCTGTCCAGCGCCTGGCTTATGCCCGTCCTATCCTGGCCCCAGTTGCCAGTAGCTATGGCGGTCTTCAGCCTCTCCGTTATTATGTCGCTCCTCACGAGCGCCACGAGCTTTAGTCTGTCCCTATAGCTCATCTGAGCTAGGTGCTCTTCGAGCTGCGACTGGAGGCTCCTCACGAACACCTCCATGGCCTCCCTGAAGATCTCAGCCAGGAGGTCCCCTGCCAGCCTCACCCTCTTGTTGGAGTAGTGGTCCTTGTCGTCCTCGGCCCTCTTGCCCAGGTACAGCTGAAGCACCCTGTTTGCCATTTCTGCTAGGTAGAAGGCCTTCTTTATCCTGTCCTCTGGCCTTGTGCCTATGTGAGGTAGGAGTTGATTGTCAAGGAACTCCTCTGCCCTTTGTATCCTTATCTGCACCGGCTGACCCAGCGCTAACCTGTTGCCCAAGAACTCCAGGGCCTTCGTTCTGTCCGGTGCAAGATCCCTGACAATCTCGAAGCTAAGCAGGAGCTCCCTGTGGATCTCTGGATCATGAGACACCGCATAAGCTATTTCTATGTCCTTCTCAAAGCCAAGGGCCCTCATGAGTACCACGAAGGGGATCCTGAAGCTCAGCTTAGAGACGGTAACTTCCAGGGTCCCATCGCTCATTCTGTCCACAATCACTTGCCTCCTGATGCCGCGCTTCGTAGAGACTACCTTTGCGGAGTGAGTTATCTTCGCTGTTCCAGTGGCCGCTTTACCCACTATGATCCTGTTGACGGCCAGGTCCTCCTGGGCTACGATCACCTTCTCGTTGCCGTTAATTATGAAGTAGCCCCCGGGGTCCTTCGGGTCCTCTCCTATGGCTATGAGCTCCCTCTCGTTCATTCTGCTCAGCGGGTCGATCACTGACTTGATCATTACGGGGATCTCTGCCATTTTAAGCCTTTTCCTCTCCTCCCTCCCGTCGTCGTATACCAGCGTGAAGTCAGCGAAGAGAGAAGCCGCATAGGTTATGTCTCGTGACCTACACTCGAAGGGGGTTGTGGGATGAACGTAGCCCTCAGCTTCCCTCACTAAGGGCTTGGAGTACGCCTCTTCGAGCTTTTGAGGGATCTTTATGATTATCTTCACCTCCGGCTCCGTGCCTGGTGGGAGCTCTTGCTTCCCCCTAGGCCTCCACGAGACCTTCACTTCTCCCATAGACTCTACAATTTCTCTCAGGCGCTTCGAAACGAAGTCGTTGTAGGAGTCCAGGTGCTGCCTGGCAAGGCCCATAGTATTGACGTAGCTCCTAAAGACCTTCCAGAGGTCTTCAGGGGTTAGCGCTGCTCCCATTTCACGCCCTCCTCTCCAGCGCTACCACGACCCTATAAGCCAAGGATATGCCGCCCGTGGGGGAGCGTCTCTTTATCTCTATCACGTCCCCTGGCTTTGCCCCCAGGAGCCTCACGATTGGGTCGTTAACGCTGATCTGCGGCAACTGCCACGGCTTGACGCCGAGGCTCTCGAAGACCTCGAGTGCCTCTTCTGCACTGAGCTTCCTATGCTGGGGGACCAGCCTATGCTCCAATATCTTCCTACTAGGCTTCCTCGCAGACACAAAGGTCCCTATGATTAGCTCCTCCTCGGGCTTAAAAAGCTGAGAGCTTTTAGTTATGCGATACGTGGGCGGGTGATCAGGGGTGGAGATGGCCCTCCCTAGGCCATCCAGGAGGAGCGTACACAGCCACATAACAGGCCTCGGGCTGGACGAGAGGGGGAAGGCAAAGAGGATAGGCGGGGGGCTGGTAGGGCAGGAGAAAGCAAGGGAGGCAGCAGGCATCATAGTGCAGCTGGTCAAGGAAGGCAAGCTGGGAGGGAGGGGGGTACTGATAGTGGGCCCGCCAGGGACGGGCAAGACAGCCATAGCTTTCGCCGTTTCGAAAGAGCTGGGCGCAGACACCCCCTTCGTAGCCATAGACGCGGGAGAGGTTACGGGCCTTCAGAAGAAGACCGAAGTCCTCCTACAAGCCCTCCGTAAGGCCATGGGGATCAGGATAAGGGAAGAGAGAGAAGTGGTGGAAGGAGTGATCGCCGACATCAAGTACCTTAGAAGACAGAGCCCCTTCTCCCCCTATCCAACCCTCGGGGGAGCGAAGGTAACGCTTGAAACGAAGGACGAGTCCTCCTCCTTTAGCGTAGGGCCTGAAATAGCAGAGCAGCTCATGGGCCTAAACGTGAGAAAGGGCGACCTGGTGACGATAGACGTGGAGACTGGGGCAGTAAGGAGGGTGGGCAGGGTGAAGGAGAAGGCGGAGCGCTGGTACGACATAGGGGTAGAGCGGCAGGTGGAGATGCCTTCTGGGCCGGTGAGGAAAAAGAAGGAGTTCGTGAGGGTGCTCACTTTCCACGACGTGGACCTTAGCGTTGCGGCTAGAAGGGTGGCCTTCTCAGGCCTACTGGCGCTGCTCGAGACGGAAAGGGAGATAAGCGACGAGGACAGGAAGCAGGCGAACGAGATAGTGAAGAAGATGATAGACGAGAGGAGGGCCGAGCTTGTGCCTGGCGTGCTATTCATAGACGACGCTCACATGTTAGATCTCGAGAGCTTCTCCTTCCTCACGAAGGCTATGGAGAGCGACTTTGCGCCGCTGCTCATCCTTGCCACCAACAGGGGGATGGCAAAGATCAGGGGCACAGACATAGAGTCTCCTCACGGCATGCCGAGGGACCTACTGGACAGGCTCCTCATAGTAACTACCCAGCCATATAGTCTGGAGGAGATCAGGGAGATCATAGCCATTAGGGCAGATGAGGAGGAGGTGCCGCTTTCCGAGGACGCCCTGGAGCTGCTCACAAAGCTGGGCGCGGAGAGGAGCGTGAGATATGCTGTTCAGCTGCTGGAGCCCGCGAGGACCATAGCGTTGAGGAGGAAATCTCAGAAGGTAGAAGCCAGGGACGTGAAGGAGGCGGCAGAGCTCTTCGCCGACCTGAAGAGGAGCGTGGAGCTAGTAGAGAAGTACAAGGACCTCATGATATACGGGTGAGGACCTTGATGCTAAAGTACGAAGGCTCGGCAGAGGTCCCTGCCAGCCCGAGGAGGGCCATGGAGTTCATATCTGACCCGAGGCAGTTCGCCAGAGCCCTGCCAGGCTACAAGGGGAGGGTGAGGATGAAGGGAGAGAGGGAGTTCGAGATAGACCTCGAGATAACGGTAGGCCCCCTCAGCGGCGACATAGTGCTCGCAGGGACTCAGGAAAAGGGGGAGAGGGAGGTAGTCTACAGGGGCAAGGTCACGGGGCTGAACAGCTCCTTCGACTACGTACTTAAGTTAGAGGTGAGAGAGGCGCCCTCAGGCTCCATCATAAAGTGGAACATAGAGGGTACCCTAAGCGGCCTCGTAGCCATGGTAGGGGAGAGCGTCGTGGAGAGAGTGGCAAGGAGAATAATGGAGGAAGTGGTAGAAGGGACTAAGAGAGAGCTCTCTGGAGCCGCCGGCGGGATTTGAACCCGCGACCACCGGCTTTCCCGCGCGCCGTTACGAGGCCGGCGCTCTACCGACTGAGCTACGGCGGCTCCCGTCTTTATCGTTTCCCGAAAACCTATATCTTCGCCCGGTGCCCCCGTTAAGTGCCCCCTTTAATTGCTCTCGCGCGGTGCCCCCGTTATAACGTTTACCTCCCCAAACTGGCTAGGAGCGAAGTTGGAAAGATTCGTTCATCTGCTAAGCAAGGAGGCGAGGAAGAGGTTGATCGAAATACTGCTGGAGAGGAGGGGTCTACGCGAAACCTCGGCGCTGCTGGGCGTGACCCCGGCCTCGATCAGCAAGTACAGGTACGGTGCGATGCACCCCAGCGATGAGACGTTGGCGAGGGCCCTCAAGGCTATGGAAGAAGAAGAGCTGGGGGAGGCCGCGAGGGTCATATTCTACGACCTTTATTCGGGCTTCCTAGAGTTCATTGAGTGGGCCGTGCAGAAGGGCGTTCTGGAGAGGGAGATGGCAGAAAGGCTAGACTCCTTGAGCTCGAGGGTCTCCGCCTCCCTTCCGAAGAGAGGCAGAATAACGATAAGGTAGGAGCCCCGGAGGGCGTGGCGGGCCCGCCGGGATTTGAACCCGGGACCTACGGGTTAAGAGCCCGCCGCTCCACCAGGCTGAGCTACGGGCCCACAGGAGAAAGAGGGAGTTCCCAGGCTATTAAGCCTGTCGTACCTCCTCCTTTACAGTGGCGGCTAGCCTCCTTACTCCTTCCCTTATCTGTTCCAGGCTCGGGTAGCTGTAGTTGAGCCTCATGGTGTGAGAGCCATCGCGTGAGACGAAGAAGGAAGCGCCTGGCACGTAGGCCACACCACGCTCTATGGCCTTGTAGAGCATCTTCCTCGTGTCTACCCTTTCCTTGAGGCTCACGAGGACGAAGAGCCCCCCTATGGGCTTCGTCCATGAGGCCAGGCCTCCCATGTTCTCCTCAAGGGCCTGCAGCATGTAATCCCTCTTTACCCTGTACAAGGACTTGGCCTTCTCTATCGTGGCCTCCACTGTGCCCCTTCTTATGGCCTCCATGACTATAAATTGGGACAGCGTGCTAGAGTGTAGATCCACGTTCTGCTTTGCCAGCTCTGCGTAGTTCATGAGCTCCTTCGGGCCCAGCATCCATCCTATCCTAAGGCCCGGCGCGAGGATCTTGCTGAAGGTGGATATGTAAATGACTCTGCCCTCCTCGTCTAGGGTTTTTATGGGCGTGGGGCTCTCCCCCTCGAAGACAAAGTAGCCGTATGGGTCGTCCTCGAGGATGAGGAAGTCATAGCTTGACGCAAGCTCTAGCAAATGCTTCCTCCTCTCTAGGCTCATAGTAGTGCCGCTCGGGTTCTGTGCAGTGGCGTTAGTGTACAGCGCCTTGACCTTAACCCCTCTCCTCAAAGCCTCTTCGAGAAGGTCTACCCTCATGCCCTCGTGATCTACCGGGATTGCCAGCGGCTTGGCCTTGAAGAACTTTATGACGTTTAGGGCAGCAAGGTAAGTGGGCTCCTCTACTGCCACCACGTCCTTCTCGTCGAAGAGGACCTTTGAGGCTAGATATATGGCCTCCTGGGCACCCGTAGTGACGACTACGTCGTCCTCCCCCCTCACCTTTACGTTATGCTTTGCGGCGAAGCCCTTCAAGGCCTCAATGAAGGCCGTCACGCCCCTCGTAGGGGAGTACTGCAGGGCCCTCTCGCCCACAGAGATGATAACTTCCCTCGCTATCTCCCCCAGCTCCTTCTTGGGGAACACGGAGGGATCAGGGAGTCCTCCTGCAAAGCTTATTACGTCCTTGCCCTCTGTGAGCTTCAGCAGCTCCCTTATCTCAGAGGCCGCTAGGCTAGAGGTCCTCTCTGCCAGGAATTTCATATATCTATCCATATGCATCCCAACCATTATGCGTCACCCAGCACCAATATTACCATAGCCTCTTGCTTAGGCCGAGACTCTCGTCCGTCTTAGTTATGGACCTCATGGGATCTTCCTCTAGCTTCGCTAAGGCCCTTATGGCGTCCACGTTCTCCGGAACCACTATTGACTCTTGGTGAATGGCCTGGAACAGCATTACCTCGTCGCCGTCCACACGTATGGAGTCCTCAAAGATCACCAGCTCCGGCACGTCGTACCTTAGCCTTGCCTCCCTCGCAGCCTCTATTATGCCCGCGGTGCCGGTAATGCCGGACCTTTCCGCGTTCACGAGCATTATCCTGGGCGTGGACTCGAGTATTGAGATCACGTCTGCCCTCGTAACGCTCCTCTCCAGCCTAAGCGTTACGTGGTGCACATGCATGAGCGTCGTCGGCACGGCTACTGCCACTGTAACTATGTCTATCGGGATTACCGACTGCACGTCGAGAGCGTGGTGGCTGGGGGCCTTGGGGGGATCTAGCTCTATAGAGTTTATTGGCCCTCTCTTAACCTCCCTGGGGTCCGCGCCCCTCCTAACGATTACTGCCCTCGCCCTCCTTACCCCGACCTTGCTGTTAACCCCACATATAAGCCTCAGGAGGCCCGTCGTGTTGCAAGAGACAACCCTAGCGCTAACCGCGCCTAGCGCCTGGACATAGTTGCAGAGGGAGCTGAAGGAGAGCTGCGCCACATCCTTCTTCTCCCCTCCCTGGTATACCTGCCTCACCCCTGCGGCAGAGTACACCGGCTTGTACTGAGCTCCCACGCCGCCCGGCGTTGCGTCCACGATAACGTTAACGGAGGCCAGGAGGTCCTTCAGCGTGCCCGCCACGCTGAAGCCCGCCGCCTCAAAGGCCTTCATGTCCTCCTCGCCGGGCACATATACCCTGATCCCCGCGGCCCTCGCCTGCTCTACGGAGAAGTCGTAACTCTTCTTCACTATCCCCACTAGCTCCATGTCGTCCTGCTTCATTACCGCTGCGGCCACCCTCTTCCCAATGACCCCATAACCGTTAACGCCCACCTTGAGCCTCAAGATCCCACCTCCGGCTTCTAGTTATTGCACTATTTTAAACTTCTCGTTTGACTTCGCGAGAGCCTCTAGGCCCGGCAGCACGCTGCCGGATAGGAAGTAGAGCAGGGCGCCGCCCCCAGTGCTCACATGACCTACCTTTGATCTCTCCTCTGGGGGTAGGGAGGAGGCCATGGATATGAAGTGCCCCCCGCCGAATATGGTAAAGGCCTTACTCGCGAGGGCAGTCCTCACGAGGGCCTCAGTGCCCGCCCTGAACCTCGGGTCCTCTATGACGCCCGCGGGTCCCCTCATTACGATCAGCTTTGCCCTGGCCAACTTGTCTTTGTAGTATTCCACCGTGGAGGGCCCTATGTCCTTTGGGGCCCCGCTGATGCTTGAGGTATGTGCCACGCTTACCTCCCCCTCTCTCTCCACAACGAAGTCGACAGGGGTCTTCACCTCCTGCCTCTTTGCTAGCTCCTTTGCCTCTTGGAAGAGATCCGACGAGATCTTGCTCATGACCTTTGCCTCCACGTCCTTCGGCACGCTCGTCCCCCTCGCCATGAGGAACATAACCGCCACGAGGCCGGTAGTGAGCACCTCGTCCGCTATGCCGCTCTCCACCACGTGCTTTACTACCTTGAGCGTATCGTCCAGCTTAGCGCCTCCAAGCACGAACACCTTCGGCCTCTCCGCTATCTCCAATACCCTGTTGAGAGCCCTGAGCTCCCTCTCCATCACCCTACCTGCCACGCCGGGGATCCTCAGCGGGAAGCCCACTATGCTCGCCTGAGATCTATGGGAGGTGGCGAACGCGTCGTTAACGAAGTAGGAGAAGAGCGGCGAGAGCCTCGTCACCAGGTAGCCGTTTGCGTGCTTTTCTGGCGGCGCCTCCACGTTGTCCTCTGCCATGAACCTGCTGTTATCTAACATCACAACCTCTCCCGGCCTTGCACTCTCTATAAGGGCCCTTGCGTGGGGCCCAGCGACGTCCTCCGCGAACTTCACCTCCGCTCCCAGCAGCTTGGCCAGCGCTTCTGCATGACCCCTCAGGTCCACGTAGTCGGAGTCTAGAGGCCTTCCTTGGTGACTCATGACGACGACCGAGGCCCCCCTCTCTACGAGCTCCCTCACTGTTGCCGAGTGCTCCACTATCCTTGATACGTCCAGAAGCCTCCCCGTCTTTGGATCTACTGGCGAGTTCATGTCCACGCGCAGCAGGACTTTCTTGCCCGAGAGGTCCACGTCGTCCATGGTCGCTATCTTTTTGCCCAAATAAGTTATCAACTAGCTACCACTGGCAATACGCAGAGGCCAAACAATATAAATGTTAGGGCGCTCGCGCGGCGGGAGACGATTTGCTAATCAAGTGGTGCGGCCACTCTTACTTCATTTTAGAGACTAACGTTAAGATAGCCATAGACCCCCACGACGGGGAGAGCATAGGGGCAGGGCTGGGGACGTGTAGAGAGGGGGCAGACCTGATCCTAATCACCCACGACCACTATGATCACAACGCTGTGGAGATGGCTGCAAAGAGGGAGTCGAGGGTCATCAAAGAGAGGGCAGGAGAGTTCCTCGTCAAGGGAGTGAAGGTCAAAGGGGTGAAGCTGTTCCACGACAAGGAGAGGGGGGCGAGAAGAGGGATCAGCGTGGCTTACGTGATAGAGGCAGAGGGCCTCAGGGTAGCTCACCTAGGCGACCTGGGGCACAGGCTGGAGAGAGATCACATAGAGTCCATAGGCAGCGTGGACGTGCTAATGGTGCCCGTGGGAGGGACCTACACCATAGGCCCAAGGGAGGCACTCGAGGTCATATCTCAGCTCTCGCCAAAGATAGCCATACCCATGCACTACTGGGTCCCCGGATCTTTCCTCCCACTGAGCCCTCTCTCGGAGTTCCTGAGGTTCGTGGAGAGGGCAGTAAAAGCGGAGGGGGCCTTAGAGGTGAGGAGGGAGCTCTTACCAAAGGAGACCACCATAGTGTACTTCTAGGCGCCGGGGGCGGGATTCGAACCCGCGCGTCCCCGCAGGGACAACGGGTCTCAAGCCCGCCGCCTTGGACCGCTCGGCCACCCCGGCCCAGAAACATAGAGACTTACGAGAAGCTTATAAAGGACCTCAGCGGGAGATCTGCTTGATCTCTATGTAAACGTCCTGGGGCACCTGGAGCCTCATGAGCTTCCTTAGCACCCTCTCGTCCGCCTCTATGTCTATCAGCCTCTTGTGAACCCTCATGTCCCAGTGCTCCCAGTACTTGGACCCCTCGCCGTGAGGGAGTTTGAAGACGGGCATCTCAAAACGCGTGGTAGGCAGAGGCACAGGTCCCTTTACCTTGACGCCTGACTTTTCCGCTATGTCCTTTATCTGAAAGGCCACTTCGTTAAGGCTTTGCACGTTTGTGCTCCAGAGCCATATCCTTATCTTAAACATCGTTTACCTCGCCTTTACCTCTACCTTTGACTTAACTACGTCCGTAACTATGCCTATGCCTATGGTCTTGTTCATGTCCCTCATGGCGAACCTGCCCAGCGGCGGGAACTCGCTGAACTTCTCCACTACTAGCGGCTTGACGGGCTTGAACTTAACTATGGCAGACTCTCCCGGCTTGAGTATCTGCGGCTTCTCCTCCATCACCTTGCCCGTCCTGGGGTCAAGCTTAGCCGTGATCTCGGTCATCCTAGCACTTACGCTAGCGGTGTGCACATGTACTACAGGCGTGTAGCCAAGCGCTATGGCAGTAGGGTGCCAGACGACGAAGATCCTTGCCGTGAACTCCTCTGCAACGGTGGGCGGGTTATCAACACTGCCCACCACATCGCCCCTCTTTACGTCCTCCTTGGAAACTCCTCTCAGCGCGAAGCCGATGTTGTCCCCTGGCTCTGCCTTCGGTAGGTCCTGGTAGTGCATCTGTATGCTCCTCACCTCTGCCACTATGCCAGAGGGCATGATGACGACCTTGTCGCCCACTCGCAGCACTCCGGTCTCCACCCTGCCTACCGGCACCGTACCAGCTCCGGAGATGGAGTACACGCCAGAGATGGGGATCCTCAGGGGCTTGTCTATGGGCTTCTGCGGGGGCTTAAGCTGATCTAGTGCCTCAACGATAGTAGGCCCTGTGTACCAAGGCATGTTGGGGCTCCTCTCTATTAGGTTCTCCCCCAGCCAGCCGCTGGTAGGTATGAAGGGCACCACGTCCGGGTTGTAGCCAATGCCCTTCATGAACTTCTTGAGGACCGCGACCATCTCATCGTACCTCTTCTTGTCGTAGTTGACCTCTGGCGCGTCCATCTTGTTTATGGAGACTATGACCTGATCTAGCCCCAGGGTCTTAGCTAGCAGCAGGTGCTCCCTCGTCTGGCCCTCGAGGCTCATGCCCGCCTCAAACTCTCCCTTCCTGGCAGAGACCACCACTAGCGCAGCGTCTGCCTGGCTTGCGCCGGTGATCATGTTCTTCACGAAGTCCCTGTGGCCAGGGGCGTCAATTATAGTGAAGTAGTATTTCTTCGTCTCGAACTTCACGAAGGCAGGGTCTATGGTGATTCCCCTCTCCCTCTCCTCCTTCATTTTGTCGAGCAGCCAAGCGAACTTGTTGTCCTCTTTGCCCCTGCTCCTCGCTAGCTCCTCCACCTCCTTGAACTTCTTCTCGTCAATGAACCCGAGCCTCCAGAGCAAGTGGCCCACTAGCGTGCTCTTCCCATGATCCACGTGGCCTATTACCACCAGGTTCAGGTGGGGCTTCTCGGGCACTTCCGCTCACCTGCAAAACATCATAGGCCGGCCCTTTAATACTTACCTTGAGCTCAGGGCTATTCTCTCGATCTCCTCCTTCTGCCTTATGGCATAGCTCTGCGGATCCCCTCTGGAAGCCTTTATGATCTCCTCTGCAAGGCATTCCTCTATCGGCTTGGGGTTGTTGAAAGCTGCCTGCCTAGCGCCCTCCGCTATGAACCTGAGGGCCAGGTCCACTCTCCTCTGCGGCGAGACGTCCACGGAGACCCTGTACGTTATGCCGCCGTACATGATCCTTGTCGTCTCCTCCCTAGGGGCTGCCTTCTCTATTGCCCTCACCAGCACCTGGAGCGGGTTTTCGCCCGTCTCGAGGTGGATTATGTCAAAGGCAGTCTTCACGATGTTATACGCCAGCTGCTTCTTCCCCCCGCTCCTGCCAGGCCTCATGAGCATGTTCATGAGCCTCTCAACTATGGGCACCTCTGCCTTCCCAAAGCGCCTGTGCTCGTGCCTCCCGCCCGTGTGCGGCAGGATGACTGGCTTCAGGCTAATGTACTTCTTCAGGCTGGGGTCCCTCACCTCTACCCCCACGTAGCTCCACTTGCCGAAGAGCAGCGGGGCGTTGAACTCTGGCTCTATCCGAGATCACCCGGGCAGAAATGGGCTCAGCTCCTTAAAAAGCTAGGCCTTCGAGGAGGCGCCCTTCCTTCTGCCGGTCCTCCTCGCTGCTATGTGCCCTACCTTTCTCCCAGGCGGCGCTCCGCGGGAGATCGTGGAGGGCTTGCTCTTCCTCTTGTGCCTCCCGCCGCCGAAGGGGTGGCTTGCTGCTACCCTCGCCACTCCCCTGCTCCTAGGCCACTTCCTGGCCTTCACCTTCCACTTGTGGAACGCATCGCCTGCCTTAACCAGCGGCTTCTCCACCCTCCCGGCGCCGGCAGGGACCCCTATCGTTGCCCTGCAGTCTGCGCTGAACTCCTTCTGCTCCCCGCTGGGCAGCTGCACCATAACTCGGTCGCCGCTCTTGCCTATGACTAGCGCATAGCTGCCGGCCTGCCTAGCTACCCTACCGCCGTCGCCGGGCCTCAGCTCCACGTTAAACACCATGGTCCCCTCGGGAACTCTTCCCAACGGCAGCACGTTCCCCACCTCAGGCTTGGCCTGCGGGCCTACCTCCACCACCTGCCCTACCCTAACTCCCTCTGCAGCCGGCATGAGGAACTCGGCGCCGTCCTCCAGCTTCACCCTAGCTAGCGGCACATATCTGCCCGGATCGTGGAGAAGCTCCTTAACCTCTCCTCTCTTCGTTTCTTCCGAGAGCGGCGGGTACCTCGCTGGCCCCGGGTGAATGTGATCGGGGTTCCTGAAGTTTATGCCCCCTCTGCCTGCTCTCTGCTGTATTAGGCTTTTGCCCACCTATGCTCCCTGCCCTCGCGCAGCCTGAGGGCTATTAAGCTTGAGAGCGGAGCCAAGCGAGGAAGGCCACTACGTGATCTGCGTGTAGGCTCCTGGGGCCCACGGAGACAGAGGCCTTCGCATACCTCCTCACCAGCGAGAGCGCCTCCGGCGGCATGTCCAGATGTGAGCCCAAGAACATGGCCTTCCTCCCTAGGACCAGCTCCCTGTAGAGCAGGGCGTTCTTCCCCCTCTCTTCCAGGAGCACTATCTCGTGATCTCTCGAGAGCCAGCCTAGGAGCTCCTCCAGGCCTTGATCCCTTACGTGTAACCACTCGCCCTCCCCCCTCTTCAACGCCCTGCTCATGTCTGCCATGAGCTCCAGCTCCCTCAGCCCGGCGCAGCAGCCTGCGGGCGCCACGAGGAGCTTAGGGGGGTTAGGGGGGCCTAGGAGGAGGGCATATACGGCAGCGGAGGGCTCTATGGAGGAGGCTATTATACACCTAGCTACCACGTCGAGTCTCCCGCTAGAGCCCGCGTAGCCCCTTAGCGCGAAAGGTTTCGTCGCCCCCGTGGGGGAAACTATTACGTATGCGCCGCTCATCTCCGCTCTATAAAAGCTCTAGGAGGTATAAGCGAGTGGGCGGCCGTCGTCTAGCCTGGACTAGGACGCCGGCCTTCCAAGCCGGAGGTCCCGGGTTCAAATCCCGGCGGCCGCACCTCTTTCCTTATGTCAACGTGCTAGAAAGAGATAGATAAAAAGCTGAAAAATCTAAAACCTCTAGAAGCGCCTGAGGAAGACCTGGTAGGCTGCCAGCAACAGCGCTATCAGTGCCAGCAAAGTGCTGCCCAGGCTAATAGCACGGGTAGTGTCGTGCTCCTGCCTGAGGCTCTGGATCTCTGAGGCCCTCTCTCCTAGCTCCCTCTCTAGCTCTGAAGAGGTAGCCTCTATCTGCCGGGAGAGCTCTGCTGACCTCCTCTCTAGCTCCCTGTTCAGGGCGCTCAGCCTCTCGCTGAGCTCCCTAGAGGCCGCCTCTATGCTGGCCCTCAGCGCCCTCGCCTCCGCTTCGAGCCTAGATATCCTCTCCGCCTCAGCCCTTATTGCTGCCCTCAGGCTCTCGTTCATGAGGACGGCCCTCCTCTCGAGGGACTCAAGGCTCACTCTGAGGGCCCTCAGGCTGCCCTCAAGAGAAGCTACGGCCTGCTGGACGCCCCTGAGGGCACCCTCGAGCCTGGCTATCTCAGCTCTTCTAGCTTCTGCCTCGCTGACTATTAGCCTCTCTAGCCTGGCGTCCTCAGCTCTCCTAGCCTCTGACTCGCGCTGGAGGTCTCCTCGCAGAGCTCTGACTGCTTCCTCTACTGCCCTCAGGGCCCTCTCCAGCAGCCCTATGCTCTGGTTCAAGCGCCTTATTTCTGCTTTCCTGTCCTCTGACTCGCTGACTATTAGCCTCTCTAGCCTGGCGTCCTCAGCTCTTCTAGCCTCTGACTCCTGCCTCAGTAGCTGCTCTAGCCTCTCTATTTCTGCCCTTCTCGCAGCTATCTCTCTCTGTAGCTCCATCCTCAGGATAGAGAGGCTCCTCTCAAGCGACTGAACGGACTGTTGGAGGTTTCTAATGGACTCCTCCAGCCTCGCTATCTCTCTCTTTCTGGCCTCTACCTCGCTCTGTAGCTGCTGAGCTAGGCTGTTGATCGCTTCATCTAGCCTCGCTATCTCTCTCTTTCTGGCCTCTACCTCGCTCTGTAGCTGCTGAGCTAGGGACCTCACGCTCTGCTCTAGGGAGGAAAGGGAGCTCTGAACGCCGCTGATAGCTCTCTCTAGCCTCTCTATCTCCGCCTTTCTCTGCTCCGACTCCTGCCTTATCATCTGCTCTAGCCTAGAGGTGCTACTCTGCAGCTCCTGCCTCAGGACCTCCAGCGAATACCTTAGGAAGCTCGCGGTAATCTCCAGGATCCATACAGAGCCCCGGAGCTCCTCGACGGCCATGTCGAGCCTCTCTATGTTACTGGTGACGGAACCCACTACAATAGCTATGCCCACAGGAGTAGTAATTGAGCCGCTTGGGTTCAGCGTTAGCATGTAGAGGCCCTGTTCGCTAACGTAGTGCACCCTGCCAGCAGAGTTGAGGAAGGTGGGAGATGTGAGAACAATTCTAGACTCGGATATCGTAAACACAGTTCCGCCGCCTGTCTGTAGCACCACAAACAGGGGCTCTATGGCTGCACTGCGCACGTTCACGAACAGAACGGGGTGATCGTAAACGTTGTCCCGTGAGTTGAGCCTCATTACGGCAATTCCACCGTTCCACGGAAGGTCAGGCCTAACGTCTACGGGAACAGTTATGAGGAATGGGAACCTGTGGGTAATCCCGTGGCCTCTCAGGACCACGTAGCCCCCCGCTACCCCAGGCGGAAGGTCCCTAAAGCTCACCGTTATGCTTGCAGAACCCCCTGGCGGCAGGGAGAGTCTCGAGTGGCTAACGGAGAATCGGTCAGTTAAGTTCACTAAATCTGGATCGTACTCGTATCTAGCTACTATGCTCACCTCCAGATCCACGGCAGAGCCCGCTATGTTAATGACCCTGAACGAGAAGGAGCCGGAGGGGACAGGGGAGAACATGTGCACGAAAGGCCTGCCTCCTGAGTCCATGCTCACCAGCCTGGACACTGCAGCCGTTAAGTTGATCTGTCCTGCCCCATGATCTGTGATGGTGCTCACGGTAAGCCCTGGGTTGTAGTTGCCCACTAGCACGTCCCTTGCAGTGTGCGCTAGGGCCTTAGCGACCTCCGCTGGGTCCAGAGGCCTGCCTTGGCTCAGGAACTGTTGGATTATTATAGCGGCTGCCCCGGCAGCATGAGGAGTCGCCATCGAGGTGCCGCTGAGAGCCCTAGTGGGCACACGGCCAGCAGCCCTCTCTGGAACTGAGGCAGAGACTATGGACACCCCTGGCGCAGAGACTAGGGGCACCATCATGCCTGGGAGGCCTGGGCCTCTGGAGCTGAAGCTAGCCATCCTGTCGTCCGCAGCGGTCAAGGTCCTCCGGTCGTCAGTAGCTCCAACGCATATGACGCCGCTAGCAAGGCAGAGGTAGTTGAAGTAATTAATCCCGTAGTTGTTCCCTGCAGCGACCGTCACTACGGCTCTCGAGGCCGCCCTCTCCAACACCTCAATAACAGCGGGCTTGGGTACTGCGCCAACGTATATAGCATACTGAGTCGAGGGATGAACTACCGCGCCTAGGCTCATGGTAATTATGTGTGGCTCATCGCCGCTGCCAGGCTGGTTGTCCGGGCCCAGCAGCGCTCTCTCCACTCCCCTGGCAATAATTGCATCGGTAGTAGTACGACATGGACGGGCGAAGACTATTATGTCGTAGAGAACTACGCCTGGAGCAACGCCCCTGGACGTAACGTTCTGGCTAGCTATTATGCCCGCGACGTGAGTTCCGTGATCTGATGCATCAGCTGTGCCTTTGCCGCAGTAGTCCACCTCGCGCGCATCAGTGGCGTTGTACTCCCACACGACTATGCTCCTCCCGCCTCTCATGAACCACGGGTGAGAGTCGAAAATACCGGTATCTATGACTGCCACCCTAACGCCGCTCCCGTTCAGCCCCATTGCCCAAGCAGAGGGGGCGCCTATGCTGGGAACGCTTACTCTCACCATGGGCTCCAGGGACGCCGTCGGCTCTTCTCTGGGTTCTATGAGCTGGAGCTGAGAGTTAATGTAGACCTCGTATCCAAGGGAGGAGAGCCTCCTAACGGCCTCCTGGGAGGCTCTGATCAGGACGCCGCCTAGCAGTGGGAACTCCTCGAGAACTGCCCCTCCTGCAGACCTAACCGCGGACTTGAGAGACTCCATACTCTCCTTGCTAGAGGGGTATGGGCCGAAGACGAGGAACTCTGCCTCTTCGCCCTTAGGGCTCTTAGAGAACGCATGAACGGGGAACGTGCTCAGCAACATCATTAGGAGAACTAGAGCTCCCATGAAAGTTCTAAGCAACTTGACTTACCTCACTCCTTCACCGCTAAATGCGAACTTATATGGTTTTCTCTAAAGAGGTTCTGGCCCTCTAGCTATGGCCCAAATGGGCTAGCTACTGTCTGCGACGGAACGCGATGCCTATGGAGAGCAAGGCCAACAGCAAGCTGCCTATTGCGACGAGCTTGTATAGGTCCAGTTCCTCCCTCAGCCTGTGCACCTCTGCCTCCATCTTAATGGAGAGATCCTCGTGACTCCTTGCAAGCTGGGAGAGCTCCGCTGACCTCCTCTCTAGCTCCTTGTTCAGGGCGCTCAGCCTCTCGCCGAGATCCCTAGAAGCTTCCTCCAAGCCGGCCCTCAGCGCCCTCGCCTCCGCCTCAAGCCTAGATATCCTCTCCGCCTCAGCCCTTATAGCTGCCCTCAGGCTCTCATTGACGAGGGCTGCCCTTTTCTCAAGAGAGTCGAGGCTCACTCTGAGGGCCCTCAGGCTGCCCTCGAGGGAAGCTACTACTTGCTGAAGACCCCTGAGGGCGCCCTCAAGCCTGGCTATCTCGGCCCTCCTGGCTTCTGATTCGTTAACTATTAGCCTCTCCAGCCTGGCGTCCTCAGCCCTCCTAGCTTCTGCCTCACGCTGGAGGTCTCCTCGTAGAGCTCTGACTGCTTCCTCCACTGCCCTCAGGGCCCTCTCCAGCAGCCCTATGCTCTGGTTCAGGCGCGCCGCGTCAGCCCTGCGCAGGTCCGACTCCTGCTGTACAAGCCTCTCCAGCGTGGCTGACTCCTGCTTTAAGAGCTGCTCGAGCCTCGCCACCTCGGCCTTCCTCTCCTCTACCTCCCTCTGGAGCTCGCGCCTGAGGGCCTTTAGGCTCTCCTCAAGCGCCGAGAGGGACTGGCCGAGGGCCCTTATGGACTGCTCTAAGCGCGCCACGTCCGCCTTCCGCGCTTCGGACTCCTGCTGCAGCTCTTGCCTGAGCGCCCTGAGGCTCCTCTCTAGCTCTCCGACAGAGCGCTGGAGGGCCTCTATGGATTGGTTTAGCCTCCTGGCCTCTGCCTTGAGGGCCCTTAAGGCTGCCTCTAGGTTCACGAGGGAAGCATGGAGGTTCGTCACAGAGGCCTGCAGGTTCCTCACCTCTAGCTCGAGGGCCTCTAGCCTAGCAGAGAGGGAGGAGACAGCTTCAAGGGCCCTGCGAACTCCCTCTGCAGGGGAGACCGCGCCCATGAGGAGCCTTAGCTCCACGGGAGAGGCCACGAGCGAGTACACGCGGGGGATCAGGAGGTATAGCTCTGGCTCAAGGAACAGGTAGAAGTGGTTGTAGTCGTAGGAGGAGCTCACGGTGCCGAAGGGGGAGATCACAGCTATCTCTGGCGCCACGCTGTAGTAGAGCTCTGAGCGCACGGCCGCGCTGAGGAAGAGGGGGTCGGGGAAGGGGCTCTTCACGTTAACGTATAGCATGGGCACGTCCCTTAGGCTCCTGGAGATGACCCTGAGGTTTATGCTCTGGGCCAAAAGCCCTCCCTCGGGCGGCAGCTCCACGGGAACTGTGAGGAGGAAGGGGAACCTGTATGTGGCGGAGTCTCCCCTGAGCATCACGTAGCCTCCGTAGGTCCCCACTGGGAGGTCCTTGAAGGTGAGCTCCACGGAGGCAGAGGAGCGGGGAGGTAAGAGCAGCCTAGAGACGTTTAGGGAGAAGCCTGAGACCTCGCGCAGGCTGTGCTCCTCTTTCGCAACCACGCTAAGCGTGAACTCCAGCGGCCTATCTGAGAGGCTAACCACCCTCAGCTCCAGCTTCCCAGATCTAGAGGCTAGGAGGTGCGCGAAGGGCCTCCCGCCCAGATCTATGATTACTTCTCTCCTCACCGCAGCAGAGACGTTTAGGAGGCCTGCCCCCTGGTCGGAAACTGTGGTCGCCTCTATGGGTATCACAGCCCTCTGGCCCCAGAAGGTATACTTGTACCCCTTCACGTCTCTCGCTGTCTGCGCCAGGGCCCTGAGCACCTCGTGCGGGCTAACGGCCCCCTCCCTCTTTGCCTGCTGAACTATGATAGCAGCGGCCCCCGCCACGTGGGGCGCGGCCATGGAGGTGCCAGAGAGAGGATACGAGAGGCGTCCCGTTTCCGTGGGTACAGAGGACTCAACTAAAACCCCTGGAGCCACGAGGTGCGGCACCATTATGCCCGGGAACCCTGGGCCCCTGGAGGTGAAGGGGGCCAGCGAGTCGTCCCCTGCCCCTGCGCTTCTCCCGTCGTCCGCAGCGCCCACGCAGATGACGCCGGCAGCGAGGCAGAGGAGGTTGTACAGGTTTATGCCGTACCAGTTACCTGCTGCGACCACGATCACCTTGTTCATAGCTGCCGCCCTCTCCAGGGCCTCAACGATAGCGGGCCTTGAGAGGAAGCCTCTCACTGCTGGGTAGATCAGCTCAGGGCTGAATAGGGCGCCCACGCTTAGGTTTATCACGTCGGCCTCGTCCCCTGAGTTCGGCCTCCCATCGGGACCCCTCAGCGCGTGCTCCAGAGCCCTTAGGAGCGTTGACTCGTCAGTAGAAATGCAGTCAGATCTCTTTGAGAAAGCTATAATATCATACAGCAGGGCGCCAGGAGCAACCCCTCTGCGGTCGGGGCTCTGGCTAGCTATTATGCCTGCCACGTGGGTTCCGTGGATGCTGGCATGCCGAGTTCCCTTGCCACAGTAGTCCACCTCCCCGCTCTCCGTAGCATCTACCTCCCAAACCACCACGCTCCTGTTACCCCTCATTAGCCAGGGATGGCTGTTCTCTATGCCTGTATCTATTACTGCCACCCTCACGCCGCTCCCATTTAGCCCAAGCGCCCACGCGCCAGGGGCGCCTATGCTGGGAACGCTGTAACGCAGAGAGACCTCCTCAGACGAGAGAGGAGAGATTAGCTGGAGCTGCAAGTTAGGAGACACTATATAACCCAGCTGCCTCAGGGCGCGGGCCAGCTCGCGAGGCCCCTTCACGAGAGCCGCCCCTAGCGTTGGGAACTCATCCATCACCTCCCCTCCAAACAGCTCTGCAGAGGACTTGAGAGGCCCCAGGCCTTCTTTGCTGAAGAGGGGCGCGAAAACTATATATAGCTCCTCGCTATCATGCGAGGCGCCCCCTACGAGCGCCCCCGGCAGAGGCAGGAGGATAAGCAGCACTAAGAAGAGGGACTGTTGCCTCAACACTCTCCCTCCCGCGTAGGCTGCGGCGCTCTTATAGTTGCCCTCTATACCCTTACTTCGTTGTGGAGAGCAGGCGGAGGGAGGCGTTTATGAGAAGCTGTCTGCACTCCTCTGGAACTATTATGAGGGTGCCCTCTCCCTTGCTTGAGAGCCCAGCGTCTATGAGGGCTTTGACGTCGCTCGGCAGCCCTGGGTAAAAGGTTTCGCCCCCTTCCCTACCCCCTACTATGACTTTCTCGCACCCCTCTCTGACGACCTTGTCCCTTACCGTGTACACCCCCACTAGGTCCTTCGGAGGAGGGAGAGAGATAATAGTTACGGCTACAGCGCTTTCCCAACCCTTGAAGGGTAGGCTAGCCTGGCTGATCTCTATCGAGGCCTCTATGACCTTCAAGACCTCCTCTCCCCTCTTGCTTGCCCTTATGCCTTCTGGGAAGGCCTCCACGAGCCCCAGCTCCTTCAATCTAGCTATAAGCGTCTTGGCCGAGGCCTCTCCTATCCTGAGGGCCTGCGAGAGCCTTATCCTGCCCACAGGGGAAGAAGAGGAGAGCCTCAGGGCCAGGAGGACGTGGTACGCAGAGTAGCCGAGGCTGCCGCCCCTTATTGGCTCGCTGGCCTTCAGGAGGAGCTCTGCTGCCTCCTGGGCCCTCACCTTCTTCCCTCGCTCGTTCCTCTTCGCTGGGCTTATAGCTCTTTTAACCCCCCGGTTAACAGGAGAAGACCTACTACTACTTGTAGTCTTAGGCTCTTCGGATCTTTTGTGAAATTATTGAACTGTACTACCGCTACCTATTCTACAAACCTTTTTCCAACAATCTCTTATCTCTCTGCTCCCCCTTCATTCGCTGCCGTTGTAATACTCACACGAAGTAGTAGTTATTCTTGGCACCTCTCTATCTGGGCCTTGAGGCCCTTAGAGAAGCCCACCCTCATACCCAGCCTGGGGTCTGTGTATAGGTACACTAAACCCTTACTCTGCAGCTCCCTCAAGGTCCTCATGAGCCACGCAAAGTCGGCCCCCATGCGCTCCTGCAGCTGATCTACGTACATGTACGTAGTGCCCCACCTGACGTAGTGAGAGAAGAGGCTCATGATTACCTCCAATTCGCCCTCGCTCACATGCTCTTTCATTGCATTCAGCGCACAAGTAGAGGCGGCAACCCTCTCTTGTAGTTTATTGCTACCCTTACCTTTTTGCTCTGCAAGAAACTGCAAGGCCCCCCCAGAGCCTCCCGACGAGGCCTCCTCCCTTTTGCCTTTCTTTGCAGGCTTTACGTGTAAGCCGAGGACCTTATAGGCCAACGCGGCGTACTCGTCCTCCTCCCTGCTCTCCCTCTCGTATATCTCTCTCGCATATGTTTCTCCTTTCGGCGTGAGGCGCCAGAGGCCCGCCTCGTACTCCACGTACCCTCTGGCCTTCCAGTAGGAGAGGTAGCTCGAGACGTACTGGGAGTTCTTCTCGAGCAAGCCCGCTATCTCCCCAGACCTCATCGGGCGGGAGAGGAGGAGAAGGAATATAGCATCTACCAGCCTGCTCCTCGGGCCTCCCCTCCTCTCCCTCCTCAGCGCCTCCACTACTCTCCTCGCTTCCTCCTCCAGCCCAGCCCCTCAGGCCTTTCGCCTCCCGGAGCCCTTTCGGGGGAAGGAGCAGTATTAGCTGGGAGTTACGCTGGCATTAACCGGGGGGTTAAGGCTCAATGAACTCCGTGAGCTTCCGCTCTCTCTTCAGCAGCTTGAACTGGGACAGGTAGCCTACCATCTCTGGGCTCATCCTCTTCTCCACCTCCTGCGCGATCTCCTGCAGGGTGGGCTCCTTCAAAATGGGCGGGAGCTCCATGGCCCTCCTCACGGTCTCCCTTATGTGCCAGCTCCCTACGGGCGCATAGTATGCGGGCGTTATCTCCCTCAGGACCACCACGTCCCACCTCCTCTTCTCCCTCAGCATGAACTCAAGGACGGCTAGCCTCGCAGCAGAGAAGCCGCCGTCGGTGGCTGTAGCTACTCCTCGCGCGCTCTCCTCTACTTTCCAGATCACCGGCCTCGGGGAGCTCGTGGCCCAAAAGCTCCTGGGCTGCCAGACCTCTATCCACTCAAACCTCCCCGCCCCCGGCTTGAGGATTATGAAGAAGCGGTCGCCGAGGTACTCGTTGAAGTGGACCTCCGCGGAGCTCCCCTCAGGCGCGTCCCTGAGCTTCTCCCTGATCGCCCTAGAGATCATGTCGTCCGTAGCCGTTATGGCCCAGCGCGTAGGCACTACCCTCTTCCTCCCCTTCTTCCCCATGAAGCCGAGGCTCAGGAGGCGCTGGATGGGGTACACATCCAGCCCCCTGAAGTATAGCTCCTTAACGCCCTCCTCTGCCTTCACGTCCTCCCAAATGGCTTTCTCCACGGCTGCTGGCAGGGAGGGGTTGCCGGTGACCTTGATCTCCTCTGCAAGCGCCCGGGGGCCTATAGGCTTCGTGACGCTATCAAACCTCAACACCGGCACAGGGGGCCTCTTCAGCTTCACCTCCGAGTCCACGGGCCTCTCCGAGAGGGCTACGAGGCCCAGCTCCTTCTCGTACAGCACCTCAGGCCTGTCGACCCTCACCCTGAGCAGGCCGGAGAGAAGCTCGCTCCTGTACCTAATGATGACGTTCATCCCCACGCCCCTCTTGCTCCAGCCCACGGGGTCCTCAAACTGCCTCGCCTCCTCGCCGTGGATGCCCACGGGGACCATGAAGTGCACGTTTACGTTGGGGTACCCTCCCTCACCTACAATAACGGAGGGCGGCGTGGAGCCCTCTGCCGTAAGCCCTGAGAGCTTCATGTAAGTCCTCACCTGCGCCTGGAAGCTCTCGAGAATGGGGCAGCGCGAGAGCCCGCAGAGCTTCTTATAGCCCTTGCACCTCGTGCAGAGCTCAGGCGGTATGATCATGTGTGCCTTACCACCAGTCCAAGGCTCCTGAGCTCCTCCGCCTCACCCCCCGTCCTGTAGTACTTAAGGATCAGCTCATCGCCCTCCTCTATGCTGCTCTCTGGCAGGAGGGGGGCGCTCCAGTCTCCTCCTCTGCCCACGGCAATTGGTATGAAGCCCCTCTCCTCCAGCCCTAGCTCCCCTAGCGAGGCCCTCCTCATCACCTTAACCCTCAAGTATGCTTCTTCCCCTTCCCTCATCACCTGGCTGAGGACAGGGGAGTGGTGCTTCATCCTCACCACGTTAGCTATCCTGAGGGCTGCGTCGGAGATCTCCTCCATGCCCTTAACGAAGACCACGAGCGAAACCATCTCGTGGGCCCTTCCAGGGTAGGAGGAGTTCAGCACAGTCTCCAGGAGCTCGAAGTAAGCCTTGTTCGCATAGTCCTTCATCTCCTTCACAGTCTCGGCTATGCTCATGTCGTTGTGGAGCAGCGAGTAGAAGGCTAGGTCTAGCATGGAGCGGGAGAGGGCCTTGAGAGACAAGATCATTGAGGCCAGTTGGTCCCCTGCGGAGGCCTGGAGCCGCGCCTCTATAACGCACTTCTCCCCCGCATACCCTTCCTCACCGAGCTCTATAGCTAGCTTCGCCAGCTCTTCGAGAGGCCCTCTAGCTACTATCACATCCCCGGGCATCACCTTCACGCTCGGCGGGGCTATCTCGTAGCTCTCCCCCCTCTTGAGCAGCAGCACGTCCACCCTGGCGGGCACTCTGTCGATCCCCTTCCTGCTCTTTATGAGGCCCACCGACTCGCCGTGACATATGGCTGCCGTGACATAGGGGTGCGGCGGGTAGCCCCTCAAGGCTACTGAAGCTAAGTCCCCCGCGGCGTTGCTTATCGTGTCTAGCGCAGAGGCTAGGTCCACGAGGCCTATAGCTTCGGGCTCCCTTGAGCGGTCCCTGAAGGCCAGTATCAGTTTCGCTATGACCTCCTTGAAGAGTTCGTCTATGTCCTCCTCTATCCTCAGGACCTCCACAGCAGCTGTCCTGTCCCCGAAGGCAAGGGTGTACATGGATAAGTCTATGGAAACGCTAGAATACAGCCTGAGCCCTACAAGCAGATCTCTAAGGGAAGCCCTCCTGGGCTTAGCCAAGCCCCCTCTTTTCCTCCTACTACGATCTCATTCTTAAGAAATATAAGATTATCGCGGCCTCAGCTATAGCCCCCAGCCTTTGGGAGGCCCCCTTAACGTATATTGAGGAGCCATACTTCAGTTCCGCTGGCGAGAAATCCGGCTCGCCCCCATTAAACACCACGGCAATTCTGCCGCTGTAAACCGGGGGGTTAAACGGGTCCAGCCTCTCCTCCGCGCCGCCGTATATGAGCAGGACGCTGTCCGGTCTATAGATGTCTATCATGTCCTGCAGGTCCGGCAGGACGGCAAAGCTCCTCCCGAGCTTTAGCGCTAACCTCATCACGTCCGGGACTCCGCTCTGGGCAGCAGCGCCATAGACCTTGGTAGCGATCACGTGCTCTGCCCCGAGAGAGTATGCCAGCCTTGCGAAGTCGAGTAGCCTCTGCGCGCTGCTCACGTTATGAATAACGGGCAGGACCTCCACTGCCACCACCTAGAGGGTGAAGGCCTGGCTAATAACGTCCTGGAAGTCCCTGGGCAGAGCCTTCCTGTTCTCAGTGTAGTGCCTGTAGAGCTTCTCAAGCATCTTCGTAAACACAGGGCAGCCCTCGAACTTGCCATCCCTGTCGCACCTCCCCATCTTCCCCTCAAGCGTGGCCATGAGGAGGCACTGCACTGCCTTCTTATCGAAGTAGGGGCAGAGCTTGTGGTACTTCTTCGCCGTCTTATACATAAGGGCTATCCATCTCCTCTCCGCGTCCTCTACCATTGTTACCAGCCCCAGGGGCCTCGCTCTTAAGGGGTTCCCTCTAGGGCTTAAAAGTAAGGCTAGGCCTCGAGCTCCGGAAAGCCCAGTAGTTTCGTCCTTACTTGAGAGCCGAGCCTCTCGAAGACGGCTTCCACGAGGTAGCTCATGGAGGGCACTTCGCCCTTGCTTATCACCTCTCCCTCGAGGATGACCAGGGGGAGCTCCTCCTCGTCCATATCTCCCAGAGGGAGCTCCACGAAGTCCAGCTCCATGCCGAGGCCGTAGTGGCTAGCAAGGTATACAGAGAGGTCCTTCAGCACCCTCTCGGTGAGCCTGCTCCTCCAGTCAACGCCCAGATATGCTACTAGCTTCATGTTCCCCCTCGCTACCTTTATGTTTCTCCAGGCTTAACGGCTGGAGCTCGGTAATCCCTCTTGGCTATAAGCCTCCACTTCTTCGATACCCTCTGGTGGCAAAGGTGAAGATAGTACTGAAGGAGGTGAGCAGGAGGGAGCTGGCGGACTCGGTGCTCATCACCGGCTTCAGGGGCTTTGGCATGGTCGGCTACACGACCTCCAAGTACCTAGCTCTAGCGCTGAAGGCCAAGAAGGTGGGCTACGTGCTCACGGACTTCCTGCCCCCCTTCATAGTGGTGGAGGAGGACGGGCTTGGGTTCCCATTCGACATATACTATTCAGACTCCGCGAGGGTTACCGTGCTCGTAAACAGAGCACTGCCGGAGAGAGAGTTCGTGGACGAGTACGCTCTCGGTATAGCCAGGTGGGCCTCGAGAGTAGGCTTCCAGTACGTGACTCTCGTGGGCGGGCTCAGCAGGGAGTTCAAGCCTGCCGGCGACGAGCACGGCTACAGGTGGGCCAGCAACAGGCTGTACAAAGGGCCCATGCTTGAGGCCCCCCAGTTGGAGGTGGGCCTTGGGGTCATGGGGCCCCTGGCTCTCCTGTACGTCTACCTAGACTACATGAAGGTGCCCGCCATCATGCTGCTCCCCTACTCCTTCGTGGAGGGGGTAGACTACGACGCCTCCCTAGTGGCCATTAGGGTCATTTCCAAGAACCTGTTGAAGCTGGACGTGAGCCCAGAGGAGCTAGAGACGAGGGCAAGCATACAGAGGGCAGAGGTGGAGAGGATCATTCAGATGATAGAGAAGGAGGCAGAGAGGGAAGACCACGAGTCTAAGGGAATGTTCATGTAACTATACCTTTACCCCCTTAGAGCGCAGGTACTCCATATATAGCGTGTGGACCTTCTGGGCCATAGGGCCTGTGCCCTCCACGCCGCTGTCCGTAACCCTCACTATCTTGCCAACCTCCACCACGTTAACGTCCTCGTAAACCTTGATCAGGTGCCTTCCCACGTTGCCCTGCGTGACGAGGAACTCAGCGAACTCTTTTGCGTCGAAGACAGAGCCCTCCTCTAGCACTACCTCCGACAGGGCGCTCCCCCCAATCATCACCAGAGGCCACCTTCTGCCCTCCGAGTCCTCCGCGGCTTCCAGCATCATGCTCAGGCTACCTGCGTCAAAGCCGACCAGCTTTCCCCTGTATTTCCTCCCATCTGATAACCTCACCACCACGTTTTTGTCTAGGAGGCTGTTGAGCTTCGCCACAAACCTCCTCGAGGGCTCAGTGGCAATGGCCACAGCGGCTCCCCCTATGAGCCCAACTGCTATGCCCTAAATCTTTAAGCCCACGGCCGCCAGGCTCTCGGGGGAGCTGTTCATGGAGCACATAGCCCTGCTGGCAACCGTGGAGGACGTTAAGCCCGGGAACATACAGGGGCAGAGCATAGCAAGGGCCGACGCGGAGGGGAGAAAAGTGATCTTTGACGTGATCAAGAAGACGCTGGAGGTGAAGAAGGGGGACCTGCTAGAGATCCACGTCATGACCAAGAGGCCGAAAAACTTGGAGGAGTTTGAGTTCTGTGGCCACGGCTACCTGATAGCCCCCGAGGACGCGTACAAGGAGACTATACTCTCCCTCTGGGGGATAATCTTCAAGTTCAGCCCGCCGCTGGGGCTGGAAATGGAGAAGAAGTACTATGTTTGCATAAAGCACGCTAGCCCAAGGACTTCAGGATGAGGCGAGCTATACTCTCCCTATCTACTACTCCCACTAACCTCCTGCTCTTTTCGTCGTGAGCTACAGGGACCCTAGCTATGTTCCTGCTAATCATTATGCCGGCCGCCTCCAGGGCGGTGCTGTGGGGGTACAAGTAGGTGCAGGGCCTTGTCATAATCGTTCTAGCCCTCGGTGCCTTAGCAGGCCCCCTCGCCGCCTCAAGGTGGATCCTTGCATAGCCCTTCCGGAGGAGGTCGTACTGCGTGACGATGCCCACTATGGCTCCCTTCTCGTTCACCACGGGGATCCCCGTGTGCCTGAGCTCCCTCATGAGCCTCCATATGCTGCTCACCGGCTCATCCTCTCTTACAGCCCTTGCCTCCTTCATTATTTCCTCCAGCCTCACCCCCCGTAGGGCCTCCTTCATCACCTTCACGCCGTAGGCTATCGCGTCCTCAAGGCCGAGGAAGCCGAGAAAGGCCCCTCCCTCCAGGACGGGCGCATACCACTCTCCTGCGCTGAGCATGGCCCTGAGGGACTTCTGGAGGTCGTCCTCTGCGCTAAGCGTCACCTTGGGGACCGCAGCTAGGTCTTTTGCTTTGGCCTCGCTCCTAGTAGAGGTTACGGCGAGCACATCTGCCCTCTCCACCACTCCCAGCAGCCTCTTGCCCTCAGTTACTGCTACCACCCTCGTGCCGTAGTCCCTCATGATCTTCCTCACTGCCTCTATAGGCTCCTCGGGGCTTACTGAGAAGCTGCGAAGCCCCACTATTAGGGCTACCGGGACTAGCCCTCTCTCCACCCTCTCTCCCCGCAGCTCTCCCCTTCGAGAGCTTATGTTTTAGCGCCTGCGCAAGAAAGTCATGTGAGTGCCCTCTTCCACAGAGTACCCTAGGAGGACGGCGGACCTAAAGAGGATCTCCCGGGCCGCGAGGAGCTTCAGGCCCTTGTCCCTCATGGCTGCCTCGGGCTTACGGCCTCTGAAGGGTGCGGAGAAGTCGTAGCCGTACGCCTTCACCGCCTCCGCCCCCATTAGCATAGCTGCTATGACTGCCCTGTCGCCGTCGGTGAAGCCCCCCAAGGGGAGCACGCAGCCCACAGCGTCTACTTGGGATGTGTATAGCACCCCCCTCCTCCTAAGGAGCGAGCTGAAGAGCAGCACCCTCTCTCTGTTGTCGCCATGTAGGTGGATCAGCAGAAAGGGCACGGTTAGGAGGGCGAGCGAGGCAAGCCCCTCCTCCGCATCCATATCGCCAGTCACGTAAGTCAGCCTCACGCCTAGCTCCAGAGCCCTCCCGAGCCCCCCTTCAGGGGCGCCGTAGACCTCGCAGCCCTCTGGCCTGGAGGGCAGGGGGCCCAGGACGCAGACGTGTCTGCTCTCCAGTGCCTCCGAGAGCTCCTGCGCAGAGAGGCACTCCTCATAACACGTCTGAGGCCCTAGCAGGGAGGCGAGGCTCTCCTTGTGACGCGGATATGAGAACAGGGGCTCAACTATCTCGTAGTACAGCCTCCTTACTTCCCTTGCCCTCTCCCTCAAGAGCTTCAAGCTCCTGCAGCACATCCCTTGCGGCCCCCACATACTTAGCGTTGCCTCTCGAGGCCCTTTCTACGCACCAGAGCAGCCAGCGGGCGTGCTCCACGTAACCCCTCACGGCCCCTGCCCTCGCCTTTGTGAGGAGCAGGAGGAGCTCCACAAGGCAGCCGGTAACGCGCGAGTAAGGCGGCGGGCTGCCGGCCAGGTGAACTAGCTCCTCGCACTCGTAGAGGTCGTACAGCTCTCCCCTCTCCTTCAGGCTGTGCCTGCAGAGGAACCATGCGCCCGCCTCCTCCCTTGCCCTCGGGCAGTCTCCCTCCCACTCCACCCGACGCTCTAGCTCATGCCTTACGCTCAAATAGTAAGCTAGGGGATCTTGCGGCGAGAGGAGGAGGATCTGGCGCGCCCTAGGGACAGCCCTCGAGAGGGAGCTCCCGCGGTACACTTTAAACTCTCTGCCGAATAGGCCAAGAGGAGAGCTGAGCCTCTCCCCGCAGGGAAAGGCTATGAACTCGTAGTAGACCTCCAGCAGCGCTCCCCCGCATATTAAGCTCTCCCCCTATATGTCTCTCTGGTCGATGAGGTCATCTACCGCTGCTGAGGGGTGATGCAACGAACTCCCAGCTGAGGCCTACTCTATCCAGTCTCCTGTCTGAATCTTCTCTGGAAGGTACTTGTAAGCTAGGAACTTCAGACCTTTGCCCACCAGGGCCTCTATTTCTAGCTTTGCCCTCTTTTCGAGGAACAAATCTATTTCCTTCTTCCACTTTGGCGTCTGGAACCAGGAGTACTTCTGGAGGTCCTGAGCCCTCTTTATGTCTTCGTCCTTTGCCTTTATTATGAAGTTCTTCCTCTCTTCCTCCGTGAGGTAGGGCTTCTTCTTCTTGTCCCCGAATATGTCTGTCATGGAGACCCCCAGGAAGCGGGCCTTCGGCGTAGCCAGCCTCTCGCTCTCATAGCTCAGCGTTATGCTCCCCACCTTGAAGACTGAATATATGTTCCACCCATACGGGTCGCTGTCGGTGAGCACATATACTGGGAGCCCCAGCTCCTCGTTAAGCCTCCTGACGAGCCTCCTGGTAGCTCTGTCTGGCTGTCCTGCTCCTGTGATGAGGAGGCACTTGTACTGCCTCCAGAAGCCTATCCTGTGGAGCTGCTGGAACACGGCGTCCTTCTCAACCACTAGCACGAACTCTGCGTTATAGTCTAGGAACTCTATGAAATCCGGGGTGGACTCGATCGCATAGGCGCCGTGGCCGAGCTTCGATAGGTCTATGACGTCGGGCCCACTCCTTATCCTCATGTCCCCCACCATCTTTCCTTTCTCCTTGCTGAGTATGAGCATCTCCTCTCTCAGCAGGTTAGTCATGACTTCTATGTCCCTGAGCACTGCGTCGCTCTCTTGCTGCTCGTCCCAAGTGTTCTCCTCCCTCACCTTTCCCTCAAGGTCCCGATACTGTAAAGTGTGTTTTCCTCTGTAGTAGAGGTCCCTTATGGTCGGGTACTCGTTTTCCACTAGTGCTTGGTATATTATCGATGCCATGAGTATAGTCTGCATGAACCTCCTTGCCTCTCCTGCGTCCAGCAGGTGCCTCTCCAGCTTCTCATCCTTTAGGATCAGTATTCCCTTCTCTGGGTCTAGCATAGTGTTTGAGAGGGTCCTCTTGGGTATGACCAGCTTCAGGGGCTCCCCGGCCTTAAGGTCCTTTATTAGCGGTATGAGCTTCTCCCTGAGGATAGCCGCAGCCCTCTTCCTCGCCTCCGCGTCTACCTTGTCCACCTCACTTCACCCTCAGTATCTTCCTCACCACCTCCTCTCCCTGCTGGTCACGCAGATGGACGTGCCTAGAGACCAGCTTTATGAGATCCTCCAGCAAATCCCTCTCCTCCCCTGGCTCCAGAGGAGTCCAGGAGCGCGGCTCCTTTTCTAAGATCTTCAGGCCCCTTGCTATTTCTGGTAAGTACTTCGATATAGCGAGCGCCCTGTTCATGGCCTCCTCCCTCCTCTCCTTCTCAGATAGATACTCCCTTAGCCTCCTCCCCAGCTCTAGCAGGCCGTATCTGATCTCCTGCTCTATCTCCGGCACCTCGCTAATGCTCTCCTTCCCCATACTCTTGTAAGGTATCTTGGTGCTCACTACGTGGACGAGGATCACTAGGGGGGCCGGAAAGGTTACCTTGTACTGCTTCCAGTCCACTCCCATCATGACCTTATATGATACGTCCTCTTTTTCTGCGGAGAGCAGAGGGACCTTGTTGGCGTACCTTAGCAGCAGGGGCTCATTCATGGGCTCTATATGACCTCCATATGCCATCCCGAGCTCCACGATGAAGGGGTGGCCCTGGTAGGATCTGGGTGACCTCCTTATCGCGTCTGCCCATTCGGGATTGAAGGTGGAGATCAGGCTCGCCTTCACGAGGTCCTCCCCCAAGGGGCTGAGGTATTTGCTCTTTGGCGGCTGGAACCTCAGGGTCTTCATTATGTCCACTATCGCCGCAAGGGAACCGTCGGAGGCCTGGAGAAGATCCGCGGGGGAGATATCACCGCTTATATCCTTATCCTTTATCCTTTTCTTGGCCTCCCTTATGATAGCCCTCGCGCTCTTCTCCCCCACAGACTGGAACTCCTTCATGAGGAACTGCTTGAAAGTCCTTGCCTTTGTCTCCCTAAGCATTAGCTTGAAGGTCTCCACGTCCACACCGTGAGGGTGGGGTTTTGCTTCCCTAGGGGGATCAGGGATCTTCTCTGCGCGCTTTGGGAAAACGTAGAGCTCCTTTTCGGGCGTAAGGAAGAGCATCTGGACATACGGTGCTATTATAGACGTCTTCTGGAAGTACTCTATGATCTTTTGCCTAGCCCTAGGCCAGTCGCACTCCATTGTCATCGAGACTCGAGTCCCCCGCCAGCTACCCTGCTTTCTCCAGCTGCCGGTGCCAAGCACTATGGGCTCGTTCTTCTCTAGGTCTATCTTCAGCCTCCTCCAGTAGACGTCCTCCAGCGAGGAGGTGGTGGAGATCACGTCCACGCCGCTTCCGCCGGTGGCCTGGGAGTACATTACGGCGGCCTTCACTCCAATGCCGTACATGCCTCTAGTCTGCTTTGTCACGTACTTGCTACTGTATAGCACCTTCGCAAAGGCGTTAGCGATTACCGTAGGAGGGACTCCTACCCCGTTGTCCTCCGCGGTCACTCTACACATGACCTTCTTCCCCTCCTCATCGTGCACAATGGCGACCTCCTCTATGACTACCTTTATGAGCGGCAGGGCTACTTGCCTGCCCTCCTCGTGGCCGTCTATCGCATCTAGAGAGTTCTCCACTAGCTCCCTGATCGTTTGATAAAGGGCCTTCTGGGGGCTGGAGTAGCCTGTTAGCTCTGGGTACCTAGCGAAGAACCTCGCTATCCCCATCTCTTTATACTTCTTCTCCTCACTCATAAGCCCTCTACCCCCTTCTCCCCTGAGGGCTCAAAAGCTCTGGACCTCTTTCTATCTCTCACTGCCCCTTATAACTCTATATGCAGGCCGCGATCATCGGCAAGATCACCGTCGCGTCTCCTTGTACCGTCGCTACCCTGGCGCCCACGCCTATCTTTCCCCAGCTAACTGCCTCCCTCGGCCGCGCGCCGCTAAGGCTCCCGTCGCCCTCATGGGCAGTAGTTATGTAAACGGCGTAGTCCAGCCCCCCTTTGAACTGCGACCACCAGAGGGCGTGGTGCTTGCTTATGCCTCCCCCAACTATGAGCCCTGCGGCCCTCTTTGAGGTGAAGAACAGCCCTGAGAGCCTCAACATATCTGCAAAGTAGTCCACCTCTATCTGCTTCCCCTTCTGCCTCTCCATGAACAGCGCGGTGCCGAAGGCTCCGTCAGGCCACCCGGGCACGAAGACCTCTGCCCCGGCAAGCCTCGCCGCACGGAGGAAGCTGTCCTCATCGCTTATCATCTCTCCGGCGAGCCTCAGGAGCTCGTAAGTGCCCCACCTCCCCTTCCTTTCTATGGCCTTCTCCACGAGCCTGGTTACGAATGCTTCTATAAGCTCCCCATATGAGTCGGAAGGTATGAAGACGTTGCCCAGCCTGTAGACGTCCAGCTCTCTGAGCTTGGAGTCGTCCGCTTCAAACCGCCCCTTGAGGTACCTCCCTCCCATGCTCCTAGCTATATCGTGATCCACTGCCCCAGTAGTGGTGAACACTACATTGAAGCGCCCCTCTCTCAGCAGCTGGGCTATGACGCCCCTCAATCCTGTGGCTACCAGGTTTCCAGTGAACGAGAGGACCCTCAGGTCGCTCTCCTTAAGCCCCTCCCTCAACACGTTAACGGCCTCGTAGATGCTCGCTGCGGTGAAGCCGTGCATGGCGCCGAAGGCCTCCACTAACTCGCACACTTTCATGTTGGGCCCTACTCTAACGTCCTTCACCTTCTCCAAAGGGCTCCCTGCCTCCCCCGTGCTCCCGCCTTATTAGGATTTGAAGATCGAAAGCCAAACTCCCTGCGCAGCTTAGAGGAGCGTGAGGTGAGAGCGTGAGGAAAGGCCTGTCGCCGCTGGTGGCTACCCTCGTGCTAATAGCCTTCACCGTAATAGGAGGCATGCTGGTGTACGAGTACTTTGCCAGGACCTCAGAGACCATTATGAGTTCTGGCGATCAGCTCATAGTCACCGCTTACCGTTCAGCCATTAACTCTACCAGGGCTCTTGTGCAGGTCGACGTGGTGAACGGTTTCAGGAACGACGTGACGATAAGCGGCATATATTACCTTGGCAGGAACGGCGAGCTGCTGCAGGCTAGGACGGTAGGGGAAGGCGCAGGCACGACCCTAGCGCCGGGGGCAAAACACTCTTACGTCCTCATAGTGCCTGCAGAGGCAAAGGTAGTGATAATAGAGTATAGGTCAAAGGAGCAGGTCATGAGGAGGGCCGTGAACCTGGGCTAACCTCCCCCCTTTCTTCAAAGGTGGTTTTTATGCTTGAAGCTCTTATGGAGGTCCTGAGGTCCCCGAAGAAGGAGGAGAGGAGGGAGGAGCTCCAGGCCCCGCCGGAAGAGTGGAGGATACTAGCTCACTACGGCGTGGGCCCCGTGAGGTACTACCTGTACTCTGACGACATGGGCCTCGTGAGGCTGAGGTTCGTGGAGCCCCAGGTCCCGGAGGAGAGAGTAAAGGAGGTGCTCTCGGGGCTCTCTAAGCCAGAGGGGGAGGCGGAGGAGTACCATGTAAAGAAGGCCCTCAGCGGCTACGGGCCCATATACCCCCTCGTCGCCGACCCTAACGTGGAGGAGATAGCTGTAGAGGGGGCTGGCAAGAACGTCTCAGTGATACATAGGCTAGTGCCGGCCCGCTGGGTTGACGTAGATCTCGTCCTCAATGCAGCTACCGTGGATTCGCTGGCAGTACAGCTTGCAAGGAAGGCAGGTAGGCTGGTCAGCATCGCCTCCCCCTACGCGGAGGGGCTGACCACAGAAGGGTTCAGGGTGGCCGTCACCTTTATGAAGGAGATCTCCCGGTTCGGTAGCAGCTTCGTGCTAAGGAAGTATCCGGAGAAGCCGACCACCATAGGGGACATGATAGCCAGCAGGATCCTCTCTCCTCTCATGGCCTCGTACCTCTGGCTAATGGTGGAAGCCCAGCTCTTCACGATGGTCATAGGGAGCATGGGGGCCGGGAAGACCACTCTGCTCCAGGCACTCACGGGCTTCATACCTCCTTACTATAGGGTGATCACCATAGAGGATACGCCAGAATTGAGGCTCCTGACGCCGCACTGGGACTCCCTCATAACCAGGCCCTCCATGCCAGGGGAGGCCCTAACGGAGGTAGACCTGGAGGCCCTCCTCAAGTTCTCCCTGAGGAGGAGGGCGGAGTACATCATTGTAGGGGAGGTAAGGGGGAGGGAGGCCAGGATTTTGGCTCAGGCAGCCGCGCTGGGCCACGGCGTCATGACCACTTTTCATGCAGACAGCCCCGAGGGAGCCGTCCTGAGGCTCCAGATGGAGCCCATAGGCCTGCCTCAGCTCTTCCTCAGGCTCCTGGCAGTGATGGTTCATGTGAGAAAGATGCCTGTCTACGGCGGCAAGGCTAGGAGGAGGGTTAGTGGTGTGGCCGAGATCTACGAGGACGAGATAGTGAAGGTCTTCTCCTGGAACGCAATAGACGACTCTTTCTCCCCACATAGCGCGGAAGAGGTGATCAAGAGGAGCGCGAGGATAGAAGAGGCTTGGCAGAAGCTTGGAGCGCCCCACAGGGAGCTGGCAAGGGAGCTGGAGGGTAGGGCGGAGTTGCTGGAGAAGCTCGTGGGCCTGTCGCCGGAGGACTTCCATAAGGCCATAGCGAGGTTCTACATGAGCTCATACGGAGAGGCGATAAGGGCTTGAGGGACAGCCTCCTCCTCGCAGTAAAGAGGGCCTGGCTTTATTTTGGCTGGGAGTTGGAGCTCTACGGGCCCCACGCTGTGAAGCTGTTTAGTGCACTCCTCCTCGCCTCCCTGCTCTCCCTGCCTCTCCTGCTAGCCCTCTCCCTCTTCTTCCGCGCCGCGCTCCTCCTCCTTCCTCTCCCCTTGTTGACCATAGCCTTTGCGCCAACGATCTGGAGATATCTCGTAGGTCGCGGCGTAGACAGGGAGCTCCCCGCGCTGCTCGCCTACCTCCTCGTTTACTCAAAGAGTCCTGTTCACGTGGCGGACCTGCTCCTGAGAGCAGAGGGGGAAGGCTTCCGCTGGACCAGGTTCGAGATAGCCCGCCTAAGGTTGCTGCTGGACGCAGGAAAGGACCCTATCTCTGCCCTGAAGCGGCTCGCGGAGACAACGCCCGCGGGCAAGTTCGGAGAGGTCATGAGGGATTACGTAAACGCGCAGACAATGGGAGCCTCCCGCACCCAGCTCAGCATGCTCCTCTTCAGGAGGGCCATCGATGCAGTGGGGGAGCAGTGGAGGGGTCACGTGGAGTTCGGGAGGGTGGTGGCTGAAGGAATAGTTGCGGCCATAGTCTCCGTAGTTGCCATAACGCCCGTCGCCCTCCTTGGCGGTTCCCTTCCCATGGCCTTAGTGACCCTACCGCTCGCGATGGCGCCTGCGGGAGCAATAGCTATGCTCCTCACAAGGCCCTCCATAGGCGAGTACAGGCTTGGCTACCTCGAGTCGCTACTTACCTTCTCCGTCCCTCTCGCTGCAGCAGCAATAAACTTCAAGGTCTCCCCTGCGGCAGGCCTCGCCTTCCTCCTGGGAGCGACTGTAGCGGTTGAGATAATGAACGTGGGCTACAGGAGGCTCTCGGAGAGGGCGCTGGCAGAGCTGAGGGCCGCGGCGGAAGAGGCGAGGTTGGGATACTTGCCAGAAGAGAGGCTCTCTAGGGCTGAAAGGCTGGCGCCGGAGGTAATAAGGTCAGTGATCTCTGCAGCAAAAGTGGCAGGCACTGCAGGCCTCGGTGAGGCGCTGGCTCGTCTCTACGACTTAGTGGAGGAGGCAAGGAGGCACGCCAGGTCTGCTTCCATGCAGGCAGCCGTGCTCGGCATCGTTGCGGCCTTCTCTATACCTGTAGCCATTTACAGCCTTTCCCTTCTTAAGCCGGCTGCTGCCTCTATGCCCGGTCTCGGCTCTGGGTCTGAAGGCCTCATAGAAGAGCTCACCAGGCTTCTCCTCTCAACTTCGCCACTAGTAGCTCTGCCCGCCGCTGCCCTTCAGAGGGGGTGGTTCCTGTCGCCCGTCTACCCGCTGATCTCCCAAGGAGTGGCCATGGCCGTGACTGAGCTCTTGTGAGGCGTCAGGTCGCGGTAATCTCTTCACCGCTCCTTTGGGGGCAAGCGTCCTCATCCGCCAGGACGTATCATAGCCGAGGGAGGCTATAACTCTCAGCCCTCTCTATGGGGAGCTGCATGCTAGCGAGCGCCGCAGAGCGGGGGAGCGCGGTAGGAGACCCCCTTGAAGGCCTGTGGGGCTCTCGCAGCGCTGCGCCATATGGGCATAGAGGAGCTGATGGTAAAGGGCTGGAGCTCCTCACTTAGAAGCACTCAAGGTAGAGGTGAGAATGAACGGCAGCGTCTTCCTGCTCTGTCATGCCGATCCCCCCGCAGGCGGCGCGTTAGAAGCGCGAGGCCGGAAGAAGCCTTCGACGAGGGCTTCCGAATTTAGGAGATAGCTAATGCCTTTAGCTAGCACTCTCGCTTGCCCCCTCTCCGAGGGCTGAGACGTCGGGGGGTACTGTTCACTCTCCCGGGGACTTCGTCTCCTTTTCTGACCTAGACTTCATAAAGAAGGGGCAGCGGGGCTCAGATCTCGCTACCCGCTCAGCTCCTCAACGCTGAGGACCCCCGGAAAGTCCATGGATACGTCATCCGTGAAGGACGTCATGGCTAGCGTAGGGGGCTTTGTAGGGCTCTCGGAGCTGAGCTTTAGTAGGCTCCTGAGACTCTAGAAGTCTGAGAGCTCGCCATAAGACCTGCCCCTCTTGGGATGCTTCCTCCCCTCTGCGGCTGACTTTATATACTGAACGAAGTCCTCCTCGTAGGGCACTCCTACGAAGGAGAGCTGCCCATTGATCGCTACAGCGGGCACGGTCATCACGCCGTACTTGTCGGCTATGTCCGGGTTCTCGTATGCTTCCACTGCCTCTGAGAGGACTACGGGGTTCCCCTGCTTGAAAGCCTCGAAAGCTATCATGTGGGCCAGCAGGACTGCGTAGGGGCAGTAGGGGCAGGAGGGGGTCACTATAGTCTCTATGTGAACTCTCCCCTTGAGCGAGGCCAAAGTCTTCTTGGTCTCCTCCTCTAGCCCCGACTCGTCCTCGCTTATTCTCATTATGGTCTCCACGAGGGCCCTGATCTCCTCTCCCGCAGGGATGCCCGTCCACCTCACGTAGCCCTCCACAAAACTCACGGTAGGTATTCGCGAGACGCCCTTCTTCTTGAACTCCGCCACATGCTCTCCCCTCTCATAATCGAAGACCCTCACCTCCAGCAGCCTCGAGCCTCCCCTCACCGGGCTGGCCCTCTTGAAGAACTCCATCATGGCCACCGTGTCAGAGCAGGCCTCACATAGGCTCCCCACGAAGACCTCTGCAGTAACTGGCCTTACCATGCCGGCCAGCGTCTCCTCTAAGTCTCTTCTGAACTCCTCTGAGAGGTCGAGGTAGTAAAATCTTCTCACCAAGCTACACCCGCAGTGCTTCCCCCCAGGAGCCCTTTATAGCTTCTTTATAGTGCTCTCTCGGAGCCATGGCGAAGGCGCTGGCTAAAGTAGTGGGAGGGAAGGCTCTGCTAGAGTGCCTCGACGCGGAGTTCTGCCGGGGGCTGGAGAGGCATGGGTATCTAAATGATGGGGAGCTGGAACCCCTAGAGCTAGCCTATCAGCTCTCGCAGGAGAGCGTGGAGCTCGAGGGCCTCAAGGGATGGGAGGCGCTGCTGTGGGCCTTAAGAGAGCTCTCCATTAGCTTTGGCCTCTTCTTGACGTACCAAGACCTCAGGAAAAAGGGGAGGGCGCCCAGGCGTGGAGCCAGGAGAGATAGCCTCCTTGTTCAGCTCCCTTCCGGGAAGATAGGTGAGGTGCTGGTGCTGGAGGAGGGGGATGAGAAGAGTCTGGAAGAGCTTGCAGACTGGGTGAAGTCTGTTCAGGCCTTAGAGCACGTGCCGATAGTGGCGGTGGTGGACAAGGCGGGCGTGATATCATACTATGAGGCCAGGGCCTTCAGGAAGCTGAGCTAGAGGGGCACGAGAACTACCATGCCGTCGATCAAGTACCTGTATATCTTCCTCACGTTGGATTCCCGTATTTTCATCTTCTCCGCTACTAGCGCCTGGTTTACGTTATCGTAGCCGTGTAGCCTTGCAACAAGGTATACGGATGCGGCAGCTATGGTCTCAGGCCTCTTACCGTACAGGTTCTTTCCTATCTTTATGGCCGTCTCCACGAACCTCATGGAGTCCCTTCTCACGAGCTCTCTCATGGAGGGCTCCTCAATGCCTATCTCGTTGACAAGGCTGCTGACGTACGTTTCTACCCTCTCCAAGAGGCGCTTGTGCCCTCCCTGTCTATATACGTTCTTGTTCAGCTCCTTCACGACCCCTCTCTTGTACAGCTTATTTGTGGCCTTCCACACGCAGTCCTCTGTTACCCCGAGGAGATCTAGAACCTCGTTCCTTGGAATCCCTAGGTTTCGCGCCTGTATTACCTTCAAGGTCGCGGCGGCAACTAGGCACCTCCTTCCTATATCGCCGCTGACCCTGTCGTTAACGAAGAAGGCGTTGATTATGTAGCCTATGTCCTCGCTAGCTGTCCTTGGCAGGCCTAGCCTTGCTGCAAGGGAGTTGGCCAGCATTAGGGCAGACACGCGGGCTGCGTCCTTTTTGGATACCCTACCCTCCCTAATCCTTCTGGCCACGGCCGCAGATCTCTTGAGGGGGTTCGATTGTTTCCTTCTCTCCAGCACCGCCCCCATGCCAAGATCGTGCCTTCTGTAGGTAATGGGACCTCCTATTCGCGGCAGGCTCCGCGGGTCGTCCCTCAAGACCCTCTCTGGCTCGTCTGCTATGATCATTTCTTCAATAATCTCTCCAGTCTCTTCACATACCCTATACCCCTCCTGAGTCAGGACGATCCTCCCCGGACAACGGGGAGGTTCTCTCACTTCCTCCTCCACCTGCCCCTCTCCCTCCCTGGCCTCCAGAACTTGAAGTAAAGTTCCCTGGGCTCCTCTGCTAGTTCTCCCTCTAGCTTCACCACAGCATAGGGCCTCCTCACGCTTCCAATTATGTCTACCACCTTCCCCACTTCCTCTATTCTCCCCTCCTTCTCGCGGTACACCTTTGAGCCCAAGGGGATGGGCTTTTTCCTCTCCATGGCAACTATCAGCTGACCGCCTATGGTCGACCTCACGACCTTACCAAGAGGTTTTATGTCCCGTCCCCTCATCTACGCTCAGGCCCTCTGGGTACTACCGGGAAGGGCCCTATATAAAAGAACCGCCCAGTGGACGCGAGGGCTGCTTATAAACTACACGCCGTCCTCTATCTCTACCTCCACAGAATACTTTTCCTCCACGTCTACCTTCCACGCCTCCGTTAACCTGAGGTGCGCGAACTCTACCTCCGGCCCCAGCCCCCTCAGCGTCCTCATGAAGCCCTTCGGGCCCCTCTCCCACTCTGCCTCTAGGCACCTCCCGTCGAGACCCTTCAGTGCTGCATATGATGTTATAGCAGAGGCCTCCACGCTCAGCAGCGCGTTCACCACAATAACCCCTCCCTCCTCTCTGACCTCTCTCAGAAGCGGCAGCACGCCTTCTCTTTCGCTCAGCAAGGCCTCCAGCGTCAAGAGCAGGCTCTCTGTGGCTGTAAGGGGGAAAAGAACTGCCCCAAAGCCCGCCTTTCTCGCTGTTTCCACGCTCCACGCCCTGTCGTACAGGAAGGCCTCCAGGTAGCCCTTCTTGTGCCTGGGACTCACCCTCACCTTGAAGGCCCTCACGCCCTCTATGCGGGCCTCCACGGAGCTAGGGATTGCCGCCACCACCTCCGATTTGTAGCCTCTCCTCATCTGACTGGAGAGGAGCGCCAGGCCCAGCGAGGAGAGCGGGTTGTAGCAGGTTATGGGCACGAGGACCCTGCTGCCGGGGGCGAGAACTCTGAGGCGGGAGAGACGCCTACGCACGGCCCTCTCCAGCGCCCTCTCTAGACACCTCAGGCAGAGCCTGTGGCCGCTGGATGTCCTGTAGAATACTGCCCTAGCGCCGCAGAGGTCGCACTTCATAACGACTCTCTCAGGGCTCCCCTAAGCCCCTCTGCAAAAATCTCCACGTCCTCCTTGGAGTTGTAGAAGTGCGGCGACACCCTAATGAGCCCCGGCCTGGCTGCTACCCTGATCTTTCTCCTCTCGAGGGCTTCCGCGATCCTCATGGGGTCCTTGAGGCGCAAGGAGACTATTGCTGCGTGCCTCTTACGAGGGGTGTAGACCTCGAGGCCGAGAGCCTCGGCCTCCTCTGCGATCTTCTCTGCCAGCTTCCAGGTGTGGGGGTAATGGCCGAGCGCGTCGTTGTCGAGCACGAACTTGAGCGCCTCTTCCAGGGCCACAAAGGAGAGAAGGGGCAGGGTGCCCGGCTCCAGCTTCCTAGCGCCCTTCAGAAGCTCTAGTCTCGATGTGTCTATAGGCCTGGAGAACTCGGGCTCTCCGCGCAACATCCGCGCCACCACAGAGTCCTCCACAGAAAGCCACCCTGCAAACACGGGCTCCAGAGAGTTCACCAGCTCCTCCCTTATGTATGCTACCGCCGCTCCGTGAATGCTCATTAGCCACTTATATGAGCCCGTTACGAGGACGTCCACCTCTAGGCCCTTCACGTCTATTGGCATGACGCCGGCAGCGTGGAAGGCGTCCACTACGAGCAGTGCTCCGTGTTTGTGGGCCTCTTCTGCGAGGGCCCTGAGGTCCGCCACCTCTCCTGAGAGCCAGCCCACGTAGTCTATCATGACGAGAGCCGTCTCGTCGTCTATGGCCTCCTCTGCCTCGCTCAACTTCACCGTCCTCACATCCTTCACTAGCCCTCTTGCTTGGAGGGACCTAGCTAGGAAGATGCTCGTGGGGAAGTTGTGGTCCCCCACGATCACATTGCCCTTTCGCAGAGGGAGGGAGGAGAGTATTATGCCTAGCCCGTACGTCACGCCAGGAAAGCATGCCACCTCGTCAGGTTTCGCATTGACCATTTTTGCGAAGAGCCTCCTAACCCCTTCTATGCCATGTATCCCCTCCTCCCACGGCTCCCCTTTCTTTTCCCACTCTCTAACGAACTCCCCCACCCTAGCGACCACGGGCTCAGGAAGAGGGCCAGCGCTGGCGTTGTCGAGGTACACATATTTCTCCAGTAGCCTGATCTGAGACCTAGCTCTGAGGCTCACAGTTGGCACCTCTGTAATTACATTGCGTCCTTTATTCTTACTCCCAGCTTGCCGGCCACGCTCTCGAAGTCCTCCTTCGTTATGGGAAGCCAACTAGCGAGCTCCTCGTAGAGCTCCCAGCTCACAGAGGGAGCCCCCATGCCCCTCCTCACCCCTTTTTCTATCTCGTAGTATAGCCTTGAGACGACGTTCTTACGGGTCATGCTAGAGAGGACGGCCTTGTCTATATCGCCGCCATACTTATAACGTGCCTTGAGCACAATCTCTGCCATCTTGTTCACGCTATCCGGCACTCCTACTACAGAGCCCCTAAGCTCTATCCGCCTAGGAAGCCCCCAGGGGACGAGGCTGTCTATGAGTCTGCTCTGCACGGACGACAGCCCCCTTTCCGCGGGGATCCCCACGAGGAAGGCCTCCGCGGAGAGTACGTCGTGGGGAGTGAGGGCATAGGGCGCGTCCTGCCTAAGAATGATCACTTTGTCAGCGTCCATGCTCCAGAGGAGCTCGCTGGGCCTGCTCTGGGTCGTAGTCACCTTGTTCCTCCCCACTATCATGTTTATCCACTCTACGAAGCCCTTGTCTGCGCTCGTTATTGCCACATGTGGGTCCCAGAGGTACTCCCTTGCCCTCTCTATCACCTCCTTCACCTGCACCTTCAGTATCCCCGGGTCCTCGCTCGAGAGGGCGAGCGCGCTGAGGTCTACGGTAATTAGTGGTAGAGGAGGGCTAGGGAGTAGTCCCAGGAGCTCCTTCCAGGAGACGAGGGAGGCAGAGCTCTCCGAGCGGGAGAGTATAGCGTCTGCCCTCTCATCTCCTCTCGGCGAGAGGAGCCTGAACCTGGCTCCCCTGTAGACCTCCTCCCTGAGCGCTGAGCCCCTAAAGGATGGGTCGTAGAGGAGGTACTGCTCCCTCACCAGCATCTCCACCGCTATATACTGGTGTCCGAGCTCCTGCACCCTCCTCTTCTCTAAGAAGTGTTTCAACCCTAGCGAGTGTAGCCCCCGAGAGTACAGGAGCTCCAGCAGAGCCTCCCTAGGCCTCTCCGCGTAGCCCAACTTCACCCCTCTCTCCTACCTCCCTCTACATGAACTCATCAAGGGTTTTACGGCTGCTCTCCCCCTTTTTCGGGACCTTTATACCGAAGAGCTCTAAGGTAGACCACGAATACCTTATGATCTCCGGCTTCTTACCGGAAGCTATCGTGCGGCGCAGCCATTCCAGAGTCTTATGGTCATGGGGGTAGCCGCTCCCCTCGATGCCGTAGAGGGAGCTGAGGACCCTTATCCTTGCGTCTCTCAGGTACTTAGCTACTATGCTAGCAGCTGCGACCTCTACGTAACTCTCGTCCGCGCCCGCCGTCACCACGAGTTCCCCTCTGAAGCCCATGTCCCTCAGCTCTTGTCTCAGCATCCGGGGTTGCCCAAACTTGTCTATGACGATCCTGGAGGTGCTGAAGCTAGGACCTACTATCCCTTTGAGCCCCTTCAGGGCCCTGATTATGGCCCTCTCCTCCAGGACGTTGATGTTATACCTGTCTATCTCCCGAGGGCTTATGGGCACTGCAAAGAAGGGGAAGCCCTTCAGGAAACCATAGAGTTCCCGCCGCCTCGCCGGGCTTAGCTCCTTGCTGTCTTTTACCCCGGCTGCCTTCAGCTCCTCCGCGTTCTCTGCCGGTATGGCTATGGCCACCACGACAAGCTCTCCGACTAGGCTCCCTCTGCCCGCCTCGTCTACCCCTATGAGGAGCCTAGCCTGCGAGCCTCCTCACCCACTTCTCCAAGAGGGGGAGGGGCGACTCCAGCCTCTCTAAGGCCTCCCAAGTCCTCACCCTGTGGGCGTCCGGATCTCTCGCTATCTCCGTCAGTAACTCCTCTCCCTCCTCCCTGCTCCTCACATATCTTATGGGGAAGCCGAGGGACATGAGGGCTCTGTCTATGCTGATCACCTCCCTGAAGACCGATATTCCAGGGACGCCCAGCAGCGCTGCCTCCCTCGCCATGCTTATGCCGCCTGTGACCACTGCAAGCGAGAAGAAGGCCAGGTCAAGGCCTATGAAGGGCTTCTCCAGGATCACAGCGCCGGCCATCTTCTTTGCTTCCTCCACGTGCTCCCTGTACCTCGGCACTACTACTGCCTTTACCCCCAGCTCTGATGCCCTCTTCGCAAGGGCCAGCACAAGGCTCTGCTCTATATGCTCGTAGTAATGAGCCTTGAACTCTTCGGGCCTGAAGACCATATATGTGAAGGGCTCTAGCCCGAGGGCCCTGACGTTCTCCTCCCTCGGCGTGTAGCCCTTGATGTACAATAGCTCGTCCACCCCCCTAAACGTTTCGATCGTCGTGAACCCTCTCAATATGAACCTCTCCATCTCGTTCACGACGAAGTCGCTGAAAACGGCTACTGAGGCGAGGGGATATGAGAGCCTGTTCATGGCCTCCCCGTGTGGCGTGTCGCCCATGGCTATGTATGGTATGCCCCTTCCGAAGGCCACCCTAGCTGCAGGAGGAGAAGGATAAGATATTAGGACCCTGGGACTCCACTCTTCCACTACCACGTCGAGGTCCAGCGCCCTTCCCAGGTCCGCCAGCAGCTTCCCCCTCAGGCTCCCCCCTCCGTGCACTCCCGTGGGCAGGTAGTTCTCCTCTAGCAACTCGAGCACCTTCACAGCGTAGTCGTAGCCCCTCGCCGTTATGATGGTCTCATAGCCCTTCTCCCTCAGCGCTCTGGCTATGTATGCTGAGAGCATGGCCCTCTTTGCAGTGGAGGCGTCGAGCCAGACCGTGGCCCTTCCCACAGATTCTCCCCTCGCGCCGCGGCTCCTTAACCTATTAAGCTGTGAGATCCCTATGACGGTAGGCGAAGGGCATGGGGAGGCTCTTCGGGACGGACGGCGTTAGGGGCGTTACTGGCACGGACTTCACTCCTGAGATGGGCCTAAGGCTCGGGAGAGCCATAGGAGCCTTCTTCGGCAAGGGCAGCAGGCTGCTGGCAGGCAGAGACGTGAGGGCAGGCGGGGACATGATACTGAGCTCTGTAATGGCAGGGCTGTTGGCAGAGGGCGTGAAGGTCTACTATGCAGGCCTCGCCCCCACGCCTGCTGTGCAGCTGGCAGTGCGGAGAGGCGGCTATGACGGGGGTATAATGGTCACCGCCAGCCACAACCCCCCTGAGTACAACGGAGTGAAAGTGATCGGGCCAGAAGGGATAGAGCTCTCAAGGGAGGAGGAAAAAGTGGTCGAGGACCACTACTTCTCTGCCCATGCTAGCAGGCTCGGGTGGAGATCTCTCACAGAGTCCGTGGAGCTGAGGCACGGAGTGATAGAAGAGTACGTGGAGGCAATAGCCGAGCAGGTAGATAGGGACTCCATAGCTAGGCTCGACGGAAAGGTCGTGGTGGACTGTGCGAACAGCGTGGGCTCCCTCGCCACTCCCCTGCTCCTGAGGAGGCTGGGCCTGAAGGCCCTCTCTATAAATTGTCACCTAGACCCCGAGTTCCCGGGCAGGGAGCCCGAACCCACCCCCGACAGCCTGAGGGAGGCAGCAAGCCTCGTCGTCTCCTCGAAGGCAATCCTCGGCGTCGGTCACGACGGGGATGCGGATAGGGCTATTTTTATAGACGAGAGGGGCGTTGCCTACTGGGGCGACAGGTCTGGCGCGCTGTTGGCACTCCACGCCTCCAGGAAGTGGGATGCCCCAAAGAGAGTCTTCACAGGAGTCTCTAGCAGCATGCTCGTAGAGGAGTTCCTCAAGCCCCAAGGGATCGACGTAGTGTGGACGCCTGTAGGCTCCGTCACCATCGCGAGGACCCTCTGGAGGGAGAGAGGCATTGCGGGCTTTGAGGAGAACGGTGGCTACATACATTACCCGCATCAGTGTGTGCGGGACGGAGCCATGAAGCTTGCCCTTATGCTGGACCTCATGACCTCGGAGAGGGCTAGCGCGAGTGAACTGTTCTCGAGGCTTCCCCGCTATTTCAGCAGGAAGACTAAAGTAAGGGTAACGCCGGAGGAGGCAGCATGCGCTGTGGAGAGCGTGAAGGAACTCTTCGCGGGTTACAGGCAGATAACTATAGACGGCGTGAAGGTATTCGGGGAGGACTTCTGGGTGTTGGTGAGGCCCAGCGGCACCGAGCCGGTGGTGAGGGTCATGGCCGAGGCAAGGGAAGAGGGGAGGCTTAACGAGGTGGTAAACGCAGTACTAAAGGTGATCTCTGATAGATGTAAGGGTGGGAGAGCTTGAGGTACTACTTCTTCGAGCTCCTTGCGTGCCCCGTGTGCAAGAACTCCACCCTCCTCCTACGCTCGATAGTTGAGGAGAGGAGGGAAGTAAGGGTAGAGGTGGAGAGGGTTAAGTGTAAGAGGTTCTGCAGCCTTTACGGCAAGCCAGCCCAGGAAGTGCCCCTAAGTGAGTGCTCCTCCTGTGTCCATAGGGAGGTAGTTGAGGGAGTGATCGTTTGCTCCAACTGCGGGAGGTGGTATCCCATATTAGAGGGTATTCCAGTTATGTTGGTAGACAAGTACAGAAACCCACGGGAAGACGAGGCGTTCGTTAGGAGGAACATAGAGAAAATACCTCAGGAGCTCCTGAAACTCATGAAAATACCCCGCGTCCTGGAATAATGTAGGTCAATAATATAGGTCAAGGATAAAAGAGCTGAAGACCCCCTATCCCTAGGGAGGCAACGTGGCTCACTCAAGGGACATAGTGAGGTTCTCTAGGAACCTCGAAGAATGGATAGCGAGGCAAAAAATGATGCTGGAGACTCTCAAGAACGCCGATGCTCGTGTGCGGAATTCTGACAGATTAGAGATCATTATACACACGAGGCTAGTTTTCGACTACATGATCAAGACCCTAAAGGCCTTTGACAACTGGCTCCAGGACCCATTCATCTCGAGCAACATACCTAGGGACCTCCTCTTGGAGGTCTGGTCCACATCGCTTGAGTTGGCAGAAGAGCTCCTGAAGCTGGACATAAAGCACACCTCTGACGTGAAGGGCATAATAGAGAAGGCAGCAAAGGAGGGGCAACTGAGCCCACTGCTTGCACAGCTGCAGGACCTCGGGCCTCAGTCGAGAGGAGAGGAGAGGGAGAGAAGAGGTCCAGCCATCTCCATTTAGTCCTGCTCTCTTTCGCGAGCCTTTAGCAGCTGATAAGCAGCCTCCGCGGCATACTTTAGCGCTGCTCTCGCTTTTAGCATTTCCACTGTCGTGTACAGCGGCTCGTAGCGTATTTCGACCACGGCCCCGTCGACCTCCCTAACGCTGAGCTTTACTAGCTGCTCTTCGCCTGTCCTTGCCTGCAGCGCCCTCAGCTCCTCCTCTATTGTGCCGAGATACGTCAGTACTTCCTGGGGCACCTTCATCGGCTCGTCGAAGACCACGCGCACGTATTCCTCGCCGGTCATGACCCTCGCTATCCTCCTCCTACCTGCCTTGACCTCCTCGACGCGCTCGCCCAGCGTCGGGGAGAGCTCTCGCTGCTCTATGATTGCCAGCAGCGCCTTTAGCGTCTCCAGCCGCTGCTCGAGCAGCCTTATCTCTTCGCGTAGCCAGAACACTAGCTCCTCCCTCCCCTTACTGCGCTCCTCAGTTCTGCTCAAGGGCCCCCTCGTTCTTCTATTTGCCTTGGAGGCTTGTAGCCCCCCGCCTTCGTATTAGTTGGGTAACACTTCCACTCCTACATGATCATCTCCAGACGAGGGAGCACCCCTTCCTTTACTGTAGGAAGGGCGGGTGAGAGACGTGGACCTGGTGCAGGTAGTGGACGAGTGGACGACGAGGGTAATGGCGCTAGCTTGGGCGCTCTTCCTCCTCACTTGGAGTATAGGCTGGACGCTGAGGGGAGCGCCTATACCTTTTAACAGGGTGAAGAGGGCCGGCAGCAGCCTCGTAGAGGACTCCGTTTGGGCTGCCTTCTGGCTCGCCATAGGGAGTACTGTGTTCAAGTTCATCAGCTACGTGGTGAAGATAATAGCGGGCGCGGTGTGATATGGACATAGGTGACAGCGTCCTCCTTGCCCTGAAGCTATCGCTGCTCACCTTCTACTTAGGCGTCCTGATCTACGCCCTCCCCATTCCCCTCGCCTCAATAAAGAGGTGGGCGCCGCTGCTCATAGTAGACTCACTCTTCGCCTTCGTGCTGGTAATGATCCACGGAGCCCTCTACTACGGGAGCGAGAGGCTAGCTGTAATGCTGGGGGGCTCCGAGGCCCTCTTCCTAGACTGGATGCAAGGGGCATACTTCATGGCCGCTTCTGTGAAGGTGCTGGCAAACGTCATAGAGGCCCTCCCGCTCAAGTACGGCGTCTCCCCTTTCCTCCAGGCTATAATAGTCCCCTTTGACAGAATGGCAACTCTAGCCTTGACGTTCCTCACCACCCTTCACGGCATAGCCCTGCTAGTCTTCCTCTACGGCATGAAGCTAATAGTGGTGGGATTGCTGCTGTACTCTATCCCTTTCAGGATAGCAAAGGGGGCCGGCGCGTGGCTAATGTCCTTCGTGGTGGTCTTCACTGTGGGCCTCCAGCTCCTCCCGCTCTTCCTCTCCTTCATAGCCCCTCCTCCAGGCGGCGTCGATCTCCTGGACTACAGGGTGGTCAGCGTTAGAGTGACCTCCTCCTACGGTCATCCGGCGGCCTCGGGGATCTTACACTTCTGGGGAGCGGAGGAGGAGATCTCGCATGAGCTGGATGAGGAGGGGTACGCGAGCTCTCCATACTTGGCTGAGAGGATAATAGCCCTCCCCGCGAAACCTCTAACGCCTGTGTTAGAGTACGCGGGCCACCTCTTCCCCTTAGAACCCTCCCCCTTCGACCCTCGATCACGCGCAGGGAAGGAGGCGGCGTTGACGGCTCCCCACGTGATACTCTTCAGGCAGCCCTCGACAGTAATCTTTGTGAGCTCAGTTACTCGCACCTCCCTTCAGGTCCAAGAGAACTCCTATACAGCGAGGGCCTGGCTAGAGGCAGGGGAGTACATGCAAGCCAAGGTGCCCGAGGCCTGCCGTCACGAGCTGAAGGCCAACGGAACAGTGAGCAAGGGCAGGGCAAAGTGGAGGGACGTGGAGCTGAAGGTGTACACGCTAAAGGCAGAGAGGAGCGGCTGGCATGAGATGAGCCTAACCCTCTGGCCCTGCAGCGTCCCCCTGAGGCCTGTGGAGGGGTCCGACTACATGGATGTCCTTCTACAGAAGGTTCATTACATTGACCTCAACATAATGAGAGGCTTCATCCTCTACTACCTTACCGTCCCGGCCATGTATACCTTTGTCCTCTTCCTGATAACAACAGGCCTCGCATACTTGCTGGGAGGGAGAGATAGGATACCTATAAGGGTGGCGTAAATGTCGCCGATAGACGTTCTCATAGCCTTCCTTGCCCTGCTCTCCGTGGCGCTCATAGTCCGAAACATGATCGCCTCTGGCGATCTAAGGGTGCCGCTCTGGGTACGGGCATCGAGCGGGCTGAAGGCGAAAATAGGAGGGACGTCTTTCAAGGGCTACGTGCTGGTGGCAGAGAGGGTGCCGGCAGGGGACGAAGGGGCCTCTGAGAGGCTCGTGGAGCTCGCCAAGTCCCTGCGGATAAGCGCCACCTTTGCCTCCACGGTGCTGAAGGTGGAGGCAGGGAAGCTGCTGAAGTACCTGGAGGAGGAGATTAAGAAGGCCGAGCTAGCCTATGCTGCCACAAAACACGTGAAGTATGCGGAGAGGCTTAGGGCTCTCCAGGAGCTCTACAAGAGGGCAGCAAAGGACCACAAGGCCTACGTGGGCTCCCTTGCAGTGATCCTCTGGGTGCCGGAGGGGCCTGAGGAGGCGAGGGCGGTGGAGACTTTTAGGACGCTGGCAGAGGCAGAGCTGGGCGTCACGCTTAGACGAACGGAGAGCGACGGGAGCATAGCGTCGCTCCTCTCCCATCTGCCCCCCCTCGAGACCTCCCTTAACGTGAAGCCCCTGGCGATATCTGAGAAGCATGTAGCGGACAAGAGGGGCATTATAGTGGGTAAGCGCATAGATTTGGAGGAGCTCTTCGTCCTCGACTGGCCTAAGGACTTCGAAGCCCACCTAGGAGTCTTCGGCCCTACGGGGAGGGGCAAGACGGTGCTGTTGGCGGGCCTCTCGTCCCAGCTCGGCTTCCAGAGCGAGTCGCAGCTGGACCCATATATGGTAGCCGTCATAGACCCGAAGGGGGACCTCAAAGCCCTGCTCTCCAAGGCGGGAGCTAAGGTGGTAAGGGTGGAGGGCTGCGTGCCCGTACCTCGGACTGACGGAATAGCTGAAGAGTTAGTGAAGTCTAGCAGGGAGACGGGGTGGGGGAAGAGCAAGGTCAAGGCCTGCGAGGGCTCCCTGCTGGAGAGGGGCTTCGTTCTGTACGACCTCGCGGACCTCCCTAATGAAGACAGGAACGTAGCCGCTAGCATGATCCTCTCCAGCATAGTCATAGAGGCCTCAGAGAAGGGCCTGCCAGGAAGGGTAGCGGTTGTGCTGGACGAGGCGTGGAGAGTGGCTCAGGGGTCGGCGCAGCACCTGATCATGGCACTCAGGGAGGGGAGGAGCAAGGGGGTTCACGTCATATATGCTACCCAGTCCCCCTCAGACGTGCCGCAGGCTGTGCTGGACAACACTCGGGTAATGGTGGTCTTCGGAGGCTTCACGAGGAACTACGTGGAGCTCGCCCGGCGGCTGGGGCTGGAGAGCAGCGAGCACCTGCTGAAGATGCCCGTGGGGGAGGCCTTCGTGAAGGTGGGCGATAGCCCTCCCCTTCTGGTGAGCGTGTACAACTACAAGGCAATATTTGCTAGAGAAGAAGCGCCTGAGCTATTAACTCCCCGCGCCTACTAGGCAGGGGTTGGAGTTGGCATACTTATACAGAGAGCCCCTGCTGGACGCGGGGAGGGCCCTCAGGGAGCTCATGAAAGAGAGAGAGGTGGTGGTGGCTCCCGGCATTTTCGGACCAGTCTTTGCGCTCCTTGCGGAGAAAGCAGGTTTCGAGGCCCTGTACCTCTCTGGGGCCGCGCTTACGGGCTTCCTCGCTATGCCGGACATAGGGCTCATAACGCTCTCAGAGCTCTCCCAGGCCCTCAGGAGCATCGCGAGGGTAACCAGGCTGCCCGTCATAGTGGATGCAGACACAGGCTTCGGCGAGGCGATCAACGTGGTAAGAGCTGTGAGGGAGCTGGAGGAGGCGGGGGCGGCGGCGATACAGATAGAGGACCAGGTCATGCCTAAGAAGTGCGGCCACCTGCCGGGCAAGAGCCTGGTGAGCGTGGAGGATATGATGAAGAAGGTGAGGGCAGCGGCGGAGGCTAGGAGGAAGGAGACCGTGATAATAGCGCGCACTGACGCAAGGGACGTGGAGGGGCTGGAAGGGGCTATAGAGAGGGCTCAGATGTATATAGAGGCAGGGGCCGACGTCATATTCCCCGAGGCCCTCAGGAGCCTAGAGGAGTTCACAGAGTTCGCAAGGAAAGTGAGGGCACCGCTGCTGGCGAACATGACAGAATTCGGCAGGACCCCTTACATAACGGTTAGGGAGTTCGCGGAGGCAGGTTACAAGATAGTAATATTCCCTGTCACCCTCCTTCGCATCTCGCTCTGGGCCTCCGCTCGGGCCTTGGAGGTCATAAGGAGGGAGGGAACTCAGCGGTCTTTGCTAGAGAACATGATGAGCAGGAAGGAGTTCTACGAGCTGATAGGCTACTCCGAGTACGAGGAGAGGGACTCTGCGGTAGCAAAGAGCGTGGAGGAGGTGCTGAAACGCTTAAAGCAGCACGAGGAAAGGAGGGAGGGGTGATCTGAATGGGAGGGAGGCAGAAGACCACCCTCTTCATGGTAAAGGAGAAGGAGAAGGAGGAGGAGCAGCCCAAGAAGACCCCTAAGGGCAAGAAGTGATGCTCTCTCCCTGGCCCCCTCCTAGGAGGGAGAAGAGGCTCTCGGTAGCACTCCCCGCAAGCGTTCTCTCCGTAGAGGAGACGCTGGAGCTGAAGACCATAAAGGCGGGCATGATAGGGAGGGCCCTCGCTATATTCAGGGTGGATGAGGCAATAGTGTACAGAGACCAGGACACGCGGGAGGAGGACCTGCGCCTTCTGGAGGCCCTCCTGAACTACATGGTAACCCCGCCGCACCTCAGGAAAAGGCTCTTCCCCCTCTCGCCCCAGCTCTCTGCAGTAGGCCTTCTGCCCCCTCTGAGACTCGTCACCCACGACGCCCCAAGGGAGCTCTCCGTGGGGGACAGGCTGGAAGGCTACGTGGAGTCCTGCGACGAGGAGTCCTGCGAGGTTTACCTCGGGAGGCTGGGTCGCGGGATCTTGCTCGGGAGGACCGCGCAGCGCTCGAGGGTAACGGTAAGGGTCAAGTCCCTGAGCCCCCTCCTGCTGGAGCCCTCCTCCTGGGGCGACGTCTACGTGGGCTTCGAGGTGAGGAGGGAGGGGGTCATAGAAGGGGTGGTGGAGAGGCTCAGGAGGGCAGGCTACATCGCCGTAGCCTCCTCTAGGCTCGGGAGAGGGATGGGGGAGGTGGCGCGCTCATTGTTAGAGAAAGCTAGGGAGGCTAAAGGGGTGCTGGTGGTCTTCGGGGGCCCCCGCATATGTCCATACGAAAATTCCCCCGACATCTTCGACCTCTCAGTAAACACCGTGCCCTTCCAGGGCACATTTACTGTGAGGACAGAGGAGGCCCTCTACGCCACACTCTCCGCCCTCACCAACGCAGGCCTGCTCTAAGCTTATTAGGGCGTAAGAGGCCAGTTCAGAGCCAAGGAGAGGGTATTGGGCGCTAGAAAGAAGAGCGCTCCAAAAAGAGGGAGCCTAGGGTTCACGCCCAGGAAAAGAGCAGAGAGGCTAGTGCCTAGGGTTAAGTCGTGGCCCGAGGTGAACCTCGGGAGGCCCATGCTCCTGGGCTTCCTGGGCTACAAGGTTGGGATGACCCACGTCTACGTAGTGGACGACATACCCGAGAGCCCCACGAGCGGCAGGGAAATATTTGTCCCCGTCACCGTGCTAGAGACCCCTCCTCTGTTCGTGCTTGCGGTCAGGCTATACGGGTTCGACGTGAATAGGGGGCTATACACTCTTGGCGAAGCCTGGGCGGAGCCCCCCAGGGAGCTGGAGCTAGAGAGGAGGATCCCCACTCTCGGCTCATACAACGCTGAGGTAAAGCTGAGGGAGCTGGAGGAGAGCCTTGAGTTTGTCGAGGAGGTCAGGGTCATAGCTGCCTCTCAGCCAAAGCTGACTGGTGGGCTCAGCAAGAAGGCCCCTGATCTGCTGGAGATAGCAGTGGGCGGCGTGGAGGACGTGAAGTCGCTTTTCTCCTACGCCGTGAGCAAGCTGGGGAAGGAGGTCAGCGTGAAGGAGGTCTTCCAGGCCGGCCAGCCTGTCGACGTAATAGCGGTAACTAAGGGCAAGGGCTTCCAGGGGGTAGTGAAGAGGTGGGGAGTGAAGGAGTTACCGAGATGGCACAAGCACAGGAAGGGGAGCAGGAGCGGGCCGGGCGCCAGGTCTTCTGCCGTGGGCACTTTCTGGGAAACCCCGCAGGCAGGACAGATGGGCTTCCACAGGAGGACGGACTACAACAAGAGGATTCTCATGATCTCACAGGACGGCCACGGCATCACGCCAGCGGGCGGCTTCCTCCACTACGGGCTCGTGAGGAGCGAGTACGTAGTCCTTAGCGGCAGCGTCCCCGGGACGGTCAAGAGGCCCATAGTGCTCAGGTGGCCCATTAGGCCTCCTGCTTGGTACCTCAGGCACGGCATCCTAACGCCCAAGATAGTTCATATTAGCGTGCAGAGCAAGCAGGGCAACTGAGGTGATGAGAGTGTATAGCTCTATGCTGCTATATCTCAGGCCCCCTATATCTGTGCCCATATATAACGTGAAGGGTGAGAAGGTCTCTAGCGTAGAGCTCCCGCTGCCCTTCAGGTTCCCCATTAGGGAGGACCTGATAAGGAGGGTCTTCCTAAGCGAGTTCACCATGAGGCTCCAGCCGAAGGGAAGAGACCCCATGGCGGGCAAGAGGACCTCTGCAGAGAGCCTGGGCATAGGCTATGGGCTAGCAAGGGTGCCGAGGGAGAAGGGATCTAGGAGGGCTGCCTTCATAGGCTTTGCAGTGGGCGGCATGGCGGTGTTCCCGCCAAGGGTGGAGGCAAGGATCCATGAGAGGGTTAACAAGAAGGAGAAGCTGCTGGGCACCATGAGCGCCCTAGCGGCGACTAGTGTGGTGGAGCTCGTGAAGAGAAGGGGCCACGTCTTCTCTGCCGAGGCCCTTCCGGTCGTTGTAGACTCTTCTGAGCTGGGCTCCATAACTAAGGCGAGGCAGGCAGTGGAGCTGTTACAGGCGCTGGGGCTCTACGAGGACGTGGAGAGAGCTCGCGAGCGCATCAGGTGGAGGGCTGGGAAAGGGAAGATGAGGGGGAGGAGGTACAAAGAGCCCAAGGGGCCTCTGGTAATAATAGAGGATCATAGGAGCCCAGCAGCCCTCGCCTTCAGGAACCTCGCCGGGGTGGACGTGGTGACGCCTCGCATGGTCAGCGTCCTTCACTTGGCTCCAGGAGGCGTGCCTGGAAGGCTGGCACTCATCTCCTCCGGCTCTCTGCAAATGCTTGCGGAGAGGTTCAAGGTGAGTCCCTGATGGTGGTCATAAGGGCTCATGCGAGCGAGAAGGCCAGCAGGCTGTTGGAAGAGAACGTAATAACACTGATAGTGGAGCGCAATGCCACGAAACATCAAATCAAGAGGTTCCTGGAGGAGAGGCTCGGCGTAAAGGTGGTCGAGGTCAGGACGCTGATAACCAGCAAAGGGGAGAAGAAGGCTTATGTGAAGCTGGCGCCGGGGTTCAATGCAAGGGACCTCGCGGTAAAGCTAGGGACTGTCTAGCCCCCTTCCTCTTCGGGTATCTCCGGTATAATGGCCTTCCCTCCCTCTACTATATCTACTATCCTCGCAGCTATCTCCCTGAAGGCCTGAGCTGCCTCGGAGTCAGGGTACTCGAGGAAGAAGGCCTTTCCCCTGTCGCTAGCCTCCCTAACCCTTGGGTCGAGGGGTATGCTGCCGAGGAAGGGTATATTGTACTCTTTCGACAGCTCCTCCGCAGCGCCCTTGCCAAAGACGTATATCACGTCGCCATGGGGACAGCGCAGGTAGCTCATGTTCTCTATTATACCCACTATGGGCGTCTTGACCTTTGCGGCAAAGGCTATGGCCTTTTTCACCACAGACTTGGAGACCTCGCTGGGGATCGTGACTAGCACTATGCCGGTCACCTTGGGGATCGACTGCACCAGCGTGAGGGGCTCATCTCCGGTGCCGGGCGGCAGATCTATGAGGAGGTAGTCCAAAGGCCCCCAGTTCACGTAGGCCAGCAGCTCCCTTATAGCCCCGGCCTTTATAGGTCCCCTCCATATGAGCGCTACGTCATCCCTCGGTATCAGCAGCCCTATTGACGCCAACTTCACCCCCGCAGCGGCCTCCACGGGATCCACGGTCCCATCAAGCCTACCGGACATACCACGGCCCGTGGGGACCCCAAGCATCTTATGCGCTGAAGGACCGTGAAAGTCCGCGTCGAGGACCCCCACCTTCTTACCCATGAGGGCTAGAGATATGGCGAGGCTGGACGTGACGAGGGACTTGCCCACCCCTCCCTTGCTGCTTAGGATCAGCAGCTTGTACTTTATCTTCAGCATGTTTGCCGTCGCCATGCTCTGCTGCCTAGCTGTCTCTTTCATCCTCTCCGCTACCTCTTTGTAGCTCCCCCCAGAGCCCTTCTTGTAGTGGTCCATCCTAAGGCCTTTTTCTTTCTCTCCCAACTCTCAGCTCCTCTCCACTTCTTCGCGCAAAGATTTATTTTGAGATATTATACTGGGGGATGCCTTGAGGCTGGCACTGCTCACGGCCCTACCGCAGGTGGGGGAAGCGGTGAAGGAGTTAGAGGCTCTGGGCTACGAGGTAGTAGTGATCAGGGTGAACGACTATAAGCCGGAGACCGTGAGAAGGGCTCTAGAGGGGGTGAGCTACGATTACGCGCTGGTGCCCGGCTCCTCCCCCTACGACTACTCTTCGCTGCGCCGAGTAGTCAAGGGCACCCTCTCCATAACCGCTCTCCCGTTCCTCCTGCGCAAGGTCTCCCCAGCAGAGCTGAGCCCCGCAGTGCAAGCAGAGAAGGTGGCTGGGGAAAGGATGAGGGAAGTAGCGGAGGAGGCCCTCAAGGCCGCGAGGATGGAGGTGGCCTTCGAGGTGGGGGGCCTGAAGGTCCCCATGAGGCCCCCTCCCCTGATCCTCGCGTCTGACGTATATCACAAGGAGGGTATGAGCCCAGAGGAGACTGTGGAGGAAGCTAGGTACAGGGCGTCGGAGGGGGCAGAGCTGGTGGTGCTTAGTGCGGACATGAAGGCGGAAGAGAGGGATTACCTCAGGGCCCTAGAAGCAGTCATGAAGGTAGCCCCCGTGGCTGCAGACGCGGGGAACACGGAGACGCTTGTGAAGGCCATGGAGATGGGGGCTCACGTGGGCATGAGCTTGACGTACTCCCTACTCGAGAGGATCCCCAAGCGACTAAGGGATAGGCCTTACGTGATCATACCGGAGAGGCTGGGGGGCTGGAGGGAAAGGGTGGAAGACCTGGAGAGAGCTTTCGTCAGGGCAAAGGAGCTGGGGTACGAGAAAATAATCCTTGACCCCGTCGTCAATCCCCCCGTATATCCTGGCGCCCTCGAGTCCTTCTTCGCCGCGCGCGAGCTCTCCGCGAGAGCCCCCATCATGATGGGCCTCAACAACGCCGTGGAGCTCATGGACGTCGACACGCACGCTTCGGTGGCGGTCCTCACGTTCCTCGCAGCAGAGGCGGGGGCTTCTATAATTATGGTGGGGGAGGAGAGCCACAAGGCAAGGGGGAACACTAGGGAGGCAAAGGCGGCCATAGCTATGGCAGTTGCGGCCCTGGCCCTCAAGATGCCTCCAAAGGACGTGGGCTACGACGCACTAAGGGTAAAGAAAAAGAGGCCTTAGGTTACGTCTTCTCCATCTCCCTCCTCACTTCCTCTTGGAGCTCCCTGATCTTCCTTATGTTTTCCCTCGCCTTCTCTAGCCACTCCCGAGAGGCCTCTATGCCCCTCTTTGTGAAGAAGGCCACCGCCTCGCTCCTGCTCCTGAATATGCCAGCGCCCACGAGCTCGTCTATTACCTTCAGCTCCTCCTCCCTCAGCCTTATGGAAGATATCACTCCGGAGGCCTCCCTCTCCTCCCCTCTCAGTATCCCCTCCACTTCCCTCTCTATGCTCCTGACGAGCCTCTGCGAGAGGCTCACGAGAGGAGCTATGTCGAACCTCCTCTTCTCTGCGGCTTTCTCAGCTTTCCTCAAAACCTCCTCATACCTAGCTATGAAGCTCCTTGCCTTCTCCTCTATCAGCTTCTCCAGCTCCTTGGCCTTCTCTCTCACCTCCTCCTCCTGTGCTTCCTCCCTTATCCTTGCCAACACCCTGCCGGCCTTACCCAATGCCTCTCTAAGCTCGTCTGCCACCTCCTCGAACTCCTCGTAGAGCTCTCTGGGCTTTACCTCTCCCCTCTCTACTTCCCTTTCCAAATCCTCCAGTTCCCTGAAGGCCTCCTCAAAGGCCCTCTCTATTATTTCAGAGATCTTCTCCAACCTCTTCTTCTCTTCTGACATAGTTCCCACCATACATATAATAATGTAAGCAAAGTTTATATAAATATGTTCATTGAAAAGATTCTAGGTGGGGGAGTTAGTTTACGGATATAGAAAAAGTCTAAACTTTTAGATGATCATAGTAAGGGGTCAAGGCCTTGAGGGCAGACTTTGTGATCGTGGGTTCCGGCATAGCTGGGCTATCAGCGTCGTATATGCTTGCAGAGAGAGGCTACAAGGTATACCTAGTAGGCCTCCCAGAGCTCACCTCCCTTGTAGCGGGGAGCTCCTCGGGGATACTTACTTATCACATGAGGGAGCCCTTCCTTTCGTGGGCGCTCAGGACGGCAGAGATATACGAGGGTACGGGCGCGCTCGAGTTGGTGGAAAGCGTTTGGTTTACTAAGGACAGGGAGCTAGCGCAGGCGGTCGCCGAGAGGCTCTCCGAGAGAGGCCTGAGGGCAGGCTGGTCTGAGGAAAAGGCGAGGGAGCTGATCGGGGACGTGAACAGATTCGGGGAGGAGGTCCTCGTGGCAGAGGCCTTTAGGCTCGACGTTAAGGCCCTCATAGACTCTTTTACGCGGCGGGCTGCAGAAGCCGGCGTCTCCTTTGTGAAAGGCTGGGGGAAGCTCGCGAAGGGAGGCGTGGTCGTGGGGAGCGAGAGGGTGGAGGGCGAGGTGATAGTGGCTAACGGTGCTTGGGCCAAGGAGTCCTTGGACATAAGCGGGCTCTCTATTTACAAGTGCCAGGCCGCTAGGCTCAAGAGCCCAAGGGTGGAGGTAATGGTGATCGACGACGTGCTCGACTACTATATCAACGCCGCCCGCGACGGCACAACAGCCGTGGGGGACGGGGCGAACGTGGTTACAGAAGTTCCAGAGGACGCCCTGTGGCCCGACAGAGAGATGTTGATTGATGTGCTAAAGAGGCCCATGAGGAGGGGCATTATGAGGGAGCACGAGGTAATACGATATGTGTCTGCCCCTTGCATAGGAACTAACGACTCCTTCCCTCTCGTGGGCGAGCTCGAGGAAGGGCTCTACCTTCTTACGGCCTTTAACGGCGTGGGCTTCTCTATAGCACCCGCGCTGGCAGAGCTCCTCGTAGATCATTTGGACAGGGGGACGCCCATCCCCTTACAGCTGGACCCAAAAAGGGAGCTAAGGCCGGGAGCCCCTGTGGAGCCTGTGGACTAGCCGAGGGCCCTCTTCAGATACTTCTCCTCTAGGTACCTTACGAAGTACTCTGGGCTAATCGGCTCCCCAAGGCTCCTCATCACGAGCTCCTTCGGCGGGTAGAGCCTACCATACCTGTGTACCTTCTTCATCATGAACTCAGTGATGTCTGCAAACCTTCTGGCCCTGATTAGCTCCCCAAGGCGTCCTAGCTCCTTCTCCAGCGCGTACTTTAGCTGGGCTGCCAGAAGGTTGCCTATTGTATATGTGGGGAAGTAACCCACGCTAGTTATGGACCAGTGTATGTCCTGGAGGACCCCTTCAGAGTGGCTAGAGGGCGTTATGCCCAGCAGCTCCTCCATCATTTCGTCCCACAACCGTGGGAGCTCTGAGACCTTGAGCTCCCCCCCTATCACGTCCCTCTCTATCTTATACCTGTCTCTTATACACA
>JAOAKH010000040.1 GCA_026413755.1 Acidilobaceae archaeon | reverse complement strand
TTGACGATTAGGGCAATAGACTCTACAACCCACAGCCCCCTCTCAGATGTCGAGATCGAGATATACGTTAAGAACGGGCCTCTTGTTCATCATTCAAAGTTCAATGAAGAGCACACTAAGGAGCTAAATCCGGGAACTTACATAGTGAGCCTCAAGAAAAATGGCTATGAGGGAGTGCTGTTCGAAGTAAAGATAGAAAATGAGGCTGTAGAGAGGGTCGTAGAAATGAGGCCCCTGCCTAATGGGAATACCCAATAACTAAGTCGACCTGTTTCTTAGCCTCTGAACAACTCAACCCTTGGATCTATATGCTCCTAGGCACATCATATTTCATGGGTTCAGTTTCAGAGTATGAGACGCTAAAGGGGGGGGACGTGGCGCAGTGATGGTCCCAAACTTGAAACTCATCATCAAGCTTTCATGTAAAACTCCGGGGGGCTTGTTAAAGAGTTTCTTAACGAAAACTCTAACATCATCGTTTTAGTTTTCTTCTTGAGACCATCAACGAGCCTCACACTATAATTTTAAGTTCTAGCAATATATTGAGAGGCTGGGTGACTGGGAGGTGCTCTGGCAGATAGAACAACTAAGCGATACTGCTAGCTACGCTGTTAAAAAGGTAGAGGAGCAGGCCCCAGGCCCCCAGCCCAGCCGACCCACGCTGCGGCACAGAGAGGCGTGGAGGTGACATCGGAGGTGGCGTTCATGACTAAGAATGTAAGCCAGAGCTTAAATATTTTAATCCCCAATAAGGGTACTTTTGGCAGGAGGGGCAGGCTAAGGGACAGAGTGTTAGCTTTCATCCTAGCTAACGGCTTAAAGCGCTTCAGGCCGTCAATGATCATCATAGAAAGAGCTAAGAAAGTAATGAGGGCCCTCAGGAGGCTGGAGAAGACTGGGCTAGTGAAGAGGGTGGGCTATGGCTACTATGAAGCTAACCTGGATGCCATTAAAGCCTATGTTCTGGAGAAGCTCCTAGACTCTAAGAAGGGGCGCCNTAAGGGTATATATAGGGGCC
>JAOAKH010000039.1 GCA_026413755.1 Acidilobaceae archaeon | reverse complement strand
AGGCCTTCAGAACTATGTCCCTGTCTACCGGCTTGCTGAGGTTCTTTGCCTCTCCGACCGCCCTCCCCTTCTCGTACTCTACGAAGAAGTCGATCACCACGAGGCCTATGGGTGTCTGTAGCTTCTTCCTCCTCTCATATTTAAGCCCCTGCGCCTGAAGCCAGAGCTCCACGGTGTCTTCGAAAGTTATGCCCTTATCGTAGCTCTCTTTGCCTGTCATCGTCACCCATATGTAGAGAAGCGTTAAAAAGCTTGTGTAGGGGCTGGACACGGTGTCCAGGTTTGGCTCAGAGGGCAGCATACGTAGCTCTAGCCGGCGTGGTGCTTATAGTGCTCATAGCTTTCGGCGCCCTCTATCAGTCCCTCCGTCAGCTGAGCGGCGAGGTGGAGAGCCTAAGGGAGGAGCTCCAGCGCGAGGCAGCAAAGGACGTCGAGAGGGCTAGGGAGCTGAACGCCATCGCGAGCAGCCTAGAGCGGCTCTCGAAGAGGATAGAGGGGGTAGAGGAGAGCCTCAAGAAGGCAGCCTCTGCAGCGGAGCTTAGAGCTCTGGCAGAGGAGGTAGGGAGGGCGAGGGCAGAGCTGAGCATCATGAGGGCGAGCATAGCTGCTGTAAACAGGAGCCTCCTCGAGCAGACTGACAGGGCTGTCAAGAGGCTAGACGAGCTCAAGAAGGAGATAGACTCGCTCGCCGAGAGGCTCCTCTTCCCAGCTAAGATAGTGGACGGAGCTGGGGACACGATAACCATAATGAAGAGGCCCATGAGGATAGTGACGCTGGCCCCCAGCGCCACTGAGACCGTCTTCTTCGTAGGAGCTTTTGACAGAGTAGTGGGCGTGGACCAGTTCTCCAACTTCCCCTCTGTCATCAGGCAGAAGGTGGAGAGGAATGAGATCATAATTATTGGGGGCTTCATTAACCCTAGCGTAGAGAAGATACTCGAGGCCAGGCCTGACGTGGTGATAGGGGTAACGAACAGGGCCCACATAGCCCTCAAAGACATACTGGCCCAGTACAGGAT
>JAOAKH010000038.1 GCA_026413755.1 Acidilobaceae archaeon | reverse complement strand
CCTCAGGAAGGTGCTGAGGAGTTCCAGGAGCTGCGGCTCCGTGATCTCTCCAGAGAGGGCCTGCAAGATCTCTGCCCTCAACTCATAGGAGGGCCTGAACATACGGTACACCTCGAACGCGCCGTACCCATATATCATCCCGCCCAGCACGAAAAGGGAAGCCCCTACCCTGCTCCCCCCAGCGGGGTAGAGTAGGACGAGGAGCCCCCTCACGAGGGGGAGGGCGAGCGGCGCTCCGAAGAGGAAGGGGAGGGCCCAGGCGAGCTCCAGCCCCTCGAGGGCTCTCTTGAGGTCCTCGAGCCCCCCTATGTGGCCCAAGAAGGGCCTTGCAGTATATGCTATAGCCAGGAGGACGAGGAGCGTGCTCAGGACCTCCGCGGCCCTGAAAGCGACCTTAACCCTCCAAGGCCATCTAGCCATAACGACCTCCCAGTCCCTTGCTAGGAGGAGGCTCCCGGCTATCCATGCAAGACTCACCAAGATTATGGTCATTAAGTGGGAGTCAAGGAACGAGTAGAGGTTGTTCATACCCTCGATCAGCGCCCCTTCTGCCCCCTCTACGGTGCCTTCAGCAAGGGACCTCTCCCTCGCCCTGCCTAGCTCCCTTGCTGCGTAAGCAAACACTCCTACGTAATACACGAGCAGGAGGCCCGCTGAGAACTTAACCAGACCTCCTACGGCTCCCAAAATCAAGGCCTGCACCCGGGTAGCGAGTTAGGGCTTAAATGTATAGGTACTGGCCTCTCCCCTAGCCCCGAGGACCCATGGAGATAAAGCTGGTGGCAGTGGACGTGGACGGCACCGTAACGGAGTCCTCCCGCGACCTCAAGCTGAGCCACGAGGGCATAGAGGCGGTGAGGAGCCTCACCTCTGCCTTCACGGTGGTGCTGGTGAGCGGCTCCAGCCTGCCCGTTGTTGCTAGCCTCACCTACTACCTGGGAACGAACGGCCCTATAGTGGCAGAGAACGGCTGCATAGTGCTGTACAAGGACCTCACGGAGGAGCACGTCTGCAGGAGGAGGCCCCCAGCTGTCTCTTATACACATC
>JAOAKH010000037.1 GCA_026413755.1 Acidilobaceae archaeon | reverse complement strand
GGGGAGGACAAGCTCATTTCCCTCTAGGTGAGCCCCCTCATGTTGGAAAGACCATGAACAATCATGTAAAATCTTCGACATAGCCCTATATACCGGCGCGCGAGAACCATTCGACACTTGTCGAAAGAGTCTGATGATGGCCTGTTTTCTCTGTGCGCAGCTAGCCATGTGAAGAATCATGTAAAATCTTCGACATAGCCCTATATACGGACTCGCGAAAACCATTCGACACTTGTCTAACATGTAGGAGAGGGAGGCTAGCATTGTAGGAGCTATGTTGATATCAGAGGACC
>JAOAKH010000036.1 GCA_026413755.1 Acidilobaceae archaeon | reverse complement strand
AGATGTGTATAAGAGACAGCCTCTCTTCTCTTCTCTGTCCTCATCTGCCTCGCAGTTTCTAGCCACCTTATGTAGAACTCCTCCATCTGCTTTGTGACGCTGGGCCTTACTTTCTTCAGCGCCTCCTCTATGTAATCCCACTCTATGATCGGGGATCTCATGCTCTCCCTTATGGCCATCATCGTGGCCTCCTGAAGGACTGCCACCAGGTCTGCCCCTGTATAACCTTCAGTTATCCTCGCCAGCTCCCTCAGGTCTACGTCATCTGCCAACGGCGTCTTTCTTGTGTGGATCCTCAAGATCTCAAGCCTTGCGGGCTCGTCAGGCGGGGGCACGTAGATCAGCTTCCCTAGCCTTCCGGGCCTAAGGAGAGCTGGGTCTATTATGTCAGGTCTGTTAGTGGCTGCCATCACTACCACGTTCTGGAGATCTGAGATCCAGTCTATCTCCGTTAGCAGCTGACTCACTATCCTCTCAACCACTTTACTCCCCTCCTCCGTGCCTCTTGCATAAGCTATTGCATCTATCTCATCAAAGAAGACGATTGCCGGGGCATGCTGCCTGGCCTTCTTGAATATGTCCCTGATCAGCTTCTCGCTCTCCCCTACCCACTTGCTCATGACCTCAGGACCCCTCACTGCTATGAAGTTAGCACCACTCTCTGTAGCTACTGCCTTTGCTAGCAGTGTCTTACCT
>JAOAKH010000035.1 GCA_026413755.1 Acidilobaceae archaeon | reverse complement strand
ATAGGCCAGGCAGAAGAGGACTGAAAACTGCTATACCGTTCTGGTCCGTTTTTTGTGAGCCTATAGGTATGGGAGGAATGGAGAGCCGAACAACAGACACAGTAGCATCAGCTATCGGAGCAGGAGGGTTCTTTGTGTCGACTACCTTAACTTCAAGACTAGGAATAATGCTAGAAGCAGCCTGAGGAGCTTCACTAGGAGCTGACTGAGCTGAATACTCTCCTGTTCCTGTTGGTTCCCCAATGTTCGTTGTTTCTCCCGTACCACGTGCTTCTTCAGCGCTCAAAGCTCCTCACTCAACAAATAGTTTAGTAGAGAGGGCTTATAAAGATGTCGAACACATCTACCTCATTAGCACCTTCAGAAGTGCATAGATCACCAGAACTCCAGTCGCAGCAATAGCTGCCACTAACAAGTCTCTCTCGGTGATTGTAATCCCATCAATTCTGATTATGGGATTATTCTGCTGAGATGCTTGGCCACTCAAGACCATCACCCATGTCATTTAATAACTAATAGCCTTTTTAACTATTCTGTTAGGGAGTTTAAACAAAAAAAGAAGTAGGGGACGAGACAGCGTTTACTCTTCTTCCTCTTCTTCCCTTCTTGATCTTCTTCCTCTTCTTCCTTCCCTTCTTAACAGTAAGGCCATTAACAATAGTAGTCCCGCGGCAGCTATAGCTCCTATCAGTAGGGTCCTCCCACTAATAGGCTGCTCAGGTGGCTGCTGGCCTGATGGCTGTAATGTTATTTCTTTATCCGTGTCAGCAGATACATATACGCTTTCTCTCTTAGTCTCATATCCCTGTTTAGAGGCCTCTATTGTGTACGTCCCTGCTGGCAGCTCAAATCTTGCACTCATTGTTCTATCACCCTATCGATACCAATATAGATCCTATGAGCAAACCTATTAACCATTCTACTAAGTCAATCTGCGTGTCCTCAATCGACTCAGAGCCAGAAGCGTGATCTAAATACTGGTAGAGCAGATAGACGAGAGTGGCGGCTATGGCTATCTCAAAGCCTAGGAAGGCAAAGATAGCAGCAGCTAGCATATGAACAAGGGCTGGAGCTATG
>JAOAKH010000034.1 GCA_026413755.1 Acidilobaceae archaeon | reverse complement strand
CCCTCCGCCTCTATGAGCACGCTGCCGTCCTCCTCGTTCCTCACGTATCCATCTACTCCCAGGAGCCTTGCCTTCTTCAGCACCCAGGCCCTGAAGCCTACCCCCTGCACCAGCCCGTAGACCCTGATCTTGACCCGTGCCCTCAAGGGGGACCGAGTAGAAAAAGGAGGAGGGGGTAAAAAGCTACTTGAGTATGAAGAGCCTCTTAGGCCTCTCCTCCGCGCCCAGCGGCAGTATGCCCATGCCCAGAGAGTAGGCGCCGAGGCCCACGAGAGTGGCGCCGAAGATCACCATCAGCTCGTCCCTAGCTATGTGATATTCTGCCACCCTCGTCAGCCCCTCCAGCACCTCGGGGAGGACTATCTGCGGCGAGACTATGATATAGTATGACATGTACGCTGTGGCCGCTATAGCGAATAGCGACGCGAGGGGGAGGGCCTGCAGGTAACCGCGCGACATGGCTACTAGGGCTAGTGCCGTCACGCCCACTATGCCCAGCAGCACCTGGATGAGCCAGAAGGGCACAGAGAAGAGCACCTTCTCGTAGTTGACCCAGGCTATAGGCAGGTGGCTTGCAGTTATGAAGATCCAGGCAATCGCTACGGTGAGCAGCGCTGTGGAGATGATCATAATGCGGCCGTAGAAGCCTGCAAAGAAGCTCCCGTAGTGCTTGATGTACGGGTAGAGGAACAGCGCCTGGCCCGCTGCCCCTAGGTAGAAGGCGCCTATGAGGAACAGGAGGCCCATGTGTGCCCCGAACCAGCCCGGCACAGAGGTCATGACTCCGAAGACCTGGCCGAGGTTCGGGTAGAGCATGAGGGAGACGATCACCAGCGCTAGAGATATGACTAGCTTGGCCGTGGCTAGCCCCTTCACCACCTCCTTCACCGGCTCGTACCTCAGCACATAGAGCAGCTCGGCTATCAGCACCGCAGCGTAGACGCCGTAGAGGAGCGCCATCCAGGCAATCCTGGAGGCAGGCTGGAAGCCGAGGAGGAGCCAGTAGGAGTTCAAGGGCTTAGTTAGGTCGAGGAGCTGTCTCTTATACACATCT
>JAOAKH010000033.1 GCA_026413755.1 Acidilobaceae archaeon | reverse complement strand
GCCTTACTCAGTGTACTCGTGCTCGCTTTCCCTTTGCCGGCCTTCTCCATGTCGCCCCTACTTTCTATGTGCACAGCTAGGGCTATTATGACTTATAATTCAACTGTCTATTTAACCTTGGCCTGCTGAATACGGCATAAGGGGGATGAGAGGCCTTGAGCTCCAGGGCTGAAGCTAGGGCAGCGAGCGAAGGCATAGTAGAGTGGTATAGGGATTGGCTCAATAGGCTAGAGGGGACTGCCAGAGCCCGTAGCCTGAAGTACGATCCCTCGCTCTTTCTCTTCGACTCTAAGGATACTGCAGAGGGCCTGCTTAGGCACTCAGCTGCCATTATGAGATGGTATAGTGAGCTGAGGGATGGAAGGATAGCAGAACTGAGGCAGCTTATGAGGGAACTGGAACTAATTAGGGCTATCGCTGAGAGGATTAGGAGAGGAGACTGCTAACCCCTGCTACCCTCTACTCATTTCTTTTTCCCCTCAGTCTATATGCCTGAAACTATAAAGACGAGGTCGGAGTTTTCATTAAAAAACTCTTTAACAGGCCCCCCGGAGTTTTACATGAAAGCTGATGTGGAGTCTCAAACTTGAGACCATGACCGCGCCACGTACCCCCCTTTAGCGTCTCAATCAGTGAAACTGGGCTCATAGGGGAGGCGATCCTCTTATAAGCTCTGGCAACAGGTATAGTACATTGGGAAGCAGGGCAGGAGGTGATGAGAGAAAGAGGCTGAAGGAATAGGGAGAGCTAGAGGGAGAGCAGGGGGGAATAGAGGCAATAAACCCCAGGATGGGGCAGTTTAACACAGTTAAAGTAGCTTGGAGTAGCTCGAGGTCATAAGAAATTTAGACTATATGGAATTTAATTCCATTTAGTCTAAATTTCCTACGAGGTCGAGTCAACTCAGGAGCTACTTTAGTTCGAGTTCTCGACATCGGTAGTTCTTGTTTTTAGACTTTTGGATGGCTAAAAGTCTAAAGATGATATGGAGAAAAGTCTAAACTTATTTTACAGCCTCTCTGAGTCCTCTCACCTTAGTCCTGAGCCCTGTAGGTTGAAAAAAGCTTAAAGGCTATTATTAAGTTTTCATAGAGTGGAGTAGGGGGGAAGACATGAAAGTCCAGAACTCTCCCCCTTCCCTGATGCTGGTTCCGCG
>JAOAKH010000032.1 GCA_026413755.1 Acidilobaceae archaeon | reverse complement strand
GCTTGGCATGAGCTGCGCCTCCCCAGACCTCCTCCTTATGGTCGCCCTCCCTTCCCTCCCCGGCTCCCCTCCCCAGAGCCCATATGGCCTTCTGCGGAACCTCTCTGCCATGAGGGAGAGCCTGGCAGGCCGTAGCAGCTTGAACGCCCTCACTATCCCGTCGCCGCCGGGGAACTTGCCTCTCCCCCCGCTCCCCTCCCTTAGCTTGTAGGCCGTGAAGAGCAGAGGGTAGCTCCTCTCTGCCATCTCTATTGGGGTGTTTAGCGTGTTGGTCATGTTAACGTGCACCCCGCTCACGCCCCTCTTGCCGGGCCTCCCGCCGGTTCCCCCTCCAATAGTCTCGTAGTATGCCCAGTAGCCCCTCTCCCACTCCCCTCCCAGCATCACGTTCATCATCGTGCCGGAGCCGGCAGCCGGCACCCTCTCTGGAGCTATCTCTGCCAAAGCCCTCAGCACCACGTCTGCGACCCTCTGGCTTGTCTCCACGTTTCCGCCAGAGACGGGGGCGGGCTTCCTGGGGTTAAGCAGCGAGCCCTCCGGAGCCCTTACCTCCAGCACGCTGTAGAAGCCCTCGTTTGTGGGCACGTCATCTCTCATGAGCGTCCTCACCGCAAAGGCAGTAGCAGCAAAGGTCACGCCGAAGACGGCGTTTAGAGGGTACGGCAGCTGAGGGGAGGTGCCGGCGAAGTCAACCGTAACTCCCCCCTCCACCTTAACGCGGGCGGCTATCCTAACGTCCCCCGACGGCAGCTCCAGGTAGTCCTCCGCGCTGGCCTCCTTGCCCTCAAGGCCCCTCAGCTCCGCGAGAGCCATGAGCCTCCCATACTCTATAGCTCTCTCCCAGCCTCTCAGCAGGGCCTCCAGCCCGAACCTTTGTGCCAGCTCCTCCACCCTCCTCGCCCCCACGACGTTTGCAGCTATCTGCGCATGTAGGTCTCCTATGGCGGTGCTCGGCGTCTTGCTGTTCTCCGCGAACACTCTAACCAAGTCCTCCTCCACCCTCTTTCCCCTCACTATTTTCACGGGCGGCAGTATGAAGCCCTCCTCGTACACGCTCCTCGCGTTTGGGTTTATGCTGCCGGGCACAGGCCCTCCCACGTCCACGTGGTGGGCCTTGTTCACCACGTATCCGATCAGCTTGCCCTTCACGTAAACGGGGGCAAGCAGCATGACGTCGTTCAGGTGAGTCCCCGCTATGTAGGGGTCGTTCAGGGCTACCATGTCGCCCGGCTCTAGCTCTAC
>JAOAKH010000031.1 GCA_026413755.1 Acidilobaceae archaeon | reverse complement strand
CGGAGATGTGTATAAGAGACAGGCGTTGTACCTGCTCACCAGGGCGCTCCTAGCTCTCTCGTCTCCTATGAAGCCGAAGAGGCCCCTCTCCTCGCCAGCAAACCTGCGCTCAGTCCTGCCGGTAGCGCGGGTGAAGGGTGGGTTCATGATCACTATGTCGAACTCCCTCGGGATCTCCACCCTCCCTTTGCTAACATCCACGACGGAAGCTGCCGTCACGGCTCGGCGGAGCTCCTCCTCTATGTACCAGAGTATGCCCCCTACCCTCCCCCCGTTCTCCAGCAGCTCAAGAGATCCAAGCCACGCCCCCCTGGAGCCCATGTAGCCAAAGTATGCTGTGTAAACGTTCTTTGCCGGCGAGGAGGCCATGAGCGAGAGGTTCATGGAGGTGATCTGCGCAGCATATTTCAGCGCGTCGAAGCCGTAAACGTTCTCCAGTATTGCCCTCTCTACCTCTCTGCAGTCGAGGGAGTGAAGGAAGCAGAGGGCCCTCGCAAGCCTAGAGAGCGAGTAGAAGCTCGCAGTGAGCAAAGTGCCGCTGCCGCAAGCGAAGTCCACCACCTTCGCGTTCTTTACCCTCTCTAGAACCCTCTTCGCCTCCTCGGCGCTCTTTATGTTCTCCACGCTTGCCCTCATGGCCTCCTTCGCTGCCAGCCATGCCAGCATGTAGGCTGCGGGTATCTCGGTGTAGTAAGTTGCGAAGCCCTTCCTGAGCGCTATATCTCCCGTGATCGTGTGGTATATCCTCCCGGCGAAGTCGTGCGAGAGGAGGTGGGGCTCCTGCGCTAGCCTCTCAGCCTCCGCGATAACCCTCTCCACGGCAGCCGCAGCTGCGGGGGGCAGAGGGGACAGCACCTCCAGCACCGTGGCAGCAGGCAGCGAGTAGCCCGCCTCCCTGAGCCTCTCCATTGCCTCTCTCAGGCCCGCTATGGGCCCCCTCTCCTTCACTAGCTCCCTAAGCGGCCTCAGCCCATGCTGAGGCCTCACGGATTCGTAAAGGAGGGAGGAGAGGAGGAGGGCCAGGGCGGCCTGGGCATATACTATCTCCTCGTCCTTTGCCTCCGCGACCCTGAAGCCGTAGAGGCGGTAGAGGGCATTGGAGAGCTCCTCTGCCACCTTTCTGGAGCCCGGCAGGGAGCTGCAGGTCCTCACGAAGCCCTCCACGACTCCCTTTACCTCGTTTATGCGCCCCTTCACCCGCTCCTCGTCCACGGGCTCCCTAGCGAGGCTCTCTATGGCTTTAGCCAGCTCTGCAACGCCCCTCGCCTCTCTCCACCCCC
>JAOAKH010000030.1 GCA_026413755.1 Acidilobaceae archaeon | reverse complement strand
TAGCAGGTGTCGGCCTGGTAAGGTACTTTGTAGACGATGAGCCACTTTGCTGGTTCGTGGCTAACAACCAGATCAGGTGCTTGAACATCGACGCCTCTAAGATGGATGAGATAAATTACCTGGCCGTTAACGGCAAGCAGGTGAGCATATCGGAGTTCAAGGGAGGCTCTGGCGACTTCACCATAACCCTTGGGGAGAGATTTGGATCAGGAGGCCATCACGTGGTAGTGGTAGGCATTAGGAAGGCCTTCAGTGGCGTAGCCTACCTCTAAACCCAATTCCTCTTTTTTTCTCTCTTTTTCTTATTCTCCTCTAGTGATTAGATATTTAAGCACTTATCTTTCTCATAAGCGTGGGAAACGAAGTGTCCCTGGAACAGCTAAGGCCCCTAGTGGTTAACCTGGAGTGTCCGAACCCCATCTTAATAGCTATCATCCTGCTCCTGCTGTTAGTGGTAATCTTTGTTCTGTATCGCAGGATGGAAGAAAAGGTAAAGGATCTCGATAGCTTGATGTATAGGATGCACAAGGCTAAGGCTACAGAGATAGAAAACCTAAAGTCGGAAATCGGTGAGCTGAAGAATAAGGTTGCTGAGTCGGCAGAGGATAGTAAAAAGAAGCTAGAGGAGCTGACTATCAGGGTAACGAATCTAGAGATGAAGAAGAGTAATAAGCCAAAGAAAAAGCCTAGCGGCGAGAAAAAGCAAAGCTGAGTCACTAACTCTTTAGACATTTAAGCTAAATACTTAAGCACAGATTTCTCTTACGATGTAGGGAGCATCTATGCCCCTAGAGCAGCTACTTACTAGCTTAGAAATACTGCTCGTACTTCTATTGCTCCTAACGCTGGCTTCAATATTAGTGATAGAAAAGCTGACTGCTAAGCTGGCAGAGCAAGAGCTGATGAAGGATAAGAAAAAGAAGTGGTAGCCGGGCGGGGATTCGAACCCCGGTCACGGGGGCCAGAGCCCCGCATCCTTGGCCGCTAGACGACCCGGCTACTGAGGGAGTTTTTAACATACATCGTCCTTACTGCGTTCACCAGCCACACATCTTACTATTCTCTCTGCTTTCTCCCCACTTACTCCTGCTAACATGAGCAGCCTGATGCTTTCCTGTTTAATGACCTCGTAGACATATGTAGAGTCTAACATCTTTATAGCATTAGCTCCATCGACTTCATTCACATCCTCGATTTTGATATTCCGTTCTACGATATCAGCAACCTTCACATCAGCATAACGTGTGGGCAGCTTGAGGTTCGTTGCATCGGCAAGGCGGAGGTCGTACACTTCTTCACATGCCTTAATTACGCGGGATTTGCTCTTTTCGATTTCTTCCTCTGGGATGAGCTGTAGCTGCTCTTCTGAGACGTTGTGGACCATCTTAATGTACTCTAGTGGCCAGTCTGGAATAAGGGGCGGTATAAGGTTTTTAAATAAACGAAGGGTACGCTCAGTA